>NZ_JBVHFT010000004.1:64745-573807 GCF_055562215.1 Kribbella sp. NPDC020701 | reverse complement strand
CCCCCCCCCCCCCCCCCCCCCCCCCCCCCCCCCCCCCCCCCCCCCCCCCCCCCCCCCCCCCCCCCCCCCCCCCCCCCCCCCCCCCCCCCCCCCCCGGCCCTGCCTAGGGGAGGGGGCGCAGCAGGAGTCTGTTGTCGGTGGTTGTGGCGAAGATGCCGGTGGTGGTGGCGGCGATTGCGGTGGCTTGAGGGGCGGTGCCGATGGGGTGCCAGTCGACGTTGGAGAGGACTGGATCCCGGGTCCACAGGGCGCCGTCTGAGGTGCGGCAGTAGAGGTGGCCGGCGGCGGCTGCCATGGAGGTGACCGAGTTGGCGTGACCGATGAGGGTCCAGTCGACGTTGGTCAGGGCCGGGGAGCGGACCCAGAGTTCGTTGGACTTGGTGGCGCAGAAGAGGTTGCCGTTGAGGGCTGTCATGCCGACGACTTCGTTGGCGTGGCCGATCGGCGTCCAGTTGACTGTGACGGGTGTTGCCTCCCGGGTCCACAGCCGGTTGTCTCGGGTGGCGCAGTACAGGCGTCCTCCGGTGGCAGCGAGCGCGACGACGTCGTACGCGTGTCCGATAGGTGTCCACGGCACGTCCTGGGTGACGGCTTCACGGACCCAGAGGTTGCTGTCGCCGGTGACGGCGAACAGTTGCCCGTCCATGGCCGTCATGCTCGTGACGTCGTTGGCGTGGCCCACGGGCTGCCAGCCGGTACCGCCCGGCGACGACAGTTTCTCGATCTGCACGAAGAGGGAGTAGACGCCTCGCAGGTACGGATCGTCGGTGTAGCGCAGTTCGACGATGCCGGTGCCGTAGCCCTGGAGGTTGCTGCTGCTGAGGAAGTCCGCCGTCTCCGTGTTCAGCGCGATCGTGGTCGGATTGAAGAGGAAGCCATCGGGGTTGCTGGGATCTCGATGGAGTCCGACCGGACGCCGCATGGGCTTGCCGAACGGCGACCACAAGCCGGCCAGGCTTCCGACTGTCTGGATGCCGAGGGACACGGCGTCGAACACCGGCTTCGCGACGGGCCAGATGTTGCCGAAGATCTCCTTCGCGCGCTGACCGTATTGAGCATCGGTCTGGACCTGCCAGTCCAGCCAGCCGTCCATGAAGCCGGCGCCCGGGTCCCACTCCCACAGCGTGGGCGTGAGCATCACCATGTCCTCGCCCTCTTCGAGTTCGCCCTCCCAGATCGTGTACGGCGGATAGCGCAAGGTGTTGGGAGCGCCCGTTCGCAGCCACGGGGTAGCTCCCGGGAACCTGTCGCCACTGACGATCCCGCCATAGCTGGTTGCCGAGCCGACCTGGATCCGGTTCGGACGGTTCCAGGCGTCGCCCATCAGTTCGCTCTCGCTGTCGAAGTTCTGCAGGACGACGCCGCCCGCGTCGACCACCTTGACGTTGACATCGATGAACACCTCGTCGTGCCAGCCGTCCGCGTTGAGCGCGTCGTCCCAGGTCTCGTTGCGGCACCAGAAGCCGTTGATCGTCGCGCGATACCTCGCCGTAGCCATGATGAACCCCCATAGGTCGAAGCGATTGCCTTGTCGAAGAACGTATTCACGGCGAGCAGTTGCGGCGTCCTGCGCGACGCATCATCCCGGCGACCGACAGCTGCGCGTACGGCGAGCGCCTGGTCGTAGTCACACCAACCACGACGGATGAGGACGACCACGACTTCAGATGGATCCCGTACGTCGGCCGGTCGCCTACCGTTGTGGGAATGGGGACCAGGCGGATCCTCGATCTCGGCATCGGTGCAGTGGCCGCGGGGTGGGCGGTGTTCTACCTGGCTCCGGCCCGGCCGGTCTGGTGGGTTGCGGTGCTCGCGGCGCTGGCGGGCCTCGCCGGCGGGTTGTGGCGGCGACCCGCGCTGTCACTTGCGGCCGCGTTGCTCGCCGACACCGCAGTTCGGTTCCCGATCGGGTGGCTGGAGGCGGTGCCGGACGCCGATGAATGGAACGTGGCGATGTGTGTCATCACCGCGGTATCGCTGGGCGCCTTCACCAAACCTGGGATAGCGGCGGCCGGCGTTGTCACGTTGGGATTGTCGGTCAACCTGGCGGAGTGGCCGGACGGACTGTCGGAGGATCTGTTCTGGCCGGCCATACCGCTCGCGGGCGTCGCGATCCTGGCGCACGTTGCAATGCGATCGCGCCGGGCAGCGGCGTCGCAGCACTCACGGGCAGCGGCGTTGGCCTCGACGAGTCCAGAGGAGGCGGCACGGATGGCAGTCGCTGCCGAGCGAGCACGGCTCCTTGGCGATGTGTACGACGTACTCCGGACGGCGATCGAGTCGATGCGAGCCAACGCCCGCGCCGCGCAGACCTGGCCGCCGGCCACTGGAGCCGCCCGCGCGCGAGCTGTGCAACACGACGGCCGCGCGGCGATCACCGAGCTGCGCCGACTACTCGGCCTCCTGCGGGACGCCACTCCGAATCCATCGACCCAGTCACCGAGCGAGGCACCGCCGGTCTCCGCCGGGTTCCGAAAGGTCGACGTCCTCGTGGCTGGCTGCGTTGCGGCCTTCGCCGGCATCGAGTTCTGGTTGTGGCCAGGCGACTGGGAGCCGGCGGGACCGCCGCCAACACCACTGGCTCTGACTCTCTCGGCGATGGCGGCCGCAGCGATCGTGCTGCGGCGCGTGGATCCTGGTGTGGGCGCCGCCATCGCCGGCGTGCTGCTGGTCGTGGTTGCAGTCGGCGACCTCCCCTTCTACTTCGGTCTCGCCTACGTCGTGACGGCCGTGACGCTGACCTGGTCTGCGATGGGTACGGCGCGGATTCGGCAGGTGGTGGGAGTTGCGATCCTGTTTGCCGCCGTGTGCTGGTACGGATTCACGACCGCGTCGACCAATGTCGATCTGGTCCGGGAAACGATCTTGGCGACCGCGGTCGTGTCGCTGGTGACCGCCCGACATCGGTCGGCGGCCCGACGAAGCTCAGCGGCGGCCGAACGCCTGGCCGCAGAACGGCGTGAGGCGACCGAGCTCGCAGTCCGGGCCGAGCGTCTGACGGTCGCCAGGGAGTTGCACGACGTCGTCTCGCATGCGGTCGTGGTGATGACCGTGCAAGCCGGCGCTGCCGAAGCGCTCTTGCCGACTGCCCCGGCAGCGGCTGGGCACGCCTTGGACCTGGTCGTCGGCGTCGCAACCGCCAGCTTGGACGAGCTCGACCGGCTCTTCCACGCGGCCGGGGCCGGGTCAGCATCCCGCGATCTCTTTGCCCTGGTACGGCGTATGCAGACCGGGGGACTGTCAGTCGAGTACTCGATCCCGCCTGACCCGCTGCCGGGACCAGTCGCCTACCGCGTGGTCCAGGAGGCGCTGACCAACACGCTCCGCCATGCGCCGACCGCGACTGTCCACCTGACCGTCAGCTCCGCGGCGGGCCAGACGACGGTCGAGGTCGTCGACGACGGACCCGGACCGTCCTGCACCGGGCCTCTCAGGGGCTACGGCCTGATCGGTCTGACCGAACGGGTCGAACACTCCGGTGGCACGATCCGCACCGGCCCCGGACCCGGTGGGCGCGGGTTCCGCGTGCTTGCCCGAATCCCGACCGAGACAGCGGAGGCACCGTCATGACAGCACCGGTGAGGGTCTTGCTGGTCGACGATCAGGACCTGGTCCGCGGCGGGCTCGCGGCAATTCTCAGCGCCGATGCTTCGGTGGAGGTGGTTGGCGAAGCCGACAGTGGACCAACCGCGGTCGACCGTGCGGTGGAACTGTGTCCCGACGTGGTGCTGATGGATATCGAGATGCCGCAGGGCGACGGGCTCACTGCCACGGCCGCGATCCTCAACCAGTGTCCGCAGGCCAAGGTCCTGATGCTGACCACGTTCGATCTGGACGAGTACATCTACCAAGCGCTGCGGGCCGGCGCTTCGGGATTCCTGCTCAAGACCACCCCGCCGACCCAACTCGCCCGCGCGATCCACGCGTGCGTCGCCGGCGAGACCCTGTTGTCGCCGAGTGTGACCCGCCGGCTCGTCGAAAGCTTCGTACGGCGCGAGCCCGCCGCGGACGCTCCGAGCCTCGCCACGCTGACAACGCGGGAGCTCGACGTACTGCGCGAAGTCGCCAAGGGAAAGTCCAACGCCGAGATCGGCGCCGCCCTGTTCCTGAGCGAGCCCACCGTCAAGACCCACCTCACCCACATCCTCGCCAAACTCAACCTCCGCGACCGAGTCCAGGCCGTGGTCCTCGCCTACGAATCCGGCATCGTCGAACCCCGAAACCCCTGAACACGTGGAGGACCGCGTCACGGGTCTTTGGTGGGTCGGAGGAAGTGGGGTGGCTCGCCGGTGAGGGCGGCGGTGGAGGAGAGCCAGGCGGCGGTCTGGGCTGGGTATCTTCGTTCGATCTCGGCGAGGAGAAGCTGACGAGCTCGCGCCGCAGTCACCGCCTGGAGGTCACTGCGTCGACCGCACTCCGGATGGTCGACCGCCTGATCGCCGCCCGTCACCCGGCGGCGCGAACTGGTCCAGGCCCTGGAAGCCTTCGCGACCGCGGCCGACGACCGGCCGTGGTGGCCGAAGCCGCCGGCCGCCTCGGTTGGTGATCCGGGCCGCCTGAGGCGGCGGAGTTGGGGTCTGGACCCCATGGTTTGGGGTCCGTGGGGTGCGAAGACTGGTCTCGAGGCGGCTGCCGGGTGGTGGCGGTCAGGGAGGTCAGGGTGAACAGTGTCGGGGCGTTGGGTGAGATTGGGCAGGATGTAGCGATGCGGGCCGGCGACATCGCTGTCGGTCTGCCGACTGTCACGATGGACGATCCGGTGGTGAAGGCCGTCCGGTTGATGGCGGTCGGGCGGATGCCGGGGCTGGTCGTGGTGGATCAGCGTCGGCGGCCGTCGGCGGTGTTGCCGGGTTCGCAAGTGCTGAAGCTGTGTATTCCGGCAGCCTTCCAAGAGGATCCGATGCTGGCGCGGACCGTGGACGAGTCGTCGGCGGACGGCTTCTGGCGCGAGCTGGGCGCGTTGACCGTGGGGGACTGCCTGCCGAACCCTCCGGCTCGCCCGGCCACGGTGACGGGGGACGCGACGTTGCTGGAGATCGCCGCGTTGATGGCGCGGATGCGGAGTCCGTTGGTCGCGGTGATCGGTGCCGACGGTGTCCTGACCGGTGTGATCACGCTGGATCGGTTGCTGACGAGTCTGGCGGTGGCCGGGTTCGGTGACCAGTCGCCGGGGTGATGTGTGAGGCCGTTCGTTGCGTTGGGCATCTTCGGGCTGGCGTTCTTCTACATCGCGACAGAGAAAGCGAACAAGATCAAGGTCGTCCTGATCGGTGCCGCGGGCATGCTTCTGCTCGGCCTCGCGCCGGGTACGGAGGTGTTCTTCTCCGAGCACGAGGGCATCGACTGGAACGTCATCTTCCTGCTGCTCGGGATGATGATCGTGATCGGGATCATCAAGCAGACCGGCGTCTTCGACTATCTGGGGATCTGGGCGGCGAAGCGGTCGCGGGGTGAGCCGTACCGCCTGATGGTGATGCTGATGATCATCACCGCGGTCGCCTCACCGTTCCTGGACAACGTCACCACGATCATGCTGGTTGCCCCGGTCACCATCGTGATCTGTGAACGGCTGTGGATCCCGCCACAGCCGTATCTGATCGCCGAAGTGCTCGCGTCGAACATCGGTGGTGCGGCGACGCTGATCGGTGATCCGCCGAACATCATCATCGGGAGCCGGGCGGGGCTCTCGTTCAACGACTTCCTGGTGCACATGACCCCGATCGTGGTGATCGTGTTCGTGCTGTTCGTCATCCTGTCGCGATTCCTGTTCCGCAAGAGCTTCCGGTACAACCCGGAGCAGGTCGCGGCGGTCCTCGCGCTGCAGGAGGGGCGTGCGATCCGGGATCCGGCGCTGCTCGTGCGGTGCCTGGCTGTGCTCGCCGTGATGATCGCGGGGTTCGCGCTGCACTCGGTGCTGCATCTCGAGCCGTCGCTGGTCGCGCTCATCGGCGCCGGCGCGATGGTGCTGGTGTCGCGGGCCGACGTGCCGGAGGTCTTGCGTGAGGTCGAGTGGTCGACACTGGTCTTCTTCATGGGGCTGTTCGTCATGGTCCCGGGGCTCGTCCACACCGGCGTGATCGGTGCGATCGGAGACTGGGTGGTGGCCGCGATCGGCGACGAGTACCTGCTGGCGGCGACCGCGTTGCTGTTCGGCTCCGGCATACTCGGGGCGTTCTTCGACAACATCCCGTACGTCGCCGCGATGACTCCGGTGGTCGAAGGAGTGGTCGAGCAGGCACCCGATCACCGGACCGGGCAGTCGCTGTGGTGGGCGTTCGCGCTCGGTGCGGACTTCGGCGGCAACGGTACGGCGGTTGCCGCGAGCGCCAATGTGGTTGCCCTCGGCATCGCATCGCGCAGCGGCCATCCCATCTCGTTCTGGCAGTTCACCCGGTACGGCATCGTGGTGACCGCGCTCAGCATCGGACTCGCCTGGGTGTACGTATGGCTGCGCTACTTCGTCTGACCCGAAGCGGCCCGGAGCAGGCCGACGGTCAGTTCGACATGGATCCGTTCGATGCGCAGCGCGATAGTCCGTACGCCGGGGACCGGAATCTGCTCGAGCACATCGCCGTACGACGGCAGCACCGCAAGCGATCCGAGGTCACTCCGCCGGATCAGCGTTGCGAGGGTTCGCTCGGCCTCGTCGGTCGCGAGTTGCAGAGGTGTGGGCGAGAACTGAGCAGCGAGTGCCGGATCGACGATGCGGAAGGTGGCATCGGCGGCGAGCCGGACCTCGGTGCCGTCGGCGGACCGCCCGCGGACGACCAGTGGCACTTCGACCGCGTTGCGAGTGAGCAGGGACGACGGGCTCGGGCTGCGGGGAGCCGGCGAAGGTACGCCACATCGCGGACCTCGTCCAGCGTCGTACGAGCAGTCTCCTGGACCTCGGCCAGCTCGCCTCGCACGTCGGCCGGCACCTTCGGCGAGAGCTGCTTGAGGCTCAGCAGTACGGCGGTCAGCCCTTGACCGATCTCGTCGTGCAACTCCCGGGCGATCCGATGGCGCTCGGCCTCCTGTGCGGCCAGAGCCTTCGCGTTGCTGGTCCCGCGCTCCGTCTCCAACCGCTCGATCATCGCGTTGAAGCCACGCACCAGTTGGCCGACCGCGCCACTCTTGGACTCCGGCAGCCGCCGGCCGGGACGCTGCAGGTCGACGGTCTCCATCAGCCGGACCAACCGGTCGAGTGGTGCGAGACTCGTCCGCAACAGCACCGCGTTCAGCGTGACGATGCCGATCAGGCCGAACAGCAGCACCACTGCTTCCGAGACCAGGACGGTCGCGGACACGGTGATCGGCGCGAGGGCCAGAGCGACGGTGCCTGCGATGAACATCAGACCGTTGATCAGGCAAACCCGCCAGTCCAACATCCTGCAGAAACTCGGGATGCGCGACCGCACCGAGCTGACCCGTTACGCCATTCGCGCCGGCCTGATCGAACCCTGACGGTCGGGAGTCAGCTGGGGTTGCCGACAGTGTCGATGCCGGCGAGGGATCGCGGAGAAGCGTTCGTCGTCATGATGATCGGGTTCCGTGGAGCTTCTGCGTCAGTTCGCGCAGGGTGCCGGCGAGGATGGCCAGAATGGCTGCGGTCGAGATCGCCAGAATCGTCCAGGCGACGAGCTTCCAGCCGTCGAAACCGAGGCCGGCCGCCCAACGGACCCCGATGTTGCCCAGCACCGCGAGCGGGAAGGTGAAGACCCAGTGCTGGGAGCTGAACGGCAGGCGCAGGTAGTCGGACACGAAGAACAGCTGGATCAGCAGGGTGAACAAGGTGATGCCACCGAGCGCGGCCTGCAGTTGGTCGAGCTGCCCGTGCTTGATCGCGAACCACGCGAGGCTCGCCGTACCAGGCGGCGACAGGAGGATGGAAAGGACCGGCTTGAAGGGCGGAGGCAGCGGTGTGCCGAAGAACAGCCGACCGGTGATGACGGCCCCGAGGAGCAGCCAGAAGTAGATGCCGACACCGAACACCGCCACGGCTGCACCATTCTCAGCGACGGCGGCGAGTCCGATGGCGGCGATGAACGGCCCGGCCACGACCGGAAGGAAGTAGCCCGGATGCAGGGCGTCCTCTTCGAGGGGAGCGTTCAGCCAGTGCGCCATCAGCGCGGCGGCGTTGATCGCCAGTGCGGCCACGGCGGCGTAGATCAGCCACCGAGCAGCCCCGCCGAGGTCGGGCGTGTAGTGCGCGACCAGCAGGATCGCGATCACCGGGATGTAGGCGGTCAGTGGGCCAAACAGTGGATTACGCAGATCGCCACCGAATCTGCCCGAGTCATGGCGTACGGCGCCAACCACATAGCTGACCGTGAACGTCGCCCAGACGATCGCCGACGCCGCATAGGCAAGCTCGGTGGGCACGGTCGACGCCCCCAGGAACTGCGCCGCCGCGTGCCAGGCACCGCCGAGCCCGGCAAGGCCCAGCGGGATCGAGAACAGGGCGATCGGCAGCGTCCGCGCCGACATCTCGGAGGTACCTGCGACAGGTGCTGCGGCTGTCAGGTCTGTGGCGCTCATGTCGCGTCCCTCTCGATGGGCAGTGGGATCACGATCACTCGATGGGCAGGTGCGTCGAACCAGTGAGCCTCCCTGGCCCGGACCCTGGCGCGCGCTGTTGTCAGTTCCGCTTGGCTGTTGGGGTGGGGCCAGGTAGTACTTGCCGCAGTTGCCGTCGCGTGGTGACGCCGAGCTTCGCGAACACCTTGCGCAGGTGCCATTCGACCGTGCGGGCGCTGATGAAGAGGATCGCGCCGATCTCGGGGTTCGTGAGTCCGTCCGCGACGAGTCTGGCGATGTGGGCTTCCTGTGTCGTGAGGGTGACGGGTGCCTCGATGGTTCGCTTGAGGACGGTCTCTCCGGTCGAGGCGAGTTCCTTGCGGGCGCGTTCGGCGAACCCTTCGATGCCCAGGGCGCTCAAGGTCTCGTACGCCGTGCGCAGCTGGACGCGGGCGTCCTTCCGACGGTCCTCGCGGAGCAGCCATTCGCCGTACCGGAGCTGTGCTCGCGCGTGCTCGACGCGAAGCGTGGTGGTCGCGAGTCGCTCGCTCTCTTCCTGGTAGCAGTCTTCCGCGGCCGGTCCGGTCCGCAGGAGCGCGTTGCGTCCGGCCAGTACGCCCAGGGCCGCTTCTGTGCCGCTGGCCTGCGCGAACGAGGAGAGCTGCTCGAGTGCATCCGCGGCTTCGTCAGTGTTCCCACTGCGTACGCCGGCTTCGACAAGCTCGGCCAGCGCCCATTTGGGCGGCCCGAGCTCCAACGGTGAGGCTGCCCCGGTCCGGGCGGCGTCCAGCGCGTCGTCGTACCGGCTGAGGCCGTTGAACATGATCGCGCGGAACCAGCTGACCATGTTCAGACCGACGCCTTCACCGCGCAGCCCGATGTCCTTGAGGATCTTGGTGAACTGGACCTCGGCCAGTGACGCGTGACCGCGGACGGCCTTGAGGCTCACATCGCCGTACGGAATCATCGCGTTCTCGCCGCCGGTGACTTCCGCGACCCAGTCGGCCTCCGCGACCAGGGACTCGGCCTCGGCCAGGTCGCCGCTGTAGAGGTCGTAGATGATCCGGCTGTTGAGTGCCACGGGCAGGACGCTGAGCGCGCCGATGTTCCGGATCGCGTCGAGGTGGCGCCGGGTCAGGACACCCCAGTTGGCGTCGTCCCAGAGGTCCGTCGCCGCACACGCGGCCAGCCAGGCGAAACGGACGGCCTCGTCCATCGTCAGCTCATCGCGGCCGAAGGCCCCCACGACGTCGAGCAGGTCGGGTGCGGCCGCCGGGTATCCATCGGTGTACAACACAGCGATGTCTTGGAGGAGCCGGTCTGGCTTGGTCGCCGCCGCGGGCAGCTCAACACGACGCATCGCTTCGGCCACCTGCTGCATCCCGGTGTCGGGCCCGGAGGCCAGGCGGCCGGCGAACATGGCTGCGGCGAGAGCGTCGAGGTAGGTCTCCCGGGCCAGCTTCGGATCGGTCGCTTCCAGTCGGCGCGCGGCGTCCAGGAGCATCGGCATCGCCTTGTTGCCGTGGTGGGAGTAGTGCGAGATCTGGGCGTACTGAAGCTGGACTCGCGCATCCTCGGCCTCGTCGAGCGGTCCAGCCTGAGCCGTCGCCAGTAGGGTGAGCGCATCTTCGAAGGCGCCCGAGGCCGCCTTCGCCTGGGCGGCGGTCAGCGAACGCCGTGCCCGTCGGGCCGGGTCGGGCGTGAGGGTCGCCGCCGCCTCCAGGAAGGCGGCCGCGGCCGCGAGCCCGCCGCGGCGTTGAGCGCGGTCGGCGGACTGCTCGAGCTCGGCGGCGACGCTTTCGTCCGGCCCCGCGACCGCGCGGGCGCGGTGCCAAGCGCGGCGGTCCGGGTCTCGGTCCGGGTCCGTGACCTCCGCGAGAGCCTGGTGGGCGATGCGGCGTTCCTGGACGTCCGCCGCGCGGTAGACGGCGGATCGGACCAGGGGATGGCGGAACTCGACCCGGTGGCGCAGTTCGAGCAAACCCGCACTGTCGGCTGCTTGCGTCGCGACGTGCCCGATGCCGAGCCGCTGCGCGGCGCGTCGCAGCAGGTCGACATCTCCGACGGGTTCGGCGGCCGCCAGCAGGAAGAGCCGACGGGACTCCTGGGGGAGTACGTCGAGTTGACGCAGGAACCCATCCTCCAGGCGGCTGACCAGGTTGGTGTCGCCGGCCGGCCCGAACGTCAGCTCGGTGGAGGACAGCTGGCGAGGCAGTTCGAGCAGAGCGAGCGGGTTGCCGTGGGACTCGGCCAGGACCTGATTTCGGACCCGGTCGTCAAGCCGGCCGACCATGGCCGAATCCAGCAGCGCGGTCGCGTCACGAGTGGCGAGCCCTGGCAGCACGAGCTCCGGCAGTCCGGTCAGCTTGGGCTGCTGATCCGTCGTACGGACTGCGAACACCATCGCTATTCGTTCGGCCCTGAGCCTCCGGGCGACGAACTCGAGGGTCTGCGCGGAGGCATGATCGAGCCACTGAGCGTCATCGATCACACAGACCAGTGGCTGCTCCTCGGCCACGTTGGACAGCAAAGTCAGGACGGCGAGCCCGAGCACAAACCCATCTGGTGGGTTGCCTGGCCGCAGCCCGAACGTGGTCGCCAGCGCGTCGTTCTGCGGCGCCGGCAGCTCGTCGAGCCGGTTGAGGAAGGGAGCACACAGTTGGTGCAGGCTTGCGAAGGCGAGCTCCATCTCCGACTCGACGCCGGCCGCGCGACTCACCCGGCAGTCGGTGGCGTGATCGAGCAGGAACTGGAGCAGCGCCGTCTTCCCGATGCCGGCCTCGCCGCGCAGGACCAGCACTTGGCTGTGACCTTCCTGCGCAGACCTCATGAGGCCGCTCAGTACCTCACACTCGCTGACCCGCCCCCGCAAACCTGACACCACCGCCATGGCACACCTTCCCGGACGATCACGACACCCGGGGAAGGGCGGTGGGGGGCCGTCCTGTGTACCTTGCCACTGCCCTAGGGAGCCAGGAAAGTGCTCAGAGCCGTGATCATCGCGGCGGGGGCCTGCTCGGCGACCCAGTGCCCGGCGCCGGGGATCACCAAGGACTGCACATTGACCGCGGCGGGCGCGATTCCCCCGGCCGCGGCGGGACCCCAGCTGTTCGCGCCGCCGATCCCCAGCACCGGAATCGTCAGTTTCTCGTCCTGGCGCGCTCCGTTCTGCTGCAGGATGGCGTCCCAGGCACGGTAGAGGCCGAAGCTGGCGCGCAGGGTGTTCCGGTCGCGGGTGTACAGCTTGACGTAGTACTCGATGGCGTAGTCCGGCAGCGTCGCTCCGCCGCCCTGGATCGAGTACTCGTAGCGGTAGTAGGCATCCGCGTTGCTCTTGACCATGTCCACGATGAGTTCGTCGTTGACCCGGTTGAACGGAATGTGCCAGAGCTTGTTGTTGAGGAATTCGGGGATGAACAGCGGTGGCGGCGGGTTGTTCGGGTCGACCACGCCGGGCGGCCCGGGGATCTCGGCG
Source organism: Kribbella sp. NPDC020701 (assembly GCF_055562215.1). NCBI lineage: Bacteria > Bacillati > Actinomycetota > Actinomycetes > Propionibacteriales > Kribbellaceae > Kribbella > Kribbella sp. NPDC020701. The sequence goes on along the minus strand of NZ_JBVHFT010000004.1, from coordinate 561,833 downwards.
ACGACCAGGCGGTCGACCCGGTCGCGATGGTCGGCGGCCAGCGCGTAGCCGATGATGTAGCCGGTGTCATGACCGGCGACGGAGAACCGCTGGTGGCCGAGCTTGGTCATCAGAGCGGCGAGGTCGTTCGCGAGGGTGGCCGAGTCGTAGCCGCTCCTGGTCTTCTCGGACAGCCCGATGCCGCGCTGGTCGACAGCGATGACGGTGAAGTCGCGAGCCAGCGCCGGCATCAGGAAGCGCCAGGCGTACCAGTTCTCGGGCCACCCGTGCACCAGCAGGAGTGGCGGGCCGTCACCGCCGACGACGACGTGCTGCTGGATGCCGTTGGCCTGGACGAACCGGCTCTTGAAGGTCCTGGTGAATCCGGCGGGGAGCCTGGGAGAGGTGGTGACCGAGCCGAAGCCGTCCGGCACAGTTGCGGGGGCTGCGGACGCGGTCGACGACGCCCAGCTACCGACTACCGCCATTCCAGTGGCGGCCGCAGCGGTACCGACGAAGCCGCGGCGGGAGAACGGGCGCGACGGCAACCCGTCGCTGCCAGGCTGTTGTGAGGGCGAGTTGCTCATCGCGAAACTCCTTTGAACAGGGGAGAGATCCGACATCCCCGAGCCTTGCCGAGGCTGGTGATCCCTTGCGCCAGTGCGTTTCCTGGTCGCCGCCCTGGTCCCGTCCCTGGCCGGGCCATTGCACGGTGGCAGGTGGAATGGCAGCGTGAGGGCGAGCGCCTGGAGAGGTTGTGTCACCGGGGACGAAGAATCGATGGCCGGGTCTACGTGGCCGGAGCAGCGAGTGCGAGACGCTGGCCGGTCTGGTCCAGGCCGCCCGATCGGGCCACAGCGGCGTACTGGTGGTCCGGGGGGATCCGGGCATCGGGAAGACGGCCCTCCTCGAGTACTTGGCCGGCGCCGCCGGGGGAAGCCGGATCTTGCGAGTGGCAGGCGTCGAGTCGCAGATGGAGCTCGCGTTCGCCGGTCTGCACCAGTTGTGCGAACCCTTGCTGGACGGGCTCGACCGGTTGCCGGAGCCACAGGCGGATGCTCTCGGGACTGCGTTCGGGCTGCGTGCCGGAGCACCGCCGGACCGGTTCCTGATCGGTCTCGCCGTGTTGACGCTGCTTTCCGAGGGCGCCAGGCAACAGCCGCTTCTCTGCCTGGTCGACGACGCGCAGTGGCTGGACCAAGCCACGGTGCAGACCATCGCTTTCGTCGTACGCCGGTTGGCGGCCGAAGCCGTCGTACTGGTCATCGCGGCGCGCACCAGCGAGGATCAGCAGCGCTGGGCCGGGCTACCGCTGCTGACTGTCGGCGGTCTGGCCGAGACGGACGCGGACACCTTGCTCACGTCGACCATCAGAGGGCCGATGGATGATCGGGTCCGGCATCGGATCCTGGCCGAGGCGCACGGGAATCCGCTGGCGCTGCTGGAGTTGCCACGATGGCTCACCGCGACCGAATTGACGTTCGGCCCGGAGGCCGCACAATCACGGACGCTGACCAGTCGGATGGAGGAGGGGTTCCGGCGCCAGTTGGAGCCGCTCCCGGACGAGTCCCGACGGCTGCTGCTCACCGCGGCAGCTGAACCCCTTGGTGACGTCAGCCTGCTGTGGCGTGCGGCCGAGCGGGTGGGCTTCGACGTGAACGCCGTCGGCCCCGCGGAGCAGTCCGGACTGATCGAGTTGCGCGAGACGGTGCACTTCCGGCACCCGCTGGTGCGGTCGGTGGCTTACTGGTCCGCGGGGGCGCGGGAACGGCAGACGGTGCACCACGCGCTAGCGGAGGCGACGAATCCCGACCTCGATCCGGATCGACGCGCCTGGCACCGTGCGCACGCGGCCACGGGTCCTGACGAAACCGTCGCCGGGGAACTCGAGGCCTCCGCCGGCCGTGCGCTGGCCCAGGGCGGACTGGTTGCGGCAGCCGCGTTCCTGGAGCGTGCGGCCATGCTGACACCGGACGCCGTCGACCGTGCGCAGCGCCAGCTCAACGCGGCTCAAGCCATGCTGCACGCCGGGACTTTCGACGACGCACTGAACCTGCTGGCCGTGACCGACCAGGGATCGCTCAGCGACCTGCAGCATGCTCGCATCGACGTACTCAGGGCCCAGATCGGCTTCGCGTCCAGCCGCGGGAACGAGGCTCTGCCGTTGCTGCTGAACGCCGCCCGCCAACTGGAACCTCTCGATGCCGACCTGGCTCTGGACAGCTACGTGGATGCGCTGACGGCCGCGTTGTTCGCCGGGCGATCGGCATCCGGGCCGGGACCGCAGGACGTGGCCCAGGCCGCTCGCGGTGCGTTGGCGTCGGCGGACCATCTGCGCCGAGGCGACGTACTCCTGCAAGGCGTCGCCGTTCTGTTCGCCGACGGCTATGCCGCCGCGGCGCCGCTGCTCAGACAAGCGACGCAGGCCTTCGGCGGCGACGAACTGACGATGGAGGAGGGCGTTCGGTTCATGTGGCTGGCGGCCGTGGTGGCCTCCGACCTGTGGGACGAGCGTGCCTGGGACCGGTTGACCAGCCGGCATCTGAAGATCGTCCGCGATGCCGGGGCGCTCAGTGCGCTGCCGTTGGCGTTGAACACGCGCGTCTTCGTCGACCTCTTCGCCGGCGAGCTGACTGCGGCTGCCGGCGCGGTTGAGGAGATCCGGGCAGTGTCCGAGGCCGCCGAAAGCAAACTCACGCCGTACGCCGCTATCGGTCTGGCAGCTTTCCGTGGCCAGGAGGAACAGGCGGCACCGCTGATCGCGGAATCGATGCGCGACGTCGCGGCCCGCGGTGAGGGAATCGGTGTGTCCTTGACGAACTGGGCCCGAGCGCTGCTGTGCAACGGACTGAGCCAGTACGCCGAGGCGATGGCCGCCGCCCGGGAGGCTTCTGCGTTCCCGGCGGAAATCGGGGTGTCGAACTGGGGACTGGTCGAGCTGGTCGAGGCAGCCATGCGCGCCGGCGACCGTCCGACAGCGGCTGCCGCCTTCGAGCAACTCTCCGAGATGACGCTGGCCAGCGGCACCGACTGGGCGCTGGGCGTAGCGGCACGCTCCGGTGCGCAACTGCGGGACGGCAAGGAGGCCGAGGACCTTTACCGGGAGGCGATCGAGCGGCTGGACCGAACGAACGTCCGTACTGAGCTCGTCCGGGCGTGGCTTTTGTACGGCGAATGGTTGCGGCGTGAGGGCCGGCGGGTCGAGGCGCGGGAGCGGCTGCGGGCAGCCCACGACGCGGCGACGGAGATCGGGATGGATGCGTTCGCCGAGCGGGCTCGCCGAGAGCTTGCGGCCACTGGCGAGACAGCGCGCAAGCGAACGGTCGACACGAATCACGGCCTCACCGCGCAGGAGCTGCACATCGCCCGGCTGGCGACCCAGGGCCTGTCCAACCCCGAGATCGGGGCGGAGCTGTTCATCAGCCCCCGGACTGTCGAGTGGCACATGCGCAAGGTGTTCACGAAGCTGGGGGTCAGCGCCCGGAGACACCTTCGCGATGCCCTCCTGGCGGCGAACGTCCTCTGAGTCGAGGGCGCCAGTGGCTGGACCAGGGACTGTCCAGGGCGCGAGCGTTTCTCCACCGGGTCAGGCTGAAGGAAGTCACATTCCGAACGCCGACAAGGAGGGGACCATGCGAGTTTTCGTCGCAGGGGGTACCGGCGTCTTGGGCCGGCCGCTCGTGGTTGCCTTGGTGGGGCGAGGCCATCAGGTCTCGGCCACTTCTCAGCGGTCTGCCAATCTCCCGATCGTGGCCGCGCTCGGGGCCAGACCGGTGCTGATGGACGGGCTCGACGCGGCTGCTGTGCGGCACGCGATCGTCGAGGCTCAGCCCGAGGTGATCGTCAACCTGATGACAGCGCTGTCTGGGCCGTCCGCCGACTACGGGAAATGGCTGGACGTGACCAATCGACTGCGGAGCGAGGGGACGAAGACGCTGATGAGCGCAGCCGACGAAGCCGGCACCCGTCGGGTCGTCGCGCAGAGCGCCAGCTTCATGACGGAGCCCGGTTCGGGCCCGACGGACGAGTCGTCACCTCCGTACCTCGACGCTCCGGGGGCGATCGGAAGCCACGTCCGGGCGAACATCGCGGCCGAGGAACTGGTGCTGGGCGCTCCGGAGATCGAGGGCGTCGTCCTGCGGTACGGATTTCTCTACGGCCACGGCACCTCCATCGGGCCCGGCGGAGACATCGCCACGGCAGTCCTGGCCGGCGAGCTGCCGATTGTCGGCGACGGCGCCGGCCGGTACCCGTTGCTTCACGTGAGCGACGCGGTGTCGGCCGCCGTACGAGCGGTGGAGCACGGCGGCCCCGGCGTCTACAACGTCATGGACGACGAGCCTGCCGCCCAGGCCGAGTGGGTGCCGTACCTCGCCGGAATCCTGGACGCACCCCTGCCGCTGCGCATCTCCCCGGAGGAGGCCGCGAAGAAGCTCGGCGAACAAGCCGTGTACTACGGCAACCAGCTACCTCCCGCCGTCAACGCCAAGGCCAAGGCGGACCTGGGCTGGACCCTGGAGTACCCGTCCTGGCGAGAGGGATTCCGACAGGTGTTCGCCTGACAGACCTACGGTTTCAGGACGATCCTGCCGAAGACCTCGCCGGCGTCCATCTTGTGGTGGGCGATGGCGGCTTGGTCCAGGGGCAGGACTTCGTGGACCACCGAGTGGAGCTCGCCGCGGGTGGTGGCGGCGAAGTGGTCACGGCGTTCGCCGCCCTCACCATCCAGGCCTTCCGCGCCTGGCCCGCGCGTCTTTCCGGCTAGTCGGCTGGCGATCATGATCGCGGCATCCGTGTTCGCCCGGCTGACAGCGCTGTTCTCAGGTTGCGGGTTGGAAGAGCTCGACGAGGTTGCCGGCGGGATCCGCGATCAGGATTTGGCGGCCGCCTGGACCGGTGGTCAGTTCGCTGCGGAACACGATGTCGGCGGCTTCGAGGCGGGCGATCTCGGCGTCGAGGTCGTCGACGATCAAGTGGATGCGGTTGCGGCCGGCGCCGGACGCTTCGGCTGGGGTGGCGCGGGCGCCGGAGGACTGTGGTCCGGACAGCAGCAGGCGCAGGGGCCCTTGGGTGACGTCGGCGAAGGCTGGTGCGGGGTTGCTGCGGAGGGCGAATCCGAGCTGGCTGGTGTAGAACTCGATCGCCGCCGGTACGTCGTCGACGATGTAGCGAACGCTTGCGAAGGTATCCATGATCACTCCTCCATCTAGGTGTCGAGGGTTGGTAGCAGCTGCCGAACGCGGGTGTCGATCTCGGCCGCTGCCGACACGAACTTCGAGTAAGTGCTGCGGCCGTTGGTGCTTTCAGCCGGGTCGGCGATGCTCCAATGGGTGCGGCGCCAGTGCTCAGCGACGGGAAGAGACTCGCGGGCCTTGTCGCACAAGGTGATCACTCGGTCGAACCGACGGTCCCGCATGCCGTCGAGAGGGCGAGGCACCTGTCCATCGATGTCGATGCCGTACTGCTCGAGCAGCACCCGGACCACGTTGCGCGGGATGCGGTCCTTGGGGTGGATGCCGGCGCTACCCACTCGCACCCGGCTCCCGGCTCGATGCCGCAGCAGTGCCTCCGCGATCGGGGAGCGCGCGCTGTTGCCGCTGCACACGAACAGAACACTTGACCTGCCTGAACGCCGCGTCGGGAAATCCGGTACGGGCGCCATCCGCAACGCAGGGTGCACTGCGCGGCCAACGCCCGCCAGCGCCACCGCGCAGCGATCCAGGTCGAGGTGGTAATAGGTGTCCCGCGCGTCGAAGCTGCTTCGTCTCGACGCCACCAGGCCGCCGTCGCGCAGCAGCCGCAGGTGATACGAGACCAGGTTCTGCGGCTCGTCGACGATGGTGACGAGCTCGCGGACGCGCAGGTCGGTCCGCGCGAGCTCGGCGACCAACCGCCACCGCAGCGGATGGCTGACCAGCCGGACGAACTCGGGCAGCGCCGCAACGCCGGTTCCGCTCACGGCGCCGAGAATACATCAAATGCAGTTGATGGAATAGGTCGGCGGACGCGTTCGGCCCGGAGGACGGCGGCAGTTCTGGGGGTCAGTCGTCCGAGAGGAGCTGTGCGGTGAGGGCGGTGTCCTCGGTGCCGCGGTAGTAGTAGACCTTTCGGAGGTTCGACTCAACACTCCGGCTCAGCGGACGCGTTTGATGGGGAGGATGGCGGTGGCTCCGACGATGGCGGAGAGTGCTGCGACTGTGTAGAGGACGGCGTAGCTTCCGTTGCCTAGCGCGAGGATGGCCGGCGCGATTGCGGGGGCGACGAAGAAGGGGAGAGCGCTGGCTATGTTGAAGACTCCGAGGTCCTTGGCGGCGGTGGCTCTGTCGGGCAGTACGTCGGCCACGAGCGCGAGGTCGACGGCGACGTACAGGCCGAAACCGAGTCCGCTGAGGGCCATGCCGACGAGATAGCCGTTGAACGTGTCGGCGATGGCGATCACGAAGAGCGCCACGCCGTACACGATCGACGCGGTGATGACGAGGATCTTCCGTCGGCCCGTCCGGTCGGAGAGTTGGCCGCCGACGAGGGACGCGGCGATGAGGACGACGGACTGGGCGAGCGTGCCGAGGAAGACTTGGTGCGGTACGTCGTCCTCCACGGTGCCGAGCTGGTCGAGCAGGTAGTAGGCCTGGTAGGTGGTGAGGAGGGCGTACGCCAGTAGAAGCATGAATCGGCTGGCGAAGGCCCAGGCGAAGTCCGGGCTCTTGCGCGGGTCGAAGTAGAACGTGCTGGCGAGTTCGCGCAAGGACCAGGCCGGCCGGTCCGCCGGGTCGAGTCGGCGGTCCTTCAGCGTGCTGACGAAGAGCAGGACGAAGAATCCGCCGATCGCGCACGGGACCAGGAACATCGCGAGTCGGTTGCCGGTGAAGAGTTGCACCAGGTAGGTCGCGGCCACCGACGCGACTGGCAGGCCGATTCCCAGGACACCAGCGACCAGACCGCGTTGAGCAACCGGGACCTGGTCCGGCAGGACAGCCACCTGTGCGGCGAGCAAGGCGTTCAAAGATAGTTGCGCGAGGCACCATCCGACGAGGACGACCGGGATGTTGGGTGCCAGGGCAACGATGAGAATGCCCAGGCACCCGCCTCCCAGACCGGCGACCATCCAGGGCCGCCGCATGCCCAACCGCGACGACGTACGGTCGCTCAGTTTGCCGAAGAACGGGTTTCCGATCATCGCCACCACAGAGCCGGTCCCGGCGACCAGCGCCAAACTGTTCGGCGCCTGCTCGATTCCCACCAGCGAGTTGACCTTCAAGGCCAAGGAGACCAGCAGGGGAGCGAGGAACACCAGCGACGTGCCCATGGACGCCAGTGCGTACCGCGAGATGAAGCCCCAGCCGACCCGGTCGAGTGTGGGCATCGGGCTCTCCTCACGGTGGGCGAGAGGCCTTTCACGATAACGGCCCACCGCCGTGGCGGTGGGCCGTACCGGTCAGTCGACCTTGGTGAGATTGGCGGTGATCGGCGAGGGCTTGAACCCTTTGACGGTCATCCAGATACCTACCGAAAGCTCCCAGCAGGCAATCGGAAGCGTCGCAAGCATGGTGATGCCGGAGTCCTGCTCGTTGTGGCCGAACAGGGTCGCGAGGTTCGCGGTGAACAGCAACGGTGCTCCGATCAGTCCGAGCGTGGGGATGATCCGCGGGACCAGGCGTGACTGGTACATCAGGGTGCCGAGCAGGACGGCGTTGATGGACGCCATGAAGCCCGGACCGAACAGGAATGTCCAGTCGCGGACAGCCACGAGGGCCTGGCCGCCGGCGCCCGTACCGGTGCCTTGCTGGTTGAGGGTGACGACGGCGAGGAGGCACACCACACCGGTCATGATGACCGCAGCCTCGACGAGCCTCGAGGTGACGAAGCCGAGCGCGAGGGACTGGTTCTGGCGCTTGAGGACCGGGAACAGGGCCACCGCGCTGCCGACGCCGGCCAGAGCGTTGACGAAGTCCAGGAATCCGGCCGCCAGCAGTTGGTTGTCGTGCCCGGCGGCGACCGTGAGGTCCGGGTTCACCGCCGAGGTGATCAGGGCGTACGCCGGCAGTGACGCCGCGAACGTGATCAGGTAGAAGATGCCGGCCGCGCGGGCGTGATTACGAGTGGGGTCGCTGGTGGCTGTCGTCGTACGAGTGGTCGTGGTCATGGCTGTCTCCAGTGGTTGAGCTGTGCTGTTGTTCGCGGTGGTCGGGCTCCACCTGGGCGACCGAGAGGAGGGGGAGGCCGAGGTCGCGGAGTCGTTGCAGCAGCCCGTGCAGGGCGGCCTGGTCCACGACGGGGCCTCGGATGGTGGTGGTGCCGTCGGCTCCGGCGGTGAGGGTGAGCCCGTCGAACCAGACCGACCACCGATCGTCGAGTCGCCCCTGGAGGCGGATCTCGTACCAGTTGCGGTCGTGCGACTGGTCAGTGGCTGAGCTGTTCACGGGGTGCTCCTCTTGGCTGGTATCTGCAAGCTAGGAGCCGATGTGGTGAGTGCGCCTCACATCATCTGGTGAACTTGGGGAGCTTCAGCGGCGTTGGGACAGCAGGTTGAGCTGATGCGCCCGGCGGACCGCGGCGCGGCGATTGTTGACGCCGAGCTTGGCGTAGATGTTCTTGGTGTGTGTACGCACGGTGTTCAGCGACACCACGAGCTCACGGGCGATCGAGGGGCCGTCGAGGTCACTGACGAGCAGCCGCATCACATCCAGCTCGCGCTCGGTCAGCGGATCGATGAGGCCGTCCCGGGCGGCGCGGTTGTCCGTCTCACGTGGCCCGAGGAGTTGGCGCACATACGCCCAGCCGGGTCGGTGTCGATCCAGGGCCTCGAGCAGGGTGGCCATCGGCTGCCCTTCGCTGGTGAAGACCCGGTTGTAGCCTTCGGGCTCGGCCAGCGTCAGCGCACGTTCCAACACCGACAGTTCCTCGCCACCAGTTGCGAGGAGCGCCAGGACCTCAATCACGGTGCCTTGCCTGCCGCCCTCCTCGGCCGCTGAGAGAAGTCGCTCGAGCAGCCCGATGGCGTCGCGCAGCGCCTGCGGCGAGCCGTCGGCGAGTAGGACCCGGGCCAGCGTCACATGCTCGTACTCGCGCAGATACGACACCTCATCGTGCACGGACACGCCGTACTCGCGCGCCCACTCCAGCGCAGAGGCCACCTCCCCGTGGGCAGCCAGCATTCGCGCGCGCACTGCGGGGATCGGTCGCACGTTCGGCGAAAAGTCGCCCACGTACACCCGCTCCGCCTCGGCGAGCAGCCCGAGCGCCGCGTCGAGATCGCCCTCCGCCTCCCGAATCAGCGCCATCGCGACCCGCCAGCGGTAGGGATTCTGCGGGAGCCCGGCCTGCTCGCCGAGCTCGTCGCTGCGCCTCAGGTGCTCCGTTGCGGCGGCCAGGTCGTTGCGCTCCAACGCCACCTGGCTCAGACCGACGTACATGTCCCGGGTGCCCCGCATGTCTGGGTCGTGGCGGGCGGCAAGCTCAAGGGCGCGCTCGTACGAGCGTTGCGCCTGACGCAGCCTGCCTTGCGTGCATTCGATGTCGGCGAGCGTGATGGAGCATCCCAGTACGTCGGAGACGTACCCGACTCGGTGCAGCCCGTCGGCGGCCTCGGTGTAGCTGCGGTGTGCGGCCTCGAGGTCGCCTGCCGTCCACGAGACGAGTCCGGCCAAGGCCTCGGCCGACGCCCTGGTGAGGTGGTCGTCCTCGGGCGAACGGTCGACAGCCAGGCGGGCGTGCTCTGAAGTGCCGGCCAGATCGCCGCCGATCAGCGCCAGCCCGGCCCGGTACAGCTCGATGCCACCCGGGAGTCTGGCGTGCTCACGCTCGTCGACCACGACCACTCCCGATCGGCCGTTCAGCAGCTGCTCGATGTCGTTCAATCGGCGCTCGACGTCGCCGAACTCGTTGCTGGCCATCAGCGCGCCCACGAAGTCCATGGCGAGCACCGGCCGGTGCTCGACGACGTCTTCGGGCAGGTCGTCGATCCACCGGCGCAGGGTGTGCTCCTGGCGGTTCCTGCGCAGCTCTGGAGCGGCCCGCTCGATCATCTCGGCCGCGCGGCTGAGGTCGCCGGCCGCGAGGGCGTGCCGGACTGCGGGCACCGGTTGGCCGGCCTCGTCGTACCAGTTGCCGGCGCGTCGATGCAGGTCCGCGACATCGCCGTACTCATCGAGGAGATGGGAGCGGAGGACGTCGCCGAAGAGGTGGTGATAGCGGTACCAGCGCCGCTGGTCGTCGAGGGGGATCAGGAAGAGGTTTGCCCGGTCGAGCCGCTCGAGCATCGCTTTGCCGTCGTGCTCGCCGGTCACGGCGTCGCACAGCGGGCCGGTGAGACGATCCAGGACGGAGGTCTCCATCAGAAACCGTCGTACCGGCTCGGGCTGCCGGTCCAGGACCTCTTCGACGAGGTAATCGACGACGAATCGGTCGTCACCGGCGAAACCGGCGATGAAGCCGGCGGGATCGTCGCGACCCCGCAGGGACAGGGCCGCGAGTTGCAGCGCCGCGGCCCACCCCTCGGTGCGCTCCTCGAGCGACGCGATGTCCTCGGCGGTGAGACGCAGTCCCGCGACCTCGTTGAGGTAGCTGTCCGCCTCGGCGAGGGTGAAGCGAAGGTCGGCGGCGCGGATCTCGATGAGCTCGCTGCGCGCGCGGAGGCGGGCCAGCGGCAGGCCGGGGTCCGCTCGAGTGCTGATGATCAGCCGCACCTGCGGAGGCAGATGGTCGAGGAGGAACGTCATCCCGGGCCGGATGCCGGGGCCGTCGACGAGGTGGTAGTCGTCCAAGACCAGGGTGACCTCGCCGGGGAGAACGCTCAGTTCGTTGATGACCACCGCCAGCACGGCCTCGGTCGGTGTCTGCCCGGCCTGAAGCAGCGGAAGGGCGCTGGCACCGACTCCCGGAACGGCGCGGTCCAGCGCGGTGACGACGTACGTCCAGAACGACGAGGCATCCCGATCTCCTTCGTCGAGGGCGACCCACGCGACCGAGGGCCCGGCGTGCGTCAGCCAGCGCCCGAGGACGGTGGTCTTGCCGAATCCGGCCGGAGCCGAAACCAGCACCAGACGGCCGCCACGCGACAGGCAGTCGTCCAGCCGTGGCCGCGACACGATGCCGGGCCGTGGTGCGGGCGGAAAGAGCTTGGTCTCGACGAGAGCGTCCGTCATCGCACCCCCCGGGCATCGACGCTATGTGCACGAGAGTAGGACACACGCTGCAACGCGTCCTTGCCTTCAGCACCTGCCGTACGGCGGTGGGCCGGCTGGGGAGGTGATTGCGGGCCCGCTCCCCCTGCCCCCTCCGGAGAGGGACGGGCCCGCAATCTGTCGGTGGGTGGCGGAATCAGGCGACGCTGGAGCGGGCAATGCCGGATCGGGTCCGGCGACGGCGACGCAGTTCGTGCAGCGTGGTCTGCTTGCGCCGGATCAGGTCAGTCAATCGATTGAGATCCCCGGCGCAGCGCGCCGTACGCAATTCGTCCTCGACGGTACGCAAGGCGACGATCAGCTGGCGAACGGTCCGGGTGTCGTGATCGCGCATGGCAGCCTCAGCAGGTCGGAAAGCCGGCGCCCGGTTGTCTGAGGCTGAACCACTATGACCGCTGTAAGCGCTTCGATCAACCCCCTTGCCCGAACAATCTTCTCGGCTTCTGGACTGTGTGCCGAGCAGGTGGTACTCCGGAACCTAAGGACAGCTCGTGACCGATGACGGCAAGTTCGTGAGCGTCGATCCGGTACAACGGGGTGGTGACTCCGGGCCGGATCAGCTTGCGCACGAGCTGAGTGAACTGGCCCGGGATCTCCACCAGGCCGACGATCCCGACGACGTACTGCGGGAAGTCGTGCAGGCGGCGATCGAGCTCGTACCCGGGGCACAGGCCGGATCTGTGACGGCTCTCGTCGGTGGGAAACGCGTGGAGCACAAGGCGGAATCAAGTCCCTTGCCGGCGCGCATCGATGCGGTGATGACGGAGTGTGGCGAGGGTCCGTGTCTGGACGCCCTCCTGCACGCGCGCGGGGTCGTCCGGGTCGATGACATGCGGCGGGAGGTTCGCTGGCCGCGCTTCGCCCCGCGTGCGGCGGAGCTGGGAGCCCTGAGCGTGCTGGCGTTTCCGCTGTTCGTGAAAGACGACCGCCTCTGTGCCCTCAACCTGTACGCCGACACTGCCGGCGCGTTCACCGATGAGTCCGAGCATGTCGGCAGGTTGCTGGCCGCTCACGCGGCCGTCGCCTACTCGGGCGCGCAGCGGGAGGAGAACCTGCTCGCCGCCATCGAGACCCGCGACCTGATCGGCCAGGCCGTGGGCCTGCTGATGGAGCGCTACACGATCACGTCCGACCGTTCCTTCAACACCCTGATCCGCTTCAGCCGCCAGTCCAACCGCAAGCTCCGCGACGTCGCGACCGAACTGATCCGCGACGCCGAAGCCGGCGCGACCGGATAGGTGGGACTGGGGGATGGACCAGTGGTTTCCACTGGGGTGATGCGTCACCTTGCGACGAACAGTGGTCTTAGCGGTACCCCTTCTAGGAACGGAACCAGCATGACCACGATTCGCTTCACCGAGCTGACCACCTCGACGCCCGAGCAGTTCATCGCCGGGCTCACCGACTTCGGGCCGGGGCGCTCGAAGCTCTTCGCCAACAGTCACGACGACCACCTGAAGGTGCACGACCAGGGACCTGGGTAACCTCAAGGGCCGCCTGCTCGCGTTCGTCTTCGCCTTCTTCGGCAAAAGCGTTCTGGGCAAGGCTTTCCACAACACCGTGCGGGCGATCGAAGCCCGCAACATCCCAGCCGTCACGACGAACAGCGCAGAGGCCTGACGACACAGTTGATGCCAACGGCAGCTGCTCAGGCAGAGCGGGTGGTGGACCGCACGTCGGTGTCAGCGGAAGGGGTCGTGGTCGGCTTCGTGGCGGACCGCCTGGAGGGCCTCGCGGAGGTCGGGGATGCTGACCGACCCGAGTGCCAGGCGTAGGGCGTGCGGCACGGTCGGTGTCGTTGCGAATGGTTCGGCGGTGGAGACCGCGATTCGTCTGTCGGCCAGTGCTGCCGCGATCCGGTCGGGGCGCGCGTCCTGGGCCAAGGGCAGCCAGAGGAAGTACGACGACGGGTGGCCGACGTACGGTAGCCCGGCGAGTACCTCGGAGGCGATGGACTGCCGTTGGCGGGCGTCGTCCCGCTTCTGGATCTCGAGGCGGTCGACGGTGCCGTCTTCGAGCCACCGGCAGGCGATCGCTGCCGTCAGTCCAGGGGTGTGCCAGGTGGTGGCTCGAATGACGCGCTCGAGTGCCGGTACGAGTGCCGTGGGTGCGGCGATGAAGCCGATCCGCAGACCTGGCGCGACACTTTTCGCCAGGCCTGACACGTAGATGGTGAGGTCGGGGGCCAGCATCGCCAGCGGCGGTGGTGCGTCTTCGATGAGGTAGGCGTACGAGGCGTCTTCGATGATGGAAACGCCGTACCGGTTGGCGATCGAGACGAGCAGGGCGCGTTGGGAGTCGTCGTACACCCAGCCGAGCGGGTTGTGCAGGGTCGGCATCGTGTAGACGGCGCGGACGCGGCGGCGTCGGCACAGCTGTTCGAGCGCATCGAGATCGGGATCGGCTCCGGTTACCGGCAGGGGCGCCAGCTCCAGGCCCAGCGTGCGGGCGAGCACGATGAACCCGGGATAGGTGACAGCGTCCACTGCGACCACGTCACCCGGCTGAAACAGGGCCATGGCCGTCACGGCGAGACCGTGCTGGGCGCCGTTGACGATCAGGACTCGTTCGCGGCCGACGTCGAGTCCTCGCCGGCGAAGGTGATGGGCGACCGCGGCCCGGTCTTGAGCCCGGCCGCGAGGTGGCTGATAGCGCAGGAGCGCGTCGAGGTCACCGGCTCCGGCGAGGTCCCGCAATGCTTGGCGCAGCAGACCGGCCTGGCCGGGAACCGAGGGCGAGTTGAAGCTCAGATCGATGGCGTCGACGGCGACCGATCGTTGGTCGATCTCCTCGCCGGATGCGGCCGCGAGGTCCCGTACGAACGTGCCCCGGCCCTGCTCGGAGCTGACCAGGCCCATCGCCTCCAGTTCGGCGTACACCCGGGAGGCCGTCACGACCGCGATTCCCTCGTCGGCGGCGAGCGTGCGATGAGTGGGGAGGCGGTGGCCGGCCGGCCACCGTCCGGCGCGGATCTGGGCGGCCAGCGCATCGACCACGGCCTTGTACTTGGGCACCCTCATCACCGCATTGTATGCAGGACAATTCTTCGACTGTCATGGATCGGCGACTCTAGCCTGCGATCCATGCACATCGCGATCCTGACCTTCGACGGCTACAACGAACTCGACTCGCTCATCGCCCTCGGCATTCTCAACCGGGTCAGCGCACCCGGGTGGCGGGTGTCGATCGCCAGCCCGACGCCGCAGGTGCGTTCGATGAACGGCGTCACCATCGACGCCATGATCGATCTCGACGAGGCCTGCACCGCTGACGCCGTGATCGTCGGCAGCGGCAGGAAGACCCGCGAAGTCGTCGAGAACCCGGCGATCATGAGCACCCTGCGCCGGCTCGATCCCGCGCGGCAACTGTTGGCCGCACAGTGCTCCGGCACGTTGGTCCTGGCCAAGCTCGGGCAGCTGAACGGCGTACCCGCCTGCACCGATCTTGTCTCCAAGCCCTGGGTCGTGGCGGCCGGCGTCGAGGTCCTGAATCAGCCGTTCTTTGCCCACGGCAACCTCGCCACCGCCGGCGGCTGCCTCGCATCGACGTACCTCGCCACCTGGACCATCGCCCGCCTCCACAGCCTCGAAGCCGCCGAAGACGCCATGCACTACGTAGCCCCCGTCGGCGAAAAAGACGACTACGTCACCCGAGCCCTCCGCAACATAACCCCCTACCTCGTCCCCGTCCTATGACTGGTTGTTGCAGGCGGCTTCGCCCCAGTGAAGGACCCTGGTGACGTGCCTGGGCTGCCGGGCGCTGCGGTCCTGTCAGGCGGCTTGGTTGAGGAGGGTCAAGCGGGGGTCGTCGTCGGTCCAGTGGTTGACGAGGGCGTCGACGGCGAGTCGGTGGGTTGCCGGGTCGAGTACGCCGTGTTCGGTGGCTGCCCCGAGTACTTCGAGGTAGGTCGCGATCGACTCGAGCGGGAGGGTGGTGGCGATCGGTGCGACCGAGGTAGCGACGTCGCGCATGTCGACGAGGGTGAAGACGCCGACGAGGTTGGCGCCTTCGGCTTGGAGTTCGTCGGCGAAGGCTTCGAGTGCCTTGCCTGAGGAGACGGCGTCGTCGACGAGCAGCACTCGGCGGCCGGCGACGGACGCTCCGCGGACGCGGGGTTCGTGGTCCTCGTGCCCCACGTAGCCGGGCTTGCGGACGAAGGCGAAGGGGAGGTCGCCGGCCAGCGCGACCGCGGTGGCCAGGGGGATGCCGCCGGTCTCGGCGCTGACGACGACGTCCGCGCCGAGCCGCCTGGCGAAGGCTGCACCTGGTACGGCGATGTCGTGCAGTAGCCGCGGGTCGCCGTAGGCGTTCTCGTTGGAGAGTGGGTGCAGGGGGAGTCGGGTCTTCATGTCCCAGTGCGCGATGCCTGGCCGGACCAGGCCGGGCACGGTGGCGAGGCGGTCGACGAGGTCGGTGCGCTGTGTGGGTATGGCGGTGAGGCGAGCGATGTCGGCGTGGTCGATGAGCCTTGTCCGCTTGGCGTTCGCCAAGGTGAGCTGGTGTGTGGTCATACCTCGACGGTCGCGCCGTGTCGCGGTCGTCGCGTCAGTGGTGATCCCTGGTGAGTACGCGGGAGGGCGGCACGTGTCTCAAAGTTGGTCAAATGGTCGACGAGCCTTGCCTGGGTCCGGGGCGGGCGACATCGTGGACAGATGGACAGGTCAGATGAGGAGCGTGCGATCGGTGAGGTGATCGAGCGGCTGGCCAAGCAGTTTCCGCAGGTTCCCGCGGAGGCGGTCGAGCAGGTCGTGAGTCAGTCCCGCCCCGAGTTCGACGAGGTCCCGATCCGGGACTTCGTGCCGCTGTTCGTCGAGAGGGGCGCCAAGGCGCGGCTGCGCGACATGGCATAGGCGTCGCCCCTGGGGCGAAGGCGGCGGCGCGGGGCAGGTACCAGGCGATGGACCAGTGCTGTGCCCTGGGGTGACACGTCAACAACCGATCCACGGTGGTGGTAACGGAAAAACCACCGAGGATTGGAAGTCTGATGAGCAAGCTGATGTTGAGTGCGAAGAACCTGCTGATTGCCGCGGCGGGTACCGGAATCCTGCTGGCCGGTGCGACGACTGCGCAGGCGGCGGAGTCCGGGCAGGCCGCCGCCCAGTCCGGACAGGCGAAGCCGACGATCGTGCTGTTGCACGGTGCGTACGCGGATGGTTCCAGGTGGTCTGGAGTGACCAGTCGTCTCCAGCACGACGGCTACAACGTCGTGGCCCCCGCCGTACCGCTGCGCGGGATCGCGTCCGACACGTCGTACCTGAGTGGCGTCCTGGCGACCATCCCCGGTCCGAAGGTGCTGGTCGGTCACTCGTACGGCGGCGCGCTGGTCAGCGAGCTCGCGGACACATCCGGCGTGAAGTCGCTGGTCTACGTGGCGGCGTTCATCCCGCAGGCCGGTGAGACGCTGGGTGCGCTGAACTCGCAGTTCCCGGGCAGCGAGCTGGGTCCGGACACGACCACTGTGATCAGCTACCCGGGTGGAGTTGACCTGGCGCTGAAGCCGGAGACGGCCGGTCCGGTGTTGGCGGCGGATATCCCGGCGCGGGAGGGCGCGGTGTTCCTGGCGGCGCAGCGGCCGGTTGCGGCTGCGGCGTTCAGCGAGCCGGTGGAGGAGACCGCTCCGGCGGCGCTTCCGAAGTACGCGGTGATCCCGACCGGTGACAAGGCGATCGCCCCGGCTGCCGAGCGGTTCATGGCCACTCGGGCGGGCGCCACCAAGGTCGAGATCCCCGGTGCGTCGCACCTGGTCGCGGTGTCCCAGCCGGCGGCAGTAACCCAGGTGATCGAGCGAGCCGCCCGTTGATCGCAATCACTCGCCACAAGCCGGCCGGAGCATCCCACTCCGGTCGGCTTTCGTCGATCGCCTAGCTGGGGTCGGGGTTGCCGGCGTTGCGGGCTTCGATGGCTTTGAGGGTGTTGGTGAAGGCCTTCGACAGGAGGCGCTTGCCGAGGACTCCGACGACGACAGCGAGCATCCGGCCTTTGAGGTTCTTGCCTTCGCGGACGACCGTCACGTCCACAGCGGTAGTCCCGTCGGGCTGCCGGGTGAAGTCGTAGGTGTGCCCGGAGCGTCCGCCCCAGATGTTGGAGTCGGTGGTCGTGAGGACGACGTGGTCGGGGTCGGACCAGTCGTAGTGGAGGCGTTCCCAGATGCCGGCTGAGCCTTCGGTGACGTCGGCGTCGTGATCGCCGCGGGCGTGGACCACGAGGTACTCGTCGGTGCTGTTACCGAAGAGTTCCGCGCGACCCGGCCCGAAGTCGGTGAGCCCGGCGATGAACTGCTCGGGCGTCGAGGTCGTGGTCGCGTGCAGGCGAATCGTGGACATCTGTACTCCTTGGCTGTCGGTGTCACGGGGTGTAGGACATCGTCCGCCCGGGGTGAGGCTTTGTGGGGGAGGCGGCGCGATGGTGAGGGGTGAGTGGCGGTCGCCGATCATGAGGAGGAAGCCGTGGGTTCTGATAGCAACGTTCCGGTCGATCTGTACATCGCCGCCTACCTGGACGAGAAGGGGGCGCGGGGTGATTGGGACGCTCTCAAGCAGCTCGCCGATGACGACGTGATCAAGGTTGACGGGCTGGTCCTGGTCAGTCGTGACAAAGACGGCAAGATCAATGTCGACGACGATTTCCACACAGCCCGGAAGGGCGCTGCCTGGGGCGCGGTCGGCGGTGCGGTCATCGGCCTGATCTTCCCACCCAGCCTGCTGGCCAGTGCGGCGGTCGGTGCGGGTGCGGGGCTCGGTATCGGTGGCCTCAAGGCGCACCGGACCAAGGCGGCCATCAAGGCCGACGTCGAGGACACCCTGCCGCCCAACAGCTCCGGAATCGTGGCGTTGTTCGAGGAACAGTGGGTCAAGGACGTCGACAAGGCGCTGGCGCACGCGAACAAGGTGACCAAGCACGAGGTCGACGCGGACAGCGCGGAAGAGGTCAAGAACGCCGCCAAGAAGTAGTCCCCAGCCGCGAGCTAGGCCCGAGTGACCAGGAGGTATCCAGAAGCCGGAGGAACCATGCCGCGAAACGGCGCCCGCCGATCGGTCTTTGCGGCGCTGGTGATCGTTGCCCTGCTCGTCGTACCAACGGCTTGCAGTGACAGCTCGCCACAGAGTCAGTCGAGTCCGTCAGCGAGCGCCGCGCCGCGGGGGACCATCGCACCGACACCAGTCGAGTCCGCGGCAGACTGCGCTGCGTCGTCCGCACTGAGAGCCTCGCTCCAAACTCTCATGAACGTGAGGCCCTTGCAGGACGGTCTGGCCGCGCTGACTACCGCGATGGCCGACGTCAAGACCAGTCTGGGTGCGGCGGTGGCCTCGGCATCCGCCGCCCTGAAGCCCGCTGTGGAAGGCGTCAAGACGGCATTCTCAGAGTTGGAAACCGCGGCGAGCGGCCTGAGCGCGGACACCATCAGGCAGCAGGCCCCCGCGATCAACACGGCGCTCCGGCAACTCGGCACCGCGACCGCGACGTTGGCCACCACATTGACAAGGAGCTGCCCAGGCCGCTGACCTGGCGCGACAAGAGGGGATTTCGAGATGGCTGAAGTGACTGAGAAGAGGGGAGGGGCAGTCATGGCCGGCTTCGTGCTGTTCGCCGGCATGCTGCTCATCGTGATCGGGTTCGTCAACATCTTCCAGGGGTTCATCGCGCTGTTCAACGACGAGCGCGTGGTGGCGACGCGGGAGAAGTTCATCCTGGTGGACATGACCGGTTGGGGATGGACGCTCCTGATCTCCGGGCTGCTGCTGCTGATCGTCGGCGGCGGCCTGCTCGCGGCACAGACGTGGGCCAGGATCGCCGGGATCGTGCTCGTCAGCCTGCACGCCATCACGCAGATCGCGTGGCTTGGTGCCTACCCGGTCTGGTCGCTGCTGATGATCACGTTGGACATCATCATCCTGTACGCGCTGACCGCCCGGTGGGCCGAAGTACGCGACCGGATCGGCGACGGTCCGGGGCAGTGGGAGGAGGTCCCCCGGCCGTCGGAGGCGGAGTACCGGAGCGTTCCTCCGCCCGTCTGAGTGCCGGGGCTACTCGTCGGCGAAGACAGTTGCCCAGTCGTTCCGGATGCTGACGACCGTCCAGTCCTGTGCGCGGGCCTGCTCGAGCGAGGTCTCGGCGCCGGCGGTGTAGTTGAACTCGCGGTCGGCATCGTCGTGCAGGACCAACAGCCGTAATCCGGGACGGCCGGGCTGTCCGGCGTACCGGAGCATCGGGATGTCGCCATTGGAGTTGCCGCCGGCAACGACCGGCCGGCGGCCGACCCGGCTCCAGATGCGGACGGGTTTCATCGGGCCGTCGTCGAAGACGTCCATCTCCGCCTGGTAGACGACCGATCCTCCGGTGTCGTCGTCCTGGTACCGCAGCCCGGCGGATGTGCCGATGATGCGCTCGGCCGGAATACCGTAGATCTCTTCGGTGACGGGCCGCATGAAGTCGCGGTCGCCTCCGGAAGCGATGAAGGTACTGAACCCGTTGGCCTCCAGGTAGTGCAGCAGTTCGACCATCGGGAGATAGGTGCAGTCCCGGAGACGCCGGCCGAGCGTCGGGTGCGGCGTCGTCTGGAGGAAGCGGCCGGCCAGCTCGGCGTAGGTGTCGACACTCATCGTCGCGAACGCCTGAAGGATGCCGCCCATGAGCACCTTCACGTCGCTGTCATCGCCGTGGTAGTGCTTGGTGATCACGCCTCCGAGCCAGGCGTAGTCCTTGTCCCGTGCGGCCTGCCACGGCTGCCGTGAGCGAAGACTCGGATCCTGCTCGGCCAGCTCGGCGAGCCGCTGCAGGATGAAGCCGAGCTCGACCGGCATCGGCTTCTCGCACCACAGCGTGCCGTCGTTGTCGAAGACCGCGATCCGCTCGGAGGGTGGAACGTACTGCGCTCCACCCTCGTCCACGGCCCGGCCGACGTAGTCCACGATCGCCTGTCGGGTCGGCGTGTCGTTCCAGGACAACAGCAGGGCTTCCGACCGCACGGGTACGTCGTGTTCCGTCCTCACGTCGGGCCTCCTACTCGCGCATCAGCATCAGGGCGGCTTCGCGTTCGAGGTCCAGGTACGGCTCACCGCTGACGTCGACCGCGATGCGGTTGATCGTGCCGCCGGTGAAGCGGTGCGGCGGCTCGCCCGGGTAGTCATCGGTGATCGGCTCGCCGCTGTGCCTGCCGACGTACAGACCTGAACCTGCGATGGCGAAGGCTCCGAGCTGGGTCTTGATGCGTGCCTCGCCGACCTTCTCGTCGCCGTGGTAGAGCGAGAGTGTTCCGGTCGCGGCGTCGGGGTCCATGCCTTGCTTCTCGAAGGAGGCCGACAGGATCAGGTTCTCGCCGGTCGGGACGTCCTTCGTCCCGACGACCTGCTGCTCGAGCGCGCCGACGAAACTGTTCACGTAGTGCAGCCGGTTGTCCTTCACGTACAGCGCATGGCCACCGAACCTGGCGCCCATGGCGAACAGCACGCCTTCGGCTCCCGGCGCCGGGATGTCGACCACCGCACCGATCGTGAACGAGCGGTTGCGGGTATTGACCGCCTGCCACTCCGAGACCGGGGCAGTGTCGGGGAAGTAGACGTAGCGATCCTTCGGGGCGCTGAGCTGCGGCCGGGGGGTGCTGAGGATCTCCAGCGGAGAGCGATCGTCGAGCGGGAACGCGTTGTTCGCGCCGGCCTCCGCGAACCAGATGTTCACCAGTTCGCGCAGCTTGTCCGGCTGCTCCGCGGCCAGGTTCCGGACCTCGGAACGATCGACCTCGACGTGGTACAGCTCCCACTCGTCGGCGTTGAAGTGCGCCCAGCCCGACACCGTCGGGTGCGTGGTGACCGCCTTCCAGCCCTCGTGGTAGATCGCGCGGGATCCCAGCATCGAGTAGAACTGCGTCCTTCGTCCGGAGTCGGCCGACGCGTCGTCGACACTGCCGCGCATGCTGATCCCGTCCAAGGGGCTCTGCGTGTGGCCCTTGATCGTCTCGGGGGGTTCGACGCCGAGTACGTCGAGAATCGTCGGGACGATGTCGATCGCATGGTGGTACTGGTGGCGGAGCTCGCCGCGGGCCCGCGCGCCCTTCGGCCACGAGATGATGCACGGGTCCGACGTACCCCCGTTGAACTCGTAGCGCTTCCACATCTTGAACGGCGTGTTGAACGCCATCGCCCAGCCGTTCGGGTAGTGGTTGTAGGTCTTCGTGCCACCCAGCTCGTCGAGCTTGGCGAGGTTCTCGGCCAGATCGTCGTCGATCCCGTTGGCGAACTTCATCTCGTTGACCGAACCGTTCGGGCCGCCTTCGCCGCTCGCACCATTGTCGGACACGACGACCACCAGGGTGTTCTCCAACTGGTCGGTCTGTTCCAGATAGCCGAGCAACCGGCCGATGTGGTGGTCGGCGTGCGCGAGGAATCCGGCGTACACCTCGGCCATGCGGGCGAACAGACGTCGCTCGTCGGAGTTCAGGGAGTCCCATGGACGGCTGTAGTCCAGGGTCGGGAACGGCAGGTGATCCGGGCCGCTGCGGGTCTCGGGAGTGCCGATCGGATTCATCGGCGGAAGTTCGGTGTCGGCCGGCACGAGACCGAGTTCCTTCTGGCGCTTGAGGGTCTCTTCCCGCATCGCCTCGTACCCCTGGTCGAAGCGGCCGGCGAACTTGTCGATCCACTCCTTCGGCGCGTGGTGGGGTGCGTGGCAGGCGCCGGGTGCGTAGTAGAGCAGGAACGGCTTGTCCGGCGCGATGGCCTTGGCGTCCTTGATGAACTCGATCGCCTTGTCGGTGACGTCGTCGGTCAGGTGGTAGCCCTCTGCCGGTGAGCGGGGCTGGTCGACCGGGTGGTTGTCGTAGACCAGGTCGGGATACCACTGATTCGTCTCGGCCCCGAGGAACCCGTACCACCGTTCGAAGCCGCGGCCGCTCGGCCAGTTGCGACGCGTCGCCGCGAGGTTCATCTCGTCGGTGGGGCACAGGTGCCACTTGCCCACCATGTACGTGTTCCAGCCGCGCTCCCCGAGGATCTCCGACAGCATCCCGTTCTCCGGGGGGATCGTGCCGCTCGCGTTCGGGAAGCCGATCGCCGCCTCGGTGATACATGCCATGCTGTTGCGGGTGTGGTTGCGACCGGTGAGCAGCGCCGAGCGGGTCGGCGAGCACAGTGCCGTCGTGTGCCACTGGGTGAAGCGGACCCCGCGCGCGGCGATCGCGTCGAGGTTCGGAGTCTCGATCGGGCCGCCGTAGCAGCTCATGGCCGAGAAGCCGACGTCATCCAGCACGATGTAGACGACGCTGGGCGCGCCGTCCGGGGGCTTCGGCGGTTCGAACGGCGTCCAATCCGGCACCGAGTCGCGAATATCGACGTTGATCGTCCCCCGGAACTGTTCAGGCATGACGTTCCCTCTCGCTGGAGCCACTTCGGCCCAGCATTCCGGCGGCCGTGATCCCGAGTCGTCACCCGCAGGGGGTGAACCGGCTTCGCGCGACGAGCAGATCATCCCGGCTGTGGGATGCCTGAGGCGTGGCGGCCGGAAAGGATGGCTTCGGCGTCGGGGGTCGACAAGCCATGGCACAGGCGGGAGTGGGGCGGGTTCGATGAGGCGGCGGATTGCGGCGATTGTGGCGCTGCTGGTGGGGGCGGCGACGATCGTGCTCGGCGTCGTCAACGCGGTGAATCAGTTCCCGCGTGGTCTCGGTGTGCTGGCCTGTGTGGTGATCGCTGCCTGCGCGGCCTGGTACGGCGTGATGCGGAGAGGTGGCGCTCGCCTGGCGGGGTTCTACGTGGCCGGTGTGGCCCTGGTCGCCGCGGTGGTCTTCGTGGTGGTGGGCGGGACGTTCGGCGTCGGCATCCTCGTCGTGGCCGGGCTCCTGGTCACGCTGGCAGCGGCCCGCGCCAGCTTCGCGAGCCACGTGGATCTGCCCCGGGTGGCTCCTCCGCGGCGCCCGGTGCTGTTCTACAACCCGAAGTCCGGCGGGGGGAAGGCGGAACGTTTCGGACTCGCCAAGGAAGCGCGCGACCGCGGCATCGAGGCGATCGAGCTGAAGCGCGGGGACGACCTCGAAATCCTGGTCCGCGATGCGGTCGAGCGGGGCGCCGACGGGCTCGCGATGGCCGGCGGGGACGGTTCGCAGGCGATCGTCGCCGCGATCGCCGCCGAGCGCTCGCTGCCCTACGCGTGCGTGCCGGCCGGCACGCGCAATCACTTCGCGCTCGACCTCGGGGTCGACCGTGAGGACGTCGTCGGTGCTCTGGACGCTTTCGTCGATGGCGGTGAGCGGCTGGTCGACCTCGCCGAGGTCAACGGCCGGGTGTTCGTCAACAACGTGTCACTCGGCCTGTACGCCGAAGCAGTCCAGCGCACCGGTTACCGCGAGGCCAAGCTCCGCACCCTGCTCGACACCGTGCCCGACGCGCTCGGTCCCACCGGCAGCGAACTCGACATGCGCTGGACCGGCCCGGGCGGTCAGGGACACCGCGGGGGAGCGGCAGTGCTCGTCTCGAACAACCGCTATCGCCTCGGACGTGCGGTCGGTTCGGGGACCCGCCCGCGCATCGACGACGGCCTGCTCGGGATCACTGTCGTGGGAGCACCCGCGGACGGCGATCAGCGCCGCGTTCAGCGTCCATGGCGCGAGTGGTCGGCTCCGTCGTTCGAGGTCGAGGCCGATCGCCCGCTGCCTGCCGGCGTCGACGGGGAGGCGCTCGTCCTCGACGCACCGCTGCGGTTCCGGATCCGGCCCGGCGTCCTCCGGGTGCGCATCGCCCACCAGCACCCGGGCGCGTCGCCGTCGGCGACGGCGCCCGACGGTTTCCGCGACAGCGTGGCCGAGCTGGTGCGCATCGCCCTCGGCCGGGGCCGATCAGCAAGCTCAACCCGTGGGAGGACGTAATGGACCTGATCGAGATCAAAGAGAAGGAGCCGATGAGCCGGGAGGCCGCCGCGGCTCGCTTACACGCTCTGGCCGACATGCTCGCCAAGGAGAACAGCGTCGAGTTCGACCGGGGCGGGATGCGGGTCAAGGTGCACGTTCCCGATGAGGTCAACCTCAAGCTCGAGTTCGAGCTCGGCGACGACGGAAGTGAACTCGAGGTCGAGCTCACATGGTGACGGAAACCGTTGCGTGACCGCCTCACTGAGCCGTCTGGCTACTTACGACCGCGCGCTGTACCGGTCGGTGGCGCGGCTGCCCACCCCGGTGCTCGACGAGCCGCTGCGGCGGGTGTCCGACATCGCCGACTTCTCCAAGCCGTGGTTCCTGGTGGCCGGTGCCCTCGCGCTGTTCGGTGGACGGCGGGGCCGGCAGGCTGCGTTCGCGGGAGTCACGGCGATCGGGGCGGCGTCCTTGGTGGCGAACCAGCTGCTGAAGAAGACGGTGGGTGAGAGCCGCCGGCCCGACCGGGGTGGGCTCGGCGTGCCCGTGCAGCGATGGGTGCGGATGCCGTCGTCGGGATCCTTTCCGTCCGGGCACTCCGCGTCCGCGGCGGCCTTCGCCGTTGCCGTCGGAGACGTCATACCAGCGCTCGGGCCGGCTCTGCGGGGGGCGGCGTCGGTCGTCGCGTTCTCCCGGGTGTACACGGGCGTGCACTACCCGAGTGACGTTCTGGTCGGGGTGACCGTAGGAGCGCTGTTCGGTCGGTTGGCCGCGCGGCTGACGCTCCGCCGGCGGCCACCACACCAGCCGGATGAGAAGGAGCACACGTCATGACAGTTGAACCCACCCAAGGCGGTGCGCACGCGGTGAACGCCGCCCGGCTGTGGGCCGGCGGCGGGGCCACGGCCATCGTTGCCGCGTTGATCGCCTTGGTCGGCATCCTGATCGCCCGCGGGGTTTTCGACGTACCCGTCCTCGCACCCAAGGGCGAGGGCACCTGGGGAGACGCGGACACGCCGAAGTACGCGTTGTTCTGCGGCCTCGCGGCGCTGGTCGCCACCGGCCTCCTGCATCTGTTGCTGATCTCCACGCCGCGGCCGTTGCAGTTCTTCAGCTGGATCATCATGCTGGCCACGGCCGCGGCGGCACTGCTCCCGTTCGTGGCCAACGGCTCGACGTCGTCCAAGGTGGCGACCGGAGTGATCAACCTCGTCGTCGGGATCGCCATCGGCACTCTGCTGAGCAGCTCAGCGCGGTCGGCAATGCGAGACCGCCGTGCCATCAGCTGATCCGCGGGGCCGTCACTGATCGGGGCGCTCCGGTCGCTGCCGGACCTCCCAGGCCGCAGCTGCTCGCAGGGCTTGCTCGGTCGATTCCCCGATCAGTTCGGTGGCCTCGAAGACGCCGACCGGTCCGGCCCCGTGCTGCCGGTCGGTACGACGCAGCAGTTTGGCGACCTCGTGGTCGACACCGCTGAGGTACAACCGGCCGCCGACGGCGTCCAGCGCCGCGGCGTAGTCGTCCACGACCTTGACGAACGTCGCGCCCACGGCAGTCCGGCCGCGCAACCGCAGTACGACGGTCGGCGCCTCGGCGCCGGCCGGGTCGGGCAGTCTGACCCCCAGCGTGCGCGAGCCCGCGTACAGCAGGCTGCCGTACACGTCGAGGAGCGTCGCCTGATGGCTGGGCAGCTTCGCCGGAGCCGGGTGCTCGGTCCACCGGCCACCGCCGACGGGAGTCAGCTGGACGATCTTGAGGTCCATCGCCTCCTGGTTCAGCTGCAGCAGCAGGGACAGTGCCACGCCGATGCCGACCGCGGCGGAGATCGGCAGGAACAGGGTTGCGCAGAAGGTCGTGACGACCGCGATCTGCGAGGTCGGTCCGGTGCGCAGGATCGACACAACCTCCCGTGGTCGCAGCGACTTGGCGGCCGCATAGATGAGGACGGCCGCCAGCGTAGGCATCGCGACGAGTCCGATCACGGTGGAGAAGGCTGCGAGGATCGCGATCATCCACAGACCCGAGCAGATGGCCGCCCACCTGGTGCGTCCGCCGACCGTCTGGTTCAGGGCGGTCTGACCCACCGAGCCGCCCACCGGCAGTCCGCGGAAGAATCCGGCCGCGACGTTGCCCATGCCCTGGGCAACGAAGTCCCGGTTCGAGTTCGAGGCGGTCCCGTCCCGGTTCGGGGCGGCGTCGGCGACACCACTGCCCTGGACGAGGACGATGGCCACGACCGCCAATGCCCCGGTGAGCAACGGGAACGACAGCTGGCCGAGGTCTGGCAGCTGCGGCAGCGGAATGCCGCGCGGAATGTCCCCGGTGTCCTTCACGAGGGTCACCGTGTCGGCACCGGCGAGGGCGACGCCGGCGGTCGGGACGGCCAGCGCCACCAACGCGCTCACCGTCGACAGCCGGGTCCAGGACAGGCCGACGAGGATGGCCAGTGCGGCGAGTCCGGTCAGCAGTGACGGGAGCTCGATCCGCGAGGGATGGAGGATGACGTCGACCGCCTTCCCGAGCGCGATCTCGCCGGTGGCGCTCGCGCCGGTGAGGCCCGGCAACTGGCTGAGCAGGATGTTGACCGAGATCCCGGTGAGGAAGCCGGTCATCACCGAGTGCGACACGAAGCGGGTGTAGCGCCCCAGGTGCGCCAGACCCGCGATGATCATCACCACGCCGGCGATGATCGTCAGCAGGAGCAGGGCTTGTGGACGATCGGCGGGGTCCACACCTTCCAGCGCGGATCCGGCGGCCAGGGCCGCGGCCGTGGTGGTGGTGACCACCATCAGCTGGCTGCTCGTGGCCAACCCGCCGGCGACCGGACCCGCGAAGCTCGCGTAGAGACCATGGATCGGGTTCACGCCGATGAGCGCCGCGGACGCCATCCCGTTGGGGACGCTGCTGATCGCCCCCGGCAGCCCGGCGATCACGTCGGCGCGCAGGTTCCGTCGCTCCGGACGGATCGCTCGCAGCCACCGCAGCACGGGGCGTGCGCTCACGCGGTGCCCAGCGCTCACGCCCGTCTCCTTCCGCGATCGAGCGTTTCCGCCTGTAGTGAGCCTAGATCCGAAGCGGCACCGGCATCTCACCCTGGCCGGACGATGCGGAGCGGGGGATCGGGAGGCATCGTCGTCCGGGTAGGGGATGACCGGAGAAGGTGGGCACGATGACCTACGAAGACCTGGACGAGCGGCGGGACGTCCCGAGCGGTGCGGTGGGCGGCGTCGCGTTCGCCGCGATGCTGATGTCCACGATCGGTGTGTTCTCGATCGTCGCCGGGCTCGCGTCGATCATCGACGAGGGCTCCGTTTCCGCCACTCCGCGGTACGCGTTCGACCTCGATCCCACCGCGTGGGGGTGGGTCCACCTGGTGCTGGGCGTCGCGGCCGTGGCGGTCGGGATCGGCCTGTTCACCAACGCGGCCTGGGCGGACTGGGTCGGGATCGTCCTCGCCGGGCTGGTTGCGATCGACTACTTCTTCTTCATTCCCAAGCAGCCGTTCTGGTCGCTGCTGGTGATCGCGCTGAGTATCTGGGTCATCTGGTCGATCACGCAGGCACGAGCGAGTGATGCCTGACGGGCCGATGGTCTCGGCCAAAGCGGACCAGGAGCGGCTGCCGTCCGACTACGCGGGGGCGATCTACGGATCGCTGCTGGCGGCGTCGGTTGTCGCCGGCACGGGTCCGGGGGAAGAGCCGCCAGACCCCGCCCAATTGATCGTGTTGCTCCTCGCCACCGGCCTGGTGTTCTGGCTGTCCCACGTCTATGCCCATCTGGTCGGAGAGCCATCGGCAGGAGCGCTCCGGTCCGCGAAGCAGTTCCGCGTGGCCGCACGGCGGGACTGGCCGATCGTGCAGGCCGCCGTACCTCCCGCGGTGGCGGTCGGCGTCGGCGTGCTGCTCGGGATGTCGGACGCCGGTGCGGCCTGGCTCGCGCTCGCCGTGGCCGTCGGCTCGCAACTGGGGTGGGCGATGTACGTCGCCATCCGGGCCGGCGCGACCGGGGGCCGTCTGGTTGCGACAGCCGTCATCAACCTGTTCCTGGGTCTGGTGATCGTCGGTCTCAAAGCCGTCCTGACGCACTAGTCGCGGGGACTTGGCAGGAGGGGTGGATACAGATGGCCCACAACCGCACACCACTGGTCCGTCCTGGCGATGTCGGCCGGGTCGTCGCGACCTACATCACCTCGGTCCTGGCGCTGGCTCTCGCGGATGCCGTGTTGTCCGGCTTGCGGTTCTCGTCGTTCCCACAGTTGCTCGCCGCGGCCGCCGTCACGTTGGTGGTCGGTGCTTTGGTGCGCCCGTTGCTCGTCGTCGCGAGTGCGGCGATCGGATGGCTCGCGGTGCTCCTGCTGGCGGTGCTCGGACAGGCTGTGATCCTTGCGGTGGCGCTCTCGCTGATCCCGGGCGTCGAGGCGAGCTCGTTCTGGGTCATCCTCGCCGCGGCCTGGATCGCGGCCGGCGCGGCGACGATCGTGGCCTGGCTGGGCACCTCTGGTACGCCGGAAGCCTTCACGGCGGCGCTCGTACGCCGGACCAGGCGGCGGCGTAAACCGGTGGACGACCCCGAGGTTCCGGGCGTGATCTTCGTCCAGCTCGACGGCGTACCGTTCCCCGTCCTGCGCTGGCAACTCATGGCCGCCACCTTGCCCACCGCAGGGCGCTGGATCCGCGACGGCGGCTATCGCCTCGTGGAGTGGACCCCGGTGCTGCCGCCCACCACGCCAGCCAGCCAGCTAGGGATCCTGCATGGTCGCATCGACGGCGTACCTGCGTTCCGGTGGTACGACCGCGCGCTCGGACGGGTGCTGGTGAGCAATCGGGGTCCCGACGCCGCGGAGATCGAGCGCCGCGCCAGCAACGGCCGCGGTCTGCTGGCCGACGGCGGTGTGAGTATCTCCAACCTGTTCAGCGGCGACGCCGAGCGGTCGCTGCTGACGATGAGCAAGCTCGAGCTGAGTCGTGGTTCGGCCGGTACGCGTCGCCGCGTCGCCTGGTATCTGGCCAGGCCGGACGGGTTCGCGGGCAGCCTGTTCGGAGCGGTCGCGGAGATCGGCCGGGAACGGTTCGAGGCCCGGCGGCAACGTCGCCGCGACGTTCGTCCGCGCGGTCACCGCGGCTGGCTCTTCGCGGGCATGCGGGCCGTCACCAACGTCGTACTGCGGGACCTCAACACCGCGCTGGTCGCGGAGGAGATGATCCGTGGCACCCGTGCCGTGTACGTCGACTATGTGGATTACGACGAGGTGGCCCATCACGCCGGCTCGTTGCGGCCGGAGTCGCTGGCCGCGCTCGATCGACTCGATCGCGTACTGGCGTGCCTGGAGGAGGTCGCGGCGTCGGCACCGCGGCCGTACCGGCTCGTCATCCTGTCCGACCACGGGCAGTCCCAGGGCGCGATCTTCGCCGATCGGTACGGAATCGACCTCGCCGCGCTCTGCTCGCAACTGACCGCGGCACGCGTCGAAGCCGTCGAGCAGGCGGTCGAGGGCTGGGGCCGGCTGAACGGTCTCCTGGCCGACCTGGCCGGCGGTGACAGCAGCAGGGGACGAGTTGCCCACGGTGCGGCGGTCCGGGTCCAGCGCCACTCCGCGCCGCCGACGGTCACCACGAGTTCAGACCTGGTCGTCCTCGGGTCGGGCAATCTCGGCCTGGTGTACGCCGCCGAGGCGCAGCGGCTGACGATGGAGGAGATCAACGAACGCTGGCCGGCTCTCATCCCCGGGCTGGTGAACCACGACGGGATCAGCTTCGTCGGTGTGATGAGCACCGAGCACGGACCGCTGGTGGTCGGGCCGTCGGGCATCCACCGGCTGTCCGACGCGAAGGTGACCGGCGACGACCCGCTGGAGCCGTTCGGCCCGCTGGCGTCGGCTGACCTGCTCAGGGCGGTGTCGATGCCCGAGGCACCTGATCTGTACGTGAACAGCTCGGTCGACCGGGACACCGGCGAGGTCTCGGCGTTCGAAGGTCTGGTGGGCTGCCATGGCGGACTCGGTGGGTGGCAGGGAAGGGCCCTGCTGCTGGCTCCGCCCGACCTGGTGATCCCGGAGCAGCAGATCCGCGGCGCGGACGAGCTCCACCGCGTGCTCGTCGCCTATCTCGAACAACTCGGACAGCGCACCGGGATCTCCCACGACACCGCCGGACGGGTGACAACCCAGCGGCCTGGCGCTTTACCCCGCCAAGGATGAGGTGACTGCGGGCAGGCCGGACCGAGCATGGTCACGTGGGTATCTCAGAGCAACAGACCGGCGTACGGCGCACTTCGGCGAAGGGCTGGGTCGGCCCCATCGTCTTCGCCGGCGTGATGATGATCATTCTTGGCTGCTTCCACGCCTTCCAGGGACTCGTCGCGCTGCTCAACGACGGGTACTACGCGGTCCCGGCGAATGGTCTCGCCATCCATATCGACTTCACCACCTGGGGTTGGACGCACCTGATCTTCGGGACGATCGTCCTCGTGGCCGGATTCTGTGTTCTGCTCGGCCAGGTGTGGGCCCGCGTCGTCGGCGTGATCCTCGCCGTCGTGAGCATCATGGTGAACGCGGCCTTTCTCGCCGCGTCCCCGTTTTGGACCACTGTCATGATCGCCGTCGACATCCTGGTGATCTGGGCGCTCACCCTCCATGGTCGTGAGGTGCGGCCGAAGGCCGGTGCGTACTGAGGTCGTCGGGCCAGGCCTCCGGACGTGCGGGGAGCAGCCCCAGCTCCCATGCCCGCCGGACCGCCTCGTTGCGGCGCGATGCGCCCAGCTTGCGAAGGATGCTCCGCACGTGGCTTCGCACCGTGTTGACCGAGACGTACATGGTGCCGGCGATCTCCTCGGTGGTCAGCAGTTCGGCGAGGTACTCGAGGACCTCGTGCTCCTTGCTGGTCAACGAGGTGGTGATGACCAAGTCGGTCCGCGACATCGCCCAGCGATCGGCGGCACGGTCGCGAGGCTGCCGACTCGGTGCGCGCAGCCACGGGTGATGTCTCATCAGCTCACCGGTCGGGTGCAGCATCTTGCGCAGCGACGGTGGCGCCTCGGTGAAGGGCCGACGGAACTGCTCGGGGGCCGCCAGCCTGAGGGCGCGTTCGAGACAGAGCCCGCTGCGGCTGGTGTCCCCGGAGCTGATCGACTCGGCGGCTTGGACCAGCCAGCTCTCCACCTGGGTTTCGAGTGGGACGGTCCGATCCGCGGCCGGGGGTGGCTGACCGGGCAGGCGTTCGCCGGCTTCGGCGGCCGCGCGGTGCAGCACCAGCAGCGATCCGATCTGATCGCGCCCCTCGGACTGCTCGATCACCGCGATGGCCTCCTGCGGCAGGTGTTGTGCCACGAGCATCTTCGCCTCGTCGACGACCAGCGCCTGGCCGAGCCAGCCGCTCCGGGCGCCGTAACTGTTGCTCGCGGCCCGCAGCTCCGCGGCGGCGAGATCGGTGTCGCCGCCGGCCCTCAGCAGCCTCGCCCGGACGAGGGCGAGAGCGGCAGCGAGAATTCGCGCGTCGTGGGTGGGAGCGGCCTCCGCGGCGCGCCGCACGAGATCCTCGGCGAGCGGCAGATCGCCCTGATCGGTGTG
The DNA here is from genome assembly GCF_055562215.1 of Kribbella sp. NPDC020701. NCBI lineage: Bacteria > Bacillati > Actinomycetota > Actinomycetes > Propionibacteriales > Kribbellaceae > Kribbella > Kribbella sp. NPDC020701. The sequence goes on along the minus strand of NZ_JBVHFT010000004.1, from coordinate 530,272 downwards.
CACCCAGGCCTTGGCCACGATCGCGGACTGCGGAAGCTCCGGTTGCGCCCCCGACTCCGCCAGCGCCGTCGCATGGGCGACGACCTCCCCGGCTCGCCGCAGATGTCCCCAAACCGCCTCGACCAGTGCGGCCATCCCGAGGAAGTCGGCCAGGGCCTCGTGGGCACCGGCCTCTTCCGCGATGGCGATCCCCTCGGTGAAGGCGGTGATGGCCGCCGGGAAGTCCCCGCGCCGGAGCAGCACCCGGCCCTTGCAGCCGGCCACCAGCAGTCGCGGTTCCGGATGCCTGCTCGCCGACTCCGCCGACGCGGCTCTCAGCTCGGCCTCCGCGATCAAGACGTCGACCAGTCCGTCCTCGATGTTCTCCCCGAGGCTTGCACAGACCGCTTGCAGCACGGTGACGGCCAGCTCGGCCGCCGGTGTCCGAGCGGGTTCCTCGTTGTCCAGCCACTCCCTGGCCTTGCGGAGCTCCGCCGTACAGCGGTCGACGTCGAACGCGGCGAGCGCCCGGGCAGCTCTGACGACCGAGGCCTCCGAGCCGTCCAGATCGTCCGGGAAGTCGGCGAACATCGTTGTCAGCTGCCGACGCCGGCGTCCGACGAGAAGACCCGCCACGTCGAACCCCTCGACCAGGTACTGGGCGGCGTGCCACCAGTCACCGGCGTAGATGGCATGGTGGATCGCTTCCAGCGGCTGATCGTTCTGGGCGAACCAGGCGGCGGCCGCGCGGCCCAGTGCGGGAGCGACCGTAGGCCTTTCGAACAACAGCTGGGCGCGCAGGAACTCGCGGAACAGCGGCTGGTAGGTATAGCAGTCCGCGGTCCCCGGCACCGGCTGGATGAACGAGTTGCCGTGGGAGAGGAACTGCAACGATCGAAGGTCACAAGCGCGCCCGGTGAGAGCTTCGGCCAGGCCCGGCCGGATCACGTCGACGATGCAGGTCAGGAGCAGGAACCTGCGCAGTTCCGGGGGCTGCGCGTCGAGCACCTCGGTCATCAGGTACGCCGCCACGTTGCCGGCGTCGCCGCGGAACTCCCGGATGACCCGCTCCGAGTCGGTCTTGCCGGCCAGGTTCATGGCCGCGAACATCAGGCCCGCCGGCCAGCCGTCGGTCCTGCCCAGGAGCTCGCCGACCTGCGCGGCGGTCAGGTCGAGTTTGTGCTCGCGCATCAGCTCCGCGGCCTCGTCGGTCGTGAAGGCGAGCTCGGCGGCCCGGATCTCGGCGATGGTGCCCGCCAACCGGTAGACGTGCAGGGGGAGCGGAGGGTCGGATCGTGTCACCAGAACGACCCGGACCTGACCGGCGCCGTCGCGGATGAGGCGATGGAGGCTCTGCCCGAACTCGGGCGTCATCATGACGTCGCCGCAGTCCACCACGAGCACCAGTACGTCGTGGTCGTGGTGACGCAGGCTGTCGTGGACGGAGTCCAGTACGGCGGCCGATTGACCGCTACGGGTGTCCAAGGCGATGCGCCTGACCAGGGCCGGTCCCTGGTACTGCGCCGCCCACGACTCCAGCAGCATCGTCTTGCCGAAACCCGCCGGCGCACTGACCAGCGTGAGTGGCCCCTGCACCCCCAGGCTCACGCGGTCGACAAGACGCGGCCTTGGCACTGTTCCTGGTGGGATCGCCGAGCTCCTGGCCGGGGAACTCAGTCGACCTTCGAATGGTGCGTCCGGTGAATGACGTGATCTGTTCTCCACCCCTGCGTGCTGATCGCTCGGCATTGCCCCCTCCTAGCGACGTGCGGCATCACTGGGCGCTGCTGGGGCGGTGCGTGGCGAGCCGCACCCTTTGAAGAAACCACGGAACTGCCTGTAATACCAGTGTTTGCCGTCCGAAACCCGGACATTTCGAGACCCAGGGACCCCCTGTGATCAGCGTGTCCGGCAGTTCACCCCGCAGGGATGAAGCCGCGGGCCGGTGACCTTTGGAAGCGTCAAAGGCACACGTTCGGAACGGAGTGGGTCGATGGTCGACGTGACGTACGAGATCCGCGTAGCGGGCGCCGTACCCGAACAAGACCTTCGAGACATGGGCGCCGAGACAATCGCGGTCGACCAGGTGAACACCATCGTTTACAGCATCCCCGACCAGTCGGCGCTCTACGGTCTGCTGGCGCGCCTTCGGGCCTTGGGCATCGAGGTCGTCGAGGTTCGCCGGGTCCTGGACGCTGCCTCGGCATCGACAGAGCGGATCGACATCGATCCGGCAGGGAGGGGCGACGATGTCACCAAGTGAGTGCCGCGAGCCGTCGTACCAGGTCGTCATCCAGGGGGAGCTGAGGCCGGCCGTTCTCGCCTTCTGCGCAGGCCCCCGGGCTCAGTACGAGACATCCGGCGCCTTTCGGCTGCGGGTCCGCGACGATCAGGGGATCGCGGAGCTGGCCGCGCGGCTGCAGGGCGCGGGCTTGATGATCCTGAGCATCCGGCGCGTTACGCCGACCGATGTCGTGGTGCCCGCCGGCGTGTGAGATGACCGAGGAGGCGAGCAAGGCACCGGCCGGGGCGACGGCCAGCCCACGGCTCGCCATCCTGCTGGCGATGGCGATGTTCGTGCTCGTCGTCGACACGTCGCTGATGAACGTCTCGATCAGCTCGGTGGTCCGGGATCTCGACACCACGGTGAGCGGCGTCCAGTCCGCGATCGCGCTCGAGGCGCTGGTGTCCGCGGCCTTCATCCTGATCGGAAGCAAGGTCGGTGACCTGATCGGGCGCAAGCGCGCCTACCTGCTGGGCCTGGTCGGCTACGCGATCGGTGCCCTGGCGATGACCGTGGCCCAGAGCCTGACCGCGATCATCGTCTTCTGGGCCCTCATCGGCGGCCTCGGGGCTGCGCTGCTGCTGCCCGCCATGCAGTCACTGATCCACGGCAACTTCCAGGGAGCGGCGCAGGTGAAGGTCTACGCGCTGGTCGGGGCGTCCGCGGCGCTGGCGGCGGCGGTCGGACCACTGCTCGGGGGCTTCATCACGACGTACCTGTCTTGGCGGGTGGCGTTCCTGCTCGAGGTCGTGGTGATCGCGGTCGTGCTCATCGGCCAGGGCCTGATCCATGACGCGCCGTACACGGGATCCCGGCGGGTCGACGTGGTCGGTGCCGTCCTCTCGGTGATCGGGATGGGCGGCGTCGTGCTGGGCATCCTGGTGTGGCAGGAAGGCGGCGAGTACGTCGGCCTGATCATCGGCCTCGGCCTGATCGCGCTCGCGGCGTTCATCTACTGGCTGGTCCGGCGCAAACGCCGGGGTGAGCCGACCCTGCTCGACCCGGACCTGTTCCGCTCCGCTGTCTACCGGTTGGGTATCTCCCAGCAGACGCTCCAGCAGATCGCGCTGGGCGGCACCATGATCGCCCTGCCGATCTATCTGCAGATGGTCCTGGAGTACAACGCGATGGAGGCCGGCCTGTCCATGGCGCCGCTCTCGCTGAGCATGTTCGGGATGGCGATCCTCGCGGAGAAGAAGGCGGGCGGACGACGACCGAGCAGCATCATCCGCTGGGGATTCGCGCTCCTGAGCCTCGGAGTGCTCGGGCTGATCCCGATCGTTCCGCGGGCCGACTCCGGCTGGGCACTCGTCGCGCCGCTGATCGTCATGGGACTGGGTCTCGGCCTGCTGGTCTCGCAGCTCAACAACTACACGCTGGGGCCGATCTCCGAGGAGCGCGTCAGCGAAGCGGCCGGGGTCAACTCGGCCGCGGGTTCGTTCGGGCTGTCGTTCGGGCTGGCCTTCGGCGGAGCCATCCTGCTGGCCACGCTGTCGTTCGCCTTCACGGACCTGGCGGAGTCGAGCACGGTGCTCAACCCCACCGAGCAGCAGCAGGTCGCCCAGGCGCTGGAAGAGGATGCGCAGGTGATGAGCAACACCGAGCTCGAGAAGCAGCTCGCCACGCAGCCGCCGGACACCCGGGCGGAGATCCTCGACATCAACGCGACCGCGCGACCGATCGCTCTGCAAGTGGCGCTGGCCATTCCGCTGCTGGCCGGCCTTGCCGGGCTGGTGAACTCGTTCCGGATGGTCCGCGTGGACCGTCGGCCGACTCCGGATGAAGTCGAGCCGACGGCCTAGCCCCGCGGGATGGCGATGATCAGACCGCCAGTGCCTTCGCCTTGAGGGTGTCGAACTCGGCCTGCGAGATGGTGCCCTTCTCGAGCAGTGCGCTGGCCTGGGCGATCTGGTCGGCCGGACTCGGGGAGGACGAGCTCGCGACCGACTTGATGTAGTCCTCCTGCTGCCGCTGGGCGGCGGCGTGGCCTGCCAGCGTCCGCTCCGTCATGCCCTTGCCGCGGACGATGACGTACACCAGCGCGGTGATCAGGGGGAGGAAGAGCAGGGCGACAAACCAGATGGCCTTGACCCATCCTGAGGTCTCGGAGTCGCGGAACAGGTCCATGATGATCGAGAACAGCATCATCAGGTAGGCGACGAAGACGAAGCTGATGATGATGAACCAGACAATGTCCCAGAAACTCATTGCAGCGTCCTTTCTCGGAGCGCGAAAACGCTTCTGGTCAACGGTGGCGCCTCGACAGCGGAGCGTCCTCACCTGTTCCGGATGATCTTCACCCCACTGGCTGTCACCGAAGGTCCAGGCGCATCAGGATCCGGGGGTGACCGGAGAGGGTTGAGGTGGTGTCCGCGGCTTTGGTGAAGCCGGCTCGCTCGAAGTTCTTGCGGAGGCCGGCGTACGCCATGGTGAGGTCGACCTTGGCGTTGCCGTTGTCCAGGGGGTAGGCCTCGATGGCCGGGGCGCCGTGGTCGCGGGCGAACTCGACGGCGCCGGTGATGAGGGCGTGGGAGATGCCTTGCCCGCGGTGGCCCGGGCGGACGCGGATGCACCACAGGGACCACACCGGCAGGTCGTCGACGTACGGGATCTTCCGGTTGCGGGCAAAGGTCGTGTCCGACCGTGGTGCGACCGCTGCCCAGCCGACCGGTGTCTCGCCGTCGTACGCGAGGACTCCGGGGGAGAGGTCCGCACGGCAGAGCTCGGCGACGTACTCGCCCCGGGCCGGTCCGCGGAGTTCGTTGTTCTGCTTGGACGGGATTCGGTAGCTCAGGCACCAGCAGACGTTGGCCGTCGGCGACTTCGGGCCGATGACCGCGCGAACGTCCTCGAAGACCGCGGCCGGGCGAACCTGGATTGGCATGCAACCCAGGTTCGCACGGCGTTCAGTCGGTGGGAGCGCCGAACCACCGGGGGAGATCGCTGAGCAGGTCTTGCTGGTCGTCGCCGACCCAGGCCACGTGGCCGTCCGGTCGGAGAAGCACCGCGGGTACGTCGAGTTCCTCGCTGGTGTCGACGAGATGGTCGACACGGTCCGCCCAGCCCGCCACCGAGAGGCGGCCGGTCTGGTCGAGCAGTACGCCGCGGCCATCGTGCATCAGGCCGTAGAGGTGGCCTTGCTTCAGCTCCACGTCGCGCAGCCGCCGGCCGAGGAGCGCGTGACCCTCGCCGAAGTCGTAGCGGATCCCGATCGCGATCACCTTCTCGATCAGGTACCGGTTCACGTCCTCGAAGTCCATCAGCTCCGACAGCAGCTGGCGTACGGCCTGCGGACCCGGCTCCAGGGACATCAGCTCCATCTGCGCACGCGTGTTGTTCAGTACGGCGGCCGCCACCGGGTGCCGTTCGGTGTGATACGTGTCGAGCAGCCCGTCAGGTGCCCATCCGTTGATCTCGGCAACCAGTTTCCAGCCGAGGTTGAACGCGTCCTGGACGCCGAGGTTGAGTCCCTGGCCGCCGGCCGGCGGGTGGATGTGCGCCGCGTCGCCGGCCAGCAGCACCCGGCCGGTCCGGTAGCGCGCGGCGAGCCGGGTGGCATCGCCGAAGCGGGACAGCCAGCGCGGCGAGTGCGCGCCGAAGTCGCTGCCCGCGATCTCCCGCAACTGCTGGCGGAACTCGTCGAAACTCGGCGGGGCCGAGCGGTCCTCGGCCACATTCGCGGCGGGTACGCCGACGCGGTACACCCCATCTCCGAGCGGCATGGTGCCGAACCGCAGCTGGGTCTTGCGGATCTCGGTGTTCGCCGCGTCCAGCATCTCCTGTGACGCGGTCAACGACATCTCTCCCAGGAGCGTGTCGGCGCTGCTGGGCTCGCCCGGGAAATCGACGCCGAGCAGCTTGCGCACCGTACTGCGGCCGCCGTCGCAGCCGACGAGATAGCGCGAGCGCAACTGCGTACCGTCGGCCAGTTCGACGGTCACGCCTTCGTCGTCCTGGCTCAGCCCGACCAGCTCGCAGCCGCGCCGGATCTCGGTACCCTGTTCGACGGCGTGCTCGGCCAGCAGGCGGTCGGTGGTGGGCTGCGGGATGCCGAGGATGTACCCGTGCGCCGTGTCCAGCCCGGTGGGAGGCGGCTTACGGATGCCGGCGAACCCACCGATCGGGTACTGCGTGGCGACCGCGAGGAACCGCTCCAGCAGACCGCGCTGGTCCAGCACCTCGATGGTGCGCGCATGCAGGCCGAGTGAGCGCACCACCGGACTCGGCTCCTGGTCCTTCTCCACGACGAGCACCGGTACGCCGTGCAGCCGCAACTCGCTCGCCAGCATCATGCCGGTCGGTCCGGCGCCGGCAATGATCACGTCAATCATGAAACCCCCGATTCCAGCCTGATTTCTGCTTCGGCGGGTGATTCTCCAGCACGAACCGGGCCTTGCGGCAAGTCCCCCGGTGCGCTATATGTTGGGTATGGCAAGGAGTTGATTTCTCCTTGCCTTTCTTTGTGCCGTGTCAGTGAAGTGCCGGGTCAGTGCCGGCCTTCGAGGCCGATGGCGTCGCGGAGTTTCCGGGTGGCCTCGTCGAGTTCCGGGTCTGTCCGCGAGTGCGACTTCATCAACGCGGCCAGCGCTTCGGCGATCACGTTGAGCTTCTCCTGGGACGCTTCCTCTGCCCGGCGGGCGGCGTTCTCCAGCAGGACCACGAGGAGCAGCGTGACGACGCTGGCAACGGTGTGAATCGCGACTTGCCAGGACTTCAGATCGACCCAGAGCGGCAGACTCGCCAGCCAGGCAATGACGATGCCGGCGCAGAGGAAGAAGAACGGCGCCTGGCTGACCCGCAGGTAGGCCGTCTGCACGAACCGGTCGAACAGTGAGCGCCGATCACCCTGCACGCGGGTCTGAGCCGCCTCACTTCGCTCCATCCGTCGGACAGTAGTGCGCCTTTCCCTCCCCGGTACAGCACTCACGGCTTGCGGGCCGCGCGGAGGCCCAGGGCTGCGGTGGCGGCTGCTGTGGCGGTGGCGAGGGCGCCGACCAGGACGCGGTGTTTCGAGGTCCAGGCCTCGTAGCTGCGTGAGGTCGCGCGGTCGTCGAAGGCGCCGTGCGCGCCGTAGTCGTGGCCGTCGTCGCCGTCGGCGGGTTCCCAGAGATTTGCGGCGTCGTCGTCGGGCAGGTCGGTCTGCTGGGAGGTGTAACCCGTTCGCGCCAGGTAGCGGTCGAGCAGGCCGGGTGCGAACTTGTTCGCCAGCACCGTGCCCATCGTCGGCCCACCGATCCAGTACTCGCGGCGCCGGGGATGATCCGCGGCGAACACGACCGCATCGGCGGCGACCTCCGGCTGATAGATCGGGGGGACCGGCTGTGGGTGCTTGGGCAGCTTGGACAGCACCCACGAGAACTGCGGCGTGTTCACGGCCGGCATCTGCACCATGGTGACGTGCACGTTGGACTTGTCGTGCAGGAGTTCACAGCGCAATGAGTCGTGGAATCCCTGGATCGCATGTTTCGCACCGCAGTACGCCGATTGCAGCGGGATCCCGCGGTAGGCCAGAGCCGATCCGACCTGCACGATCGCCCCACGGTCACGTGGTTTCATCCGATCGAGTGCAGCGCGCGTGCCGTACACGTACCCGAGGTACGTCACCTCGGTGGCCCGCTTGAACTCCCGCGGTTCGATCTCCATGAAGGGCGCGAACACCGAGCTGAAGGCGACGTTGGCCCAGACGTCGATCGGCCCGAGCTCGGCCTCGACGCGCGCCGCGGCGGCCTCGACCTGGTCGTAGTCGGCCACGTCGACCGCGATCGGCAGCGCCGTACCGCCGGCGGCCTCCACGTCGCGTACGGCGCCGTGCAGACCCTCCTCGCCACGGGCCAGCAATGCCACTTTCGCGCCCCGCTTCGCGAAGGCGATCGCGGTCGCCCGGCCGATCCCACCGCTGGCTCCGGTCACCACTACGACCTGCTCGTGCTCCGTCACGCTCTCCACCTTCCAGTCGACTCTGAACCCCGGTACCCGGGTCACGCGGGTGTAGACAGCAGGTGGCCGGGGCACGGGGAGTCATGCGGCTGACTGAGACTGCGGATGTCTGGTGGAAGAACGCGGTGATCTATTGCCTCGATGTCGAGACGTTCTTCGACACCGACGGTGACGGGCGTGGTGACCTGCGTGGTGTGAGCCAGCGGATCGATCACCTGGCTGAGCTGGGGGTGACGTGTCTGTGGCTGATGCCCTTCTATCCGACGCCGGGCCGGGACGACGGCTACGACATCACCGACTTCTACGGGGTCGATTCGCGGCTGGGGACGCACGGCGACCTGGTCGAGCTGATCACGCTCGCGCAGGACCGCGGCATCCGGGTGATCGCCGATCTGGTGGTGAACCACACCTCCGATCAGCACCCGTGGTTCCAGAGTGCGCGGGCTTCGCGGGAGTCGCCGTACCGGGGCTGGTACGTGTGGCGGGACGAGAAACCGGCCGACGCGGACAAGGGCATCGTCTTCCCCGATCAGGAGACGAGCCTGTGGCAGTACGACGAGGAGGCGGGGCAGTACTACCTGCACCGGTTCTACAAGCATCAGCCCGATCTCGACATCGCGAACGCCGAGGTGCGTGAGGAGATCGAGCGGGTGATCGGGTTCTGGTCCCGGCTGGGGTTGTCCGGTTTCCGGGTGGACGCCGTACCGTTCCTGCTGGACACCGCCGGAGCCCTCGACGCGGCCGAGTTGCCGGACCCGCACGACTATCTGCGTGATCTCCGCGCGTTCCTGGATCGGCGGCAGGGGTCGGCGATGCTGCTCGGCGAGGTCAACCTGTCCTACCCCGACACACGGCGCTTCTTCGGCGACGAGGACGGCGACGAGCTGACGATGTGTTTCGACTTCATCGGGATGCAGCGGTTCTACCTGTCGCTGGCGCGTCATGACCCGACCGAGCTCGTCACCGCGTTGCGTCAGCGGCCGGACCCGCCGGAGGAGGCGCAGTGGGGCACCTTCGTTCGGAACCACGACGAGCTGACCCTGGACAAGCTGTCCGACGACGAGCGCCAGGAGGTCTTCGACGCGTTCGGGCCGGAGGAGAGCATGCAGCTCTACGGACGCGGGTTGCGGCGCCGGTTGCCGCCGATGCTGGGCAACGATCCGGCTCGGCTGAAGATGGTCTACAGCCTGCTGTTCTCACTCCCGGGGACGCCGGTGCTCTTCTACGGCGAGGAGATCGGCATGGGGGAGAACCTGGCCGTCGAAGGACGGTACGCCGTCCGAACGCCGATGCAGTGGACGGCCGCTGTGAACGGCGGCTTCTCGACCGCCGACCCCGATCAGCTGGCCACCCCGGTCGTCGAAGGAGAGTTCGGTCCGGACCACGTCAACGTCGCGGCTCAACGGCGCGATCCGGATTCGCTGCTGAACTGGATGAGGCTGCTGATCCGGCGCTATCGCGAGTGTCCTGAACTCTCGTGGGGCACGTACACCGTTCTCGAGCACGGGGCGAAGTCCGTGTTCGCGCATCGCGCCGACCACGAGAACGGCACGATGATCGCCGTACACAACTTCGCCGGCGAGCCCGCGAGCGTGACACTCGCGGTGGCCGGCTCGGGAGTCGGCGTACGCGCGGTCGACCTGTTGCGCGACGGTACGACGAACGTCGCGGAGAACGGTCTGATCGAGCTGGACCTGGAGCCGTACGGGACCCGTTGGCTGAGACTCGTCCGGCTCGGCGACCGGTTCATCGTCTAGAGCTTCTCGGCTTCGAGCAGGTGGTTGTGGGTCATGAGCGCGGTGCGGAGTTCCTTGTAGCCGACGCGGTCGAACAGGACGGTCATCGTGGTGCCGTCATAGTGTTCGACCAGGCCGGGGCCGAAGGTGTGGTGGGTGACCCGGCTGCCGACCGGGAAGGGCTCCTCTTCGGGTGGTGCCGCCGTTCGGCCGGCCAGATCGTTGTCGCAGTTGCCGCACGGGCCGTCGTACTGCTCGCCGAAGTAGCTGAGCAGCCACTCGCGACGGCAGCCGCCGTACTCGGCGTACAGGGCCATCATCTCGACCCGGGAGCGGGCGACCTCGCGACGGTCGTGCTCGACGGCCGAGGCGGCGGCGACCGCCCGGTCGACGCCGACTCGGGGGGCCAGGTGGAAACGGTGGCCGATGGCAACCACTCGGGCGTCGGTCAGCCGGCCGAGCGCTCGTTCGACGCGGGCCGCACTGAGGCCGCTCGCCGCGGTCAGTTCGGCGATGTCCGCCGGACGGTGGTCGTGGAGTGCGGTGGCGACCGCGAGGAGATCCTCGTCGGTCACCCCGCCGGAGGCGAAGAACCGGTTGAGTCCGAGGTTGGCATGACGGAAGAACAGCTCGATGTCGGCCGGTTCACCGTCGCGGCCGGCGCGGCCGAGCTCCTGGTAGTACGCGTCGATCGAGCCCGGTGCCTCGGCGTGACTGACCCAGCGGATGTCCGGTTTGTCGATGCCCATCCCGAAGGCGATGGTGGCGACGACGACCCGGTACCGGTCGGCGAGGAAACCGTCCTGGACCTCGCGGCGTTGCTTGGCCGACAGACCGGCGTGGTACGCCTGTGCGGACACGCCGGCGATGTCGAGGTCTGAGGCCAGCTCCTCGGCGTGCCGATGGGTACCGACGTACACGATGCCCGGGCCGCGGGAGGACCGGACATGGCTGAGCAGCCGGCGGTTCTTGGTCTCGTCGTCGGCGAAGGTGAACACGGCGAGGTTGAGGTTCGGCCGATCGAAGCCGCCGACGACCACGGCCGGGCTGTGCATCTCCAACCGGTGAACGATCTCCTTGCGCACCGGTGGCGCGGCGGTGGCGGTCAGGGCGAGGATCGGTGGCCGTCCCATCGCGCCGATGGCGGCGGCGAGCCTCAGGTAGTCGGGCCGGAAGTCCTGTCCCCACTCGCTCACCAGGTGGGCTTCGTCGACGGCCACCAGCCGCGGGCGGGACGCCGCGAGCAGATCGAGTACGTCGGAATGAGTGAGCTGCTCGGGTGACATGAGCACGAAGCCGGGCCGGTTGTTCGCCAACATGTCATGGGCCACCCGTCGACCGGCGTGATCGCTGGCGTTCAACTCGGCGACTTCGACACCGGCGGGGTGTTCGGACAAGGCCCGCAGTTGGTCTCGCTGCAGCGCCACCAGCGGACTGACCACGATGGTGACGCCACCCAACGCCAGTCCGGCGAGCTGGTAGATCGCGGTCTTGCCGGTCCCGGTGGCGAGAACGGCGAGCGTATCCTGCCCGTCGAGCACCGCCTGGACGGACTCGGCCTGCCCTGGGCGCAACACGTCGTACCCGAGCCGCTCACGAGCGAGCGCGGCAATGTCGGAGAGGCTCACCACGCACACATCATGTCTCACCCGAGGATGCCGTCGTAGGGTCCAGCCATGGACATGACGGCGCCCGCACCCCGAGTCCTGGTGATCGGCCTCGATCCGTTCCGGGTTCCAGGCCCGTGGGACCCCCAGCCGGTGGCCGACGCCATTGAGGTGGGACGCGCCAACTTCGCCGAGCACGGCGTCGGTGTCGAGATGTGCCTGGTCGGCCTCGACGGCAGCGACGACATCCCGGCAGTCATCGCCGCCGCCGTCGCAGCTCACCCCTGGGAATGCGTCGTGGTCGGCGGCGGCATCCGCCGAGCCGAAGACCAACTGAACCTCTTCGAACAAATCATCAACCTCATCCGCCACCACGCCCCCAACGCCGCCATCGCCTTCAACAGCACCCCGTCAAACACCTACGAAGCAGCCGCCCGCTGGATCCAGCACCCTGGCGGCCGCTGGGCTTTATGATCCGCACGTGTCGACTGCAGTGCTCGCCACCAAGCTGTTCCCGCCGGCCCGGCGGACCGAGCTGGTTCCGCGGCCACGGCTTGCCGACCGGTTGGACGCCACTCTGAACCGTGAGCACCGGCTCACCCTTGTCTCCGCGCCGGCCGGCTTCGGCAAGACCACGCTCCTCAGCGACTGGGCGGCGGGCCAGGAGCGGGTGGGGTGGTTGTCTCTCGATGAAGGCGACAACGACCTGTCGCGATTCCTGGCCCACCTGTGGGCAGCGCTGGCCGGCACCGGTCTGGACCTGGACCCGACGGCCTTGGAGCCCACCGCCGCCGCACTGACCACGGTCGTCAACGAACTCGTCCGCGCCAGGCCCGACACCAGTCGGCTGCTCGTGCTCGATGACTACCACGTGATCGAGTCGCCCGAGGTGCATGAGGCGATGACCTTCCTCCTCGACCACGGGCCGGAACAGTTTCACCTGCTGATCGCCACGCGCTCGGACCCGCCGCTTCCGCTGTCGCGGCTGCGGAGCCGAGGGCAACTGACGGAGGTACGGGCCACGGACCTGCGCTTCGCGCCGGCGGAGGCGTGGGAGTTCCTCAATGAGGCGATGGGTCTGCACCTGGCCGAGGCCGACGTACAGGCGCTGGAGGGACGGACCGAGGGCTGGATCGCGGGCCTCCAACTGGCTGCGCTCTCACTGCGAGGAGTCTCCGACGTTGCCGAGTTCGTCGAGGCCTTCACCGGAAGCAACCGCTTCGTCATCGACTACCTGGTGGACGAGGTCCTGACCCGACAAGGCGCGGAGGTGCGCGACTTCCTGCTGCGGACGTCGATTCTCGACCGCTTGACCGGTCCCTTGTGCGACGCGGTCACTGGTGGGTCGTACGGCGCTCAGATGCTGGCGGACCTGGATCGCGGCAACCTGTTCCTGGTCCCGTTGGACGCCGAGCGGTCCTGGTACCGGTACCACCACCTGTTCGGCGATGTCCTGCGTGCTCGTCTGATGGCCGAGCACCCAGAGCAGCTCCCGGCGCTGCATCAGGCGGCGAGTGCTTGGTACGCATCACATCACCTCGCCGCGGACGCCGTACGACATGCACTTGCCGCGGGTGACCACGACCGCGCCGCCTACCTCGTGGAAGAGGCGTTGCCGGAGATGCGGCGTGCCCGGCAGGACAACCTCCTGCTGAGCTGGTCGCGGTCACTGCCGGACGACGTGGTGAGGCGGAGCCCGGTCCTCAGCATCATGTCGGGCTGGTCGCAGATGATAGCTGGTGACCTGGACGGGATGGAGCGCCGGCTCGATGATGCCGAGGCGGCGCTGGCGGCCGGCGCTCACGATCAAGCGCTCGCGGCGAGGTGGGCTGACACCGAAGACCTGCGGACCGCGCCCGCGACCTTGTGGGTCTACCGTGCGGCGCTGGCGCAAGCGAGAGGAGACGTACTGGCGACCGTGCTGCACGCTCGGCGCGCGCTGGATCTCGCCGGCGCCGACGATCACTTCGTGCGGGGCGCAGCGGCAGGGTTTCTCGGCCTGGCCGCCTGGGCGGCCGGTGACGTCCAAGAGGCGTTGTCCACGTTCTCGGAGGCCGTTCGCAGTCTGCACGCGGCCGGGAACCTGGTCGACGAGCTGGACAGCACAGTGGTGCTCGGCGACATGTGGATCAGCGCGGGGCGTCCGGGTCGGGCGCGCCGGTTGTACGAGCAGGGACTGGCGACGGCGACCGGGGCGGGCGAGCCGTACCCGCGGGCGACCGCCGACCTGCATGTGGGGCTGGCCGAGCGCGATCGTGAACTGGATGACCTCGTCGGTGCGGAGGCACATCTCGAGACCGCGCGGGTGCTCGGCGAGCGTGGCTCGATCACCGAGAACCGGCACCGCTGGTACGTCGCCATGGCGCAGGTCCGCACTGCGACCGGCGACTACGCCTCGGCCAAGCAACTGCTCGACCAGGCCGCGGCGCTGTACCGGCCCGGCTCCTATCCCGACCTCCGCCCCATCGCCGCACTGCGAGCTCGCGTGGACATCGCGGCGGGAGAGCTCGTCGCGGCGCAGGAGTGGGCAGAGGATCACCAGATCACCGATGACGTCTCGTTCCTGCGCGAGTACGAGCACCTCACCCTCGTGCGGCTCCGGCTCGCCCGCCACCAGAGCGCAACCGACGAGCTGACGCTACTGGATCGACTCCGGGCCGACGCCGACCGGACCCGCGCCGGCAGTCTGCTGGAGATCAGCATGCTCCGAGCGCTCGCCCATCACTCGCTCGGGCACCGGTCGGAGGCCCTCGCTGAGTTGAACGACGCTCTGTCCCAAGCACCAGATCCCGATGGCTACGCCCGTCTGTTCCTCGACGAAGGCGCTCCGATGCTGGCCCTGTTGCACGAGGCCTCGGACAGCGAGTACGACGTACTGCGCCGGCACGCTCGTCGACTCCTCAAGGGTGCCGCTCCGTCCGGCCGCGGAGCTCTGGCCGATCCGCTCAGCGAGCGGGAGCTCGACGTACTGCGACTGCTCGACAGCGAGCTCACCGGTCCTGAGATCGCCCGTCAGCTCTTCGTCTCCCTGAACACGCTGCGCACCCACAGCAAGCGCATCTTCACCAAGCTCGACGTGAACACCCGCGCCGCCGCCGTACGCCGCGGCCACGAACTCGGCCTGCTCTAGCGATCACATCGTCAGTCACACCATGTGGTGACGCCGGGTCACCACACGGCGCCGTACGTTCCGAATATCCCGCGGCACCGGCCGCGGACCACCGGGACAAGGAGCCGGACATGACCATCACACCCACCACCCTCACTCGGGCCGCCGGCGCTGCCGCGGTCGCCGCGGGACTCATCTTCATCGGCGTCCAGATCAACCACCCGCACCTGGATATCACCTCCATCACCACGACCGAGGTCGTACTGCGGAACTCCCTGAAGGTCCTGATGGCCGCGCTGGCACTGGCCGGCATCACCGGCATGTACCTGAGCCAGGTCCGCCGCAACGGAGTCCTCGGACTCATCGGCTACCTGGTGCTCAGCGTCGGCTACCTCTCCATCATGAGCACCACCGCCATCGCCGCCTACGTTCTGCCTGCGATTGCCGACACCAACACCGGCTACGTGAACGACGTCATCGCGCTGGCCACTGGTCACACGGCCACCGGTGACCTCGGTGCACTGCAAACCGTCTGGCAGGTCCAGGGCTTCGCCTATCTCGCCGGCGGCCTCCTGTTCGGCATCGCGCTCTACCGTGCGCGGGTGCTCGCCCGCTGGGCCACCGCGCTGCTCGCCGTCGGCGGTGTCGTCTCCGTCGCCCTCGCCGTGATGCCGGACGCCTTCTACCGCCTGCTGGCCTTCCCGAACGGCATCGCCATGATCGGCCTCGGCTACTCCCTCTGGCGCACCGCCCGCAGCACCACCCCGCAGCCGGCCGGCCAACCCGTCACCGTGGATGCGACCTGACCATGCCGAACGACCCCCGCTGCTACGAACTCCGCCTCCAGGGCGACCTCGACCCCCACTGGTCGACCTGGTTCGGCGGACTCGCCCTCACCCACGACCCCGACGGCACCACCACCCTCCGCGGCCCCATCACAGACCAGTCCGAACTCCACGGCCTACTAACCAAAGTCCGCGACCTAGGCGTCGTCCTGATCTCACTTCAGCTCGTCGACGCGGACCCCTGATCGCTCTCTCCCCCACCCGCCCTCGGCCGGTGGGGAGAGACACGCGCTGTGACCGCGGGGTGGGGGCATTGCGGGGTGGTCGCGACCTTCCCGACCCCCGAGGTCCGTGCCGAGAGCTTCGAAGCCATCCGCAGCCGCGGCTACACCGTCGTACTCCGCAGCGCCTGAACCTCACGTCAGGGTCGATCCTCCAGTAGTCGTCGCCTATCCGGATGACATCGGGATCCGAATAGTCGCCGGGGAGCACCGGATTGGCGTCAGACCCGTCACCCAGCTGCCCCAGCCGATTTTCACAAGCGCAAGGCTACCCAGGCACGCGATACTGCATCGTTGACCCGGAAGCATTGACGAGGGGATCCCAGGTAAGGTTGGCCTTACTTCGGGTCGGATGATTGGTGACCGGTCGAACTGACCAGATACCTGGAGGGGTGGGTGACACGACTCGTGACTGGCCTTGGTGCGTGGTTGCGGCGGCGTACTGGCCGGGGGTTGCGCCGGGCGTCGACGGTGGAGGCGCGGCTGGCCGAGCATGTCGAGCGGATGGCCGACGAGCATCCGCCGATTCCGCTGGACAGCGCTGACTATTCGATGGCACGACCTCAGGTGCTCGGCGAGAGGTTCGGCCCTGTCCTCAACTACATGTCGAGGGTGGAGCTCGAGGTCGAACGCAACGTGATCGAGCTCAACCTCCTGCTGCCGGATCCGCCGCCGATCGACCGGACGTTCTACTCCGACGTCTGGCTTCCGCAGGAGACCCACCACGGTCTGATCCTGGACGAGCTGCAGTTGCAGGCCGGACTGCCGCAGGCCTCCCCGGATCTGACCACGATCGACATCCGGCTGCGGTTGCTAGGTGCCCTCGGGAAAGTGAGCGCGGTGCAGGATGTCAGCCGGATGCTCTACTACCTCACCGGAGTGGCGACGGAGCAGTCGGCGATCCTTGCCTACAACAAGCTTTATCAAGGGCTGATGGCACTCGGCGAACGAGCGATCGCGCTGACCATCGTCGGCCCGATCCGCCGGCAGGAGCCAGGTCACTTCGCGTACTACAAGATCGCTGCCCGAGCGTTGTGGGCCGAGTTGGCGCCGTGGCAGAAGTGGCTGGTCAGGACGCTGCGCAAGCAGAGCTTCGAAGTGGTCGGCGCCTACAACAAGCGGCAACGCGGAGAGTTCGGCGTGGTGATGCAGCGGCTCGGCATCACCGCTGAGGGCGACAAGGGCATCCTCCGTTACGCCGAGCAGATCGGGCGGGTCGAGAAGGAGCTGCTGTGGGCGCAGCGGCAAGGTCTGCGGGTGCCGGCGTACGTCGTCAACGCACTGCGGAACTCCGTTCGCCTCGCCCACGCGTCGGCGCCTGAGGGCGGTCTACTCGCCTCGTGAGCGACGCCAGTCGCTGGGGGACAGGCCGTAGGCGTGGCGGAAGCGGCGGGCGAAGTGGCTGGGGTCGTTGAAGCCCCAGTGTGCGGCGACGGCTGCGATGGGGAGGTGTCGGCTCGCGGGGGAGGCGAGCTGGCGCCGCGCGGCCTCGAGTCGCTCGGTGATGAGCCACTGCTCGAAGCTCAGGTCGTGGCCGGCAAAGAGCTTGTAGAGGTACCTCAGTGAGATGTAATGCTCCGCCGCGACACGAGCCGGCGTGAGGTGCGGATCGCCGAGGTGCTGGCGCACGTACCAGGTGATGCGGGTGAAGAGTACGTCGGTCATCGCCGGGCGCTGCTGCTTGTCGTCATCGGCCGCCGATGCGAGCAGCGCCCGTACCAACTGGGTGGTGGCGGCGCCGAGCATCGGTGCGGAGCGGGTGCCTTGCAGGGCGTCACTGACCGGCGGCAGCTCGCTCAAGTGATTCAGCACGAGGTCGTACAGCGGGCTGCTGGGCAGGCGCGCGGCCGCGGCTCGCACGGTCTCGACACTCAGGCCCAGATCGCTGTAGTCGATCTGGAAAGCCAGTGATGCGCCGCGACCACTCCACGCGAATTCGTACGGCGAAGTCAGGTCCACCAGCATCAGTTCACCGGTGTGCACCCTTTGCTGGTGCGTGCCCTGGCCGAACGCGCCGACCCCGCTCACCTGGACGGCGAGCGCCAACCGCTCGGGTGCGGCGAGCCGGACGTGTTTGGTGGTGCGGACCAGCCGGATGCCGGACCCCTCGTTGCGGAACAGGTTCGGTACGCCGAGTTGCCAGAAGTCCATCCGGGCATGGACATCACCGCGCCGGTCCTCGTGCTCGACGCGCGCGGGGACACTCGCGGACATCATCGCTGTGTAGAACGCCTCGGCGCGATCGTGGGGCGGGAGCGCGGCTGTGTCGAGAATGACCGCCATCGCCTGCCTCCACTCCAAGGTAGGCGGACTGTGCACCGGCAGCCCGGGATCGTGCAGTCAGATCCTATGTCGGCCGGATTCGGCTGGCTACGTTTGCGCCACGGTGCCTGATCCTTGACCGGAGGGGATTCTGATCATGGCTGCTCCCGACACGATTGTCCTGGTGCACGGCTTCTGGATGACACCGCGAAGCTGGGAACACTGGGTGACGCACTACGAGCAGCGCGGCTTCCGCGTGCTCGCGCCCGGGTACCCGGGGTTCGAGGTGGAGGTCGAGTCGCTGAACGCCGACCCGACGCCGATCCTCAAGCTGACCGTGCCGCAGATCATCGCGCACCTCGAGGCGGTGATCCGCGAACTGCCGTCGCCGCCGATCATCATCGGCCACTCCGCCGGTGGCGCATTCACCCAGATCCTGCTCGACCACGGATTCGGCGCGGCCGGCGTCGCGATGAACTCGGCGCCGACGGAGGGTGTCCGCGTGGTACCGCTGTCCCAGGTGAAGTCGACGTTCCCGGTGCTGAAGAGCCCGACGAACCGGCACAAGGCGATCCCGTTGTCGCTGGATGAGTTCAAGTACGCGTTCACCAACACCTTCACCGACGAGGAGTCGCAGGCGCTGTACGAGCGGTACGCGATCCCGGCGAACGGCGGGATCCTGTGGGGGAGCGTGCTCGCGAACTTCCAGCCCGGGCACCAGGACACCTGGGTCGACTACCACAACGACGACCGGGTGCCGCTGCTGTTCGTCTCCGGCTCGGATGACCACATCATGCCGCCGGAGGTGCAACGCTCCAACGCGAAGCACTACAAGTCCGACACGGTCACCGAGGTGAAGTTGTACGACGGATACGCACACCTACTGCCCGCGCAGGCCGGCTGGGAGAAGATCGCGGACGAGGTCCTCGACTGGGCGCTGGCCCACGCGGTGATCAGCAAGTCGTGACCGACGTCCGGATCACCCACATCGGCGGTCCGACGACGCTGATCGAGGTCGAGGGTTGGTGCCTGCTCACGGACCCAACCTTCGACCCGCCCGGCCGTCGGTACTCGTTCGGCTGGGGTACGGCGTCGACCAAGGTGGCCGGACCGAGTATTCCGGTCTCGGCCCTGCCGCGGATCGACGCCGTACTCCTCACCCACGACCATCACGCCGACAACCTCGACGACGCCGGTCGCGCGCTGTTGCCGAGCGTTCGTACGGTCGTGACGACGGTCGCCGGAGCACGCCGGCTCGGTGGTGACGCGGTCGGCCTGGCTCCCTGGTCGGTCCACTCGCTCGAGCAGCCCGGCCTCCCCACTGTGGAGATCACCGCGACGCCTTGCCGCCACGGTCCGCCACTGAGTCGCCCGATCACCGGCGAGGTCGCGGGTTTCGCGTTGCGGTGGCCGGGCCAGCAACACGGCGCCTTGTGGATCTCCGGCGACACTGTCCTGTACGACGGTGTGCGCGAGGTCGCCGGCCGGGTAGACGTCGGGACGGTGGTGCTGCACCTCGGTGCCGTCCGGTTCAACGTCACCGGACCGCTCAAGTACACGATGTCCGGTCCCGATGGCGTCGAACTGTGCGAACTGCTCGAACCGCGCACCGTGATCCCCGTCCACTACGAGGGCTGGAGTCACTTCACCCAGGGCCGCGACACCATCGAGGAGGCCTTCTCCCGAGCCTCAGCCGACGTCCGCGACGCGTTGACCTGGCTCACACCGGGCGCGCCCAAGGTCCTCTCGGTCTGACCGGCACGCTTGAGCCAAGCCGGGAGCCACCAGTTCGCCGCACCCAGGAGGGTCATCAAGGCCGGCACCAGGGCCAGGCGGACGATGGTGGCGTCGATCAGGACGGCGACGGCCAGCCCCAGGCCGAACATCTTGGCGGTCGGGTCGTCGGTGAGCGCGAAGCTCGTGAAGACCGAGATCATGATCAGGGCCGCCGAGGTGATGACCCGGCCGGTGGTGGCGATGCCGTGGATCGTCGAGGCGGCGGTGTCGCCGGTCCGGACGTAGGTCTCCCGGATCCGCGACAGCAGGAAGACCTCGTAGTCCATCGAGAGACCGAACAGCACGGCGAACATGAACATCGGGATGAACGGCAGGATCGGGATCGTCGACTCCAGCCCGATCAGGCCGGAACCCCAGCCCCACTGGAAGACCATCACCAGGACCCCGAACGACGCACCGATGCTCAGGAGGTTCATCAGCGCGGCCTTGAGCGGTACGACGATCGAGCGGAAGACCACCGTCAGCAACAGGACGGACAGCAGGATCACCGCGCCGATGAACAGCGCGAGCCGATCGTTGACCTTCTCCCCGACATCCGCCAGGACCGCCGTCTGCCCACCGACGTGCGCCTTCGCCGGACTCTGTCGCAGTACGGACGGGAACACCTCCGCACGGAGCCGCTTGACCGTGGTCATCGTGGCATCGTCCTGCGGCCCAGTCGTCGGTACGGCGATCAGCGTGGCGATGCCGGCCGCGAGGTTCACCTCGGGACGGGCGACCGAGGCGATCCCCGGGTCGGCCGCAACCGCGTCGGCCAGCGGCTGGACGACGCTCGGATCCGCCGAGATGTCGACGGCGATCACCAGCGGACCGTTGGTACCGGGACCGAAGCCCGCGGCGACGAGGTCGTAGGCCCGGCGTTCTGTTCGCTGCACAGGGAGCGCACCTTCGTCGGGCGTGCCGACCCGGAGCGCGAGCACCGGTGCGGCGAGTGCCAGCAGCAGGACAGTGGCGCCGACCGCATACGCGAGGGCATGCCTGGACACGTGCCCCGCCCAGCGCTGCCAACCCGGCCCGGGTGTGGACCGCACCCGCCGTACCCGGAGGCGGTTGATCCAGTGGCCGGCCAGGCCCAGGAAGGCCGGTAGCAAGGTGAGTGACGCGAGCACCATCGTGAGCACGATGATCGAGATCGCAATGCCGCCGGCGGTCATGAACGGTACGCCGGCCACGACCAGACCGAGGATCGCGATCACCACAGTGCCACCAGCGAAGAGCACAGCCTGCCCCGCGGTGGCGACGGCCTGCCCGGCCGACTCCTCGACGCTCAGCCCGCGGGCCAGGAACTCGCGATGCCGGGTGACGATGATCAGCGCGTAGTCGATGCCCACCCCGAGGCCGATCATGCTGCCGAGCACCGGTGCCCAGCTGGGCAGCTCGATCAGATAGGTGACCAGGGACAGCGAACTGATACTCAGTGCGAGTCCGAACACCGCGATTCCGATCGGCAGGCCCATCGCGATGACCGACCCGAAGGCGACCAGCAGGACGATCATCGCGGCGATCAGGCCGATCGCCTCGCCCAGGCCGGCCTGGCCCTCTTCGAACGCGTTGAACAGGTCACCGCCCAGCTCGACCCGCAGTGGGGATCCCGCTGCGGCCTGGGCACCGAATGACTTGAGCTGGTCCAGATCGCCCGGATCCAGGTCGTCGAGCACCGGGTACTGCAGGCGGATGAGACCGACCCCGCCGTCGGGCGAAATGACCGGTTCGCCGGCGCCGAGCACGTGCGGCAGCTCGGCGGCCGTCGACCGAACCCGGGTCAGCTCAGCTCGCAGCTCGGGCGAGGCGAACGTCGCCGCGTCGTCGAGCGGAGTGACGACGATCTGCGCTGTCAGGCCGGCCTGATCCGCTCCGGCAGCGGACAGGAGATCAGTCGCGGACTGCGAGTCGACGCCGGGTGCACCGAACGACTCCTCGAGTTTCTTGCCGAAGGCGCCGGACGCCGCGACCACGAGTGCGGCCACCACGAGCCAGGCCCCGATCACCACCCACGGCCGGCGCGCGGCGTACCGGCCCAACCGGTCCAGCTTCGATCTCATGATTGATCTCCTTCAGGCGAGAGTTCCGTTCATCGTGGCCGCGCGGGACCGCCTCGCACCTCGGACGAAGAGCCGGACTTTCGTCGACCGATCAGCCGAGTCGCGCCCCGTACTTTGAGCCGATCCGCCGGCCGTCCGGAGTCCCTACGCTGTGGGCATGGTGAGAAACGCCGTACGGTCGCTGCTGGCCGAGCCGCGCGCGCCGCATCCGCCCCGGCGGGTGTGGCGCGACTGGGTGCTCGTCGCCGGCCTGCTGACGGCGAGCGTCCTCGAAGGCGTGCTGCGCGATGACCTGCTGTGGAGACCAGCCGCAGTGGTGCTGGCGATAGCTGTCGCGTTCGCACTCCTGTGGCGGCGTACGTATCCGCTCGCCGTGGTGGCCGCCGTGTTCGGTGCACTGATCGTGGTCGACATCGGAGTCCTGGTCACCGGCAGCGGAACCTTCGGTCTGAACACGATGATCTGCGTGGTGTTGCTGCCGTACTCGCTGGTGCGCTGGGGATCCGGCCGTGAAATCGGCATCGGGCTCGCGATCATCTGCGTTGCGCTGGTGCTGGGCAATATCAGCGATTTCACCGGGTACGTCGAAGCTGTCTTCGGCAGCATGTTCCTGCTCTTCCCGGCGACCCTGGCCGCCGCGGTCCGCTATCGCTCGACGGCCCGGATCCGCGAGCTGGACCAGGTGCGGCTCCGCGAGCGTGAGCAGCTGGCCCGTGAGCTGCATGACACGGTTGCTCATCACGTGTCGGCCATCGTCATCCGGGCGCAAGCCGGCCGAGCCGTCGCCGCCACCCGCCCGGAGGCCGCGGTGGAGGCCCTCGCCGTCATCGAGGCGGAGGGCACCCGTACTCTCGCCGAGATGCGGACCATGGTCGGCGTCCTGCGCGACGACTCGGCGGCGCTCGTCCCGCAACCGGGAGTCGCGGACCTGGAGCGGCTCGCCCGGAGCGTCGGTGACCGCCCGCGGGTCGAGGTCGAGGTGTCGGGGGAGATCGAGGACTTCGGGCCGGCGGTCGGCGCGGCGATCTATCGCATCGCGCAGGAGTCGATCACGAACGCCGTACGCCATGCCCGCCAGGTCACGCGGATCGATGTCCGCGTGACCTCGGACGGCGACGCCGTACGGCTGACCATCCGCGACGACGGGGAAGCCACGTCGGCGCCACGGAACTCACTCGGCTACGGATTGGTGGGGATGACCGAGCGCGCGATGCTGCTCGGCGGTTCGTTCGCCGCAGGCCCCGGCGCGGAGCGGGGCTGGACCGTCGACGTGGTGCTGCCGAGAACGGCGGCCGGCCGATGACGATCCGGGTTCTCGTCGCCGACGATCAAGATCTCGTCCGGACCGGTCTCGCGATGATCCTCGAGGCGCAGCCCGGGATCGAGGTGGTCGGTCAGGCGGCCGACGGCCGCGAGGCGGTCGAGCTCGCCCGCCGGCTTCGGCCCGAGGTGTGTCTGTTCGACATCAGGATGCCCGTCATGGACGGGATCGAGGCAACCCGCGAGCTCGCCGGCGCGGGGGTGGAGGATGCGCCGGCGATCGTGGTGATCACCACGTTCGATCTCGACGAGTACGTGTACGGCGCGCTGAAGGCGGGCGCTCGTGGATTCCTGCTGAAGGATGCCGGTCCGGACCTCCTGATCCAGGCGATCCACGCGGCCGCCAACGGTGACGCATTGATCGCACCCCGGATCACGGCCCGCCTGCTGGCCGCCTTCTCCGACCAACCCGCCGGGCGTACGCCGGTCCAGCCGATCGACCCGCTCACCACCCGCGAGGAGCAGGTCCTGATCGCTGCGGCCACCGGCCGGACCAACGCCGAGATCGCGGGAGACCTCCACATCAGCCTGAGCACCGTGAAGACTCACCTGACCAGCGTGATGGGCAAAGTCGGCGCCCGGAACCGCGTCGAGATCGCGATGTGGGCCTACGAGACAGGCCGCATCAAGCCTTGACGAAGGTCACGCGGAGGCCGTCGGGGTCGTGGGTGTCCGGCTGCGGACTGGTGGTGGTGAGGACGAGGTGGTTGATCGGGGTCGTTGCTGGGGGCAAGGAGCGGGACAGCTTGACCGCGTCGGGGCCGATCCGGAAGGTGGGGGAGTCCGCCGAAGGGTCGCTGGGCATGCCCAAGTGGGTGCCGTAGAACTCGACGGCGGCGTCGAGATCGGGTGAGTCCAGCCCGATGGAGCTGAGCTGGCGGACAGGGCCGGCCGTGATCGGCGGGATGCGGAACTCCTCCGAGCGCTGCAGGAGTTCGATGCGGGTGCCGCTGGGGTCGGCGAGGAACGCGAGCCTGCCCTGGCCGCTGCCGGCGACCTTCGGCGCTGAGAGCTCGGCGTACCCGAGCGCGATCAGCCGGGCGTAGTCCGCGTCGAGGTCGTCGGTCATGAAGCCGACATGGTTCAGGCCGTACGTCGCGTCCAGGTCGGGATCCTCGTGGTACAGGAGCTCGACCAGGCCGGTGCCGAGCTGGATGTGCACCCGATGGACGCGGCTGTTCGGCATGAACAGCCGATCGACCACTTCGGCACCAAGCCCGGAGTAGAACTCCAGGCTGGCTTCAAGATCTCGGACGCGGCCACCGACATGGTTCAGCTCGTAGATCACGTCATCACGATAGCAAGCGCTTTCCGCCGCCGCCTGGTCACTGCGCGAGCCGCTCCTGGAGGAAGTCGGCGATCTGCGTCCGGGCGGCCCGGGCCTGCGGTACGACGCCTGGCATGCTGAGGAAGGCGTGGCCGGCGCCGGGGTGTTCGACCAACTCGACCGGTGTGCCCGCGTCGCGGAGCCGGGCGGCGTACGCACGTCCGTGG
Organism: Kribbella sp. NPDC020701; assembly: GCF_055562215.1. NCBI lineage: Bacteria > Bacillati > Actinomycetota > Actinomycetes > Propionibacteriales > Kribbellaceae > Kribbella > Kribbella sp. NPDC020701. Next base: position 505,639 of record NZ_JBVHFT010000004.1, on the reverse strand, counting down.
TCGGCCACCGGGTCCAGCGTCGGCACCACGACGAGCGCGGGAGCGAGTCCGCTCAGGTCGTCGGCGTACAGCGGTGACACTGTGCGCGGATCCGTTCCTTCGGGAACGGCCAACCGGCGGAAGAATTCCATCTGCTTGACGGTGAGGGTCGGGCTGTCGGCGTACTCGGTCATCGACGGGTAGTCGAAGGCGGTCGAGGTCAAGTCGACGCAGGGGTTGACCAGCACCTGCGCACGCAGGCGGAGCCCGGAGTTCCTGGCCCGGATCGCGGCCAGCGCGGTGACCATCGAACCGGCGCTCTCCCCGAAGACCGCGGTCCGGTCCGGGTCGATGCCCCACTCCGCGGCGTGGTTCAGCACGTGGTCCAGCGCGTCCCGGCCGTCGTCGATCGCCGCGGACAGGGGAGTCTCCGGGTCGACGAGCCGGTGCTCGACGGAGACCACGACAGCGGGCAGTCGAGCGGCGAGATGACTGTTGACCCAGTCGCACTGCACCGCCGTACCGACGAACCCGCCGCCGTGCACGTGCAGTACGAGCGGCAGCCTGGCCGCAGCGTTGCCAGATGGTCGGTAGACGCGGACGCGGAGAGCACGGTTGGGGAGGTCCAACTCCTGCCAGGTCATGGTGGCCCCGCGGTCTGGGAACCCGGTGATCACTCGCGCCAGCCTGGAGCCGCGCTTGCGGTTCTCGGCCTCGCGGAAGGCAGCCAGCGCCTCGGCCGGCATCGCCAGCCAGTCCGGTTCTTTGCGCAGGGCGTGCATCAGCTGGATGCCCAGTGGCGGTTGCTGCAGTCCGGTCGTCGTGGTGCTCATCGTGCTCCTCGGCTTTGGTTTCGCTACTAGAAGTATCGATACTAAAAGTAGCATAACTCGCTATGGTGTGATGATGGCCCGAGCAACGACACCGACCAGACCGCCCGGACGCCCGCGTGCCGGCGTCGACGCCGAGGTCTTCGCGGCGACGCTGCGGACAGTCGACGAGCTCGGGTACGCGCGGGCGACCGTCGACCGGATCGCCGCCGCGGCCGGGATCGCGAAGACGACGATCTACCGTCGGTGGCCGTCCAAGGGCGAGCTGATCACCGCGTGCCTGATCGACGCGTTCGGTCCGGCGCCGCTGGAGGGCACGGACCCGAAGGAGAAGCTGGCCGCAGCCGTCCGCTGGATTGCGGCGAAGATCGGCGAACCGGGCATCGGCGCGGCGTTCGCCGGTGTGTTCACCGATGCCGTCGGCGATCCCGCCCTGCGCGAGGTCCTGTCGACGCAGTTGCAGGATCCCTACCGGATCGCGTTCCAGGAGGCGCTGGGCGAGCCGGAGAACCGGGTCCTGTTCGTCATCGACGTCGTGGTCGGAACGCTGCTGCACCGGATGGGCATGACGGGTGAGCCGATGGCCGACGCAGACGTGGACGCACTGGTCGAGATCGTCGTGCGAGAGCTCCGGTAGTCGCCGCCGTACGACGACTACCGAAGCTACGCCGAGAGAGCGTTGGTCAGGAGTGCGACCAGAGCCTCGAGTTGCATGTCGGCGGACGCGGAGAGCTCGTCGTCGGACCCGTCCAGGGCGCGGGCTGCCAGCCCGGCCTTGGCGTCGATCAGTTCGGCGATCTTCGTGTCGATGGTCTGGGCCGCGATGATGCGCCAGGCGGTGACCGGGTCGTCCTGGCCGATCCGGTGCACCCGGTCGATGGCCTGGGTCTGTTCGGCGTTGGTCCAGGAGAGCTCGGCCAGGACGACGTTGCTCGCGACCTGGAGATTGAGGCCCACACCGGCGGTCAGCAGCGAGCAGACCGCGATGGAGACGTCCGGGTCGTTCATGAACGCGTCGATGTTCTGCTGACGCTTCCGGGCGGTCTGGTCACCGCGGATCGAGGAGAAGCGGATGCCGCGCTCGGTGAAGAGCTCCTCGGCGGTGTCCATCACCTCGATGTGCCGGGCGAAGAAGACGACCTTGCCGACGCTGTGCACGAGTTGGGCGGCGTAGTCGGCGGCCAGACCGGCCTTCGCCCGGCCGATCCGGCGGACCAGCGTGAACACGTTCTCGCCGGTCTTGGCGTTGTCCTGATCCGCGCGCTCCCACCCGGCGACCCGGCGTACGAGGTCGTGGTCGATGCCGTCCACGACGCTGCCGGCGGTCCGCGTCTCGAGCGCGCTGTGGTACCGGGAGACGAGACGTTCGGCGAGCTCGCGCTCGGCGTCGCGGATCGAGCGGCCGACGGCGCCGTCGAGCTCGACGGGCAGGTCGGCGATCCGGCGGGCGGGGATGTCGGCGGCCACGTCGACCTTGCGGCGCCGGACGATGCCGAGGTCGATCACGCAGGCTCGGGCGGCCGCCGAGAAGGCGGGATCGGCCGGCGTCAGGTCGGTCTCCTCGAGCGACTCCATCAGCTCGGCCCGCGGGCCGGCCTCGTCGATCCAGCCGAGGAACTCCCAGATCGCCGTGAAGTCCTCGATGTCGTTGATCAGCGGCGTACCGGTGAGGGCCATCAGCAGCGGACGCGGGGTTCGGGTCCGGATCCGCTCGGACAACTGCAGGACGTTCCGCGAGCGCTGGGACTTCTTGTTCTTGATGAAGTGCGCCTCGTCGACCACCATGCCGCGGAAGCCGAGGTCGCCGAGCCAGCCGACGTGCCGGTCGAGCACCTCGTAGTTGACGATGACGATGTCGGCGAACCCGTCCACCGTCTCGCCGTCGCCCTGGACCACGGTGGCGACCTTCTTCGGCGTCCACAGGCCGGACTCGCGAGCCCAGTTGGTCTTCACGACGTTCGGTACGACGACGAGCAGCGGGTAGGCGTTCGCGGCCCGTGCGGCCAGCAGGGCCTGAGCCGTCTTTCCGAGGCCGGGCTCGTCGGCCAGCAGGAACGTCCGGTGGCCGGCCGCAGCGGAGGCGATGAGCCGCGCCTGGTGTGGCATCAGCTCCAGGCCGTTGGCCGCGTGCAGGGAGATCGGCTCGGGCAGGGACTTGCTGGCCGAGGCGGAGGCACGCTCGAACGACCGGAGCAGCGGCCCGATCAGCTCCCAGCCGGCGAGCCGCCCCGGGCGGGGCGGACGTGACGGAGCGGCGCTGAAGTCTGGCGCGAGGAAGGGGTTGGCCAGCTGTCGCGAGACCACGGTCTGCGGCACGACTCGGCGGGCCGGCGGGTCGGCCGGAGTGGCCGGCTGGCGGGGCGCGGCCTCCTCGCGGGGTGGCTCCATGCCGGCGGCGAGCAGCATCTCGCGCTTGAGCGACGTGGCCGCCTCGGAGATCACCGCGTCCTCGGCCAGCAGGCCGAGCAACGAGGTGTCGCGAGCAGCGGTCTTCGCCAGAATCGTCGCGATGCCGTCGAGCCGCCGCAGTTGCTCGGACCGATAGGTGTCACTGGCGGACGCGTCGCGGTTCACCCGGGAACGCTCCTCGCGCACCAGCAGCGCGACCACCTGGAACTTCGTCCGCACCGAGGGCCGGACGGCGCCGCGCTCGACAGCGGACTCGACCTCCCGCACGGCGCGCGCGAGCACCTGGATGAGGCCGTCGGCATCATCGGCCGGCCGCCGGCGGCGGGCAGCCTGTCGGGTAGCGCCGGGCTGGCGCTGGCCTCGTCGGGCCAAGGAATCCTCCTGTGAACGGACATGACACGGCGGCCATGGGTGAAACGCGCACCGTACGGCGTGATGCCGTCGACGAGACGCCGTCCGGGATGTCCGGCGGATCGTCGGAAGAGTGGCCGGCGAAATCCGCGGCGAATCGACGCTGCCCAGGTCGGTGCCCTCCCATACTAGCGTCAGTCCGCTGGCCGGACAGCCCATTACCCCGGCTGGATCAGGTCAACCCACCTCAGGACTGGTCTCGACGGTGGCGGCGACCATCACTCTCTGTGCTGCACTGGTGCTCGTTGCAGTTGTCATTGCGCTCACGATCCTTCGACGTGTCTGGACCGCTGAGCGGGTCGTGCTGGACGAGAATGACTTGGTCTCGGAGCGCGGGTGAGTACGTTGGAGAGGTGCGGGTGGCGAAGCGCTGGTGGTGGGTCGCGCTGGGAGTGGTGGTCGTAGGCGTATGGGCCGCGCGCACCGACGACCACCCCAAGGCCGTGGACGCATCACAGTCCACGGCGACCGCGAAGCCGACGCCGACGCCTACCCCTCGGCCGAGTACGTCGACCACCCCGAAGCCGTGGTACGACGCCTACGACCCGGCCCACTTCGCCCCGCAGGTACGCCGGTACGCGCAACAGGCCGGGGTCAGTCCACAGTTGCTGATGGCAATCTTGTACAACGAGTCGTACAAGCCGCACGACCCGGAGTTCGAGCGCTCGTGGGCGCGGATCGACTCGAACCCGGCGTTCGGAATCGCGAACATGCATCGGGCCGCCTTCGACGACACGAAGCGCGGACGCGATTTCGCCAAGCGGAAGTGGGAGCAACTCCCGGACGATCCGGGGCTGGCCATCCAGGCCGCGGCGTGGCACCTGCATGACCTGGCCAAGCGGCTGCCGGACAAGCGAAGTGACCGGTACAGCAAGGACGAGTTGCTGGCCCTGGGCTACAACGCGGGCGCGGGAAACATGCGGATCTTTGCCAAGGGAACGAAGGCCGGCGCTCAAGCCCAGTCCTACGTCGATCGCTTGCACGACAACTGGGCGAAGTCCGGCCAGGCGATCCGCTGATGAATAAGGAGAGAGCGTGACTGAGTTCGGCGGAGTGTCTGAGCTGGCGGTAGCCGACTGGCGGCGGCGGGTGTTCGCGCTCTATCAGTCCGTGCGGACAGAGAGCGACCCGGCGCAGGCACATGAGCTGTGGCGGGTCGGACGCGATGAGTTGCTCACGACCCATCCGGCGTCGCCCGTGCCTGCGGAGGACCGCTCGAGCTACGGGGGAGCCGAGATCGGGGTCTATCAGCCCGGACTGCGGTTCGAGGTCGCTGTTGATCCGGATGTCGAGAAGGTGCTGTGGGAGGTTCCGTCGGCGACGGACGGCGTGATCCCGTTCACCCGCGTCGGAGTCCTGCATCTTCCCGCGGTGGGCGATCTGGACGTGTGGTGGCTCGAGTCCTACGGCGGCGGTCTGTTCGTGCCGGTCAAGGATTCGCTGGCCGGCGAACGCACGTACGGCGGTGGTCGGTATCTCCTGGACACGGTGAAGGGTGCTGACCTCGGCGGCGATCTGCGGGCCGGCTGGCTGGTGGTCGACCTCAACTTCACCTACAACCCTTCGTGCGCCTACAGCCCGGACTGGACCTGCCCGCTCGCGCCGGCGGGCAACACCGTCAAGGCAGGCTTGCCGGTCGGCGAACTGACCTCAGCTCCCGCCGACCTCTAGGGCCGTCAGCAGGACCAGGACCACGGTGACGACAGCGAACAGGCCATGGCCCCCGACAACCGCGACCGGGAAGTGACGCTCGGCTGCGGACTCAACCACGCCTTCCTCACCGGCATGCTGTCGGGTCTGCGGGCGACCACCGTCCACGCCGTGCTGGACCCGGAGGGCGGCGAGTGCTGCGTGGAGATCACCGCGGACTGATCCCGCCGGCTCACGCCTCGGGTTCGCCGGCGGGGTGGTGGGTCTCCTGCTCGATGAGCGACTTGATGCGGGCGAGTGCCTGCTCGAGCTCTTCGTCGACGTCGGCGGCCTGGTTGGTGTGCACCCGGACGGTCAGCTTGGACGTCTCGTCCGCGACGAAGTCGACCAACAGCTCACCGTGGTACTCGTGCGGTCCCGGCGCCCCCCACCTCAGCACCCGATCCTCGTCGAGTACGTCGATCCACGCGTCCCGGTGACCGAGGTCGCCCGCGGCGACGTCGACCACCTCGTGCACGGCCTGGTGGGGACGCCGTACTTCGGGACCCTGAGCTTCCACCGGTCGTGGCCCGAGGCGGTGGAGCTCGGTCATCCAGGGCAGGAGATCGGGGAGGCGATCCAGGTCGGACAAACGGTCGAAGAGGACGTTCGGGTCGACGTCGACTGTGGTCCAGGCTTCGTACTGACCCATGGCAGAACTTCTTTTCCTAGCTGGGGATCTTGCGGCGGAGTTCGGGGAGGACCTCGGTGCGGTAGAGGTTCATCATGTCGATCGAGTGCGGTCCCAGGTTAGCGACGTAGATCTCGTCGAAGCCGGCTTCGACGTACGGCGTGAAGGCGTCGACGTGGGCATCGGCCTTGGGGCCGCAGGTGACGGACTGGGCGGTCGACTCCTTGGTGACGAGCCGGCTGGCCTGCTCGAAGTGCCGTGGTGAGGGGAGGACCTGCGACAGCTCCCCAGGCAGGCCGGAGTTGCCCCAGATCCGGTGGGCCTGCTCGACACCTTCCGCTTCGGTCGGTGCATAGCTGACCTTGAAGCCGGCCTGGGCCGGTTTACTGCCGCCGCCGTTGTCCCGGTATCGCTGCAACAGGTCGGCGTCGGGGGTGGTGGTGATGTACCCGTCCGCGATCCTGGCCGCGACATCGATTGCCTCTGGCCCGAATCCGGACATGTAGATCGGCAGCGGCTGGTCCGGCCGCGTGTAGATGCGTGCGGTGTCGACCGTGTAGTGCTTGCCGTGGTGCGAGACGAACCCCTCCTCAGTCCACAACCGGCGCATGATCTCCACCGCTTCCTCGACCATCTCCAGCCGTACGTCGATCGTCGGCCAGACCGATCCGAGCACGTGCTCGTTGAGCGCCTCGCCGGTGCCGATCCCGAGCCGGAACCGCCCGTTCAGCAGTACGGCGCTGGTCGCCGCGGCCTGCGCGATGATCGCGGGATGGATCCGCACCGTCGGGCAGGTGACCGCGGTCGTCACCGGGAGCTCGCAGACCTGCGAGATCGCCCCGATCGAGGACCAGACGAAGGCGCTCTGGCCTTGCTCGTGGTTCCACGGATGGAAGTGGTCACTGATCCAGAGTCCGTCGAATCCGGCATCCTCAGCCAGCCGCGCCTGCTCGATCAACTCCGCCGGCGTGTACTCCTCACTGGACAGAAAGTACCCGATCTTCACGATTTCTCCGATCACTCGCTTCCCCTCCCGAGTGCCCATCCCGCCTCCGTCCATGCACCCCTCACAGCACCCCTCACACCGCGATGGTTTGTCGGCGTTTCCGGGCGGGCACCGGAGGCGGCGCACGGGGAAAACAGCCGCCGGGTGTTCGCCCGGCTCGTCAGATGGGAAGGACCATGGGTCTCATTCTGTGGATCATCGCGGCGATCCTCGTGATTGCCGGGATCGTTTCGCTCGTCCGCGGTCAGTTGCTGTGGGGCGCTGCCCTGATCGTGATCGGACTGCTGGTCGGCCCTGGAGGCGTCAGCATCTTCACCTGATCTCTCTACCGGTTCGATTCGCCCCCACGTCGCGTCCGCGTGGGGGCGACGCCCGTCGTCAGGGGAGCAGGTCGGCTGCCGCGCGCAGGTCCTTGACGAAGTGATCGAAGTCGCGGCGGAACTCCTGCGAGCGGACCACCGCTGAGGGATGCACGGTGGCGACCGCTGTCCGGCCGCCGGGGAGCGCGACAGCTTCACCACGATGCTCGGTGACCTTGAAGCCGGTACCGAGGAGGGACCTGGCGGCGACAGCGCCGAGGATCACCACCAGCTTGGGTTTCACGATCGCGAGCTCGCGATCGAGCCAGGGGTGGCAGGCAACGATGTGGCCGACGGCCGGCGTCTTGTGGATCCGGCGCTTGCCTTGCCGTTCGAAGCGGAAGTGCTTCACCGCGTTGGTGAGGTACACCTGCGACCGATCGATCCCGGCTTCGGCCAGCGCCTTGTCGAGAAGCCGCCCGGCCGGACCGACGAACACATGGCCTTCCTTGTCCTCATGGTCACCGGGAGTCTCACCGACCAGCATCATCCGAGCGCGCACCGGCCCCTCGCCGGCCACCACCTGCTCGGCGTCCTGATACAAGTCGCACCCACGGCAATCGGGCAAAGCCGACCGCACCTTCCGCATCCCGCCGTCCGCCGGCACCCACCGCGTCGCTCCGTCGAAGCTCATACCTCAATCACCCGTCTCGGCGTGCGGCGCGTGCACCGGCTTGGACTGTGCCGAGCGGCGCTGGCGGAGGTAGACCGATCCACCGACAATCGCCGCCACGGCGAGGAACTCACTCTGCCAGTTCTGGAAGGACTCGTACCAGAACTGCGACGTACCCAAGTATTGCCAGGTCGTGACCGCCGCAGCGCCGTGTAGCTCCTGCTCCGCGCTGTACGACGCCGCACCCGTTGCCGCGTGCAACCAGAAGGACAGGAGGAACACGAGTCCGAACGCGATCGCGAGCGAGTTCTCGTACATGCCCAGGACGAGCTCGGACCCCCGCCGTACCGGCCAGGGCGCGTTGCGATCGTTGCGGTGCTCACGGGGATCCGCGTCCTGCGGCGCCGACCCCTCGAGCGGCCGGGACTCCGCCGAGCCCTTCTGCACGAGGTAGGCCGTGAGCAGGACGTACATGCCCATCTGCAGGAACTCGGACTCCCAGTTCTCGAACACGGCCTCGCCGAACGACGACGAGGAGACGTACTGCGACAGGCTCTCCGACGGCTGACCGTGATCGGCGAGTTCCGCGTTCTGCTGAGCGTGCCCGGTGAACACCAGTCCCACCAGGAACAGGAGGAACAGGGCCAGGTTGGCCAGGAGCAGGGATCGGAGCCGAAGCCATCGCATGCTGCACCGGTACCCCGGTTCGGGGACTGTGAAATCAGGGGGTTGGTGGGATGAGTGCCTGCCGGATGAGGACGAGGGCGAACAGCAGGAGCGTGAGGGCGTGGACGACGGTGCACCACAGGCAGATGGCGTCGATCTGGAACAGCTCGGCCCAGATCAGGTAGCAGACGAAGACGACGCCGCCCAGTACGGCGGCCAGGCGGAGCCGACCGGGCCAGGGGGAGGGCGTGCGCCACATCGGTGGCAGCGAGAGCACCGTCATGGCGGCGAAGAAGCCCAGGCCGAGCAGCGCGACCGGGATGCCGGCGAGCTTGGAGTACTCGCTCGTCGTCACCTTCACACAGTTGACGACGCCGGTGTCTGGGCAGGCCAGCGTCGACCCGGCGGTGAAGTGCTCATAGGTCAGGTACGACGCGACCGCGAGACCGGCGATCGACAGGGCCAGCGTGGTCCACGGGATCCACCCCAGCCCGGTCGACTTCTGGTCGGATCGTTGTGCGGTGTCGCTCACGCTCAGCTCTTCCCGAGCTTCGCGGCCGCGGCGGTCACGGGGGCGCTCGAGCACACGTTCGCCGGCTGGTTGTTGGTGAGCTTGCAGATCGCGGCGGTGTAGACGTTCGCGGAGGCGATGACGGCCTTCGCGATCGGGCTCGACGGGTCCTTGAGCGCGTCGGCGACCTCGGCCTGGGTCTTCCCGGCCAGCACCTCCGGGCTGTACGTCGCACCCGACGAGACGAACTTCCCGCCGAGCGCGATGAACGGGATCGAGCCACCGGTCTTCACGTACGGCGGCTGGTTGTAGGTGTCGAAGGTCTTCTGGTCCTCGGCCGTCGGGGTGTCGAGCGGCTCGTACTGGCCGTTGACCTCTTGGTTCGTGGTGGTCTCGACACCGGTGAAGCTCAGGTACTGACTGGTGTAGGTGGCGCCGTGGAACGACAGGGTCGGCGTGTTCGGGAACACGTCGTTCGCCGACGAGTGCGTCGTACCGAGGTTGCTGAACGTCCCGAACCGGGACAGGGCGACCGATACCGGCCACCGCTCGGCCGCGCAGTACGGGCAGAACTCGGCGCCGATGTAGAGCACCTTCGGCTTGCCGCCGGCGGTCAGCGCCGGGGCGTCGATCGCGGACGGCGCGGCCTGCACGCTCTCGGAGCCGACGGCGGCGAACGTCGAGTCCGGGATCGACGTCAGCGCGGTCATGATCTGGGCATCGGCCGAACCTGACGCCGCGGTCGTGTCCTTCTTGCCGCCACCGACCAGCCGGATGGTGATCAGGCCGCCGACGATGACGATGACCAGCACCACGGCACCGACCGCAAGCAGAAGCCGTCGGCGTCGCTCGGCTCGCTGCTGGGCAGCAAGCTGCGCCGCGATCCGCTCGCGGGCCTGGGCCTTCTGCTCGACACGCCTACTCATGACTCTCCCTCGCACATTCTCAGGCATGCCGAACGTGCTCGGCACCCATCAGGGACAACTGTTGATCGGGCCCGGAAGTTCCTGCCTTTCCGTCACCGAGAGATTACAGATGGGCGCGGAGTGTCGGCGCCGATGGTTAGGTTCTGGCTATGGACTGGCGACGATGGCATGACGAGTACGACGAGGCCGGATCGGGGCTGGCGCGCCGGCTGGCCGCGGTGCAGGACCAGGTGCGCGCGGGCCTGGATAGCTGTCCGCCTGGTCAGGTGCGACTGATCAGCCTGTGTGCCGGGCAAGGGCGTGACGTGCTCGACGTGCTGCCGGATCATCCGCGCCGCGACGACGTCCGGGCGAGGCTGGTCGAGCTGGATCCGCGGAACACCGCGTTTGCCCAGGAGAGGGCGCGCGGCCTGCCGCAGGTGGAGATCGTGACCGCGGACGCCGCGCAGGTCGATCAGTACGACGGCCTGGTGCCGGCCGATGTGGTCCTGGTGTGCGGTGTGTTCGGCAACATCTCCGACGAGGACATCGAGCGCACGATCGACACCTGCCCGCAGCTGTGCCGTCCTGGCGCCACCGTCATCTGGACCCGCCATCGCGGCGAGCCCGACCTGGTGCCGGTCATCTGCGAGTGGTTCGAAGCCCGTGGCTTCGAGCGTGTGTGGGTATCGGATCCGGATGCGGGTTTCGGGGTCGGCGTCCACCGGTACGCCGGCGAACCGCACGCGCTGGTCCCGGGCCGCACCTTGTTCAGCTTCGTGCGCGGCGGGGTCTGAGACTGCTTGCCTCCATAGACGACATCGCCTATGTTACATAGGAGATGTCATATCGCGTGGAGGTGGGCGGCATGGACGAGACGGCGCAACGGTTGCTCGGGTCCTCGGCGCGGCTGTCCCGGGACCCGGAGACCGAGATCGACTGGGACGCTCCGATCGGTGACGGGTACGGCCTGAGTCCGGAGTGGAGCACGCTCTACAGCACGCCGTACTGGGACGAGCTGGGCGAGGCGCAGCGCCGGGAGCTGACGCGGCACGAGGCGGCGTCGGTGGCGACGACCGGGATCTGGTTCGAGCTGATCCTGCAGCAGCTGATCCTGCGCGACGTCTACGACAAGCCGGCCGCCAGTGCCGAGTTCCAGTGGGCGCTGACCGAGATCGCCGACGAGTGCCGGCACTCGATCATGTTCGCCCGGGCGTCCGCCCGGATGGTCGAGCCGTCGTACCGGCCGCGGTGGCTGGCGCGTGAGCTGGGCCGGGTGTTCAAGGCGGTCGCCGCCGGCGAGTCGGCGTACGCCGCGATCCTGGTGGCCGAGGAAGTCCTCGACGTCATGCAGCGCGACTGGATGCGGGATCGGCGGGTGGAACCGCTGGTGCGGCAGGTGAACCACCTTCACGTGGTGGAGGAGTCGCGGCACATGGTGTTCGCCCGCGAGGAGACCCGTGAACGGCTGGCCGGTGCGGGCCGCGGCCGGCGGTGGGTCAGCGCGCTGGTGATCGCGATCGCGGCCGACATGATCGTGTCGAGCATGGTCGGGCGGGAGGTTTACGCGAACGTGGGTCTCGACGTCGATCGGGCGGTCCGCGAGGCGCGGCACAACGAGCATCACCGGTCGCTGCTGCGGACGAGTTGCGCGAACCTGATGGACTTCCTGGGCTCGCTCGGCCTGCTGACCCCGGCGGCGTCCCGGGTCTACCGGCGTACCGGACTGCTGTGAGCTACGCGATCTCGGGCGAGTGCTGCTCGGAGGCCAGTTGCGTCGCGGTGTGCCCGATGAACTGCATTCATCCGTCGCCGGGAGAGCCCGGGTTCGGGACCGGCGCGGGGCTGTTCATCGATCCGCGGACCTGTATCGACTGTGGCGCGTGCGCCGACATCTGCCCGGTCGACGCGGCGCAACCCGCGGACCGCGTCACGGCCGCGGACGTCGAGCGGAACGCGGCGTACTTCGCCGATCGGGAGCCGCTCGACGGGACGGACCTCGACGCCTGGCAACCGCCGGCGTACCAGACCTGGGGCGGTGGGCCGCGGCGCGTTCTCGTGGCCGGCGCCGGGCCGGCCGGGATGTACGCGACGCGTGAGCTGCTGTTGCGGAGTTCGGCCGAGGTCACCTTGGTAGATCGGCTCGATCGCGTCGGCGGGCTGGTGCGGTTCGGGGTCGCCCCGGATCATCCGCGGACCAAGCAGATCATCTCCACCTTCGAGCGGATCGCCGAGCATCCACGGGTCCGCTGGCGCCCGGGTACGGACGCAGCCGACGCCGGAGGCGAGTACGACGCGGTGGTCCACGCGGTCGGTGCGTATCAGAGCCGCCGGCTGGCGATCCCCGGTGCAGAGACCGCCTGCACCGCGGAGGACTTCGTTGCCTGGTACAACGGTCGGCCGGGTGCCATGCTGCCGATCGAGCTGACCGGTCCGCGGGCGGTCGTCGTCGGCACCGGTAACGTCGCGCTCGACCTGGCCCGGATCCTGCTCAGCGACGAACGCCGCCTGGCCGGCATGGATCTCCCGGACGTCGTACGCCGTACGCTCGCGAGAAGCGGGATCCGTGAGGTGCTGCTGCTCGGTCGACGGGGTCGCGACGACGCGGCGTACAGCGCCTCCGCGTTGCAGGAGATGTCGGCATTCCCGGGCGCTGAGCTGCGGTTCGAGGCCCGTCCGGTCCGGTGGAGCGCGGCGGGGCTGGAGCTGGACACGGGGGAGACCATTGCTGCGGGCAACCTCTTCACCGCGATCGGGTTCGAGGGCCGGCCGGTCGACGGGCTGCCGTTCGACTCCGACCGCGGCATCGTGCCGAACGTCCGGGGCGCCGTCGTCGGCCGGCCCGGGCACTACGTCGCGGGCTGGATCAAGCGCGGCGCTCGCGGTGGTATCGGAGTCAACAAGGCCTGCGCTCAGGAGACGGTGCAGACCCTGCTTGCCGCCGATCAGGCCGTGCTGGCTCTGGTCTAGTTCGTCCAGGGGCGGAGCTTCTCCGGGTTGCGGATCGCCCAGATGTTCGTGATCCGGTCCTCGGCGATGTCGAACGCGATCACGGTCTCGGTCACGCCTTCGTACTGGATGACCAGACCCGGCTGGCCGTTGACGGTCCGCTCCACCAGCGTGCGGCCGAAGTCCAGGATGGGCAGGCCGGTGAAGTACTCGGCGACGTTCGCGCCACCGTGGACCGGCTCGAGCGCGGCGATCACGACGCCGCCACCATCGGCGACCGCGGTGACGTCGGGGTCCAGGAGATTGACGAGGGTCGCGATGTCGGTGGCCTCCCACGCCTGTTTGAACTCACGAATGAGCTCGGCACGCCGGGCCGTCGGCGGTGCGGGAACCTGCGCGTCGCTGATCCGGCGCCGGGCCGATGATGCCAGCTGACGGCAGGCCGCCGGGGTCCGGCCGACGATCTCGGCCACCTCCGGGAACGGGTACCGGAAGACGTCGTGCAGGATGAACGCGACCCGCTCGGCCGGCGTCATCGAGTCCAGGACGACCAGGAACGCCATGTTCACCGACTCGTCCAGCGTGACCCGATCCGCGGGGTCGGCGCCGGCCAGTCCGTCGATGTTCTCGGGGAGCGGCTCCGGGATCCACTCGCCGACGTAGCGCTCGCGCCGGACCCGGGCCGACCGCAGCAGGTCGAGGCAGATCCGGCTCGCGACCTTGGTCAGCCAGGCGCCAGGTACGTCGATCGCCGCCTGCTCGCGGCTCGACATGGCGTACCACCGGGCGTACGTCTCCTGGACCACGTCCTCCGCGTCGGCGAGTGAGCCGAGCAGCCGGTAGGCGAGGTTGATCAGCTGACGCCGCTCGCTCATGATCGCGCTCAGGCCCGGATCGACCTGGTCGTCCCCGGTCATCGTGCTTCCCTTCGTCGGGTCCACCTTTCCCCCTACGACGAAACGCCGTACCGAAGTGTGAGGTCATCACAGTCCGGGCGACTGTCCCGTCGTACTGATCATGACTACACAACAAGCAACAGACGAAGCAGAAATCCGGGAGCGCGTCGAAACCCTGGTCGGCGCGATCCGGACCGGCGATATGGGGGCGGTCAAGACGATCTTCGCGCCGAACGTGGTCTCGTTCGACATCGAGGCGCCGCTGCGGCACCTGGGCGCGGAGACGAAGTGGAAGAACTGGGAGAAGGTCTTCACGATCTATGAGCTGCCGATCGACTACGAGGTCCGCGACCTCACGGTGCTCGTGGACGGGGACCTCGCGGTCGTGTTCGCCGTGAACCGGATCAGCGGCACGCTGGTGAACGGCCCCAAGACCGGCCAGTGGGTCCGATGGACAGCGGCCTGGCAGCGGATCGATGGTCAGTGGATGGTCGTCCACGACCAGGTTTCGGTGCCGACCTACTTCCCCGAGGGCCGGGCCGCGCTGGACCTCACGCCCTGAGCCACTCCGGCCAGGGACGCAGATCGCCGGCGGCGTCGGCCAGGGCTGTCAGCGCTTCGGACGTGGTGAGCCGCCGGCTCGGCTGGGGCGCGATCAGCCTTTGCAGGCTCTCGGGCAGTTCGGCGCCCGCCTCGGCGAGCGTCTGGCCGAGGCTGTAGAGATCCATCGCGGCGGAGACGGGCGCGCACGCTTCCTGCTCGGGGGAGGCGTATCCGACGGTTCCGACCGGGTGACCGGATGGTCGCTCGCTGCCGATCCGGCGAGCGCTGCCGAAGTCGATCAGGACCGGACGAGCATCGCGGAGCACGACGTTGTCCGGCTTCACATCCAGGTGCGCGAGGCCGCGGTGGTGCAGGGCCATCAGCGCGGGGAGTAACTGCGCACCGAGCAGTGCGGTCTCCTCGACGGTCAGTACGCCGTTCTCCTCGAGCTCGTCGGTGAGCGTCGGGCCGTCGACGTACTCGAGCAGGATGTGCGGGATGGCCTCGTCGGTGCCGTCGGCCAGCAGGCGCGGAAGGGCGGGGTGGTTGTTGCCGTCGAGGGCAGCCGTCTCTCGACGGAGCGACTTCAGGGCGCGCGGGTGGTGGATCTGGTGGGGACGGGCGGCCTTGAGTACGGCGGGGGACCAGAGCGCGACCGACCAGACCAGCCAGGTCTCGCAGCGGTGGCCGACACCGAGACGCTCCAGGGCGAACGTCCCGCCCGGCAGTTCGCACCCCTCGGCCCAATCCCAGACGGCGAGTCCGTCCTCGGTGTCGACAATCATCTGCAGGTCTCCAAGCGGTGATGCCTGCCGCCGGCTGAGCGCCGGCGGCAGGCTGTGGGTCAGCCGCGCGAGCGGCTGCGGGAACGGCTGCGGCTGCGGGAACGGGAGCGGCTACGGGACCGTCCGTGGCCGTGGTGCATGACCGGCTTGATGCGGAGCATGGTGCTCACCTCCTTCCACTGAGTTGGTGTTGGTCGAGGGAGACGACCCGGTCGGCGATGGCCGCCAGGTCGCGATCGTGGGTGACGAGCAGGACCGTGCGCTGCGCGGTCGTGGTCCGGATCGCCTCGATCACCGCGGCGGCCGAGACCGGGTCGAGGGACGCGGTCGGCTCGTCCAGCAGGACCATCGGCGCGGATGACACCGCGGCGCGGGCCAAGGCGACGCGGCGCCGCTGACCGCCGGACAGCCGTACGCCGCTTTCGCCGAGAGGCGTGTCGTACCCGAACGGCAACCGGCCGGCGAACTCGTCGACCAGCGCTGCCCGCCCGGCCGCGATCACGCCGGCGCGAGTCGCGTTCTGGTTGCCAAAGGCAATGTTCTCGGCCACGGTCGCGTCCAGCAGCCACGGGTCCTGCGGGACGAACGCGAACCGGTCCCGCAGGCTGCGCTGGTCGCAGTCGTGCACGTCCACGCCGTCGATCAGGATCCGTCCGGCGTCGACGTCGTACAGACGCAGGAGGAGATGCAGCGCGGTGCTCTTGCCGATCCCGCTAGGCCCGAGTAGGCACACGGTCTCGCCGGCCGCGATGTCGAGGTCGAACCGGTCGAGCACCGGTCGCCCGGGCTCGTAGCCGAAGGACACCCGCTCGAACCGTACGCCGGACCGCAGCGCCGGAGCCGGGCGAGCGTCGTACCGATTCTCGACGGCCTCGTCGCAGTCCAGGACCTCGCGAACTCGTACGGCGCTGGCACCGGCCTTCGCGAGTACGACGGACAACCGGGTCAGGCCGCGCACGGGTGAGTACAGGTCTCGCAGGTAGGCGAGCACGACCAGCAACTGGCCCACTGTGAGGACTCCGGACAGCACGTGCCACCCGCCGACCACCAGCACCAGCGCGGCGCCGAGCGCCAGGACGACATCGGCCATCGGGGTCCAGCGCGCGTCCACGTCGATCGCTCGCAGCTCGACATCCAGGACGGCGCGATTCCGCGTGCCGAAGATCGCGGCGGCTCGATCGATCCGCCCGAAGGCCTGGACGGCGCGGACGTTCCGCAAAAGGTCGGTCGTTGCCCCCGCCAACCGTCCCGACTCGGTCCGCGCATCCTGTTGGGCGGTTCGGATCAGGCGGCGCTGCCGGACTGCCAACGCGGCCAGTACCGGCACGACCCCCAAGCCGATCAGAGCGAGCTCGGGGTCGAAGGCGAACAGCAGCACCAGGACGCCGGCGAGCATCACCGCATCGGGCAGGAACGACGTGGTCACCGCGACCACCGCGTCGAGCATCCGGCCGACGTCCGTGGTCAGGCGGGACACCAGCTCGCCGCTGCGCATCCGGTCGTGCCACCGTAGGGACCGCGTCATCGCGCGCTGGAACATCGTTGCGCGCAGCGACGCGCCGATCCGCTCGGCCGCGCCCTCGACCGTCCGCAGACTCGCCATGTCGAGGAGCCCGATGATTGTCGACAACAAGACGCTGCCGGTGGCGGCCAGCGCCAGGACGACGATCGGATCCGCCGCCGGGTTCGGACCGAGCGCGTGATCGACGGCGAGAGCCAGCGGCCACGGGCGGAGGAGAACCGCACCGACTCGCAGTACGACGAGCCCGGCCGCGGCGGCGAGTGCAGGGAACTGCACTCGGGCGGCAGGCCCGGCGACGGCGAGTGAGAGCGGAAGCTTCATGCCGACAACGGTCGTCGCCGGCTGGTCGGCCTCGGTAGTGCACCTTGGTACTACGACTGTCGTCGGGGCTGCCCGACCGCGCCGGGCCACCTACGATCCCAGTCATGGTGAGACTGCGACGCTCGCGCGTGGACCCTGGGCCGATCTCGACGGTCGGGCTGCTGGTGCGCTTCACCGCGGCCGGGCTGATCGTGCTGCTGTCCTTGGCCGCGCTGATCGCGTTCGTCGCGCGTCAGGCCGGCGTGGATCAGGCGACGGATTCGGCTCGGCAGGTGACCTACGTGACCGCTCGTGGGGTGGTCGAGCCGCGCTTGGACGCGGCCGTGATCGCGGGTCAGCCCGCCGCCTTGCGGTCGTTCGACACCGCGATGCGGAAGTACGTGCTGCAGGGCTCGCTGGTGCGGGTGAAGCTGTGGAATGCCGACGGCCGGATCGTCTACTCCGACGAGCCAAGGCTGATCGGGCAACAGTTCCCGCTCGGGGCCGAGGAGCAGGAGGCGCTCCAGCGGCAGGGCAGCAGTGCGTCCGAGGTCAGCGACCTGAGCCGGCCGGAGAACAAGTTCGAGATCCCGTACAAGAAGCTGCTCGAGGTGTACGTCGGGGTCCGCGGAACCAACGGGGAGCCGATGTTGTTCGAGGCGTACTTCGAGTACCGGGCGGTGACCGAGGCCGGACAGGCGGCCTGGAAGCGGTTCGCGCCACCCGCGCTGGGGGCATTGCTGGTGCTCGAGCTGGTGCAAATTCGTTCGCCTGGTCGCTGGCCCGCCGGGTGCAGCGACAGCAGCGGGACCGGGAACGGTTGCTCCAGCACGCGGTCGACGCGTCCGACGCCGAGCGCCGCCGGATCGCGGGGGAGTTGCACGACGGCGTCGTACAGGAGCTGACCGGGCTGAACTATGCGCTCGACGCGATGCGGTTGGGTACCCCGACGGAGGGTCAGCGGGCTGAGGTGATCGCGGACAGTGCAGGACGGTTGCGGGCGAGTATCGGCTCGCTTCGGTCGCTGCTCGTGGACATCTATCCGCCGAACCTCGCCGAAGAAGGCCTCGCGTCGGCGCTGGCCGAGTTGGCGGGCGGACTCGAGCGGACCGGGATCGACGTACGGCTCGAGACCGACGGCACCGAGGAGTTGCCGCCGGCGGCCGCGGCGCTGTTGTTCCGGGCGGCGCAGGAAGTCGTCCGGAACGTGGCCGCGCACAGTGGGGCGCGGGAGGTGCTGATCAAGGCGCAGCGGGTGGACGGGCGTGGGGTGCTGATCATCGACGACGACGGCCGCGGGTTCGACGAGTCGCGACTTGATGAGCGGAACAGCAACGGGCACCTCGGGCTACGCTCGATCGGCGACCTGCTCGCCGAGTCGGGTGGCATGCTGACGGTCCGGGCCGCGCCCGGTCAGGGGACACGGGTGGAAGCCGAGGTGCCGGTGTGATCCGGGTGTTGATTGTCGACGATCATGCGATCGTCCGGACCGGCCTGTCCCAGCTGCTCGGTACGGCGGACGACATCGAACTCGTCGGGGCCGCGGGGGATGGTGCCGAGGCCGTGGCGATGGCGGCCGAGCTGCGGCCGGACGTCGTACTGATGGATCTGTCGATGCCCGGCACGGACGGGATCGCGGCGACGGGGCAGATCGTGGCGGCCGATCCAGGGGTGCATGTGCTGGTGCTGACGTCGTTCAGCGATCAGGCGCGCATCCTCGACGCGTTGCAGGCCGGAGCCGAGGGATACCTCCTGAAGCACAGTGAGCCTGAGGTGATCCTGGCCGGAGTGCGAGAGATCGTGGCCGGCGGGTCGCCGCTGGACCCGAAGGCGGCTCGGGTGGTGCTGACCAACCGGCGCAGCCCGGGCCCGGAGACCAAGCTGACCGACCGCGAGCAGGAGGTCCTCGACATGGTCGGCGCCGGCCTGCCGAACAAGACGATCGCCCGTCGGCTCGGCATCAGCGAGCGGACGGTCAAGGCACATCTGACGAACGTGTACCAGCGCCTCGGCGTGACCGACCGCACCCAAGCCGCGCTCTGGGCCCAGCGGCAGCGCCGCGAGGAGTAGGTACTAGTACCAAGGTCCGATGGTGCCCGCCGCCCGCCTGCGACAGGATCGACGCATGGACTTGGAAGACCTACGCCGCCGACCGGTCGTGCTGCGAACCGGCGGCGACGATGCCGAGCCGACGCGAAGGCCGGTGCGATACCTCGCGTGGGCCGGCACCGGGCTGCTCGGCCTGGTGGCGGCGGCCGGCCTGGTCGCCGGGGGTACGGCGGTCTGGTCCGCCTTCGACCCGGGTACGCCGGGCCAATCGCCGGCACCACTGTGGTTCGCGCCCCCGGAAACCATCACGCCCCAAAGCTCGAAGGTCACACCGACCATCACGCCGAAGACCATCGAACCTGGTGACGACAAGGGTGGGGATCGGAAACAGCCCACCCCAGGAACGTCGACCCCAGGTAAGTCGACCTCAGGGGAGTCGACTTCCGGGGAGTCGACTTCCGGGAAGTCTGGTTCGGGTAAATCCGGGTCGTCCGACGACAAGTCCGGCCACCACTGACCTCAGCTCAGCTCTGCGACGATCTGAGTACCCGCGGTTCCCGTGATCACCGCAGCCGTCTCATCGAGGGATCCGACCGCGGCCCGTCCCTTGGTCGCTTCCACGAACCGTGCGGCGGCGCGCACCTTCGGCCCCATCGACCCTTCGGGGAAAGTGAGGGCCGCGAGATCCGCGACGGTGATCTCATGCAACGGCCGCTGCCTCGGGGTCCCGTAGTCCAGATAGACGGCCGGGACGTCGGTCAGCATCACGAACAGGTCGGCCCGGAGCTCGGTCGCGACCAGCGCCGCGGTCAGATCCTTGTCGACGACGGCCTCGACTCCGGCGAGTCCCGAATTTCTCTCCACCACGGGGATGCCCCCGCCTCCGGCCAGGATCACAGTCATGCCGTTGCGGAGGAGTACGTCGGCGGCATCGAGCTCCACAACCCGACGTGGTTCCGGGGACGCGACCACCCGGCGCCACTGTGAGCCGTCCTGCCGGAAGGTCCACTCCGAGGTCGACTCCAGCAACTGCGCGTGGTCCTCGGGATAGCCGGTCCCGACGTACTTCGTCGGCGCACCGAAAGCCGGATCCGTCGCGGCGACCACCGTCTGCGTGACCAGCGTGACCGCTCGGCGAGCCAGGCCGGCGTTGCCGAGTGCCTGCTGGATCCAGTACCCGATCACGCCCTGGGTCTCCGCGACCAGGTCACTCAGCGGATACGGCTTCGACAGCGCGGGGTCCGCCGTACTCTCCAGCGCGAGCAGCCCCACCTGCGGTCCGTTGCCGTGCACGATCACCACCTCGTGCTCAGCCGCCACCGCCGCCAACGCCGGCGCCGCCACGGCCAGATGCGCGACCTGCACGTCGGCGTCCGGCCGCTCCCCGCGCCGCAACAACGCATTCCCCCCGAGCGCGATCACCATCCGCATACCTTCAGCGTCGCACGCAGCTCCACAGATCAGGTCCTCTGGCATCACGGGTAGGGACTTCCGACCCTGATCCGGCCCGCTCAGCGGATGAGCTCAACTGCGCGGCTCGGCGAGTGGCGCGCGCAGTTCGAGGACGGTGCCTTGCGGCTGTTTCCTCTGCAGCCGCACGGCACCGCCTAACGCTTCGGCCCGGTCCCGCAGGTTGCGCAGGCCGCTCTGGTGATCGGTGGCGGCCACACCGACACCGTTGTCGCTGACGCGCGTGATGACCTCGGTCGGGGTCGCGGTGACCTCGACGCTGACCTCGGTGGCTTCTGCGTGGCGTACGACGTTCGACAGCGCCTCCCGGATCGCGGCGAGGATCTGCGGACGGACGGTCACGGGTACGACGGCGTCGAGCGGGCCGGTGAAGGTCAGTCCGGGGCGGAACCCGAGCGGTTCGGCATACTCGGCGACCAGGGCCTGGATGTCGGAGCGAAGCGATCGGCGGCTGGGGCGGTGATGCAGCTCGAAGATCGCAGCGCGCAGATCACGGATGGTGGTGTCGATGTCCTCGATGGCCCGGCCGAGGCGTTCGTGGACCTCGGCGTCCACCATCCTGCGGATGGCCTGCAATTGCAGGCCGGTCGCGAACAAGCGCTGGATCACCAGATCGTGCAGGTCCCGGGCGATCCGGTCGCGTTCCTCCAGGACGGCGACCATCGCGTGGTCGCGGAGCGCCTGGCCACGATCCAGTACCAAGGTCGCCTGTGCCGCGAACATCTTGACCAGGTCGCTGTTCCCGTCGAGCGCAGTGGCTCCGACGACCAGCAGGCCGCCTACCGAGGCCGACGACGGTGAGAGCGGAGCGACGGCGGCCGGTCCGATCTCCGGGATGTCGGCAATGGTGACTCGGTCGCCAGGCACCGCGTGATCCAGTCCGGGGATCTGCTTGCCGACGTACTTGGTCAGTTCCGGAGGTCCGTCGAGGGCCTCGATCACCAGGTCGTGGCCGTCGGTCAGCAGGACGGCGCCGACGCGCGCGCCGGTGAGTTCGCGAGCCCGGCGGGCGATCAGCCGGAGGGCGTCGCGCTGATCGAAGTCGCCGAGCAGGAGCTGGGTGATCTCCGCGGTCACCTCGCGCAGGCGCTGTGTCCGCTCGCCCGACTCCTGATCGCTCACGATGTCACGGTACGGAAGCCCCTGCGGCTTTGGAACGCCTCTTCCCCCTCCTTCCCCTTCTTCCCCTTCTTTCCCTTCGAAGCTGTTGCTTCGGGCATCAATGGGCGCGGCGCCCGCTGACGGACTCGGTACCGAGCCGGATCAGCTGCCGGTCGCGAAGCCGCAGCCACGACGGCGCGGTCCCCGCGAGCTCGGCCGCCTCGCCCTCGGGGACGGCGGACAGATGGCCGATCGCGGTCACGGTCCAGCCGTGCCGCCGCTCCAGGTCGATGTCGTCCACCTCGAACGCGACCACGTCGCCCCGGTGCGCCGCCCGGAGCCATTCGCAGTCGTCGGACGCGAACACGATCGTGTCGCCGTCGACACAGAACGCGACCAGCCGGAGCACCGGCAGACCGCCTTGGGTGAACACGAGCCGCCCGACCGGGACCGAGGACAGCAGCCGGAGGCACTCCGGCCCGTCGAGGATCTCCAGGCCGGCATCGTCGTAGGTGTGCATCAGATCCTCCATTGCCGGTCTACGCTGAGCGATACAGCTGCTTCAGGGGGGAGCGACAAGCTATGGCCATCACGGTGTTCCTGCTCGATGACCACGAGGTGGTGCGGCTCGGCTTGCGGCAGCTGCTGGAGGGCGAG
Organism: Kribbella sp. NPDC020701; assembly: GCF_055562215.1. Lineage (NCBI taxonomy): Bacteria > Bacillati > Actinomycetota > Actinomycetes > Propionibacteriales > Kribbellaceae > Kribbella > Kribbella sp. NPDC020701. The sequence goes on along the minus strand of NZ_JBVHFT010000004.1, from coordinate 483,358 downwards.
CCGGACATCGAGGTGGTCGGCGAGGCGTCGACCGCGGCGCAGGCGACCACCCGGATCCCGGCGCTGCAGCCTGATGTCGCCGTCCTCGATGTCCGCCTCGGCGACGGCGACGGGATCACCGTGTGCCGGGAGATCCGGTCGGCGATGGACAAGCCGCCGGCCTGCCTGATGCTGACCTCGTTCTCCGACGAGGAAGCCCTGTTCACCGCGATCATGGCCGGGGCGGCCGGCTACCTGCTCAAGCAGGTCAGCGGCACGGACCTGGTCGGAGCGGTACGGCGCTTGGCCGCGGGGGAGTCGCTGCTCGACCCGGCGATGACGGCTCTGGTCCTGGAGCGGCTGCGGAACCCGGTCGACGTGGACGACGACCCGCGCTACGAGTCCCTGACCGAGCAGGAACGCCGGATCCTCGACGAGATCGCGGCCGGCAAGACCAACCGGCAGATCGCGGAGAGCATGTTCCTGGCCGAGAAGACGGTGAAGAACTACGTCTCCGGGCTGCTCCGCAAGCTCGACATGGAGCGCCGGACGGAGGCAGCCGTGTACGCCGTCGAACGCGCGAAGCGGCGCCCGAAGACCTGACCCACGCTGTCTGCAGGCCCCGGCCGGTCGGTTAGCAAGTACGGATGCGGCGTCCACTGATGTGCTCCGGTTCGATGACTACGAGGATCTCCTGGTCGTCGCCCGCCCACGGATCCGTGCCTGAGCGCCACGTCACCGTCTCCTGCAGTGAGCCGTGCCGGCAGCGGCCCGAGACCAGCACGCTCCAGCCGTCCCGCGCGGCCCCGTCCAGCCGATCCACCTCGAATGCCACCGGACCATCGCCGTACCGCGCGATCGCAGTGGCGGCCCCGGTCCGGAAGACGAACTGCCGGCCGTGCACCGTGTAGGTGACCGATCGCACCGACAATCGGCCGGCCAGCTCGAAAGCCAGCCGGCCGGTGCCGCCGGGGGCGAGCAGCTGGAGGCACTCGTCCTCACGCAGGTGATCCAGCACAGGGTGGCGGGCGGCGAGTCCACGGACGGGCGAGGTCCGTGGACCGAGACGGTCGGAAACGGTTGCGTCCAGTGCACCGGCCAGCCGGATCAGCGCGCCCGCTGTCAGCTGTTCCGCCTCCTGCGACGCGTCGACCTGCGGCTCGGTCCATGCGGACCCCTCCTGCCGCGCGAGCCCGAGCGACACCCCCGGCTCCGACTGGTCCCTCCCCTGCGGAGACCGGGATCGGCCGGACGCTGTCATCGAACACTCCCTTTCCTGCCGTCTGCCGCCAATCCAACCGCCGCCACGCCGGGCTCCGACAGAGCCAGATGTCCTCAGCGGGAAGGACCGAAGGCCCGAAGTGTCGGGTCGAGGGGTACGCCGATCGTCTGCAGGATGAGAGTTGTTCCACCAGACCGACCGGAAGCAGGTGTGCGGGTGAGGTATGTGTTGATGTTCGTCGAGACCGAGGCGTACGCGAAGGAGTTCGAGGCGATGACGCCGGACGAGCGGGAGCTGGCCTTGGCGCGGGTGACGCAGTGGTTCGACGATCACCGGGACAAGCTGCGCGGTGGCAGCAAGCTGCAAGGGGCCGGGTCGGCGACCACGGTCCGGTTCGACGGCGGCGTACCGATGACGACCGACGGGCCGTTCATGGAGGGCAAGGAGGTGATCTCCGGGTTCAGCGAGATCGAGGTCGACGACCTGGACGAGGCGCTGCGGATGGTGAAGACCTGGCCGGCCTGCCCGGTCGTCGAGATCCGGCCGGTCGCGTTCATGAACACCACCGGGGCTTCGTGAGAACTGAAGACGAACTGGCTCGCGTGGTCCGGGACCACGCGAGCCAGCTGGCCGGAGCGCTGGTTTCCTTGCTCGGCGACTTCTCCGCCGCCGAGGACCTGGTCCAGGACGCCGTCGAGATCGCCCTGCGGCGCTGGCCGGTCGAGGGGATTCCGGAGCGGCCCGACGCCTGGCTGTTCACGGTCGCCCGCCGCCGCGGTCTCGACGTACTGCGCCGACAGCAGAACTACCGCGCCAAGCTGGCCCAGCTGCAGCTTCCCGTGCAGCCCGCGGCCGAAGACCGGCTGCGGCTGATCTTCACCTGCTGCCACCCGGCGCTTGCTCGCGAGGCGCAGGTCGCCCTCACGTTACGAGTGGTCTGCGGACTGACCACCGCGCAGATCGCGGCCGCGTTCCTGGCGTCCGAGTCGGCCGTCGCGCAGCGGATCACCCGGGCGAAGCGGAAGATCACCGAGGCCGGAATTCCGTACCGCATACCGCGCGACGACGAACTTCCCGACCGCCTCACCGAGGTACTCACGGTCATCTACCTGCTCTTCAACGAGGGCTACCTGTCCAGCTCCGCCGACCGCGTTCACTCGCGCGATCTGGTCGACGACGCCGAGTGGCTCACGGCCCTCCTCCATGGCCTGCTGCCGAACGAGCCCGAGATCGCCGGCCTGCTCGCGCTGATCCGCCTGCACCGCGCCCGTACGGCGTCCCGCTTCACGACCACCGGCGAGCTGATCCTGCTCGAGGGCCAGGACCGCGGCCGCTGGGACCACGCCGCCATCGCCGACGCGACCACTTTGCTGACCCGCACCGCCCGACGCCATCGGGCGCCCGGTCCGTACCAACTGCAAGCAGCCATTGCTGCCTGCCACAGCGAGGCCCCGATCTGGGCGGCGACGGACTGGGAGCAGATCCTCGTCCTCTACGACATGCTGCTGGCCCTGCAGCCGACGCCGGTGACCCGCTTGCATCGCGCCATCGCGTTCGCCTACGTCAACGGCCCGCAGGCCGCACTCACCCAACTCGACGAGTTGTCGACGGATTTGCAGCTATATCCGTTGTTCCACGCGACCCGAGCACAGTTCCTCCGCGATCTCGGTCGCGACGCCGAGGCTGACGCCGCCAACCAGCGAGCCGCGGACCTGACCTCCAATCCCGCCCAGCTCGGCCTCCTCCAGGAGCGCTCGGCCCAGTGAGCCAGGATCCTTGATCCATGGGTACTCAGGGGCGGGGCGAACGGCTGTGGTTTCTGGACTGGCTGCGCGTGCTGGCGGTGTTCGGAGTGTTCGTGTTCCACTCCCTGCGCCCGTTCGACGACGCCGACTGGCATGTGAAGAACGCGGACCGCAGCGAGGGCATCTCGATCGCGATCGCCTTCCTCGGACTGTGGGGCCTGGCGTTCTTCTTCATGCTGTCGGGTGCCGGTGCCTGGCTCGCCCTCCGCTGGCGGACCGCAGCCGGCTTCCTCCGCGAGCGATCCCTTCGGCTCCTGGTTCCGTTCGTCGTCGCCTATGCTCGGGATCGGCGCCTTCGTCCTCGGCATTGTCACCGGAATCATCGACTTCCTCGACGGCTGGTGGCCGGATCCGGGCTACTCCTGGGCCTACCTCTGGTACTCGCCCCTGATCACCGTCGCCGTCTGGGGCTGGCTGGTGGCGGTCCTCGGCGGCGGCATGCGGCTCGCCGCGTTCCAGCGGCCGCTACCCGTACCAGTCGCCCGCGCCGCGATGCCGTACTTCATCGTGCACCAGCCGATCATCCTCGCGATCGCCTTCTTCGTCGTCCGCTGGGACGCGGGCCTCTGGGTGAAATACGCCGTATTGCTGCCGAGCGCTTGCGCGATCTCGGCCGCCCTGGCGCTACTCCTGTCCAACCTGGCCGGAGCGTCGACGCTCCTCGGCGTCAAACGCTCCGCAGTACCGACACCACAACGCCGAGGATGACCGCGTCGTCGCCGTCGATGACGTCGTACGCCGGGTTTCGCGGCTCGAGGTACACGTGGCCGTTGCGGCGGCGGTACACCTTGACGGTCGCCTCCTCGTCGATCATCGCGGCGACGATCTGACCCGAGTGGGCCTCGGACTGCTGCCGGATCACGACGATGTCGCCGTCGCAGATCGCGGCGTCGATCATCGACTCGCCGCGGACCCGCAGGCCGAACACATTGCCGCGCCCGGTCAGCCCGCGCGGGAGCTGCAGTACGTCGTCCACGTGCTCGACCGCGGCGATCGGCGTACCGGCCGCGATGTCACCGACCACGGGCACCGGCACCGAATCGTCGGAGTCCCGCGCCGGCGACTCCTGGAGGAACATCCGTACGTCGATCGGCCGCGACACCGACGGGCTGCGCCGCAGGAAGCCCTTGTCCTCCAGGCTGGCCAGGTGCTTGGACACCGAGGACGAGGAGCGCAGTCCGACCGCATCACCGATCTGCCGGCTGCTCGGCGGATAGCCGTACCGCGTCACCCAGTCCCGGATCACCACCAGGATCCGCTGCTGCCGGTCCGGGAGCGCGCCGGTGTCGAGGTCGCCGAACAGATCGAGATCAGTCACCGCGAAATCCTAGAGCGCCCAAGCCCGCGGACCCGCACCCGACTCGCGTCAGGTCCGCAACTAAACTCTTGGCGGATGTGCCGGGAGCGCACCTACGATCGGCCGGGTGAGCGCTCCCTCGGAAGCTGTCCTGGATGCCTTCGGGCTGTCCGAACACCCCGTCCTCCTGCCGGGCGGGCAGGGTGAGACGTGGCGATCCGGCGCGGTCGTGCTGAAGCGGGCGGGATTGATGGCGGAGAGTCTGTGGCGCGCTGACGTGCTGGATGGGCTGCCGGAGTCCACCGAGTTTCGGGTGGCACGACCGGTGCGCAGCCGAGGTGGCGAGTGGATCGCGCACGGCTGGGAGGCATCACAGTTGCTGGCCGGTGCCACGGATGTCCGGAGGCAGGACGACGTACTGACAGCTGGGTCCGCTTTCCATGCGGCCGTTGCCGGGCTGCCACGGCCAGGCTTTCTCGACGAACGTGATGACGCTTGGTCGTACGGCGATCGGGTCGCGTGGGACGAGGAGCCGGCCGGCGGGAGTCCGGCGTACCAGGACTTGGTTTCGGGGCTGGTGAAGGCTCGTCGGCCGGTCGACCTGGCGGCGCAGGTGGTACACGGCGATCTGCCGGGGAACGTGATGTTCGCCGACGGGTTGCCGCCGGCGATCATCGACTGGCCGGTGTACTGGCGGCCGCCCGCGTGGGCGTCGGCCGTCGCGGTCGCCGACGCCCTCTGCTGGTACGACGCCAAGCCTGACCTGGCAGCGCGTTGGTCAGACCTCCCACAGTGGGGCCAGATGCTGGTCCGAGCGCTCATCTACCGCATCGCAACCGACGAGGCGCTCGGTGGCGCCGCGGTCTGGACGACGGATCGCCGTGCGGTCTACGAACCCGTGATCGAGGTCGCGCTTGCGTACGTCGGCTGATCCCGCCGTCAGGCAGAGAATCAGGGTCGATAGCATCCGGGTATCGAAGCGAGTGCCGGAACCTCTTCGACAAGGAGTGGGCGCTGGCTTTGACTTGGGGGATTGAAGGGTTGGGTCTGGGGGGCCGCACTTTCCGCCGGACCACACCGTCCGTCTGAAAGTGAGGAGCATTGTGAGGCTGTTCAGACCTGGGGTGCTAGCACTTGCCCTTGGACTCGTGGCCGGACTGATCACCACCGGCCCGGCCGACGCCGACGAGACGCAGACCGTCTCGTACCACGGCTATGAAGTCACTGTTCCGGCCAGTTGGCCGGTCATCGATCTGTCCACCGACCCGACCGCCTGTGTCCGGTTCGACCGTCAAGCCGTCTACCTCGGCCGCAGTACGGCGCAGGCCGACTGCCCGGCGCATCTGGTCGGCCGGAGCTCGGGGCTCGTCCTCGAGCCGCTGACCACCGAGCAGCCGTCCAGCGACGGCCTGCTGCGTCGCGCGATCACGGATGCCGGCGTACTCGCGACCGCGTACTACGCACCGGGTTCCGAGCAGACGGCGAACGCCGTACTGGCGACTGGTCGCGTCGTTTCGAAGTCGCAGTCCGCGCGGGTCGCCCAGCCCGCCGCGGTCACACCGTCGGTCGTTGCCACTGGCAACTTCGCTGGGTACGGATTCGACGCGTGCACGGCGCCTTCGCAGGCGACGATGGACGCGTGGCGGCCGAGCTATCAGGGCGTCGGCATCTACATCAGCGGCGGTCTGCGCGCGTGTGGCCAGCCCAACCTGACGGCCGACTGGGTAGCGGCCAACGCGAGCAAGGGCTGGCAGTTCCTGCTGATCGACGTCGGTCTGCAGGCGCCCTGCACGACGTACTCCAGCCGGATGTCGTCGGTCGCGTCGACCGCGTTGACCCAAGGCCGGAACGCCGCGATCAACGCGGTCGCCGCCGCGCAGGCGCTCGGGTTCGCGCAGCGGAGCGCGATCTACAGCGACATCGAGGCGTACACCTCGACCGCAGCGTGCAAGGCCGCCGTCCTGTCCTACCTGAGCGGCTGGACGCAGGAGCTGAACTCCCGCGGCTACCTCGGCGGCGCGTACGTCGGTGCGTCCTCGGGTGGCGTGGACCTGTCCAGCGCTTACGCGAGTACGGCGTACACGCGACCGGACAACCTGTGGTTCGCGCACTGGAACACGACGATTCCGGTCGGGACCAGCCCGTTCATCCCGGCGACGTACTGGAACAACCACCAGCGGGTGCACCAGTTCGTCGGCAACACGTCGGAGACACATGGCGGCGTGACGATGTCGATCGACCGGGACTACCTGAACCTCACCGCGCCACCGCCACCGGTCACCAGCTTCAAGGTCACGGGTGGTGTCACGGTCGCAACGTTGCAGTGGGGCATTCCCGCCAACACCACGCTCGGCCAGATCATCATCCGCGGCGCGTCCGGTTCGACCGCGCCGCAGCTACCGACCGCCGGTGCGGCGATCTACAACGGTACGGCGAGTTCGTTCGCGCTGACCGGTCTGGTGAACTCGGGGAGCTACGCGTACCGGGTCTGGGTGAAGGACAGCAAGGGCAAGATCGGGCCCGGGGTCGATGTCCGGCTGATCGGGACGAAGACGACGATCGCGGCCAGCGCGGCCTCGATCATGTACACCGGGTCGGTCACGCTGACGTCGGTTATCACGCGGCTCAACGATGCGACCAGGCTGAGCGGCGTACCGGTGGTGCTGTTTTCGAAGGCGAAGAACGCGACGAAGTGGACGACGGCCGCGGTGCTGACGTCGGACGCGAACGGCGTCGTCACGTCGGTGCAGAAGCCGGCGGTCTCGACGTACTACATGTGGGGCTACAACGGCGCCGCCGGTCTGCTGGGGACGCGGAGCTCGGCCGCGCTGGTCGAGGTCAAGCCGGCGATGTCGGGGTACCTCACTCCGGCGATCAAGCTCGGCGAATCCGTGCTGCTGTACGGCTATCTCAACCCGCCGCACGCCGGTACGACGGCTTACCTGCAGCGCCGGTCGGGCACGAGCTGGGTCGCGGTGACGTCGGTCAAGCTCACGACCAACGGCAAGTACGGCTTCAGCATCAAGCCGACCGCACGCGGTACCTACACGTATCGCGTGGTGTGGTTCGCTGACGCAGACCACGCTGGAACGCAGACGCCGTCCAAGGTGCTGACGGTCAGCTGACCTGGTCCAGGTCGGCCGCCACACGCTGCGCGATCTCGATCGCGTGCGCCGCCAGCGGCGAGTGTGTGCGGCCGGCCTGCCAGAGCAGGTAGATCTCTCTGGCGGGCAGTGCCGGTTCGAACTCGTGGAGAGCCAGGCCGGCCTCGTTCGGGTAGACGGCGAGGAGCGGCATCACGGCCGGGGCGAGACCCGCTCGCACCATCGCGAGCAGGGCCTCGTTTCCGGCCGTGCGGAACACGAACTCGGGGCGGATGCCCTGCTGGGCGAGGAAGCGCTCGACGTTGGCCTGATCGCAGATCGCCGGATGCGCGACGATCGGCAGCCGGTCGAGCTGCTTCGGCGCGACCGGCCCGGGTGGAAAGTCACCCGGGCGGGCGACCAGGACGTGCGGGTCGTCGAGCAGTTTGAGGTGGTCGATGTCGACGTCGCCCGGGCCGTCGGCCGGCCCGTCGAAGAACATCAGGTCGAGGCCGGTGAGGTCCGGTACGTCGGTCTCTTCCTCGAACAACCTGATCTCGCAGCCGGGATGTGCCTCGTGCAGCTCGCGGATCACGGTCGGCAGCAGCACGTTGGAGACGGTCTGGAACGTGCCGATGTCGATCCGGCCGTCGCCGGCGCGGAAGCGCTCCACGGCGTCCGACATCGCGTCGGCCCGGCGGAGCAGCTCGCGTCCGTGGTCCAGGAGGACGGCGCCCAATCGCGTGATGCGGACCGGCTTGGGGCCGCCCGGCCGGTCGAACACCGCTCCGCCGGCGGCCTTCTCGAGGACGGCGATCTGCTGGCTGACGCTCGACTGGGTGTAGCCGAGCTTGGTCGCGGCGCGGCCGAACGATCCCTCGTCGGCGACGGCAACCAGGGTCGCGAGATGACGCAGCTCGTACATAGTTCGCAGACTATCGCCGGTGGCGATCTAAATCATCAGAAACAATCGCTTTTCGTGATGGCGTTCCGCTTCTACGGTCAAGGACATGACTACTGAGAAGCTTTACCCGGTCAACGGAGCCGAGATCTGTGCCGAGACGTTCGGTGATCCCGCCGACCCGGCGGTGCTGCTGATCCACGGAGGTTCCGCCTCGATGCTGTGGTGGGAGACCCCGCTGTGCACGCGGCTCGCCGGCCGCGGGCGGTATGTGATCCGCTACGACCAGCGCGACACCGGCCGATCGACGTCGTACCCGGTGGGGAAGCCGCCGTACTCGATGCGGGATCTGGCCGCGGACGCGGTGGGTCTGTTGGATGCCTTGGGCATCGACCGCGCGCATGTGGTCGGGCAGTCGATGTCCGGCGGCACGGCCCTCATACTCGGCGCGGATTACCCGTCGCGCGTCGCGTCGCTGACCTTCGTCTCCACGAGTACGGGCGCCGACGACCTGCCGGCGCCGTCGGTGGCGCAGATTGAGCCGCCCGACTTCGCTGACCCGGCCGCGGTGGAGGAGTACGTCGTACGGGCGATCGAGGCGGAGGCCGCCGGGCACTTCGACGAGGACGCGGCCCGCGACCTGGTACGACGGGACATGGCCCGGGCTCGGGACTACGAGGCCTCGTTGACGAACCACTATGCGATGACGTTCGACGGGCCGGTCAACGGTGGGTTCGGTGACTTGTCGATGCCGGTGCTGGTGGTGCACGGCTCGTCGGATCCGGTCTTCCCGTTGCCGCACGGCGAGGCGATCCGCGACGCCGTACGCGACGGCCGACTGGTCGTCGTCGAAGGGGCGGGGCACGGGATTCCGGCTGAGCTGTGGGACGTGTTGATCGACGCGGTCGCCGATCACACCGGGAGCCGGTGATGCGATCCGCGGTGTGGGTGCCGTTGTTCGACGAACTCGCGGATCCGCTGACCGTGGCACGGCTGGCGGCCGCCGCGGAGGAGGCCGGGTGGGACGGGATGTTCGTCTGGGATCAGCTGTGGTGGCGGGAGCCGATCGCGGCCGTCGCCGATCCGTGGATCACGCTGGCCGCGATGGCCACTGCGACCGAACAGTTGCGGATCGGGCCGATGGTGACGCCGGTCGCCCGCCGGCGGCCGGTGAAGCTGTTGCGTGAGGCAACAACACTCGACCTGCTGTCCGGTGGGCGTCTCACGCTCGGTGCCGGCCTCGGGAGCGATCGGTTCGCGGGTGAATTCTCCCGGTCGGGGGAGGAGGTCGACGATCGCGTCCGGGCCGAGCAACTCGACGAGTCCCTGCAGATCCTGACGGCCGGGTGGACAGGTGAGTCGGTCTCGCATCATGGCAAGCACTACACGGTCGACTCGGTCCGCTTCCTGCCGCGCCCCGAGTCCGGCCGGATCCCGATCTGGATAGCCGGGTTTCCCGGCAACCAGAAGCCGATCCGCCGGGCCGTTCGCTACGACGGGTTCTTCCCGGTCAACCTGACGTCACCGGACCAACTGGCCGACGTGGTGGCCACGCTGGAGTCTCTCCGAGGATCGCTGAGCGGCTTCGACATCGCGGTCGCCGTGTCGCCGTCGACCGACGTACGGCCGTACTCGTCGGCCGGGGCCGCCTGGTGCCTGACCGACTTCGATCCGGCGACTCTCCGGCTGGCCGACGTACAGGCAGTGATCGCGGCCGGACCGGCCGGGTGACCGCCAAGGCTGTTGCTGTGGGCGCGGGCGGGTGTCTAATCGAAGGGATTGTGGGTACCCCCGCACGCGGGAACGGTCCACGGGAGGGCGCATGGCCAGTGTCAGCGAACGCACCGGGATAGCTGAACGTACCGGTCCGGTAGCCGTCGGACCAGTACGGCGGCCGCTCGGGCAGGTGATCGGACGGTTGCTGTCGACGACCGACCACAAGGTGATCGGTCAGCTGTACCTGGTCACATCGTTCGTGTTCTTCCTGATCGCCGGCGTGATGGCGCTGGTCATCCGCGCCGAGCTCATCGAGCCCGGTATGCAGATCGTGAACGAAGAGGTCTACAACCAGCTGTTCACGATGCACGGCACGATCATGCTGCTGCTGTTCGCGACACCACTGTTCGTCGGGTTCGCGAACGTCATCATGCCGGTGCAGATCGGTGCTCCCGACGTGGCGTTCCCGCGGCTGAACATGTTCAGTTACTGGCTGTTCCTGTTCGGTGGCCTGATCACGCTGGCGGCGTTCGGTACGCCTGGCGGTGCGGCTGACTTCGGCTGGACGGCGTACTCGCCGCTCTCGAACGGAGAGCGCTCACCCGGTGTGGGCGGTGACCTGTGGGTCATGGGTCTGTGGATGGCCGGTCTGGGCACGATCCTCGGTGCGGTCAACTTCGTCACCACGATCATCACCATGCGTGCACCCGGTATGACGATGTTCCGGATGCCCATCTTCTGCTGGAACATCCTGGTGACGTCGATCCTGGTGCTGATCGCGTTCCCGATCCTGGCCGGTGCGCTGCTGATGCTGGAGGCGGATCGAGCCCTAGGGGCTCACGTCTTCGACGCGGGCAACGGCGGGCCGATCTTGTGGCAGCACCTGTTCTGGTTCTTCGGGCATCCCGAGGTGTACATCATCGCCTTGCCGTTCTTCGGCATCATCACCGAGATCCTGCCGGTGTTCAGCCGCAAGCCGGTCTTCGGCTACATCGGCCTGGTCAGCGCGACACTGGGTATCGGACTGCTGTCGATCGCGGTCTGGGCACACCACATGTTCGTCACCGGCGCGGTGAATCTGCCGTTCTTCTCGTTCATGACGTTCTTGATCGCGGTCCCGACCGGGGTGAAGTTCTTCAACTGGATCGGCACGATCTGGGGCGGATCGGTGTCGTTCGAGACGCCGATGCTGTGGTCGATCGGCTTCCTGGTGACGTTCCTGTTCGGCGGTCTGACCGGGATCATCCTGGCCTCGCCGGCCCTGGACTACCAGCTGTCCGATACCTACTTCGTGGTCGCGCACTTCCATTACGTGGTCTTCGGGACCGTGGTGTTCGCGATGTTCGCCGGGTTCTACTTCTGGTGGCCGAAGATGACCGGGCGGATGCTCGACGAGCGGCTCGGGAAGCTGCACTTCTGGTTGCTGTTCTTCGGCTTCCACACCACGTTCCTGGTGCAGCACTGGCTGGGTGTCGAGGGCATGCCCCGCCGCTACGCCGACTACAGCTTCAACGACGGCTTCAGGACCCTGCACCAGGTGTCCAGCGTCGGCGCCTTCGTCCTGGGCATCTCCACCCTCCCGTTCCTCTACAACGTGTACAAGTCCCGCCGGAACCCGCGCGTAGAGGTGGACGACCCGTGGGGCTGGGGCCGGTCGCTGGAGTGGGCCACCAGTTGCCCACCCCCACGGCACAACTTCGACCAACTCCCGAGAATCCGCTCCGACAGCCCCGCCTTCGACTACCACCACCAAGAACTCTCCACCACCACCCCAGCCCAAAACCTCCTGACTCCTGACGAATAGCCCAACCTCGACCGGGAACGCCTCGCCCGTGGGCGCAGATGGGGTGGGGGACGAGTAGCTCCAGCTCTTCCGCCACCGCCGCCGTGGGAGCGGGTGGGTTGGCATCAGCGAGGCTGGCTTGGTGGTCGGGTTAGGGGAGTTGGTTGCGGAGGGTGGTTAGGAGGGTTGGGGTCTCTTGGGGTGGGGTGCTCGTGGTGGAGAGGACGTCCAGGGCTTCGGTGTAGGTCTCCACGTCGTCGCGTTTGTCGAGGTAGAGGGCGCTGGTGAGGTGCTCGAGATAGACGATGTCGGGGAGGTCGCGCTGGGGGAAGCGGAGGAGCGTGAAGGCTCCACCCGTGGCGGCGTGACCTGAGCTGTTCAGCGGGATGATCTGCAGGGTGATGTTGGGGCGCGTGATCGCCTCGCGGAGAGCGTCGAGCTGGTTGCGAAGGACCTCGGGACCGCCGATCGGGCGGTGCAGGACGGACTCCTCGATCACTGCCCACAGCTTGAGGGGTGGCTCGCGGTCGAGCACGCGCTGCCGCCGGGTCCGGAGCGCGACGATGCGCTCGACCTCATCGTCGGCCCGCGCATTGCCCGGCGTCAGCCGCGCCACCGCCCGCGCGTAGTCGGCCGTCTGCAACAGCCCCGGCACGAACTGGATCTCATACGTCCGGATCAGCTCCGCCGCCGCCTCGAGCCCGAGATAGGCATCGAACCAGTCCGGCGTGACATCGCCGTACCGATGCCACCAGCCGCGATCGTTCGCCTCACGAGCCAGCTCCAGCAGCCGGTCCCGCTCCCGCGCGTCGGTCACGCCGTACAGGCTCAGCAGGTCCTCGACGTCACGCTCCTTGAAGCCGACCCGCCCGAGCTCCAGCCGGCTGATCTTCGACTCCGACCCCCGGATCGCCCAGCCGGCGTCGGTGCGGCTGACTCCGGCGCGCTCGCGCAACCGCCGCAGATGACTGCCCAGCATCATCCGCAACGCCGTCGGCCCCACCACGCCCTGCCCCGCCATTGAGCCAGTCTACATCATTATCGAACATATGTTCCCCTGCGTTCCTGGCTCTGCAGTGGAGTTCGAACGAGGCCGAGGAGGCGATGTCGGATCGGGACCGAGGTGTTCGTAGCAGGGGTGAGCGGCTGCCCACGAGGGGCGCCCAAGGAAGGGGAACCGCGATCATGAAGCTGACGACGATCACGCAAGTCACCATCGATGGAGTGGTGCAGGGCAACGGTGGCGCGTCGGACGAGGACCGCCGGAAATGCCGTGCGCGGCGGATGGGCCAGGGGCGCCGGCGACGACGCGACCAGGACGCTCATCAACCAGACTTACCAGCGCGCCGACGCGTTCCTGTTCGGCCGGCGCACGTACGAGCTCTTCGCCGGCTAGTGGGGAGCCATCGAAGATCCGGCCAACCCCATCGCAGGGCCGTTGAACTCGCGGCCCAAGTACGTCGTATCGACCACACTCAGCGACCCGCAATGGGCGGAGACAACCCTCCTCACCGGCGACGTCGCGGCGGCCATCCGCGAGCTGAAAGCCAAGCCGGGCGGTGAGTTGCAGGTGCACGGCAGCGCCACCCTGATCCGCTGGCTGCTCGACAACGACCTCGTCGACGAGCTCACCCTGCTCGTCATCCCCGTGATCCTCGGCCAAGGCGCACGGCTCTTCCCGGACACCGGCCCGGACCTGGCGCTCGAGCTGATCGACTCGCGAGCCGACTCGAAGGGCGTGACGATCCAGGTGTACCGGCCGGCCGGGCGCCCGCAGTACGCAACCGATTGAAGCGCGGCACATACCTGAACCCGCCGTGGAACGCGGCGGTTAAGGTGTGGCCGGGCGGACCCGCTCTTTGACTGGGGTCGGCCAAACCGGCGAGGAAAGCTGGGTCACCCTGGCCGACCCCGAGGGGAACGAGTTCTGCGTCCTCGCCGCCCGCCGCCCCTGACCGGGTCCGCACGGCCACTTAGTCGCGGAGGTATTCGGCGCGCCAGCGGAGGACGGTCGGGTCGACTGGGCTGGGGGATTGGGTGAGCTGGATGAGGCGTAGGTCCGGGGTGGTGAAGGAGTCGATGGCGGCCCGGGTGAGTGGCCAGGGCGGGCCTTCGGTGTCGGCGTCGGGTTGGTCGTCGGGGCGGGCGGCGGCGATGACGAGCAGGGTGCCACCGGGGGCAACCAGCTCACCGACCTGGTTGATCGCGGATGCCTGCACGGGAATCGGGAGGGCCTGGACCGTGTAGATCTCGACGACCAGATCGAACGCGCGGTGCCACTCGGCCGGCGGCGCGAGGAGGTCGGCGGTCCTGTAGTGCGCCTTCGAGTCCGGGTGGTTCCGGCGCGCGGTCGCGATCGCGGTGGGGGAGATGTCGAAGGCGGTCGTGTCATAGCCGCAGTCGACGATCAGCTCAGCGTCCCAGCCAGTCCCGGCCCCGACGATCAGCGCGGTCTTGTCGGTCCCGTCGGGCTGCGCCTCGTCGACCCATTCGCTCAGCAGCGGATGCGCCGCACCGCGATCCCACGGCACGACCGCGGCACCTTCCGAGGCTGCGGAGTAGAGGTGCTCGAACCACCCGGTCGGATCGTCGCGGTCCAGCGACTCGCGGGCGATCCGCCGGGACACGACATCGGGGTCCTCAGCCATCCGCTTCATCCTCCTGCTCGCCGCCGGGTCCCGAGTGAATCTCCCGCACGCTTTGCACCGTATCAACGTCGTCAGGTGATTTGTCGTCGCGATACCGCAGCACCCGGGCGAACCGCAGCGCCATCCCGGCCGGATACCGCGGCGAGGTCTGCACCCCGTCGAACGCGATCTCCACCACCACCTCCGGCTTCAGATACACGACCCAGTCGTCCCGTCGTACCGCCAACTCCTGGAAACGGTCGGTCTGCCACCGCAGCAACTCGTCCGTCAGCCCCTTGAACGTCTTCCCGAGCATCACGAACTCGCCGGTCTCCTCGTCCCGCGCCCCCAGATGCAGGTTGGAAAGCCACCCGGTCCGGCGCCCGTGTCCCCACTCCGCCGCCAGGACGAGCAGGTCGAGCGTGTGCGTCTGCTTGACCTTTACCCATCCGGACCCACGCCGACCCGCCTCATACGGCACGGTCAACGACTTCACCATCACCCCTTCGTGGCCACGCTTCACCGCATCCACGAAGAAGGCCTGCCCGGCCTCCGCAGCATCGGTCACCAGCCGCGGGATCCGCCGCTCCTCCGGCACAAGCTTCGACAGCCACTCCTGACGCGCCGCGCCGTCGAGTCCGAGCAAGTCCTGGCCGTCCTGATGCAGGATGTCGAAGAAGTACGGCGTCAGCGGCACGGACTCCGGTCCGGTCGCCGCGCGAGTCGCCGTCCGCGACCCTGTCACCTGAAACGCCTCGGGTCGTCCGTCGCGCCGCAGCGCGATCAGCTCGCCGTCGAGCACGACCTGCTGTGCGTCCAGCGCGAGTACGGCGCTCACCACCTCAGGGACCCGAGCAGTGATGTCGTCCAACGTCCGCGTGTAGACGACCACGTCAGAGCCGTTCCGGTGCACCTGGATCCGGATCCCGTCCAGCTTCCACTCGAGGGCCGCCGGCGTGCCCGTCTTGGTCAACGCCTCAGCCACGCTGGTCGCGGACTGAGCGAGCATCGGCTGCACACCGCGCCCGACCTCCAGCCCGAACTGCGCCAGCCCCGCCTCGCCCTCGGTCAGTACGGCGACCGCCACCGGAGCCGCCGCGCCACGCAGCATCGTCGCCGCCCGGATCTTGGTGAGCGGGATCCCAGTGGCGCGCGCGACCGCGTCGGCCATCACCCCGTCGAGCGCACCCTGCCGCAACTCGCCACCGACGAGCTGCCGCAAGAACTGCTGCTCATCAGCGGTCGCCCGCCCGAACAACGCGTCGACCGCCGTCCGCCGGCGTGCCTGCACGCCCGCACCACCCATCTCGGCCAGGTCCGCGAACGCCTGATCGACCTCCTCGACCGTCAACGACGGCTCCGCGGCCGGCTCCGGTGCGTCCACCAACGTCCGCCAGCCGACCCCGGTCCGGCGCTGCCGCAGCTCACCGGACAGGTACGTCACCACGATCTCGATCTCGGCCGGCTCGGTGGCTTTCGACAACAACCCCGCGATGAACTCGGCCTTCTTCAGCCGCGACCGGGTCCCGGCCAGCGCGGCCGACGTCTGGACCACCTCGCTGAGCAACATGACCCAAGTCTCACCCATCCCACCGACACTTTCGCGCAGCAACTTTCCCGCCGCGCGCGACCTGAGCCTCGGGTCGGTGAACGCCTCAGGGGGCGGGCGGGAGGTCGTCGAGGAAGCCGGTGGTGGGGGTGAAGAAGAGGGTGCCGGTGACCGCGGTGGAGAAGTCGAGGAGGCGGTCGTGGTTGCCCTCGGGCTCGCCGATGAACATCCGGCGGAGCATCAGCTCGGTGATCGAGGGCGTCTTGGCGTACCCGATGAAGTAGGTGCCGAACTCCTGCTCCGCGATGCTGCCGAACGGCATGTTGTCGCGCAGGATCTTCAGCTCGTTGCCGTCCTCGTCCTCCACCACGTTCAGCGCGATGTGGGCGTTGGCCGGCTTGACGTCGTCGCCCATCTCGATGTCGTCGAGCTTCGTCCGGCCGACCGCCTGCTCCTGCTGCTCGACGGTGAGCGCGTTCCACGCCTTCAGGTCGTGCAGGTACTTCTGCACGATGACGTAGCTGCCACCGGCGAAGTCCGGATCCTCGGCGCCGATCAGTACGGCGTTCTGGGCTGTGACGCCGGCCGGGTTCTCGGTGCCGTCGACGAAGCCGAGCAGGTCGCGCATCTCGAAGTACTTGAAGCCCTGGACCTCGTCGACGACCGTGGCGGCGCCGTCGAGGACGTTCATGATCTGGCCGGCGAGCTCGAAGCACTGATCCATGTGGGCGGCGCGGATGTGGAAGAGCAGGTCGCCGGGCGTGGAGACCGCGCGGTGGGTGGCGCCCTGGAGCTCGACGAACGGGTGCAGCTCGGCCGGTCGCGGGCCGCTGAACAAGCGGTCCCACACGTCCGACCCGATGCTGGTGACGCAGGACAGATTGCCGGCGGGGACGCGGAAGCCGACCGACCTGGTCAGACCGCTCATCCGTTCCAGCAGATCCCGGGCCGTCTCCTCGCCGCCCGGTTCGATCCGGACGACCAGAAAGATCGCCGAACCCGTCAACGGCATCAGCACCGACTGCGGCAGCGCGCGCGTCGCTGCGGCCGGCCCAGGTGTCGGATCAGTTACCACCGTGGTCTCCCTCCACTGAAGCTTGGCCCGATCTTCTAGAGTCCAGTCATGGACCCGCAAGAACCCAGGCCGCCCTCACAACCGGGCCCATACTCCCAGCCGGGGCAGTACCCGCCGCCCCCGCCCCACCCGCAAGGCCCACCACCAGGCAGCTACCCACCACCGGCTGCCTACCCGCCTCCGGGGCCGCACCCGCAGCAGTGGGGCGCGCCGCCGCCGTACCCCCAGCAATGGGGCGCGCCGCAGTACCCGGCGCAGTTCGCCCCCCGCGAGCCCCGGACCATCCCGGCCCCGGCGGGTACGCCGTACCACCGCCTGGCCCGCACCGCGAAGCACGCGTGGTGGCGGCCGATCGTCGGCACCCTGTTCCTCGGCGCCGGCATCCTCTTCATCACCGCGGGCGTGGCGGTCGCCTGGGAGATCGTGCACGGCCTGATCACCGGCGAGATCTCCCAGCCGCAGGGCAACGACATCTTCCCGAGCGCCACCGAGAACCTCGCGCTCACGCTGGTGATGCTCGGCGCCCTCACACCGTTCGTGGCGTTCACCGCCTGGCTGGTCCAGCGCCGGCCGTTCTGGAGCGTCGCCTCGGTCCTGAACCGGATCCGCTGGCGATGGTTGCTGATGTGCTGCCTGCCCGGCCTCGGCTACCTGGCGCTGTCGCTCGGCCTGGGCGTGCTGGTCGACGCGATCTTCCCGAACCAGGACGCGGGACCGACCGACGACGGCGGGTCCTGGGTCGGCTTCGGAGCGTTCGCCGTTCCGGCCCTGGTGATCATTCTCCTGGTGCCGTTCCAGTCGGCGGCGGAGGAGTTCCTGTTCCGGGGATGGCTGATCCAGGCGGTCGGCGCCTACGGACCGGACCAGAAGGACGGCCCGCGGCAGTGGATCCGGACGCTGTTCCGCTCGCCGTGGCCCGGGATCGTGATCGCGAGCGCGGCGTTCGTGTCGGCGCACGGGTACACGGGCTGGGCGATGGCCGACATCTTCCTGTTCGCGGTCATGCTCGGTTGTCTGACCGTGCGGACCGGGGGACTGGAGGCCGGGATCGCGCTGCACGCGATGAACAACCTCTTCGCGTTCTTGTTGCCAGCGGCAACTGGTCGGCTGGACGGCTGGGACGATCAGGGCGGTGCGCCGTGGACGCTGCTGGTCTCGGACATCCCGTGCCTGGTGTTCTACGCCGCGGCCGTGGTCTGGCTGGCCCGGCGTCAGCAGATCGCGCGGGTCAGCTGAGGAAAATCGGGCGCGGACTGTCGGTGGGCTCTGGCAGGGTGATCGCGTGACGAACGCGAAGATCGAAGCCGTCCTGTTCGACTGGGGTGGCACGCTGGCAACCTGGCACGACATCGACCTGTACGACGCCTGGCGGTCGGTGGCCACGCTGATCGACGAGGCCAGGGCGGAGGAGCTGGCCACCCGGCTGGTCACCGCGGAGAGGTCGGTCTGGCGCCGCTCCCGGGACGAGCATCTGAGCAGCACCTTCGAGGAGGTGTGCCTGCTGGCGGAGACGGTGATGACCCCGGCGGCTCTCGCGGAGTACGAGCGGCAGTGGGACCCGCACACCCTGCTCGAGCCGGACGCGCTCGACACCCTGCACGCGATCCGGGCTCAGGGGCTGAAGGTCGGCGTCCTGTCGAACACGCTCTGGCCGCGCCGGCGGCATGAGGACATCTTCGCGCGCGACGGCGTACTCGAGCTGATCGACGGGGCTGTCTACACCAGCGAGATCCCTTACACGAAGCCGCACCCGGAGGCCTTCCTGGCGGCGATGCGGGCGGTCGAGGTGTCGGAGCCGTCGAAGTGCCTGTTCGTCGGGGATCGGCTCTTCGACGACGTCTGGGGCGCTCAGAACGTCGGTATGCGCGCAGCGCACGTCCCGCACAGCGCGATCCCGGGCGAGCAGATCGGCCACACCGAGGGCACGCCGGATGCCACGATCCAGCGCCTGGCCGAGCTTCCTGGCCTGATCAGCACCTGGAACGAGGCCGCCGCCTGACGTCACGTCGCCGACTCGCTACGGCTAGCGACCACGTCCTGGATCCACCTCTGGACAAAGTAGGACCCCCGAGCCGGGAGGCTCGGGGGTCCTTTGGGGGTTTCGGAGGTGGGTCAGGCTGCCAGTGTCGGATCCGCCAGGAGGCGGAGCCGGCCCAGGGCCTCGCGCTCGATCTGGCGCACTCGCTCGGCGGAGATGCCGTGCACCGCGCCGATGTCGGCGAGCTTGGCCTGGCGGCCGTCGTGCAGTCCGTAGCGGCGCCGGATGACGTCCGCCGACCGCGGGTCGAGCTTGTCGACCAGGCTGAACAGGCCCGAGCGGTCCGACGCGTCGGCGACCAGCTGGTCCGGGCCCGGCGCGGTCTCGGCCGCGATCAGGTCGCCCAGCGAGGTCTCGCCCTCGTCGTCGATCGGGTTGTCCAGGCTGATGTGGTCCCGGCCGATCCGGATCAGTTCAGTGACCCGATCCACGTCCAGGTCCAGCTCCGCCGCGATCTCGTCGATCTCCGGCTCACGCCCGAGCTTGCGCTCCAGCGTCCGCCGCGCCGACCCGATCTGGTTCAGCTGCTCCACCACGTGCACCGGCAGCCGGACCACTCGGGCCTGCTGCGCGATACCGCGGGTGATGGCCTGCCGCACCCACCAGGTCGCGTACGTCGAGAACTTGAATCCCTTCCGGTAGTCGAACTTCTCCACCGCCCGGATCAGCCCCGTGTTGCCCTCCTGGACCAGGTCCAGCAGCGGCATCTGGGAACGTCCGTACCGGCGGGCGATCGACACCACCAAGCGGAGGTTCGCGGTCACGAATCGCTGCTGTGCGCGCTGGCCCTCTTCGGCCAGCCACTCCAGCTCGTCCTCCGTCGCATATTTGGGCGCTCCGCCCTTCTTCCGTCCAACCCGCCCCTCGGCCAGCAGTTGCTCCGCGAGGAGACCTGCCTCGACCGTCTCAGCGAGCTCGACTTCTTCCTCAGCGGTGAGCAGGGGCGTGCGCGCGATCTCTTCGAGGTAGAGACCGACGCTGTCCTTGCCGTCGATACCGTCGTCCGCGGTGCGGACCCGAGTCATGCGAGCCACCGAAACTCCCTTCGTCGTTACATGGAGAGCAACGCTCGAGTACGGTTCAAGATTCCAGGACGAGTGTGTAAACACCCTGAACGTTCCCTGAGAGTTCCTGGCAGCGATCCGCGCCGGAAACCGGTGTCCCACCGCCCGTGACGACCGCTGCCCGGACGCCCTTGACCGTCCGGAACCGAATTCACGCCAAAACCAAGGGAATTCGGCACCGTTGTCCAGCGGCGCACCGGGAAGGAAACCTGAGAATCTGTCCAGAATCAGCACCCGTCTGGGCCCTGAATGTGTTGCACGACACACCTGATCGGGGACTCGAAATACGTTCTGCCTCCAGCCAGCAGCAACGCCGCCGGTACCCGCCGTGTTCCCGCCCGAAACGAGGCGTGAACCAGCAGGCCGGCGGCGTCGCCGCGACGTCAGGCCAGGCCGAGGGTGTCCAGCTCCCAGGCCAGTGAGAACGCCACCTCGCGCCAGGCGTCGTACCGGCCGCTGCGGCCGCCGTGACCCGCGTCCATTTCCGTTTTCAGCAGGACGTCGACGTCACCGGTGGCGGTCTCCCGGAGTTTCGCCACCCACTTGGCGGGCTCGACGAAGAAGACCCGGGTGTCGTTCAGGCTGGTGATCGCCAGGATCCGCGGATAGTCCTGCGCGCTGACGTTTTCGTACGGCGAGTAGGACTTCATGTACTCGTACACCGCCGGGTCCTCGAGCGGATTGCCCCACTCCTCCCACTCGATGACGGTCAGCGGCAGGGACGGGTCGAGGATCGTGGTCAGCGGGTCGACGAACGGAACCTCCGCGACGATCCCGCCGAACGCCTTCGGCGCCAGGTTCGCCACCGCGCCCATCAGCAGGCCACCGGCGCTGCCACCTTGCGCGACGATCCGTTCCGGCCGGGTCCAGCCCGCGGTGACCAGGTGCTCGGCGCATGCGATGAAGTCGGTGAAGGTGTTCCGCTTGGTCAGCGTCTTCCCGTTGTCGTACCAGTGCCGGCCGAGCTCACCTCCGCCGCGGATGTGGGCGATCGCGAACACCACGCCGCGATCGAGCAGCGACAACCGCGGGATCGAGAACCACGGATCCATCGAGCTCTCGTACGAGCCATATCCGTACAGCACGACCGGCGCGTTGCCGTCCTTCGCGACGTCCTTGCGCGCGACCATCGAGATCGGCACCTTGGTCCCGTCCGCTGCGGTCGCCCACTCCCGGTACTGCGTGTACGCGCCGAGGTCCACGCCACCCAGCACCGGCTGCTGCTTCAGCAGCCGTCGCTCTCCGGTCGCGATATCCACGTCGTACGTCGAACCCGGCGTGACCAGGGACGTGTAGCCGAACCGGTACCTGGTTTCGTGCCACTCGTCGTTGCGTCCGGGGGAGACGGTGTGGATCGGCTCGTCGAACTCGAGCACCTCCGGGGTGCCGAAGCCTTCGGAGGTACGGCGCATGATCGCGAGCTCGGTGAGTGCGTCGCGGCGGCGATACAGGATGACGTGGTCGGCGAAGGCGTCCGTGCCGAGCAGGCGGCTCGACGTGTCGCCCTGGATCAGCGTCGTCCAGTCGCCGGGGGAGTCGAGTGGTGCAGTGGCCAGCGAGAAGTTGGACGCGTCCGCGTTGTGGGTGATCAGGAGCAGGTCGCCGTCGTGCTCGACGTCGTACTCCACGCCTTCACGGCGCGGGGCCACCACGACCGGCTGCCCGGCGGGGTCGTTGGCGTCCAGCATCCAAACCTCGCTGGTGAGCTTGCTGCCGAGCGCGATCAGGATCGCCTTTTCGTTGCGGGTCAGGTCGACGCCGATCCAGAACCGCTCATCCGGCTCTTCCATCACCAGGACGTCGTCCGTCGTACCCAGGGCGTGCCGCCAGACCTGGTACGGGCGCCAGGCGTCGTCGACCTTGGTGTAGAAGATCGTGGAGCTGTCGGCGGACCAGGCCGAGCCGTAGTGCACCTCGGGGAGCTCGTCGGGCAGGAGGTCGCCCGTGTTCAGGTCCTTGATCCGCAGGGTGAACCGCTCGTCGCCCTTGAGGTCGACGGAGTACGCGAGCAGGCGGCCGTCGGGGGAGACGTCGACGGTGCCGAGCGAGAAGAACTCCGAGTCGCCGGCCACCTCGTTGCCGTCGAGCATCAGCTCCTCGCCGGGGATGTCGCCGTCGGTCGCCGGCGGCTGGTCGCCATCCACCTTGACGCGGCAGTGCAGCGAGTACTGCTTGCCCTCGATCGTGCGCGAGTAGTACCAGTACCCGCCGCGCCGGGCCGGCACGCTCAGGTCGGTCTGCAGCGTGCGATCCGAGATCTCCTTGAAGATTGCCTCACGCAACGATTCCAGCTGTGCGGTACGAGCCTGGGTGTAGGAGTTCTCGGCCCGCAGATACCCCAGCACCTCGTCGTCGGTCTTGTCCCGCAACCACTCGTACTCATCAACGAAAACATCACCATGATGCCGCCGCTCAACCGGCTTCCGGGCCGCAACCGGGGGCTCACCAAAAGACTTCAACTCGGACATGCCGCGAGACTACCCGCCTGTCGCCGGCAGCGTCGGCCGGTTTCCCGGACTCCAGGTTCAGGCGTCGTACGTCGCGACGACGGGGGCGTGGTCGCTCCAGCGTTCGGCGTAGGTGGGGGCTCGGTGGATGGTGCAGGTGGTGGCTGTGGTGGCTAGGGCGGGGGAGGCGATTTGGTAGTCGATGCGCCAGCCGGCGTCGTTGTCGAACGCCTTGCCGCGCCAGGACCACCAGGAGTAGGGGCCGGGGCCTGCGCCGCCGAAGTGGCGGCCGAGGTCGACCCAGCCGGACTCGAACAAACGATCCATCCAGGCGCGCTCCTCGGGGAGGAAGCCGCTCTTCTTGCGGTTCGCCTTCCAGGCTTTCAGGTCGACCTCGCGGTGGGCGATGTTGAGGTCGCCGCAGAGCAGCACGTGCCGTCCGTCCGCGCGCAGCTCGGTCAGCCGGGCGGTCATCGCATCCAGGAACGCGTACTTCTCCTCCTGCCGCGGCGGGGTCTCGAACTCGCCCGTGAACACATACGTGCTCACCGCCGTCAGCGTCGTACCGTCGTCGAGTACGACGTCCGCCTCCACCCACCGCCCGCACCCGGCGAACCGCTCCGGCCCGATCTCGCCGCGCTCGTCCTTGATCGGCCGCCGACTGGCCACCGCGACACCCGCGCGTCCCTTGTGCCCGTCGATCCACGGCTCGGCATGCGCGATGCTCCAGTCCCCGCCGAGGTGCTCGCGCAGTACGTCGTCCGTCGCGCGAACTTCCTGCATCAGCAACAGGTCCGGATCGGTCTCCTCCAGCCACGGCCCCATCCCGCGCCGGAACGCGGCCCTGATCCCATTCACATTCACCGTGGCAACCGTCAGCACCCGAGAACCCTACCGTTCAGACCCGATCGGCTGTCGTCGTGAGGATGGCGTCGAGGGACTGCTCGCAGAGATGCTCGAGCGCGTCGGCGGACACCGAGGGATTGTCGATCCACGTCATCAGCGTCTGTTCGACGTACCCCTGCCAGCCGTGACAGGCGAGCTCCACGGTCGGGGTGATCTCGATCCCGCGCTCGGCGACCGCGCTGATCACCCACTGGCTGAACACCTGGCGGATCTCGGAGTGCAACGCTCGTACGGCGGGATCGCCGGCGGCTGACATCAGCAGCGTGGCCCGGTAGAGCTGTGGCGCCTCCAGGACCGCCCGGACGAACGCGCGGATGCCGGACCGGAGCCGCTCGTCCGGGGGCAGCGCCGGGTCGGGGGCCGTCCGCAGGATGACCTCGGCGGCGGCCTCCTCGATCACGGCGTACTGGAACTTCTTCTTCGAGCCGAAGTAGTGGAAGAGCAGCGCGGGGGAGACGCCGGCCTCGGCGGCGACCAGCTCGACCGTCAGCTCGCGGTGCGGATCCGCGAGCAGCACGCGCCGCGCCGCCCCCAGGATCTGCGCACGCCGTTCGTCAGGGCGCAGCCGGGCGGACGAGGTCTGGGTCATGGGGCCTCCCGGCCTGGACTGAGGAGTGGAGGGAGCGAAGCGACTGGAGCGACGAGGGAAGGCCGGGAGTAAAGCCCCATGACCCGCCGAGCCGGAGGCGAGGCCAAGAGCACAGTCATGGGGCCTCCCGGCCTGGACTGAGGAGTGGAGGGAGCGAAGCGACTGGAGCGACGAGGGAAGGCCGGGAGCCAGGCCCCATGACCCGCCGAGCCGGAGGCGAGGCCAAGAGCACCGTCATAGGACCTAGTCTATTGAGTATTCGGTCAATAAGCACTTACTGTTGAGTACCTACTCAACAAGCAGGAGGTCCAGATGCGTCCGTTGGCCGGTCAAGTCGTCCTCATCACCGGTGCGTCCCGGGGGATCGGCGCCGCGGTGGCCCGGAAGCTGGCAGGTGACGGCGCCAAGCTCGCGCTGATCGGCCTGGAGCCGGCCGAGCTGAAGAAGGTCGCGGAGGACTGTGGCCCGGACGCCGGCTGGTGGGAGGCCGACGTCACCGACACCGAGTCGCTGCGTACGGCGGTCGAGGCGGTGGCCGAGCGGTACGGCCGGATCGACGTGGTGATGGCGAACGCCGGGATCGCGGCGCCAGGGTTCAGCCGGAGCATGGACCCGGCGGTCTGGGAGCGCGTCCTCGACGTTGACCTGTACGGCGTCTGGCGTACTGTCCACCTCACCCTGCCGCACCTGCTCGAGAGCAAGGGCTACCTGCTCCTGGTCTCGTCGCTCGCGGCCATCGTGCACATCCCCGGACTCGCGTCGTACAACGTGGCCAAGGCCGGTGTCGAGGCGATGGGCGACACGCTGCGGCCGGAACTGAAGCACCTCGGCGTCCGGGTCGGAGTCGCGCACATGACCTTCGTCGACACCGACATGGTGCGCGGAGTGGACAGCCACCCGGTGTTCGGCAAGGTCCGCACCGGCATCCCGTTCGCGAGCAAGGTGTACCCACTCGACTTCGCCGTGGACAAGTTCGTCACGGGCATCAGCAAGCGCTCTCGCACCGTGCACGTGCCTGGATGGATCGGTGCGATGAAAGTGTTCCGCTGGGTGATTCCGCACGTGATCGAGGCGGGTTCGCGCTTCAGTGTGCCGAAGGCCGACCGGGCAGCGCTCGCTTACGAGGAGAAGGCCGGACACCAGTGAGCGGCGAGTACGACGTCGTCCTGCTCGGCGCGAGTGGGTTCACCGGATCGCTGACCGTGGAGTACCTCGCCAAGAACGCGCCGGCCGACCTGAAGTGGGCGGTTGCCGGACGCAACCAAAAGAAGCTGGAGGCCTTCGGCAAGGACGTCCTCTACGCGGACGTCACGGATCCGAAGTCCCTCCAAGCCCTGGCCGAGTCGACGAAGGTCGTCGCCACCACGGTCGGGCCGTACGTCCAGTACGGCGAACCGCTCGTGGCCGCGTGTGCTGACGCAGGCACCGACTACCTCGACCTCACCGGCGAGTCCGAGTTCGTCGACCGCATGTACGTCCGCTACCACGAGCGAGCCGTCCAAACCGGTGCCCGGATCGTGCACGCCTGCGGCTTCGACTCGATCCCGTACGACCTCGGCGTCCAGTACACCGTCGAGCAGTTGCCGGAGCGGGTCCCGATCCAGGTCGACGGCCTGCTCCGCGCCGGCGGCCGGCCATCCGGCGGTACCTTCCACACCGCGATCACCGCGTTCTCCCGCCCGAAGCAGAACCTGGACGCGCACCGCGCCCGCCGCCGCGCCGAGCCGCGTCCCGAGGACCGCAAGGCCCGCGCCGTGCCGGGCAAGATCCACCGCCAGCAAGGCTTCTGGGCGGTCCCATTGCCGACGGTCGACCCGCAGATCGTTGCCTACTCTGCCCGGCTGCTCGATACCTACGGTCCCGATTTCCGCTACTCGCACTACGCGGCGATGAAGCGCCTCCCGATGGTTGCCGGAGGCATCGGTACCGTCGGCCTCCTGATCGCCGCCGCGCAGATACCGCCGCTGCGGAACGCCTTGCTCAGCAGGCTGAAGCCCGGAGATGGTCCGAGCCCGGAGCGCCGCGCGCGGTCCTGGTTCAACGTCCGTTTCGTCGGCCGCGGTGGCGGCAAGCAGGTGATCACCGAGGTCGCCGGCGGCGATCCCGGGTACGACGAGACCGCGAAGATGCTCGCGGAGAGCGCAGTCTGCCTGTCCCGCGACGATCTCCCGGTCACGGCCGGCCAGACCACCACAGCCGCGGCCATGGGTCCGGCGCTGCGCGAGCGGCTCGTGAAGGCGGGGATGACCTTTGCCACCCTCAGCACGGACGACTACTAGTCCCGACGGAGTCCGGATCGCAATCCACGAGTACGGCGATCCGGACGCACCCGTGCTCGTCTGTGTCCACGGCTACCCGGACAACGCGTCCCTGTGGCGACCGGTCGCCGAGCGGCTGGCCGGCCAGTTCCGGATCGTCGCGTACGACGTCCGCGGTGCCGGCGACTCCGATCACCCTCGCGGGCGATCGGCGTACCACCTGGACCGGCTCGAGGACGATTTCGTCGCGGTGATCGACGCCGTGTCACCGGATCGGCCGGTGCAGGTGCTGGCGCACGATTGGGGATCGATCCAGTCCTGGCACTTCGTCACGAGTGAGCGGTTGCGCGGCCGGATCTCGTCGTACGTGTCGATCTCGGGGCCGTCGCTGGATCACGCCGGCTACTTCCTCCGGACCCGCAAGCGGCCGGGTGAGGGCGTTCGCCAGTTGCTGCACTCCTGGTACATCTTCTACTTCCACCTGCCTGGCTGCCGGAGCGAGGCTGGCGCAAGGGCTGGGCGCACCGGGTGTTCGGCCGCCTCGAGCGTGCGGCCGGGGGAGCGGAGTCACCGTTCGGAGAGCGCTCGCTGGGCGATTACCTCAACGGTCTGAACCTCTACCGCGCCAACATCCTCCCGCGACTGATCAGGCCGGCCGAACGCCGTACCGACGTACCCGTCCTCGCGGTCTCCCCGGACGGCGACGCGTTCGTCACCACGCCGTTGCAGACCGACATCGCGCGCTGGGCCCCGAACCTGACTGTGAAGCTGGTCAGGGGTGGCCACTGGATGCCCCGGAACGATCCCGGACTTGTCGCCCGGCTGGTACGGGAACACACCCGTCAGGTGGCAGGCTGGGAGGCATGAGGACACTTCTCAACCTGATCTGGCTGGTGCTGGCCGGGTTCTGGCTGGCGATCGGCTACGCGGTCGCCGGCATCATCTGCTGTGTGCTGATCGTGACGATCCCGTTCGGCATCGCGGCGTTCCGGATCGCCGGGTTCACGCTGTGGCCGTTCGGCCGGACCATGGTCGACAAGCCGAGCGCCGGCGCGGGCGCGCTGCTCGGCAACCTGATCTGGATCATCTTCGCCGGCTGGTGGCTGGCGCTCGGCCACCTGGCCACCGGCATCGCGCTGTGCCTGACGATCATCGGCATCCCGCTCGGCGTCGCGAACTTCAAGCTGATCCCGATCTCGCTGGTCCCGCTGGGCAAGGAGATCGTGCCCAGCGACCGCCCGTTCGCGGCCCGGTGAGGTCGCTCACCGTCCTCGGCTCCTGCGGCGCCTGGCCCGAGGCCGGCCGCGCGTGCGCCGGCTTCCTGCTCGAGTACGACGGCTTCCGCGTGGTCCTCGACCTCGGGTACGCCGCCCTCCCACGGCTGCTCGAACACCGTCCGCAGGGCGACATCGACGCGGTCGTGGTGACCCACCAGCACCCCGACCACTGTGTCGACGTAAGCGCTCTCGCCCGCGTCAGGTACTACGAGGCACCGGATGCACCGCCCATCCCGCTGCACTGCGCCCCGGGCGTTCTCGACGTACTCCGTGCCCTCGAACCGGAGCCGGACCCGGCCGCCGTCTTCGCCGTGCACGATCTCGCGACGACCACGCAGCTCGGCCCATTCGCCGTCGAGACCGTCGAGTTGCCGCACTACAAGACCAACCTCGGTGTGCGACTGACAGCGCCGGGAGTGTCCGTTGCCTACACCGGCGACAGCGGACCGTCGCCCGACCTGCACAAGCTGGCTGACGGAACCGACCTCTTCATCTCCGACGCGACCCTGCAGGGCCCGTCGCCACAGACAACCCCCCGCTTCATCATGACCGCCACCGAGGCAGCCCGTGGTGCCGGCGGGGCGAGGCGCCTACTCCTGACGCACTTCTGGCCAGGCTCTGATCGGTCGGTCTCGGTCGCCGAGGCAGCACAGGAGTTCGACGGCGAGGTCATTGCAGCCGAGGAAGGCCTCGTACTCACGCTCTGACCCGACTCCCGGTACCCCGTTAACCTGCGGGCATGCCCACCGCCTTGGTTCGCCGTCCCAGCCCGCGCCTCGCCGACGGACTCGTCACCCACATCGAACGGACCCCGGTCGATGCCGATCTCGCCGTACGGCAGTGGCAGGCGTACGTCGCCGCACTCGAGGCCACCGGATGGACCACGGTCGAGGTGCCCGCGATCGACGATTGCCCGGACGGCGTCTTCATCGAGGACACGATGGTCGTGTACGACGACCTCGCGGTGATCGCGCGGTCCGGCGCCGAGGAACGCCGGCCGGAAGCCGCCGCAGCGGCAAAGACGGTCGAGGGACTGGGCTACCGCCTCACGCACATCGCCGAACCGGGCACCCTCGACGGCGGCGACGTTCTCAAGATCGGATCGATCGTGTACGTCGGCCAAGGCGGACGTACGAACGAAGAGGGCATCCGGCAACTGCGAGACGCGCTAGCGCCGCTCGGGACCGACGTACGCCCGGTGCCGGTCCGGAAGGTGCTGCACCTGAAGTCGGCCGTGACGGCGCTGCCGGACGGGACCGTAGTCGGGTACGAGCCACTCGTCGACGACCCGGCAGCGTTCGACCGCTTCCGGCCGGTGCCCGAGGTGGCGGGGTCGCACGTCGTCCTGCTCGGGGAGGACCGGCTGCTGATCGCCGCGTCCGCGCCGAAGTCGGCCGAGCTGTTCGAGCAGCTCGGCTACAAGCCGGTCGTCGTCGACATCAGTGAGTTCGAGAAGCTCGAGGGCTGTGTCACCTGCTTGTCGGTGCGGCTGCGCCGTTGAGCAACCGCCGCGCTTCCTCGGCTGCCACCACATCCCGCTTCTTGCCCCGCGCCTCGGCCACGTCGCACGCCTCCACCAGTGCCGTGCGATAGACCGAGGTGTCGGGATGGCCCGCGGCGGCGTCCTCGACCGTCCGGGTCAGTGCCTCGAGCGCGGCCGAGATCTCGCCACACGCGAGCAGCGCCCGGCCGAGTGCCGCTCGGTCGCGGAGCAGCTGTGGGTCGTGCGGATCCAGGTCCCGGGCGTCGACAGCGACGATGTCCGCGAGGAGTTGCGCCTCCGAGCGCGGACCGCCGACCATCAACCGTGCCCCGGCGACCGCCTCGGCCGCGGCCCGGGTCAGCTCATGGTTCGGCCCGAACACCTCCACGAGTTGAGGTGTCACCAGCTCGAACCACGCGATCGCCCGTCCGTAGTTCGCAGTCGCGAGCAGCCCTTGCGCGACCCGCAGCCGAACCCGCAGCGTGGCCGGATCGTCGGCCGCGAGCACCTTCTCCCGCTCGATCAGTGCCGACTGGTAGAAGGGCAGCGCCTGACCGGGCTCGCTCTCGTCCCAGTACGCCTCGGCCCGCTGGTACGCCGGATCGCCGTCGAGCTCCGGGTGCTGCGCGAGTGCCGACACCGGCCGGCGTACGACGGTCTCGATCGGCTGCTCGATCACCTGCCGGCCGACGTAGCTGCGGCCGCCGGTCGGGATGATCCGGTACCGCCCGATCTTCGACACCGGGACCCACAGGATCGTGCTGTACAGCGTGCGTACCGACGAGCCGCAGTTCTCACAGACGTCGTGGTGCCCGTAGAAGCGGCCGCCCATCGGCCTGGCTGTCTCGACGCCCCGCGACGCCACGGACGACGCCGTACACGGTCCACAGAACGGGTAAACCCCCCGCCGTTCCTCATTCACCTGACCCATTCTGGTCATTGTCGGGTTCGTCGTCCTCATCCGCCGCGGCGGGTACGACTTTTGCCAGGGCTGGATCGTCGACGGCGAACGTGCGGACCGGGCCTGGAGGGGTCTCGGCGGTCTCGAAGCGAACCGTGACCCGGCCGCGGCCGGAGCCCCAGACCCAGCCGGACCCGTAGTCCGCATGCGTGACGTCCTGGCCCGGGTAGAAGCCGATCGAGTCGCGGGCGCGCTCGGGCAACTCGACCACCTCGACCGGCGTCTCGGCATGCTCGCTCTCGGTGAAGAGGTCGTCCTGGATCCAGTCGGCCAGTGACGACACACCGACGCCGAGCAACCGGATGCCGCCACCGATCTCGCTGTCGTCGAGGAGCCGGCGCGCGACCCGGGCGATCACCCGGGCATCGTCGGTCGGACCGGCCAGCGTCGACGAGCGGGTATGGGTGGTGAAGTCGTGCATCCGGGTCTTCACTGTGACGGTCCGGCCGGAGAGCTGTGCCTTCTGCAGGCGTTCGGAGACGCGGTGGGCCATCCGGTCGCCGATCGCGGCCAGCAGCGCGCGGTCGATGAGGTCGGTCTCGAAGGTGTCCTCGACGCTGACCGACTTGGTCTCCCGGTCGCTCACCACCGGGCGGTCGTCGGCCGCGACCGCGAGCCGGTGCAGGCTCGTGCCGTGGGCGGATCCGACCTGCCGGACCAGCTCGTCCTCGTCGAGTTGCTGCAGGTCCGCGACCGTACGGACGCCGGCCATGCCGAGCCGCTGGGCCGTCGCCGGACCGACCCCGGGGATCACGGTGACCTGCATCGGCGCGAGGAACTCGGCCTCCGTCCCGGCCGGCACGACGACCACACCGTCGGGCTTGTCCAGGTCGCTGGCGATCTTCGCGATCAGCTTCGAGGTCCCGGCGCCGACCGACGCGGTGAGACCGCCGCTGACCTTCCGGATCGCCTCCTTGAGATCCGATGCGATCGCCTGCACGTCGTCGACCGTGAGCCCGCTGAGACCGGACGCGGCCAGGTCGATGAACGCCTCGTCCAGCGACAGCGGCTCGACCAGCGGCGAGAGCGCCCGCATCTCGGCCATCACCGCCTGGCTGGCCCGCCGGTACACCTCGAAGCGCGGACCCAGGTACGCCGCGTGCGGACAGCGGGATCGCGCTTCCGCGGTCGACATGGCGGAGCGGACGCCGTACTTGCGGGCCTCGTACGACGCGGTCGACACGACACCGCGGACGCCGACGCCGCCGACGACGACGGGCTTGCCCCGCAGCGACGGCTTGTCCCGCTGCTCGACGGCCGCGAAGAACGCGTCCAGATCGACATGCAGCACCGACGGATCCCCTCGCACGAACCCAGTGTCCCCGGTATGACCGACAATTCCGGGATGAGCTTCCCCACGCACTGGGACGACGGCACCGATCCGGCCGGTCCCGAGCACCAGGTCCACTGGTACGACGACCGCACGGCGATCATCCGCCAGTCGCTCCGGACCAACTTCGAGGGCCCGTTCCTGTACCTGCTCCTCGGCACTGAACGCGCCCTGCTGCTGGACACGGGCACCGGTCACGCCCAGCTGCGCCCGCTCGTGGAGAGCCTGCTCACCGGCCAGGAGTTGATCGTCGCGCACACGCACGGCCACGGCGACCACGTCGGCGGGGACTCCGAGTTCGACCACGTCGTCGGGCTGACCGCCGACGAGGTCGCAACCTACTTCGGTCTGGACTGGCCGGAGGGTGCCGGCCGGCTCGACCTCGGGGAGCGGGTCGTCGACCTCCTTCCCATCCCAGGTCATCAGGGCGCCGACATCGCCGTCTACGACCGGGCGACCCGGCTGCTGCTGACCGGCGACTCCCTCTATCCGGGCCGGCTGTACGTGAAGGACTGGACCGCCTTCCGCGCCAGCGTGCGCCGACTGGCCGACTTCGTTGCTTCGGGCAATCCGGTGGAGTGGATCCTCGGCGCGCACATCGAGCTGACCCGCGAGCCCGGCCGTGACTACGAGATGGGCGCCGACCGGCATCCCGGCGAACACGAGCTGCCGCTCGAGCCCGGCGTACTGACCGAGCTCGCGGACGTGCTCGACGAGGCCGGACCCGAGCCGACGCGGATCGTGCGCGACCACTTCATCGTCTACCCGGTCTAGGCGTGCTGAGGCAGGCGGTTCATGGATGATCGTCGAGTACGGCCATGAGGTCGCGCATCACTCGTACAGCCATCGCGCTCCGACCACGCTCACGGCGGCGGAGGAGCGGGCGGCCTTCGAACGTGCCCTGGAGGTGTTCGTTGCGCAAGGCATCGAGATCCGCGGGCACCGGGCCGCGCTGTGGGAGGCGACCCGGGTCACGCTCGACCTGATCGCCGAGCACGGCCTTGCGTACGACTCGTCCCTGATGGGCGACGATCGCCCGTACGTCCTCGAGGTCGCGGACCGGCCGATCGTGGAGTTGCCGGTGCACTGGTCGCTCGACGACTGGGAGCAGTACGCGTATCTCCCGTCGCCGCAGATGGGGTCGGTCATCCGCGGAAGGTGCTGGAGCTGTGGACGGCGGAGCTGGACGCGATGCGGCACTATCGCTGCCTGTTCAACCTGTGCCTGCACCCGTTCCTGTCCGGTCGCCCGAGCCGCCTGCTCGCCCTGCGCTCGCTGATCGAGTACGCCCAGGCGTCCGGCGGCGTCACCTTCGCACGCTGCCGCGACCTGGCCGACGCCGTCCAGTCCGACCCGTCACTCCAGCCGCGCAAACCGCCGGCCGTCTCGGCGGATCCCGCCGTCTACCCCGACTGACCGATCCCACGACGCGATTGCGTACCCCACGAGTGGGCACCTTCAGGCACACTGAGGCCAGTAGCCAGCAGGGGAGGCGCAATGGGTGAGGAAGTCGACCGGGTCGAGTTCACCCGGGCAGACCGGACCGCTTTTCGCAATCAGGTCCATCGCAATCTGGATGCCTTCGCGCGGATGCTGCGCGAGGCCCGGTTCGCCCCCGACCGGCCGATGACGGGGATCGAGATCGAGCTGAACCTGGTCGACGAACAGTGCGACCCGGCGATGAAGAACTCCGAGGTGCTGAGCGCGATCGAGGACGACGCGTTCCAGACCGAGCTCGGCCAGTTCAACATCGAGATCAACGTGCCGCCCGGGCAGATCGACGGCATCGGGCTGGACACGATGGAGTCCAACATCCGCGACAGCCTGAACGCGGCCGAGGAGAAGGCGTCCCGGACCGGTTCGTCGATGGTCGTGGTCGGCATCCTGCCGACGCTGCTCACCGAGCACATCCATCGCGAGGCACTCAGCACGAACCCGCGCTATGCCTTGCTCAACGACCAGATCTTCGCCGCGCGGGGTGAGGACGTGCAGATCCACATCGACGGGATCGAGCGGTTGCAGGTCACCGCGGACAGCATCGTGCCCGAGGCCGCGTGTACGTCGACGCAGTTCCATCTCCAGGTCACCCCGGAGGCGTTCCCGCGATACTGGAACGCGGCGCAGGCGATCTCCGGCGTACAGCTCGCCGTCGGTGCGAACTCGCCGTTCCTGTTCGGCAAGGAGCTCCTGCGGGAAACCCGGATCGCGTTGTTCGAGCAGGCCGCCGACACCCGGACCCACGAGCTGAAGACGCAGGGCGTGCGGCCGCGGGTGTGGTTCGGTGAACGTTGGATCACCTCGATCTTCGACCTCTTCGAGGAGAACTCGCGGTACTACCCGGCCCTGCTGCCGGTCACCTCCGACGAGGATCCGATCGCGGTCCTCGACCGCGGTGACACGCCGGCACTTTCGGAGTTGCGGCTGCACAACGGGACGATCTATCGCTGGAACCGGCCCGTGTACGACGTTGTCCGGGAGAAGCCGCATCTGCGCGTCGAGAATCGTGTGCTGCCGGCCGGGCCGACAGTCGTCGACACGATCGCGAACGGCGCCTTCTACTTCGGTCTGGTCAGGGCGCTGGCCGACGACGAACGGCCGATCTGGTCGCAGATGTCTTTCAGCGCCGCGGAAGAGAACTTCCACAACGCGGCCAAGAACGGGATCGACGCCGAGGTGTTCTGGCCGGGTGTCGGTACGGCGCGGGCGACCGAGCTTGTGCTAAGACGCCTTCTGCCATTGGCTTCCCGGGGTCTCGACGCGTGGGGCGTCGACGCCGCGGTGCGTGATCGGCTGCTGGGGATCATCGAGCAGCGCTGCCTGATGAACCGCAACGGTGCGTCATGGCAGGCGGATGAGTTTCATCGACTGTATACAAAGGGATCGCACGGACGACGCGACGCGTTGCGCGGGATGCTGCGTAGATACCGCGATCACATGCACGAGAACACTCCCGTGCACGAGTGGCCCGTGGACTGAACCGGTTAGTTATTTACGACAACGAAGGACAAGAAAAGCCCACCTTGCTTCGCTCGGCGGGAGTGTTCGGGGCACGCCTCGCCTGGCTGGGCGGGGGTTGCGGGGACGGAACTGGGGTCCCTCGGGTGGAACCTTGCGACCTTGCCCAGGGCAACTGGGTGTACGAGTTCGATAACGACCCGGACTACAGGGGTGGCGCGTTGGGTGACAGCCCTGCAAAGGTGTGGCCACCGGAAGGTTAGAGAGTTCCGTCGCGGGTAGTACTCGGGCACCGGCGTGGCTGCCACAACGGTGGCTGGGGCGGTGGTGGAGTACTACCCGCGCGACGATCAGCCGACCGCGTCCGCCGCGACACAACAGGTGTAAACGCTGCGGATGCCGACCACGGTCGGGAGCAGTATCGTTCGGAACGGGTCGACACGACACCCGGAGGTGAGGCAGGGCGATGACAACCATCGTCGTGGGTTACGTGCCGAAGGCGGAGGGCCGTGCGGCCCTTCGGCGGGCGGCGGAAGAAGCAACGCTTCGAGATGCCAAGCTGGTGGTGGTGAACTCGCATCGGGGCGGACGCAGCTTCGACAGTGACGAGGCCGCGGCGAGTGATGCCGCACTGACCGAAGTACGGGAGCAGCTCGACTCGACCGGCGTGCCCTACGAAGTGCGGCAACTGGTGCGTGGACTCGATCCGGCGGAGGACCTGGTGGCCGTCGCCGAGCAGGTGCACGCGGAGTTCATCGTGATCGGCCTGCGCCGCCGGTCCCCGGTCGGAAAGCTCATCCTCGGCAGCAACGCGCAGCGGGTGCTGCTCGATGCCCCGTGTCCCGTGCTGGCTGTGAAGGCCGAAGAAGGGGAGGAGTGAGGTGACTTCGACACGCAGCAAGAAGCTGTGCCTGGCACAGCAGCCTGACGCCGACGAGATGCTGAGCAGAGATCCGTTCGCCCTGCTGGTGGGGATGTTGCTGGACCAGCAGATTCCGATGGAGCGGGCGTTCGCGGGCCCGGTCTCGATCGCCAAGCGGATGGACGGGCCGTTCGACCCGGCCACTGTCGCGCACTACGACCCGGACGCGTTCGTGGAGGTGGTGGCCGGCCCGCCGGCCGTGCACCGGTTCCCGACCGCGATGGCCGCGCGGATCCAGACCCTGGCCAAGCACCTCGACGAGGCGTACGGCGGTAACGCTTCGGGGCTCTGGTCCGATGTCAAGTCAGGGGACGATCTGCTGGCCAGGCTGTCGGCCCTGCCGGGCTTCGGCGCGCAGAAGGCCAAGATCTTCGTCGCGTTGCTCGGGAAGCAGCTCAAGGTCCGCCCGCGCGGCTGGCGCGAGGCGTCCGAGCCGTACGGCGAGGACGGCGCGTACAAGTCTGTCGCGGACGTGATCGACGTCGCCTCGCTGGTGCGGGTGCGGCAGTTCAAACAAGAACAACAGCTGGTCCGGCAGCGGGTCGTGGCCCGGGGGCCGCTGCGGCAGACCCGCAACGGGTGAGGACGACCGACGGCGCAGGAACTCGCTGACGTGCGCAGGCCTCTACCGGTGCGGGAACGCCCGTACGGTGGAGGCCTGAGCATGTCGTTCGGGGGGTCGCGCGAGGCGTGGGCTTGGTTCGCGGATTACAATGTAGTGTTGCCGCCGCCTGACCAGCGAGCAGCGCACACTGAGTCATATCCAGAACATGGCACCACCAGCACCATCACAACGTACCGCCGTACAAACCCTGCGTCAGACGAGAGGTAATTCGTGTCGTCCAGCTCGTCCGAGAATCTTCCCGCCGAGTCAGCCCGGGCCGTGGCCGCCACCGCCCGCAGCACGGCTCCGAGGACCAGCGCCCGAGTGACCGAGCCCGCTGCCAAGAAGGCGGCCGTGAAGAAGGCCGCGGTTAAGTCTGCCGCCAGCACCAAGGAGGACGGTATCCCCGCCGCGAAGAAGGCCGCCGCCAAGAAGGCGCCGGCGAAGAAGGCCGCTGTTTCCGAGGCGGGTCTGGCGATCGACCCGAAGACCGGCAAGCCCCGCGCGCTGGACGAAGTGGACGAGGCGGACTTCAGCCCCGACGCGGTGAAGCCGCTGGAGAAGGAGCTCACCGAGGACGAGGGCTTCGTCGTCTCCGAGGCCGACGAGACCGACGAGCCCGAGCAGCAGGTGATGGTGGCCGGCGCCACCGCGGACCCGGTCAAGGACTACCTGAAGCAGATCGGCAAGGTCCCGCTGCTGAACGCCGAGCAGGAGGTCGAGCTCGCGAAGCGGATCGAGGCCGGCCTGTTCGCCGAGGAGCAGATCGGTGACGAGGCGAACAAGCTGAAGGAGAAGGTCCGCGACGAGTACGACTGGATCTCCGAGGACGGCCGCCGGGCGAAGAACCACCTGCTCGAGGCCAACCTGCGCCTGGTGGTGTCGTTGGCCAAGCGCTACACCGGCCGCGGCATGCTGTTCCTGGACCTGATCCAGGAGGGCAACCTCGGTCTGATCCGCGCGGTGGAGAAGTTCGACTACACCAAGGGCTACAAGTTCTCGACGTACGCCACCTGGTGGATCCGGCAGGCGATCACCCGCGCGATGGCCGACCAGGCCCGGACGATTCGTATTCCGGTGCACATGGTCGAGGTCATCAACAAGCTGGCCCGGGTCCAGCGGCAGATGCTGCAGGACCTCGGTCGCGAACCCACTCCGGAAGAGCTCGCCAAGGAGCTCGACATGACCCCGGAGAAGGTCATCGAGGTGCAGAAGTACGGTCGCGAGCCGATCTCGCTGCACACTCCACTCGGTGAGGACGGCGACTCCGAGTTCGGCGACCTGATCGAGGACTCCGAGGCGATCGTGCCGGCCGAGGCGGTCTCGTTCACGCTGCTGCAGGAGCAACTGCACGCCGTGCTCGACACGCTGTCCGAGCGCGAGGCCGGTGTGGTCTCGATGCGGTTCGGCCTGACCGACGGCCAGCCGAAGACGCTGGACGAGATCGGCAAGGTGTACGGCGTGACCCGGGAGCGGATCCGGCAGATCGAGTCGAAGACGATGTCGAAGCTGCGGCACCCGTCCCGCTCGCAGGTCCTGCGGGATTACCTGGACTGATGACCATGGGTCAGGCGATCGCCGGCGTGCTCGCGCTGCTGGTCCCTGCCCCCTGGATTGTCACCGACACAGCCTCTGTGGCCGCCGCCGTGTTCACGGCGGCGGCCTTGCTGTTCATGCTTGTCCTGGTCGCGCGCTCGTCGGCGCCCGCGGCCACCCCACTCCTCGCGCGGGCGGCCTCGGTCCGCGACCGCGCCGAGCAGACCGTCTTCCTCCGGCTGTGCGACCCTGACGCCGCCGGCCGGCCACGTCCACGAGCACCGGGACGGTAGCGCTCCACCTCGCTACCCGTTCCTTCTCACTCGTGGAGTTTCGCAGTGCCTTCCTTCTTGGAGGCACCGGTCGCCGGTGCCTATCACTTGCTCACGTCCCTCGTCACCGCCATTCAGCCGCTCACCGGCAGTTACGCCGCTGTGATCGCGATCGTCCTGTGCACCCTCGCCGTACGGTTGTGTCTCGTTCCGCTCAGCCTGCGGGCCCATCGCGGGTTGCGTGCCCGCGCTCAGTTGGTACCCGAGCTGAAGAAGCTCAGTGACCGTCACCGTGGCGATCCGGAGCGGCTTCAGCGCGAGGTCGCGAAGCTGCAGGCGGAGTCGGGTACGACGCTCTTCGCCGGGTTCCTGCCGACGCTCGCGCAACTGCCGTTCTTCTGGCTGATGTACATGCTGTTCTCCCGCGCGGTCGTGGCGGGGGAGTCGAACCAGTTGATCAGCGGCAGCCTCCTCGGCGCACCGCTCGGCCTGCACTGGCCCATCCTCACTGGCACCCCGGCGTTCGTCGTACTCGCCGTCCTGCTGGCAGTGGTGGCCTGGTTCTCGGCGCGCCTCGCACTGCGTCAACTGGACGAGACGGCCACACCGCTGTCCCGGCGCCTCGCCCAGCTGCTGCCTTTCGGCACGCTGCTCAGCGCGTCGTTCCTCCCGCTCGCCGCCGGCCTCTACCTGCTCACCACCACCGCCTGGACGGTCGCCGAACGCACCATCCTGCAACGGTGAACTAGCCGTTGCCGCGCACCGGATCATTCTGCTACCGTCTTTAATAAAGCCGGTTGCATAACCGCGATGGGAGGCCGATGGACGCCGTACGAACGGCGAATCAGGTCGCCTGCCTGCGCGTTCTGGCCGACACCGACAGCGCGCAAACGGTCGGGGTCATCAGTGCGGAGACCGGACTGTCGCGGCCCACGGTGCACGCCGTTCTCGACGATCTCCTGGTGGCCGGCCTGGTCGAGGCCACCGACCCGTCAACGGTCGGGCCGGGGCGGCCGGCGCGGGCGTTCCGGTTCGCCCGGGAGGCTGGGCTGGTGGCCGGCGTCGACCTCGGACCGCGTGGGGCGCGGGCCATCATCTGCGACCTGTCCGGCCGCCGGATCGGCTACACCGAGCTGAAGCCGGACCGGCGCGCCGGCGTCTCGGTGATCCAGCGCGCGGTCCAGGCCGCCGCGGACGAGAACTCGATCGACCTCCAGCGACTTCGGGCGGTCGGCGTGGCGCTGCCCGGGGTGATCGAAACGAACGGCCACCTGCGCGCCAGTCTCGCGCTGCCCGAGCTGGTCGGCCTGCCGATCGCGGACGAGGTGTCACAGGACCTCGGGCGGCCAGTTGCCATCGACAACGACATCAAGCTGGCGGCACTTGCCGAGCAGCGCGGCGGCGCCGGCCGCGGGTACTCCGATGTCGTCTATCTCCAGATCGGTCGTCGGCTGTCCGTGTCGATCGTCCTGAACGGAGTCATCCGGCAAGGACGTCACCGCCTCGCCGGGGAGCTCGGAGCACAACGCGGCATGCGCTGGACGCGGAACGCGCAGCGGGGTCACTTGGTCTGGACGTCACACCCGACCAGTGAGGCCGTAGTGCGGGCGGCGGCTGCCGGCGATCCGGACGCTCGAGCCGAGATCGCGGATTTCTGCCGGCAGATCGCCGGGCGCATCGCCACCGTGCTGCTCGTCGTCGATCCCGAGGTCGTGGTCGTGCGGGGTGGGCCGGCGCAGGACAGCGACGAGCTGCTTCGTCCCCTCGAGGCCGCGGTCGAGAGGGAGTTGCTCTTCCCGGAGCGTCCACCGTTCGTCGCCTCGGCCCTGGGTCATGAGGCAGTGGTGCTCGGGGCGGTCGGCAATGCGTTCGACCAGTTCGGTTCAAGCATCTACGGCGTCCACGACTACCCGAGTCCGTGGCGCCAGATCACTCACGACGTGGAGAGGACCACCCAGTGAAGCTAGGAGTCAGCTCGTACTGCTTCCGCTCGCTCATGGCCAGCGGTGAGATGGACCTGATCGCTGTCCTGGATTGGGTCGCGGCATCACCCGCGGGACATCTGGAGATCGCGGCCATGGACGGGGAGTACTACCTGGAGAACGACGCCGTGGTGCGCGATACGGCCGCGCACGCGAGCGACGTCGGCGTACCGATCGTGAACTACCTGGTCAGCGGCGACCTGCGGACGGCGGAGGACAAGGAGATCGACCGCCTTCGCCGGCAACTGGATGTCGCGCACCGGTTCGGGGCTCGCATCTTCCGCCACGACGTCGCCCCGTGGGCGTGGCGTGAGCAGGATCCGGGGGAGTTCGAGTCGACGTTCGCGCAGGTTGTCGAGGGCTGCCGGGCCGTGGCGGATCACGCCGCGGAGCTGGGCATCGTCTCGACGATCGAGAACCACGGCTTCTTCATGAACGGCAGCGACCGGCTGGCCCGGCTCGTGCACGCCGTGGATCGCCCGAACTTCCGGGTCACGCTGGACCTCGGCAACGGACTCTGCGTCGGCGAGGTGCCCGGCAAGACGGCCGCCGGACTGATCGACATCGCGGCCTCGGTGGGCGTGAAGGACTTCCACATCCGCCGGTCGGCGGGCGACGGCTGGCTGAAGACGCTGGCCGGCGACTACCTGCTCGGCACGATCTCGGGACACGGAGACCTGGACCTGGCCGGCCTGCTGGCACTGGTCAGCACCAAGCCCGACGTACCGGTGAGCCTCGAGTTCGAGGGTCTGGAGTCGACTCCGGACGCCATCGAGCGCTCGCTCAACAACATCCTCAGACTGGCAGGAGCTGCCTGACATGACGACCCGAATTGCTGTCATCGGTGTGGGCGCGATCGCGACCCAGCACCTGATCTCGTACCAGAAGAACCCCCAGGCCGAACTGGTGGCCGTTTGCGACATCGACCAGACGCGGGCCAAGGCGCAGGCCGACAAGTTCGGCGTACCGCGGGCAACGGATGTCGTCGACGAGGTGCTGGCCGACCCCGGTGTCGATGCCGTCAGCATCTGCGTGCCGAACCTCCTGCACGCCAAGATCGCGGAGGCGGCGCTGCGAGCCGGCAAGGACGTGCTGGTCGAGAAGCCGATGTCCGTGACGGTCGCCGAGGCCGAGTCGCTGGTCCGGGCGACCCAGGAGACCGGGCAGGCGCTGCAGATCGGCTACGTACGGCGGTTCGCCCCGAACGCCCTGGTGACCAAGCGTTTCCTGGACGAGGGTGAGTTCGGCGACATCTACGCCGCGCGGGCCAC
Organism: Kribbella sp. NPDC020701; assembly: GCF_055562215.1. Classification (NCBI taxonomy): domain Bacteria; kingdom Bacillati; phylum Actinomycetota; class Actinomycetes; order Propionibacteriales; family Kribbellaceae; genus Kribbella; species Kribbella sp. NPDC020701. The sequence continues at coordinate 442,426 of NZ_JBVHFT010000004.1, read as the reverse complement.
GATCATCCGTGCGGCCGGCAACCCCGGTGGCTGGTTCGGCGACGTCGACATCTCCGGTGGCGGCCCGCTGATCGACCTGGGTGTCCACATCATCGACCTGTGCTGGTACCTGATGGGCATGCCGACCGCGGTCTCGGTGTCGGGGGTGACGTTCTCGACGCTGGGTGCCCGGGACAACATCCAGCACCTGACCCGGTACCGGGCCGCGTCCGAGACGCGGGTGAACAACGTCGAGGACTACGCGACCGCGCAGGTCCGGTTCGAGAACGGGGCGGTTCTCGACGTGGACACGTCGTACTCGCTGCACGCGCGGAACTCGACGAGTGTGAAGATCCACGGTGACAAGGGCGGCGCGGAGATCGAGCCCGAGCTGCTGATGATCACCGAGCGGCACGACACGCTGTTGCACATCCAGCCGCAGATCGACTCGCTCGGCTTCGACTTCGCCGTCGGGTTCGCGAACCAGATCGATCACTTCCTGCAGATCTGCCGCCGGGAGATCCCGGCCGACGCCACCGCCGAACAGGGCCTCGAGATGGCTCGCATCCTGTCGGCGATCTACGAGTCCGCCCGGATCGGGTCCGAGGTGACCATCAAGCGGTGACCGTGGTCAGTTGCGGGCCAACCGGGCCTCGAGTCCGTCGAGGATCCGGTTGAGCCCGTAGCTGAAGGAGTCCTCGGACCCTTCGACCAGGTCCGCTTCTCCATACGCGGCGTACAGCGCGCGCATCCGCGCGTACGGCTCGGCGGCCCGCACCGCCGCCGGCCACGCCGCCGCCTGCCACGCGGCCATGTCCTTGCCGCTGCGCCGCAGCTTGCTGATCGTCGCGGCCCCGACCGAGGCGATGCCGATGACGTATCCGAGCACCGTCTTGCAGGCGTTATCGGCCTCGATCAGATCGAAGCCTGCGGTCAGGTAGGTGCCCAGCATGTCGTCCGAGACACGCATGAGGTTCGGGCCGAGGTAGTTCATCCCGACGTCGGACAGGGTCTGGGCGACCCATGGGTGGCGCACGATCATCGCCCGGAGGCTCCGCGCGGACGCTTCTGCCGCCGTCCGCCACTCGGCCGGATCGGAGACCTCAGGCACCTCGATCTCGGCGTACACCTCGTCGACGACGAGCTCGATCAGCTCGTCCTTGTTCGCGACGTGCCAGTAGACGGCGGTCGCCACCGCGCCGAGCGCGGCACCGAGTTTGCGCATCGTCAGCGCCTGGAGCCCGTCGGCGTCCAGCAACTTGATCGCCTCGGCCACGATCTGCTCCTGACTGAGCGCCGGCTGCGCCCGCCGGCGCCCGCGCTTGGGTCGCGTCCAGACAGATGAGTACTCCTCGGTCGCCATACGCCTTACCGTAGCCATTCCTTGAACACCGTGCAGGACCTGACCAGCGTTCAATTGGGCTCAGCTGATCAGGGCGGTGGTGAGGGAGTCGGCGTTCTCCTTGAGCCAGATCTGGCGGTGCTTGATCTGGTCGCCGACTCCCTCGCTCCACATCCGCTGCCAGCCGCCGCCGAGGGTCTCCGCCCGGTACTTCATGACGTACCAGCCCCGCTCGCCCAGCCCGATCGCCAGTCCCATCAGCCGCTTGCGGTCCTCCAGGGAGAGGCCGTACGCATCAGCGATCAGCCGGCACCGCCGATGGCGATCCAGACCGCGCATCGCGGGGTCGAGGTCGGCGTCCGCGCCGAACGGCGCCCACCACAGCATCAGGTTGACGAGCTCGCGGGCACGGCTGGCCGGGCGGGCGAGGTCGAAGTCGATCAACGCGTACGCGCGCCCGTCGCGGAAGATCACGTTCTCCGGTGTGATGTCCTGGTGCCCGACGAGCTCCGGCGGATCGGCGAGTTCCGGCAGACCGGGCGGCTCGATCGGCGGCGGCAGGTCCGTCGGGATCCCGAATCCTTCGACGGCGTCGTGGTACGCGCGAATCAGGCGGGCGACCGAGAGCATCCGCTCCTCGTCCGCGATCCAGTCGGGGCGTGGCCGGCCGGCGACCTCGCCTTCGATGTAGGTGAGCGCGTGACGCCCGGCGGAGTCGATGCCCAGGAACCGTGGCGCACCGTCGAACCCGACCGACTCGAGGTGCAGCAACACCTCCCGGACGAGTTCGGCGCGCTCACCGGGCGGCCGCCGTACGGTGTCGCCGACGCGGACCAAACCCTCGGTCACGTCACCGCCGGTCAGCGGAATCTCTTCACCTTCGTCGATCACAAAGCCTCATTTCAGTGCGTGAACTCTTGATCCTAGGGCTCGCGTCCGTTGGACTCTCACTGAATTACCCGGATGAGTTGTTCACCTGGACGTCATCGTTGGAGTTGAGTCTTGGGCTCATGAGCGAGCGCAGCGAGGTCATCAAAAGGCACCGGGCACCTTGTGTCTCATCGGCGCCCGGAGCGAAGCGAGGACGTCGATGAGCACCCCCGATCTGGTTCGAGAGCTCGGCTTCCGCGTCGTCGACGAGGAGGACGACGACCCCGTGCTGCTGCGCGCCGACGGTACGCCGGTCGACACCTGGCGCGAGGGTTATCCGTACGGCGAACGGCTGCCGCGGGAGATCTACGACCGGGACAAGCGGCTGCTGCAGATCGAGTTGCTCAAGCTGCAGTACTGGGTGAAGCGGTCGCAGCAGAAGCTGGTGATCGTGTTCGAGGGACGCGACGCGGCCGGCAAGGGCGGCACGATCAAGCGGTTCATGGAGCACCTGAACCCGCGCGGCGCGCGCATTGTCGCGCTGGAGAAGCCGACCGCCCGCGAGCAGACCCAGTGGTACCTCCAGCGGTACGTCGAGCATCTGCCGGCCGCGGGGGAGATGGTGCTGTTCGACCGGTCCTGGTACAACCGGGCCTGCGTCGAGAGGGTGATGGGTTTCTGCTCGCAGGATCAGTACGAGGAGTTCATGCGGCAGGCGCCGGAGTTCGAGCGGATGCTGGTCCGCTCAGGGATCCTGCTCGTGAAGCTGTGGTTCTCGGTGTCACAGGCCGAGCAGCAGACCCGCTTCACGATCCGGCAGATCGACCCGGTCCGGCAGTGGAAGCTGTCGCCGACCGACCTCGCGTCGCTGGACAAGTGGGCCGACTACACCGAGGCCAAGGAGGCGATGTTCCACTACACGGACACGCCGCACGCCCCCTGGACCGTGGTCAAGAGCAACGACAAGAAACGCGCCCGCCTGGAAGCCATGCGCCACGTCCTCAGCCTCTACGACTACACCGACAAAGACGTAGAACTCGTCGGCGCCCCCGACCCCAAGATCCTCGGCCCAGCCGCCCAAGTCCTGGAACACGGCGAATCAGCGACCCGGGTGTTCCCGACTCTGTAGGGCTCTCGGTCAGCGTGGGGCGAGGACGCAGAAGTCGTTGCCTTCTGGGTCGGCCAGGATCTTCCAGGCCACGTCGCCCTGGCCGAGGTCGACGTCGGTGGCGCCGAGGGACCGCAGCCGAGCCACCTCGGCCGCTTGATCGTCTCCGTCGTACGGCAGGACGTCGAGATGGATGTGGTTCCACACGGCCGGTTCACCGGGCGTACGGAGGAACTCCAGATAGGGCCCGACACCCTTGGCCGAACGCAACCTCGCGTGATCGTCGGTCACCTCGTGCAGGGTGAAGTCCGCTGCCTCGGCCCAGAACCGGGCCATCGCCCTCGGATCCGCGCAGTCGACCACCACCGCGGCGATCGGCCCGGTGTCCCGGTAGATCTCGCGCGGCTCCAGCACACAGAACACGTTGCCCTCCGGGTCGGCCAGGACCGTCCACGGTACGTCGCCCTGCCCGACGTCGGCCGGCGTCGCGCCAAGCTCTATGAGGCGCGCGACCAACTCCGCCTGATGGGCCGTGGAGGTGGTGGCGAGATCGAGGTGCACCCGGTACTTCACCGTCTCCGCGTCCGGGACGACGACGAGATCGACACAGACAGCGGTGGGGTCCGGCCAGACGAAGCCCACGGGTTCGAGGTTCGTCACGCCGGGACCCTCGCTGGAAACACCCCAGCCGAGCGCCTCCGCCCAGAACGCCCCGAGCGCGGAATCATCCCGAGCCTTGATGTTCACCTGCACAAGCCGCGTACTCATGCCGGCGATCCTATGCACACCGCCGTGTCACGACCCACCGAAATACCACCACCCACCAGAGCAACCTGCCCGCCACCTCGAGTGCTCAATCCCACAAGACAATGTCAGCCGACAACAGCCCGGCGGAGCCGGCGCTAAGCCAGCCGACCGCAGGACGACACCCTGCGCAGCGCGGGCGGAGTCAGCGACAAGCCGGACCGCCGAGCCACAGCCCGGTACACCCCGAGGCAGCAGCTCCAGGTGAGTTCGCAGAGCTGTGAACTCACGATGGACGGGGGAGGGTTTCTCGCCGAATCGGGGGTAAAACCCTCCCCGGTCTACGGGTCGCTGTCGGTCGGCGACGGGGGGAACGTCTCGCGGAGCGTGTGCCGGCCCGGGGATGGTTGAGCGCACGACAGCGGGCAGCACGTGTGGGCTCATCCCAGCACGCGTCAGCACAGTCGCCTGACCCACCGCGGTGCGCGAGGCACTCGATCGCGGGCGGCAGCCCGCCCGGCCCGGCGGTAAGCCGGAGGGTGGGTGGGAGCGTGCGTAGCACGCGTTGGGAAGAACCTACGTGGTGAGGGGTAGGTGGACGGTGAAGGTGGCGCCGGTGGGGGGTGTGTCGGTGACGAGGACTCGGCCTCGGTGGGCGGCTACGAGGGCGGCGACGATCGAGAGGCCGAGGCCGGAGCCGCCGGTGGAGCGGGTGCGGGCGGAGTCGGCTCGGTAGAAGCGTTCGAAGACGCGGGCCTTTTGCTCGTCGCTCAGGCCGGGGCCGGTGTCGCTGACCTCGAGGATCGCCTCGCCGCCGCGGGTGCCGACGGACACGGTGATCGGGGCCTCGAGCGGTGTGTGATGGAGCGCGTTGCTGACCAGGTTTCCGAGCACCTGGCGCAGGCGGGCTTCATCGCCCTCGACCACCGGCGCCTCCGAGTCCGGCAGGATCCGCAGCGAGATGTTGCGACCCGGCTGCACGGCCTGCGCGTTGTGCAACGCGTCGGCCGCGATGGGGAGAAGGTCGACCGGCTCCATCTTCAGCGGACGCTGCTGGTCGAGCCGCGCGAGCAACAGCAGGTCGTCGACGAGGAGTCCCATCCGCTTCGCTTCGTCCTCGATCCGCCGCATCGTGTCGGCGTCGCCCGCGTCGCCGCGTTGCCGGGTGAGCTCGGCGAATCCACGGATGGACGTCAGCGGCGTACGCAGCTCGTGCGAGGCGTCCGCGACGAACCGGCGCATCCGGTCCTCCGACTGCCGCGCCGCCTCCTCGGACTGGCGGGCGACGTCCTCGGATTGACGAGCGGCTTCCTCGGACCGCCTGGCCGCGAGCTCCGACGCGGTCCGCTGCGCGAACGCGGTCTCGATCTGCCCCAGCATCTGGTTCAGCGCGAGCGACAACCGCCCGACCTCGGTCCGCGGATCGCGCTGCGGCACCCGGCGGCTCAGATCCCCGCCGGCGATCGCGACCGCGGTGTGCTCGACGTCCTCCAGTCCACGCAGACTTCGCCGTACGACGTAGGTCCCGACGCCGGCCAGCAGCACCAGGAGGATGACGCCCGCGGCCACCTGGATGCCGACGAGGCGCTGGATCGTGTGGTCCATGTCCTTCAGGCTCTGAGCGACCATCACCGAGCCGTTGCCCTTGTCCGTGGGTACTGCGACTACCCGCCAGGTCGCACCGCCGGAGACGGCGTCGACGTTGAACGACTTCCCGTTCAGCGCCCGGATCTGGTTGAGGTTGAGCGTCGGCAACTTCGGCAGCGGCTCTGTCTCGGCCAGCGGGGCACTTCTCGGCCCGCCGTCATTGGTGCCCTCGGCGTCGTTGAACTGCACGACGAACTCACTCGGTAGTGGCCGTCGAGCCGGCTGCTCATCGGGTCCCTGGGGCTGCGGACGCCGCTCGAACGGAACGTGCTGGAGCTGCATCGCGGTCTGGTGCAACTGGTCGTCCACGCGGTCGATCAGGTAGCCGCGCATGATCGTGGTGGCCAGGACTCCGGAGGCGGCAAGAGCGAGCGCCACCAACGTCAGCAGGACGACGACGATGGTGACGCGGAGGGGGTACCGGTCGGCGAAGCGCCGGTGGGTCGGTTGCATCAGTTGGGGCCTCGCGGGGTGCGCAGGACATAGCCGACCCCGCGGACGGTGTGGAGCAGCTTCTGGTCGCCGGTGTCGACCTTACGGCGCAGGTAGGACATGTACGACTCGACCACACCGGCGTCACCGGCGAAGTCGTAGTTCCAGACCGCGGAGAGGATCTGGCCCTTCGACATCACTCGTTCGGCGTTCTCCAGTAGGCAACGCAGCAGCTTGAACTCGGTGAGCGACAGCTGAACCGCCTCGCCGCTCTTGAAGACCTCGTAGCTGTCCTCGTTCAGTTCCAGATCGGCGTACCGCAGTACGGCGGCCTCGGTGGTGGTCTGCTCACGATGACCGGACCGGCGCAGCAGCGCGCGGACCCGGGCGACCAACTCGTCCAGACTGAACGGCTTGGTGACGTAGTCGTCGCCACCGGTGTGCAGGCCGAGGACCTTGTCCTCGACCGCGTCGCGAGCGGTGAGGAACAGCACCGGCACATGCCGGTCCTCACCGCGCAGCCTTCGGACCACCTCGAACCCGTCCAGACCGGGCATCATCACGTCGAGAACGACCAGGTCGGGCTCCACCTCACGGGCCTTGCGCAGCGCCTCGGCGCCATGGGTCGCCGTGGTCACGTCGTACCCGGCGAAACGCAGACTCGCGGACAGCAGCTCGACGATGTTCGGCTCGTCGTCGACGACCAGCAGGTGCGGACTCATGCCCTCAGTCTGCCGCCGATATCCGTGTGAACCCTGGAAGGTTCCTGGCAATCAGCTGTGAGTCGTCATCTGGGCCCGTGCTTGAACCCCCATTTCTGACCGGCCGCGTCGCGGGCCGTGCCGTCGTTGATCGACGTCGCGGTCGCGGTGTTGTCCGCGACGACGGCGCTCACCGACACGGTGCTGCCGGTCTTGATCGACGCGATGCCGTCCCGGGCCGAGTTCACCAAGGTCTCGGCGGCGACCTGGTAGGTGCGGCTGTAGCCGTCCTCGCTCTTCACCGTGATCGAATCCTTGCTGACCGCGGTCACCTCGCCGCGCTGGGTGGCGACGGTCTGGTACCCGCCGCCGTCCTTCGGGACCACGAACTCGCCGTGCAGCGCCCCGCCGAGGCCGAACTCGCCGCGGTGCCCGAAGCCCTTGCCGGGACCTGGCTGGCCCTGCTGGTTCGGGGCCGACGGTGAGGCCGAGGGCGAGTTGGACGGGGACGGCGTCGGGTCGGCGCTGTTCGCCGCCCAGGCCACCCCGCCGGCGGTGGTGGTCACGGCGACCGCGGCCACCGTGCCGAGAAGTCTCCACCGCTTCTCTGAAAGCTTCATGCTGCCTGCCTTCCGTACTTGGTGCCAGGCCATCACCTGGCACTGGTTCTTTCCACGCTGCCCCTCCGACCTGAGACAGGCCTCCGGTGCGGCTGAGAAAAGCCTGGCAATCAGACCAGGAACAGTACGGCGGTCAGCCAGACCGCTGCGGCGAGTGAGGTGCCGATCAGCTCGATCAGGATCGACAGACCGGTTGCGCGCAGCGCGTGCTTGGTCGAGGTCCACGCGTGCGCGTGGGCGCCCAGCCGCTGCCGCTCGGACAGGTACACCCCGACCGGGAAACCGACGAACATGCCGACCACCGGGATCACGAAGAACCCGACGATCCCGAGCACCACTCCGACGAGCATGGATCGCCGGGGTACGCCGGACTCGCGGAGCTTGCGCTCGGGTACGACGTACTTGACCACCTGGCTGGCCCCGATCAGCACGATCGCGGCGGAGAGCACGATCCAGCCGGTCGCACTCTGCTCCTCCAGCGCCCAGACCAGGATCGCCGCCAGGCTCAGGATCGCGCCCGGCAGGATCGGGATGATGATGCCGAGGATGCCGGCGAAGATCGCCACGCCGACGAGGATGGTCGCCACGGTGTTCACACCCACACTCTGCCGCAAACGAGGCCCTAAAGCCTCGATCCGTGGCTTTAGGGTGGAGGCATGTCCCAGCTGCACGAACTGGTTACCGCACTGGCTGCTCCCTGGGTGGTCCTCTCGCCGAGGTCCGGTCAGCTCACCGGCTCCGGCGCCGAGGGGGTGTACGCCCGTGACCGGCGCATCCTGTCCCGGCTCAGCGTCACCGTCGACGGCCGCGAGCCGGTCCCGGTGCACGCCGTCGAGGTCGGCGCGGCCGCCCATCAGTACGTCGCGATGGTCGAAGGTCTCGGCGACACCCGGCACGATCCGACCGTGATGCTGTACCGGACACGGGAGGTGGACAGCGACGGGCTGACCGAGCGGATCACGCTGGTGAACCGTTCCCGGGTGCCGATCGAGTGCCGGCTGGATGTTGCCCTGGGCACCGATCTCGCCGGCACCGCGGCCGTCCGCAGCGGCGCGGCGACCAGCCTGCCGCAGCTGCCGCCGCTGTCCGAAGGTCCCCGCCGGATGCGCTTCGAGAGCGGCGAGACCAGGGTCAGTGTGAACGCCGACCCGGGCATCTCGGCGACACCGCGGGTCGAGCCGGGGGAGGAGTTCACGCTGACCCTGCGGGTCACCGCCGACTTCCCGAAGTCCGCCACCGGCTTCTCGATCGAGCCGCCTGCGGACAGGGCGCCGTACGCCGTCGAGCTGACCTGCGACGACAAACGGGTCGAGCGCTGGCTGACCCGATCTCTGGAAGATGTGCAGGCACTGCAGTTGGCTGTCGGTGACGACCGCTACCTCGGCGCCGGCCCGCCCTGGTACCTCACCCTCTTCGGCCGCGACTCCTTGATCTCGTCGGGCATGCTGATCCCGGTCGACCCCAGTCTGGCCGCCGGCACGCTCCGGGCGCTCGCCGCCTGGCAAGGCACGAAGGTCGATCCGGAGTCCGCCGAACAGCCCGGCAAGATCCCGCACGAACTGCGGGCCGAGGTCGCGGACCACGGCGGCGGCCTCGTCCTGCCGGCGGCGTACTACGGCACGCACGACGCGACCCAGCTCTGGATCATCACGCTCCACAAGGCCTGGCGCTGGGGCATGCCCGCCGCCGAGGTCCGCGAGCTCCTGCCGAACCTCCGTCGCGCGCTCACCTGGATGAAGGAGTCCGCCGATCCCGATGGCGACGGCTTCCTCGAGTACGTCGATGAGTCCGGCCACGGGCTGGCCAACCAGGGTTGGAAGGACTCCGCCGACGCCGTGCAATGGCCCGACGGAACACTCGCCACCGCACCGATCGCGTTGTGCGAGGTGCAGGGCTACGCCTACGCGGCCGCGGTCAAGGGAGCCGAGCTTCTCGAAGCGCACGGTGAGTCCGGCGACGAGTGGCGCGAGTGGGCGGCCGCGTTGCAGGAGCGATTCCGGAGCGCCTTCTGGGTCGACGGCTATCCCGCCATCGCGCTCGACGGCGCCAAGAACCCGGTGATCGGCCGCGCGTCCAACATGGGCCACCTGCTCGGCACCGGCCTGCTCGACGCGGACGAGGAGCAGACGGTCGCCGATGTCCTGGCCGGCGCGGATCTGAACAGCGGCTTCGGCCTGAGAACGTTGTCCACGGCAATGACCCGGTTCAACCCGCTCGGCTATCACACCGGCAGCGTCTGGCCGCACGACACCGCGATGACGATCCAGGGCCTGTACGCCACCGGTCACGCGGCGGTGGCGTCGTCGTACGTGGACGGCCTGATCCGTGCCGCGGAAGCTTTCGACTACCGGCTTCCGGAGTTGTACGGCGGTCGCGGTACGGGAGAGGAGAACACGCCGACGCCGTACCCGTTGTCGTGCCGGCCGCAAGCCTGGGCCGCTGCTTCGGCGGTCGCGGCGATCGTCGCTTCACTCGGCATCGAGCCGGACGTGCCGGGGGAGACGCTGGTGGTGAATCCGGCGCAATCTCCCTGGCGTGCTCTCGAGATCACCGGGCTTCGGCTCGGTGACGACGTACTGTCCGTGCGCGTCGAGGACGATGTTCTCACTGTGCTGGAGGGACCTCAGAACGCGCTGACGAGTGCGAACGCCGACAGCCCGAGGTAGATCGAGGCGACGACCAGGTTGCGGCTGCGGCTGGTCGTACGAGCCGAGCGGAAGCGTCGGCCGACCGCATCCGCGCCGACGGCGTAGCAGAGGTCCAGCGCCAGGCCGATGAGCATCGCGCCGACGCCGAGCAGCAGCATCTCGGTGCGGAGTTGGTCCGGTGCGGCATCACGGGTGGTGAACTGCGGAAGGAACGCCAGGAAGAACAATGCGGCCTTGGGGTTGAGCAGATTCACCAGTACGCCGTCGCGGAAGACCCGGCCGAGTGGTGCGGCTTGGACTCCACCGGAGTGCTCGGCTGCCCGGGTCCGAATGAGCCTGAGGCCGAGGTACGCCAGGTACAGCGCCCCGGCGACGGTGATCGCGGTGAACAACGTGGGGGAGGCCTTCACCAGCGTCGCGAGGCCGAGCGCGGTGACGACGATGTAGACGATGGTGCCGGTCTCGATGGCCAGTGCCGAGACCACTCCGGCACGCCGTCCTTGGGTGAGGCTGCGCAGCGAGATGTAGACGTTGTTCGGGCCGGGCATTCCGACCAGCACCACCGTCGCGCCGGCGAACCCCAGCAGTTGCCCGATCCCCATCATCCCGCCTTTCCCTCGAACTGGACTGCTTCCTTGTACTAGCCTGGCGGCGCGAAAAGCAGTCCACCCGAGCCAATCCGAGGAGAAGTGGACCGTTCTGGAGACCCCGCGGCGCTGGCGCACCTGATCGGCCACCGGCTGTCCGGTCGCGCCGGCGGCCTGTACCGTCGGCTGGCGGACGAGATCGCGGCCCTGATCGGCTCGGCCGAGCTCCCGGTCGGCGCCCGCCTCCCGGCCGAGCGCCGGCTCGCCGAGTCCCTCGCGATCAGTCGCTCCACCGTGGTCGCGGCGTACGACGACCTCCGCGCCCGCGGTCTCGTCGAGAGCCGGCGCGGCAGCGGTACGACGGTCGCGCGATCGGCGGGACGTGGTCGTTCACGAGCGGACAAGCGAATGCCGACCGGGTACGGCGACTCGTTGTTCCACCGGATCGCGGTCGGCCCGGGTGAGGTCATCTCGCTCACGTACGCCGTCGACCCCGGGCTGCCCGAACTCGCCGAGGAACTGATCGACCTGGCGACCGGTGATCTCCCGGCACTACTCGACGACGTCGGGTACCACCCGCGCGGATTGCTCGTCCTGCGGGAGCGGATCGCCGAGCACTTCACCGAGTCCGGGCTGCCGACCTCGCCGGACGAGATCGTGGTCACGACGGGCGCGCACCAGGCGATCGCGCTGGTGACGCAGATGTACCTGCGGACCGGTGCCGCGGTGGCGATCGAGCAGCCCAGTTGGCCGGGGTGCTTCGATCTGTTCGGTGCGGCCGGCGGACAGGTGGTCGGCGTACCGCTGGATGATGCCGGGATCCGTCCCGACCTGCTGACGGCCGCGTTCACCGAGCACCAGCCGGCGATGCTGTTCGTGATGCCGACGTTCCACAACCCGACCGGCCGGCTGATGTCGGCCAACCGGCGACGGCAGGTCGCCGAAGTCGCCGCGCGGCACGGTGTCGTCGTGGTCGAGGACAACGCGTACTCGGCCTGGGACCCGGCCGGTCCGTCGATCCCGCCGCCATTGGCCGCGTACGCGCCGGAGGGAGCCGAGGTCCTGTCGATCGGATCGGTGTCGAAGGCGGTGTGGGGTGGGCTGCGGATCGGGTGGATCCGTGCGTCGCGACCGCTCGCGGAACGGCTGGCTAGGCACAAGGCGCTGGCGGACCTGGGAAGCCCGGTGATCGATCAGGCCCTCACCGCACGCTTGCTGCCGCGGCTCGCGGAGCTGACCGCTGAACGGGCAGGGGTGTCGACGGTGCGGAAGAAGTTGATGGGACAGTTGCTGACCGAACGACTGCCCGAATGGGAATGGTCCGCACCCGTCGGGGGATCGGCGCTGTGGATCCGGCTGCCGGAGACGGATGCACGAGTGTTCGCCCAGGTGGCGTTGCGGCACGGCGTCGAGGTGGTGGCGGGTCATGCGATGGATCCGACAGGCTTCCACGACGACTACTTAAGGGTTCCGTTCGCCTACTCAGAGCAAGTGCTTGATGATGCGGTCACACGGCTGGCCCGGGCCTGGCACGAACAGCGCCGGCATGGTCCGGCGCCCGGCGTACCTGTCGTGTAAATGAAGGATGGCGGCCACCCTGTCGGGTGACCGCCACCGAAGCCTGTATGACTTTGGCGCCGCCGTTGGCGCGTTTGGAAAGTCTGGTCCTTCTTACCGCTCGTCTTCCGTGGCGATGCTGGGAGTGGCTTCGAGCCGTCCAGTCTCGTCGTGGATCGTGATCGCGATGTGGCGCAGCTTCTCCGAGTGCTCCCGGCCGTGGTGCGCGCAGAAGAGCAGCTCACCACCGCTGGTCAGGGTGACTCGGACGTAGGCCTGCGCACCGCAGCGGTCACAACGATCCGCGGCCGACAGGGCCGAACTCGGGGCGAGTGCTGTAGTCATTGAGGCCTCATCTCATCTAGTTCCGTACTCACCAGATAGCAACATCCTGACATGCGGATCGCTTCCCGGGTGGGGCAACGTGTCCGTATGTGAGACGAACCATCTGTTCCCGTATGACGCATCTTGACGAGGAATCGTTTCGGAAGCGGGCGAATTCTTGTTTCCGGCGGGTGTCGGGCGTGTCTTCTCTCACTGTGCGCCATGGTGCGATCACCGTGCGCTGATGATCGGAGTGTCGTACACCACTCCGGATCGATTCCGGATCGATACCTGCCGAAACACCTTTCTGGTCGAGCGATCCGCTGAGGACCTAAGTACCCATCTGATGGCCTGCACAGCCCCGCCTGCAGGGATTTGGGGGTCGGGCCGCATAGGCTGTCGGCATGCGTTCGGAACCTGGCCGGTCCCGGATGTGGCCTGAGTGTGTGAACCAGTGAAGGAGCCCAGTGGCCGCCCCGACGCCTCGCAGTACCGAGCTCGACCCGACGTACAACGCCCGCAACTTGCTCGTCCTCGAAGGACTCGAGGCGGTCCGGAAGCGCCCCGGCATGTACATCGGGTCCACCGACAGCCGCGGCCTGATGCACTGCCTGTGGGAGATCATCGACAACGCCGTCGACGAGGCCCTGGCCGGGCACGGCGACCGGATCGACGTCGTGCTGCACCAGGACGGCTCGGTCGAGGTCATCGACCGAGCCCGCGGCATCCCGGTCGACATCGAGCCGAAGACCAAGCTCAGCGGTGTCGAGGTCGTCTTCACCAAGCTGCACGCCGGCGGCAAGTTCGGCGGCGGGTCGTACAACGCCTCCGGTGGTCTGCACGGTGTCGGCGCCTCGGTGGTGAACGCGCTGTCCGCGCGGCTGGACGTCGAGGTCGACCGCGGTGGTGTGGTCTGGACCACCTCGTTCCGGCGCGGTGTTGCCGGTGAGTTCGACAGCCCGGGCGCGAACGCCTCGTTCACGCCGGCCAAGGGGCTGCGGAAGGCCGGCCGGGCGAGGAAGGGTGTCACCGGCACCCGGATCCGGTACTGGGCGGACCGGCAGATCTTCACCCGCGACGCGACCTTCAACTACGACGAGCTCGTCACCCGGGCGCGGCAGACGTCGTTCCTGGTGCCGGGGCTCGAGCTGGTGATCCGCGACGAGCGGAGTGCCGAGCCCACCGAGGAGCACTTCAAGCACGACGGCGGGATCAGCGAGTTCTGCGAGTTCCTGGCCACCGACCAGAAGGTGACCGAGGTCGTCCGGCTGACCGGGACCGGGCACTTCACCGAGACCGTGCCGATGCTCGACGACGCCGGGCACATGACGCCGACCGACGTCGAGCGCGACCTGGACGTCGACATCGCGGTCCGCTGGGGCGACGGGTACGAGACCGAGGTCCGCTCGTTCGTGAACATCGTGGCCACGCCCAAGGGCGGGACCCACGTGGCCGGCTTCGAGCGCGCGCTGTCGAAGAGCTTCACCAACGCCCTCGACGGGACGCGGCTGCTGAAGAACGGCGAGGAGGTCATCAAGGACGACGTCCTCGAAGGCCTGACCTCGGTGGTGACGGTGCGGCTGGCCGAGCCGCAGTTCGACGGCCAGACCAAGGAGGTGCTCGGTACGCCGGCCGCCTCGCGGATCGTGGCGAAGGTCGTGCAGAGCGAGCTGGAGGCATTCCTCACCTCGAACAAGGCCGCCCAGAAGGCGCAGGCGCGGGCGGTGCTGGAGAAGGTCGTCGCCGCGTCGCGCACGCGGGTGGCGGCTCGTCAGCACCGGGAGCTGCAGCGGCGGAAGACCGCGCTGGAGTCGTCGGCGCTGCCGGCCAAGCTGGCCGACTGCCGCAGCAACGATGTCGATCGGTCCGAGCTGTTCATCGTCGAGGGTGATTCGGCCCTCGGTACGGCCAAGCTGGCTCGGAGTTCTGAGTTTCAAGCGCTGCTGCCGATCCGGGGCAAGATCCTGAACGTGCAGAAGGCGTCGGTCGGCGACATGCTGAAGAACACCGAGTGCGCCTCGATCATCCAGGTGGTCGGTGCCGGCTCCGGCCGGACGTTCGACCTCGAGCAGGCCCGCTACGGCAAGATCATCTTCATGGCGGACGCCGACTCCGACGGTGCCCACATCCGCTGCCTGCTCGCGACGCTGTTCTTCCGGTACATGCGGCCGCTCGTCGACGCCGGTCGCGTCTACACCGCCGTACCGCCGCTGCACCGGTTCGAGCTGACGAACCCGAAGAAGGGGCAGGACAAGTACCTGTACACCTACAGCGACGCGGAGTACCAGCGGAAGACGGCCGAGCTGATGAAGAAGAACGTCCGCTGGAAGGAGCCACCGCAGCGCTACAAGGGCCTCGGTGAGATGGACGCCGACCAGCTGGCGGAGACCACGATGGACCCGCGGCACCGCACGCTGCGCCGGATCACCGTCGACGACGGCGAGGCCGCCGCCGGCGTCTTCGACTTGCTGATGGGCAACGACGTCGCGCCACGCAAGGAGTTCATCGTCCAGGGCGCCTACGAACTGGACGAGAACCGCATCGACGTCTGATGCGTCGGCTGGTCTGCTTCGATCTCGACAACACGCTGATCGATCGGGACGGCGCGTTCCTGGCCTGGGCTCGGTGGTGGGTGGATCGTGCCGGGCTCGGTCCGGACGCGGTCGAGTGGTTGGTTGCCCATGACAACGGTGGGTTCACGCCGCGGGGTGAGCTGTTCGCCGCGTTCCGGGAACGGTTCGGGGTCGTCGTCTCGGTCGCCGAGTACGACCGGGAGCATCCGTCGTTCACGTGGGTCGAGCCGGCGGTGCTCGCGGGCTTGGAGTCCTTGCGTACGGCGGGTTGGCGGGTAGCCGTGGTCACGAACGGCGGTGTGGTTCAGCAAACCCGGAAGCTCGAGCACACCGGGATCGCGGGTGCCGTGGACTACTGCTGCATCTCGGAAGCAGTCGGAGTACGCAAGCCCGATCCGCGGATCTTCGCGATCGCAGCCTCGGAGGCCGGCGCGTCCCTGACCGACGGGTGGATGGTGGGCGACCATCCGTCGTACGACATCGCAGGCGGCATCAACGCGGGCCTTCGGACGATCCGGATCGGTCATCATCACGCCGTCGAGGAGCCGCGGGCCGACCACCACTTCGACATTGTGCTGAAGGCGTTCCCGGCCATCCTGGCCGGCTCGCCGTCAGGCGCCGCGGTGGACGAGGCCGGCTTCGTAAGCGTAGATGACGGCGTGGACGCGGTCTCGGAGGCCTAGCTTCATCAGGACACGGCCGACGTGGGTCTTCACTGTCGTCTCGGAGACGAAGAGCTCCGCAGCGATCTCGGCGTTGGTCAGGCCGCGGGCCAGCAGGCTGAGTGTTTCCTGCTCTCGGGCCGTGAGTGCATCGAGCCGGGCACGCAAGGACGGGTCGACGGCCCGAGGTCTGTCGAGGAACGACTCGATCATCCGGCGCGTCACGGAAGGGGCGAGAAGGGACTCGCCCGAATGCACCGCCCGAATTCCCGCGACCAGCAGCTCAGGGCGTACGTCCTTGATCAGGAAACCACTCGCTCCCGCTTGAAGGGCTTCGAAGACGTACTCGTCCAGGTCGAACGTCGTCAGCATGACCACCCGCGACCGGGTGGCGCCGTCGGCCAGCAGCCGGCGGGTCGCCTCGATGCCGTCCAACTCGGGCATCCGTACGTCCATCAGTACGACGTCGGGTCGCAGTTGCCCGGCCATCTCGACCGCTTGCATACCGTTCGCTGCCTCACCGACCACCGACATGTCCGGTTCGATCTCGAGGATCATCCGGAATCCCGCGCGGACCAGTGCTTGGTCGTCGACGAGCAGGATGCTGATCGGGCTCATGTCGGCTCCATCGGCAGCGTGGCCACCAGCTCGAACCCGCCTTCCGGCCGTGCCCGCGCCACCAGCGAGCCACCGTAGACGGCGACTCGCTCTCGCATGCCGAGCAGGCCGTTGCTGGGCTTGGCGTTCTGAGACGGCGCCGTCGCAGGGCCGTCGTCCCGAACCGCGAGCCGGAGGCGGTCCTGACCGTAGTCGATCACCACTTCGGCCCGGCGCGGACTTCGCGCGTGGCGGAAGGTGTTGGTCAGTCCCTCTTGCACGACCCGGTACGCCGTGAGGTCCAGGCCGGGCGTCAGATCGCGGACTGTCCCGATCACCGTGAGTTCGACCGGCAGGCCGGCGGTGCGGAACTTCCCGACCAAGCCGTCGAGCTGGGACAGCCCGGGCGGCGGCTGACGATCCTGGCCTGCCGGGCCGTCTCCGTCCTGACGGAGAACCCCGACCATCCGGCGCATCTCGGCGAGCGCTTCGCGGCCGACCGCCTCAACGGATTCCAGCGCCTCGCGCTCGGCCGCCTGCTCGGCGGTGAGCCGGCGTCGCACCGCCGACGCCTGCACAGTCATGACGCTGACGCTGTGTCCGATGACGTCATGGAGTTCGCGCGCGATCCGGTTGCGTTCCTCGGCTACGGCGCGCGACGCCAGCTGTTCGCGGCTCACCCTTCGCTGCTCCCGGTAGAGCAGTGTCGTCCGAACCAGCGCGCCGACAAGCCATCCGATGACCCACGGTGCGAGCCAGACGATGGTGTCCAGGCGGTCGGCGGTGCGCTCGTTCATCGGGTCGAAGGCTGCCCAGCCCGCCCACAGGACCACCCCGAGTGCGAGCCCGAGCCATGCCCGCCGCGGCTCGACGTAGCGCCCGACGCTGTAGATCGCGATCAGCGGCGCGAGGGCGACGCCATACCCCTCCGGCGAGCCGAAGATCGCGAACTCCGCAACGTATACCGCGACCATCGCGGCCAGGACGGCGAGTGGGCGAACCCGGCGGCCCACGAGAAGCAGCGCGGTCACGGCGTACAGCAGTGACTGGGCCCAGAGCGGTCCTTGCCGGTGCGTGGCGCCGATCCCTGCCCACGCCTCCAGCTGACCGAGAACGCCGACCATCACCGCGAGGGTGATGTCGAACGCCCAGTTCCGGGGGCTCACGAGTGAAACGGTACGCCGCTGTCCACCGGCTCACGTCCTCCTCGAGGAGGACCCGGGCATCCTGCTGTGGTCCACCCGATTTCCTGCGAGCGCAGGACGACCACGACAGGCTCCGATCCCTAGGTTCGTCCCAACGGCCGCAGGAGTGGCCCGCTGAGGGAGGACGAAGATGAGATCGATCGACATCACGCCGGCCGCGGCGCGGCGGATCAGCCTGGCCGCCTGGGTGATGGCGGCCTTCGGAACGGTCGCCGGTGAGCTGCACGCGCTGGCTCGGATCAACAGTCACCCCGGGGATCTTGCGTCCGGGCTCACCCGGGCCTGGGCAGTCCCCGCGATGTCCGCCGTACGGCCGCTGCTCGACTGGGGCGACCCGTACTTCGTCTACTGGACCTACGGCAAGATCTGGTTGCCGATCTGCCTTGCGTTCACCGCGGCGGCCTATCTGGTGTACCGGCGCCGCCGGCCGAGCGGCGCCGAGAAGTGGGCATGGCGCGTACAACTGACGGCCTACGTGGTCCTCACGCTGTCGGTGGCAGGCGACTACTACACGCGGTGGACCGACCAGTTCTTCCTCGTGGGGCTGGGAGCCTTCGCGCTCGTCGGGTTCGGCGGCCCGGTCCTGGGGATCATGTTGCTCCGCAAGGGATTCCGGCCGCGCGTCACGGCCTGGCTACTGATCTCGTTCCTGCCGTTCTTCATGGCGATCACGACGGTGACGTCGATGGGCAACGCGCTGCTGCCACTCATGTGGGGCTGGGCAGTGGCGGCTGCGTCGGTCGTCCGGAGTTACTCCCGTGGTGGTACGGCGAGGACGGTACCGTCCGGAGCGGGAGCGACTGGAATGCCGTCGACGGACACCTGGTAGCCGTCGGTGGTGATCGTCAGGTCGATGGTTCGGTCGCGGTACACGAGGTCACGAAGCTCTATGGTGCCCTCGGCAACGGGTTGCGGGTGAATGGTCAGGGAGCCGTCAGGGTGCGGGTGGATGCCGGCGAGGCCGGTGAGGATGGCTTCGGCGCCGGTGAGGCCGGCGATGATGTTGATGCGGCGGCCGGTGGCGGGGGCTCCCGGCTTGTCGCAGTAGTGGTCCTGGGGGAAGTACGGGTAGTGGTCGCCCATCCAGAAGTGGCGGCGCAGGACGTCCCACGCGAGTGCTGACTCGCCGCGATCCCAGAGCGTGAGAGCGAGTTGAGGGCCTTCGCCGGTGTAGGCGCCGGCGCCGGACCAGTCGATGTCGGCGGTCTCGTAGTGGAACTCGTCCTCGGCACTGACACTGCTCACGCCGTACTCGCCGAGGAAGGCGCCGACCTTCTTGGTCAACTCGGCCGCGACCTCGGGTGGGCACGCGCCGGAACGCAGTACGTCGAAGGCCTGGATCGAGTAGGTGAGTTCGGTGTGGCCGCCCGGGTAGCGACTGCGGAACCAGCCTGCCTCTGGATCCCAGAGCTGCCGGATCAGCTCGGCGCGGATCTGCAGCGCGGATGCCCGGAGCTCGTCGGCCGGCAGTGCGGCCCCGGTGAGATCCGAGAGGTCGGCGAGAGTGTCGAGCGCCCACGCGCGCTCGGCGTTCGGACTGGCAACTACGTGCTCCCAGCCGGCACTCCGCATCTCGAGCAAGTTGCTCTGGTCGCCGTAGTCACGCAGTACGCCGGTCTGGTCGTCGGGCTGGAACCGCTTGTCGAGCGCGATCAGTACGTCGTACAGCCGAGCGATCACCGTGGGATCGAGCCGGTGCTCGGCCGCCGCGGCCCGGGTCAGGGCGACGAGGGACCAGCCACTGTAGGCATAGGCGACGCCCAGACCGGTGCCGTCGGGGGCGATCGCGTAGCGGTCGGTGAGGTCGGCGTCGAGCAGTGACTCGATGATGCCGAGGACGTTGTCGCCGAGCATCAGACTGAGCAGGTTGGGCGCGTAGCCGCCGGTGTCCCAGGCGTAGGCGCACAGGGCACCACCGTCGAGCCCAGAGGTCGCGATGAACGGCTGGGAGACGAAGTCCGGGTGGTCCCACCAGCACACGAGCCCACTGGCGAGCGAACGGCGGTAGTACTGCTCGAGCCCGGGGATGTCGGACGTGAGAGTGGGGAGTCTGCCGAGCGCCTGACTGAGACGGGACTCCCACTGGCGGGTGGTGTGCTCAGCGTCGGTGACCGCGGCACTAGTCCCGACGCCGAGGGTGATGGTCACCTCGCCATGGGGTTGGAGGGTTGCGGACAGGCTGTCCTTATCCAAGGTGACCGGGAGACCGGTGCCGGGTTCGGGCGGG
The DNA here is from genome assembly GCF_055562215.1 of Kribbella sp. NPDC020701. Classification (NCBI taxonomy): domain Bacteria; kingdom Bacillati; phylum Actinomycetota; class Actinomycetes; order Propionibacteriales; family Kribbellaceae; genus Kribbella; species Kribbella sp. NPDC020701. The sequence continues at coordinate 422,603 of NZ_JBVHFT010000004.1, read as the reverse complement.
ACCCAGCCCCAGTCGGAGAGCGGTACCTGGCTGGCTTGGGTCGCGGCGAGCTCCGGGTGGATCGTCAGTTGGTGGGCGCCGGCGGAGCGGTTGCGGATGGTGAGGGTGAGGCCGTAGCCGGGGGAGCCGTGGCGTGGGGTGAGGGTGGACTCGACGGCTAGCGAGGTCAGGCGGCCGGCGTCGTACTGGTGGTAGGTGCCGCGACGGACGAGCCGGTCCGGGCGCCAGGTGCCGCCGGCGGGGAGCAGACCACGGTTGCCGGCTCCGGGTCGCGCGGCGTCGAGGATGTGCCGGCCGTCGACGTCGAACGAGATCGTCAGCCGGCTGTCGGGGGCGGCGAGCGGGGGAGCGAACCAACCGCCGACGCCGCACACGGTGCCCGTCAGTTGGTTGACGGTGCCTGTGCCGCTGCCCACCCAGAGGTCAGCGGGCGGTACGGCGCGGCGGAGGTCGAAGGCGAAGTCGTCGAGCGAGTACGGCGGCATGGGCGGCCTTCCTGGGCAGCACGAGCAGCCGGCCGGGCCGGCTGGATGTGGGAGCACGGTGAGGTGACGTGCCGGACCGGTCCCGGCAGGTGATCCCGGCCTGCGTAGGACCGGTCCAACACGATGGGGCGATGCTGGCACGAAAGGGCCGAGCGGCGCAATGCCTCGGATGGAAACCGTTTGCGCATTAGGTGTTGACGGCGTTCTGGCGCACTGTTACGTTCCGGTGCACCAGCCGTTGGACCAGTCCAACGGACCTAGCAGAGGATGAACCGGATGGCGAAGCTGACGATTCGTGACATCGCCGCGCTGTCCGGCCTGTCCAAATCCACAGTCTCGCTGGTGCTGAACAACAGCCCCAAGGTCGATCCCGCGACCCGGCGGCACGTGCTGGCGGTGATGCGCCGGCATCGGTACGTGCCGAGCTTCGCGGCGACCGCACTGGCCAAGGGGAGCACCCGGCTGATCGGCATGGTCGTGCCCGGCCTGTCGTGGCACATGGTTGCCTCGATCAACATCGGGGTGGCCGCGGTGACCGAGCGGAGCGGATTCGACATCATCCTCTACACCGCCACCAACGACCGTGACTACGGCTCGCTGATCGACCGGATCCTGACCTCGAGCATGGCGTCCGGTCTGCTCGTGGTCAGCCACGAGCAGCCGCTCGAACCGCTCGTCCAGCTGCACCGGGAAGGCCTGCCGGTCGTCCTGGTGAACACCATCGACGCCGATGTGGACCTCCCATCGGTCACCGCGGACAACTACGACGGCGCGTTGACGGCGATGGACCACCTCATGCAGCTGGGGCACGAACGAATCGCTTGTGTCCAAGGCCGAATGGTGTACCGCTGCTGCCAGGACCGCTACCGCGGCTACCTGGACGCGCTACGGGGCGCGGGCATCCAGCCCGATCCGGAGCTCACCAAACCCGGTGACTTCCTGCCCGACCAGATCCGGTCCCGATCCCGCGAACTCTTCGCACTCCCGCCGGACCAGCGGCCCACCGCGGTGTTCGCGCACTCCGACGTGACGGCGTACGCCGTGATGACCGCGGCGGCCGAGGCCGGCCTGCGGGTGCCGGAGGACGTGTCCGTGATCGGCTTCGACGACATCGAGTCGGCGGCGCAGATCCGCCCGCCGCTGACCACCATCCAGCAACCGTTCGTCGACATGGGCCGGCGAGCCGCCGAGATGCTGCTCGCCGCCATCGGCCCGAACGATGAAGAACCAGACGCGGCACCGGACGGCGAGGACGCCGGCGCGGAGCCGGCGGCCGACCTGCCGCGCCTGGTGATGCCCACCAGTTTGATCGTCCGGGCGAGTTGCGGGCCGGTGCCCGTGACCCGGTCCCCGCGCGGACGCTCGCAGACCACCAAGGCCTGATCCTCCGGATCGAGGTCCCGCCCGACCACCGACAGTTCACCCGGCAGTCTCCTCACAGCCCCAGGCCCACGGCCGGCGGGGGAGGTGCTGCTGCGCGCCCTCTGGAAGGATCCGGAGTGATCAGAAAACTGGCCACCGGTGTGACCGTTGCCCTGCTCGCCGCGGTGGCGATCCAGCCCACAGCCCGCGCCGACGCGGCGCCCTTCGAGGTGTTGCCGGCCGACCCACTCGCCAACTTCACCGAGTTCAAGAGTGTTCCCGCCGACGCGACCGCACAGGTCCCGATCAGCGGGAATCCCAACTTCACCAAGGCCCTCGAGATCACCGTCCCGAACGCGCCGCAGAGCCCCGGCCTGGACGGTGAGTACGAGATCACCCTCGGCGTACCGACGGCTGCGACGGTGACCGCGGGCGATGCCCTCGTCGCGACCGTCTGGGCGCGCTCGATCGAGCCGACCCCGGTTGCCACGACCGGCAATGCTCACCTGGTCTTCGAAACGGACGGATCGCCGTACAAGAAGTCGCTGAACGCAGCGCTGCTCTACGGCACGGGGTGGCAGAAGTTCGAGTTCCCGTTCCGCGCGGCCGTCACCTACACGGCCGGGACGACCACCGCCGCGCACCTGAGTCTCTGGCTCGGGTACGGCGCTCAGAAGTTCCAGATCGCCGGAGTCTCGGTGCAGGACTGGGGACCAGGCACTCCGGCCGGCTATCCGCAGGTCACGTACGACGGTCGGGACGCGAACGCTGCCTGGCGTACGGCGGCCAACGCCCGGATCGACCAGTACCGCAAGGGAAATCTCAACGTCTCGGTCGTCGACCCGGCCGGTAACCCGGTCAGCGGCGCGACGGTGTCCGCCGTACAGCAGACCAGCGCGTTCAAGTTCGGAGCCGCGTCCGACGGAGCCCGGTTGATCGGCGATCCGTCCGGCGGGATCAGCGGGACCGACCTGCAGCAGTACCAGACGAAGGCCTCGACGCTCTTCAACCAAGGGGCCCTGGGCAACAACCTGAAGTGGAACCACTGGGAGAACCAGACCGAACGCGACACCAGCACCCTGCCCGCCCTGCAGTGGATGAAGGAACACGGCATCCGCATCCGCGGCCACAACCTGATCTGGCCGTCATGGGGTCTGATGCAACCCGATGTCGTCAACCTGCAGAACGACCCGGCGGCGCTGAGAGCGCGCATCAACACCCACATCACCGACGAGGCGAGCGCCCTGGCCGGCATCGTCGACGAGTGGGACGTCGTGAACGAGCCGTACTCCGAGCACAGCGTCCAGGACATTCTCGGCACCGACGAGATCGCCTCGTGGTTCCAGCTCGCCCACCAGGCCGACCCGAACGCGAAGCTCGCCCTCAACGACTACGGACTGGTCGAGAACAACGGCTGGGAGAAGCGCCACCGCGACCACGTTTACGACACCGTGCAATCGCTGAAAGCGTCGGGTGCGCCGATCGACCTGGTCGGCTTCGAGAGTCACTTCAACGGACTGCAGCTGACGTCGCCGGACGACCTGATGGCGATCGTCGACCAGTTCGCGGGGCTCGGCGTGAAGGTCGCGATCACGGAGTTCGACGTGGACACCGACGATCTGCAGTTGCAGGCGGACTACACCCGCGACTTCATGACCGCGATGTTCTCGAACCCGAACGTCAACCAGATCAGCAACTTCGGCATCTGGGCCAGCAACATCTACAACCCCCGCGTCGCGCTCTACAACGCGGACTGGTCACCAAAACCGAACGCCCTGGTCTGGGAGGACCTGATCAAGCACCAGTGGCACACGAGTGTCGCCGGCCAGACGACCGGCGCCGGAACCTTCGGTACGCGCGGATTCCTCGGTGACTACCTGGTGACGGTCACCGCGAACGGCGTCTCGAAGCAGGTCAAGGTGCCGATGCCGACCACGGCCGGTGCCTCGGTCAAGGTGATCTTCGACGGCATCGCCACCACGGTGCGCACCGATGCGCCCAACCCGATCGGCGACGGCGACTTCGAGAGCGGCGTACGTGGATGGACACCGCTCGGCACCGGGCCGGCGACCGCAGCGAACGCTCACAGCGGTCACACCGCACTCTCCCTCAGCCCTGGCTCCGGCGTGACCCAGAACGTCACCGGCCTCACTCCGGGCACCAGCTACCTACTGTCCGGCTGGGGTCGTCTGAACGGCAGTGGCACCCAGTGCTACGTAGGCGTCCGAGGCGGCGCCACGGCCGGTACGCCGACCTTCCAGTACGCGCTCACGTATGCCGACGAACGCGCGTACACACAGAAGCTGGCAGCGTTCACCCCACCGACGGGGACGATGTGGGTCCAGGCATTCGCCTGGTCCAACCCCAGTTCGAGCTCGCCGGAGTGCACCCTCGACGACCTCGCCATCACGCCGACGGACGGCACCCCACCACCTGCCCAAGGCCCGCCTGCGGTGACGCCGTCCCTGCCGACGCCCTCGGTGCTCGGGAACGGGACGTTGGAGAACCAGTCGAACACCACAGGCTGGTACTGCCTGGGGACCTGCACGTTGAAGAACGCGTCGACGACTCCGCACACCGGCAGCGGCGATCTGTCGGTGACCGGCCGAGCCGCGGCGTGGGCTGGTCCGGCGCAGGGAGTGTCGGTGGTGAACGGCGGGCTCTACGACTCGTCCGCCTGGGTGCGGCTGGCCAGCGGATCGGACACCACGATGGTGAGTCTCAAGCTCACTACGTCGACCGGATCAACGACGATCAGACTCGGTTCCGCTCCGGTCAGCAGTACCGGCTGGACCCAGATCTCGGCCGCCAACACGAGCATCTCCTGGACCGGCACGCTGACCAGGGCCGAGTGGTGGATCAGCACCACGACCGGCACCGGTGACCTGCTGGTGGACGACGCTTCGTTCGCCCCGATGGCCAAGACCGTCAGCGGTGGCACGGGTCCGGCGGAGACCGTGTTCAACTCCGTGCAGCCGACCGCGGCCTGCGTCGTCCACAACACGGTCGACAACACCTACACGGCGTACTTCGGCTACAGCAACGCGAACAACTATTACATCCCGGTCCCGGTCGGCACCGACAACGTGTTCAGTCCCGGACCGGCCGACCGCGGCCAGACCGTCTCGTTCCTGCCCTTCCAACGGCCGCGGCGCGTCGCGGTCACCTGGGACGGCAGCCCGCTCACCTGGCGGCTGGGATCCCTGACCCAGACCGCGTCGTCGGCTACGCCGGCCTGCACCTGAATCACTGGAGGAACTGTCATGTCATCACCCATCTCCCGACGGACACTGCTCCGGGGTGCGGCCGCACTGGCCGGGGCCGGCGCGCTCGCCGGCTGTTCCTCGGGCAACGATTCCGAGGGCTCGAAGGCCAAGACCACGATCACCTACTGGGACTGGTACGCCAGCCAGGCCGGCTGGGTGGACAACGAGATCAAGCTGTTCCAGGAAGCCCACCCGGGCATCGCGGTGAAGAAGACCACGCAGGTCAGCGACAAGTACGCCGACCTCGTCTCGCTGGCGTACCGCAGCAACAACCCGCCGGACATCCTGATGGTGCCCAAGAGCCCCCAGCTCAGCCAGCAGGTGTCGGACAGCTGGCTGCTGCCGGTGGACAAGTGGGCGACGACGTCCTGGCAGTCGCGCTTCCCGGAGAACAGCTTCGTCGAGGGAGTGGACGTCTTCGACGGCAAGGTCTACACCGCACCGTTCGCGGCGCCGGCACCGTCGCTGCAGCTGTACGTGCACCACGGCGTCTTCAAGGACGCCGGCCTGACCAACGCCGACGGCAGCGTCAAACTGCCGAAGACCTGGGACGACGTGAGCCGCGCGGCCGACGCGATCGCCTCGAAGAGCGGCGGCAAGGTAGCGCCGTTCGGCTTCGGCAACTCGACGAACACGACCCTGGCCTGGTGGCTGGATCTGTTCGTCCGCGGCGCCGGCTCGCCGGGTGGAGCCGCGGTCGGTGGGATCGACGGGATGGACTACCGGGTCGGCCGGTGGACGTTCGGTACCGACCGCAACTACCTCGACGTCATCAATCTGCTGCTGGAGTGGAAGAACAAGAACTGGTTCTACCCGAACTCGATGAGCATCTCCGACGAGCAGGCCCGCGCGTTCTTCGAGCGCGGCCGGTTCGGGATGACGGTCGGCGGTGTCTGGAACCAGCCGGAGTGGACCCAGCACAAGTTCACCGACTACAGCCTGGTGACGCTGCCCGCGCCGGGCGGTGAGCCGAAGGCACTGTTCTACGGACCGCCCGGCGGCAAGTTCGTCGCGGTGTCGTCGAAGACCGCGCACGCCGACGAGGCATGGGCCTGGTTCGACTGGCTCTACAGCCCGGACGCGGGGAAGCGGTGGGTCGAGCAGGGCCAGGGCCTGTCCGTCTACGCGAAGAACAACGACCCGAAGGGCGTGACGTTCGCACCCTTCGCGCAGTACGTCGCCATGTCGGGGGCCGCGGTGGTCGGTCCGCAGCCGACCATCCGCAACCCGCAACTGGCGAAACTCCAACTGCCCGCGGTCAAACCGGACATCAACGACCTTCTGTCCGGGGTCTACAGCGGACAGGTGAAGGACGTGCAAGGGGCGCTGACGACGCTGACCGACAAGATGAACCAGGCGCTCGACGACGCGGTGAAGAAGGTGGGCGCCGGGGCGAGCACGAAGGACTTCGCCTTCACCGACTGGGATCTGACCAAGCCGTACACGACGAAGCCGGGCGCCTGATGGTCATGACCACTGCCGTGCGGGAGGAGGTCGCCACCGGTGGGCCGCCTCCCGCGGTGGCGCGCCGGCGGGCGCGTCGCCGTACCTACCTGTGGTCGTACGTCTACCTCGCACCGATGATGGTGCTGCTGCTGGCGTTCGTGGTCTACCCGATCATCGCGTCGCTCGGTTACACGTTCTACAAGTGGGACGGGATCGGTGACCCGTCGGACTTCGTCGGGCTCGACAACTTCCGCCAGATCGTCCACGACAGCATCTTCTGGCGGTCCCTCGGACACACCTTCGTGTACGCCGCCTTCGTCGTACCGATCCAGCTCGTGCTGGCGTTGGCTCTCGCCTTGGTACTGAACAACAAGCGACTGCGGTTCGCGTCGTTCTACCGGACGCTGTTCTTCCTGCCGGTGGTGACGTCGGCCGCGGTGATCGGCGTCGTGATCCAGTTGCTGGTGTCGAACTTCGGGGACTCGATCAACGACTTGTTGCTGAGGCTGCACCTGATCGACAAGCACATCGACTGGCTGGGAGATCCGCACTTCGCGCTGGGGATCATCATCCTGGTCGGGATCTGGCACACGTTCGGCTACAACCTCGTGTACTTCCTGGCCGGTCTGCAGACGATCCCGGACGAGCTGTACGAGGCGGCGAGGCTGGACGGCGCCGGCCGGATCGCGACCTTCCGGTACATCACCATCCCGATGCTGCGTGCCGTCGGGGTGGTGATCGTCATCCTGGCCGTGATCGGGACGTTCCAGATCTTCGACCTGGTCCAGGTGCTGACCAGCGGCGGCCCGTACTTCGCGACCGAGGTCGTGAACACCTACATCTACCATCTGGCGTTCGGGGGCAGTAATGCCAACGCGGTGCAGCCTGACATCGGTCTGGCGTCGGCCGCGTCGTTCATCTACGGCGTCCTGCTGATCGCGTTCTCCGTCGTCCAGGTCGTCGTACTGCGCTCGCTCGCACGGCGACGGGGGACCGGAGGGATCGCATGACTCGTCGACGCATGGTCACTGTGATGACGCATGTCGCCTTGCTGGTCAGCGGCCTGGCGTGGTTGTACCCGTTGTTCTGGGCGCTCGGCAGTTCGCTGAAGAGCGACGACGACTTCTTCACCGACGGGCTCAGTCCGTTGCCCTCGCACTTCCTCTGGTCGAACTACCTCAACGCCTGGCAGGAGGCGTCGTTCGGCCGGTACTTCATGAACACAATCCTGATCACCTTGGGCACGGTAGTGATCACTTTAGTAGTCACGTCCTGCGCGGGATACGTACTTGCCCGCACACGGTTCCCGGGCCGGGGCTTCTGTCTCGGGCTGGTGTCGGCGACGCTCTTCCTGCCGCACGGCTACACGATCATTCCGGTGTTCGACCTGATGCAGCGGCTGCATCTGCTGAACAGCCTGTGGTCGGTGATCATCGTGCAGGCCTCTGGTGGCGTGGTCTTCGGGACGTTCCTGTTCATGGGCTACTTCATGGCCATCGACCGAGAGCTCGAGGACGCGGCCCAGGTGGACGGGGCCAACTTCCACCAGACGTTCGCCCGGATCATGCTGCCGCTGTCCGGACCGATGCTGGCCACGGTTGGTCTGTTCACCGCGATCACGGCCTGGAACAGCTTCTTCATCCCGCTCGTCTTCACGCTCGGGCGGCCCGAGCTGCGCACCCTCGCGATCGGCATGTACGCGTTCATCGGCGAGAACTCGACCGAATGGACGCTGCTCTGCGCGGGAACCGTCATCACGCTCGCGCCGATCATCCTGCTCTTCGTGCTGCTGCAGCGTTTCTTCGTCAACGGCCTGGCCGGCGCGGTCAAGCAATAGGAGGTCCTGAATGCCAACACCCGTGCGGACCGCGATCGTCGGCACCGGCAACCGCGCCCAGCTCTTCACCGAGGGCCTGGCCAAGCGGGACGGGTACGACGTCGTCGCGTTGTGCGACCCGAACTCGGTCCGGATGGCCTTCCACAACCGCATGCTGCTCGCGGCAGGTCGTCGTACGGCGCATCAGTGGCCGCCGGCGCGGTTCGACGAGATGCTGCGGGTCGAGCGGATCGAGCTGCTCGTGGTGACCAGCGTCGACGCGACTCACGACCGTTATATCGAGGCGGCGCTGCGGGCCGGCGTACGGGTCATCAGTGAGAAGCCGATGACGACCGACGCGACCAAGGCGCAGAGCATCCTGAACACCGTCCGGGAGACCGGCGGCGAGCTGGCCGTGGCGTACAACTACCGCTTCAATCCGGTGCATCGCCGCGTGCGTGAGCTCTTGGCCGAAGGTGCGATCGGGGACGTGCACTCGGTGCACTTCGAGTGGATGCTGGACGTGTCACACGGCGCCGACTACTTCCGGCGGTGGCACCGCCACAAGGCGAACTCAGGTGGCCTCATGGTCCACAAGGCGAGCCACCACTTCGACCTGGTGAACTGGTGGCTCGCCGCGGAGCCACGCATCGTCTACGCCCAAGGCCAGTTGGCGTTCTACGGTCCTGAGCAAAGCCACGGGTACGCGCGGGATTACGCGAGAGTGCATGGTTCCCCGGCCGCGCTGGACGATGCGTTCGCGCTGCACCTCGCCGACAACGCCACGTTGCGCGAGCTCTACCTGGACGCCGAAGCCGAGGATGGCTATCACCGCGATCGGAATGTCTTCGCGCCGGGCGTATCGATCGAGGACGACATGGCGGTCCTGGTGACGTACGACTCCGGGGCAACGATGACCTATCACCTCACCGCCTATTCGCCGGCCGAGGGCTATCGCGTCATGTTCAACGGCTCGCTTGGCCGGCTGGAGCTGAATGTCGAAGAGTCGACATGGACGATGCCGAACCAGCGGGTCGAGTCGACCAGGGGAGCGGTCCACGGCGACCTCGCCGCACCAACGGCAGGTCGGACCAGCATCACCCTCAGGCCGCTCTGGTCACCTCCGGTCGATCACACCGTCCCTCACGACCACGCGGGCCACGGGGGTGCCGACGCCCGAGTTCTCGCAGCCCTGCTGGACGACGACCCGACCGAGGACGCGGACGTCGCCGACGCCCGACAGGCCGCCCTGGCGCTGGTCACGGGCCTGGCGGCCAACCAGTCCTTCACCACCGGCCAGCCTGTCCGAACGTCCGACGTACTGGATCTTTGAGTGGCCATCACCACGTGTGGCGTGATCAGAAAACTGATCATGCCACACGTGGTGATGATGAGTTTTCTGTACTACCCGAGCGCCGCTCGGAGGACCGCGTGGGCTCCGCTCACGATGGCTTCGCGGTTGGCTTCGTAAGTCGGGTCGGTGATGGCCGTCTTGTTGGCGGGGTCGAAGGACAGCACCGGGACGTGCAGGTGACCGGCCGGCATCGACGGGTCGAGGAGATCGCGCTGCAGGGTGTTGCGGTAGGCAACCTCGTTGGAGAGGTAACCGCCGCCGGTGCCCTCCGAGGCGATCGAGCCCGGGGTCGGGCCGTTCGGCCGGCGGACCGGCTGGGTCTGGCCGGCCGGGATTTCGAGCACCGAGGTGTTGACGCGGGTCCGGAACGGCGTGACGTCGGCCTGGGCCATCCGGGCGAGCGGGAGGCTTGAGGTGATCCACTCGGGTCCGGCCGGCATGCTGGGGGAGACGACCGGTGCTGAGATCGTGCCGCCGCCCCAGAGGTTGTTGTTGTCACCGATCGAACTGACCGAACGACGCCGGCCGTTGAACACCTCGAGGTCGAAGATCCCCACGCGGCCTTGGCTGGCCGTCATCACCAGGTCCGCCCGCTGCGGGCCGGGACGGTAGTGCGGCGCCAGCGCGTTCTCGACCATGTTCTCGTCGAAGTCGGTGTAGCGGACCGGGAACATGACGGTCTGGATCTCGTAGGTCTTGCCGTTGATCGTCCAGCGCTGTCCGTCCAGGGTGAGTGCGTTCGCTCCGGACGGGTTGCCGATCCGGATGTCCGCGTCGAGCGTGAACGGGTCGAACCCGGTGACCAGGATCTTCCGTACGCCGGGCGCGAACCGGCGGCTCGTGATGCCGCGAGAGGTGTATTCGAGGGATCGGATCAAGTCGGCGCGTTCCGTCGTACCGAGGCCGAAGCCGGGCTGCCACTGCCGCAGCGCGAGGGCCATCGAGAGGCGGGCCCAGTACAGGCCGCGGTCGTCGGTGGCGGGGAGGGCGTCGGCTCCGGCGGGCGTGTGCTGGGCGCGGTGAATCGCCGTACGCCAGAGGGCTTGGCCTTGTGTGCCGACGAGAGCAGCGGCGGCCTGCGAGTTGGGGACCGAGCAGAGCAGGCGGTTGAAGAGCGCCACTTGGCGGTCGAAGCCGGAGCGGCGGAGGATCTCGGCCGGGACCGACGGCCCGCCGGCGACGCCGTTGTCGAGACGTTGCTCCTCGACCGTCCCGGTGACGGATTCGTCGAGGCAGCCGGTGATGGTGGTCGCCTGGACCGACGGAGCGCCGGACAAAACCGTGGTGAGGGCGATCGCGCCGACGAGCAGTGAACGTGAGAACGAGCTGGGGCGGAGTCTCATACGGGGTGTCTATCAGATCCCGGCGCGAGTTGGGGTGTCTGTAAGAACGCTGTCACCAGCCGCAAACGAGCTGGTGGGCTGACCCTGGCGAGCCGGGAGTATGCGGCCTGTGGATCGGTCGGTGGAGATTGATGAGCTGGTTGAGTGCTGGACGTTGCTGGCGGCCGAGCAGGGTTTAGTTGCTGGCAAGCGTGGTGCGACGAGGCTGGGTTTCGCGCTGTTGTTGAAGTTCTACAGCCGGCATGGCCGGTTTCCTCGAGGCCGAGCTGAGCTACCTGACGATGTTGTTGCGTTTGTGGCGCGCCAGGTCGGCGTGGTGCCGTCCGAGCTGGGCTTGTACGAGTGGTCGGGCCGCACGGTGGAGTTCCATCGCAGCCAGGTCCGGCGGCATCTGGGTTTCCGGGAGTGCTCGGTCGAGGATGCCGACGAGCTGGCGTCGTGGCTGGCGGGCGAGGTGTGCGAGGTGGAGCGCCAGCACGATCGGGTGCGCGAGCAGCTGCTGGTCCATTGCCGGGCGGAGCGGATCGAGCCACCGACAACTGGCCGCGTCGACCGGGTTGTGCGGTCGGCTTTGCGTCAGGCCGAGGTAGCTGTGACGTGTCGGATCGCGGCCAGGCTGCCAGCATCGGCAACCGCCCGGCTGGAAGCTCCCGTGCCGGGGATCGGCGATGCCGCCGACGATGTCGATTCGGTGCTGGCGTTGGTGAAGTCGGATCCGGGCAGCGTGAGCCTGGAGTCGATGTTGACCGAGATCAAGAAGCTCCGCGCGGTCCGCGCGATCGGGCTCCCGGCGGGCTTGTTCGGTGATGTGGCGCCGAAGGTGCTGGCGGGGTGGCGGTCCCGGGCGGCGGTGGAGTCTCCGTCACATCTGCGCGACCATCCGGTCGAGCTGCGGCTGACGCTGCTGGCGGCGCTGTTGCATGCTCGGGAGCGGGAAATCACCGACACGCTGGTCGATCTGCTGATCTCCACGGTGCACCGGATCAACGCCCGGGCGGATCGGCGGGTGACGCAGGAGTTGGTGAACGCTTTCAAGAAGGTGACGGGCAAGGAGAACATCTTGTTCGCGATCGCCGAGGCGGCGCTGGATGCTCCGGACGACCAGGTGCGGTCGGTGGTGTTCCCGGCGGTGGCCGGTGGTGAGCAGACGTTGCGGGAGTTGGTGCACGAGTACAAGACGAAGGGCCCGGTGTATCGGCGTACGGTGCAGACCACGCTGAAGGCCTCTTACACCAACCATTACCGGCGCGGCTTGATCGAGCTGCTTGCCGTGCTGGAGTTCCGGTCGTCGAACGCGACGCACCGGCCGGTGCTGGACGCGCTGGAGCTGGTGGCCCGCCATAAGGACGGCCGGTTCACGTTCTACCCGGCCGGCGAACACGTCCCTGACCACAAGGGAGTGCTGGGCGACTGGGCGGACCTGGTCCGCCGTACCGACGAGAACGGCCGCAGCAAGGTGGTGCGGTCGACGTATGAGGTGTGCACGTTCCAGGCGCTGCGGGAACGGCTGCGCTGCAAGGAGATCTGGGTGGTCGGCGCGGACCGGTGGCGCAACCCTGACGAGGACTTGCCCAGCGACTTCGACGCTCGCCGCCTGGAGCACTACGGCGCGCTGCGGAAACCGCTGGATCCGACCGCGTTCATCGGCGAACTCCAGGCCGAGCTGCGCGCCGAGCTCGCCACTTTGAACGACCAGGTCGACCAGCTGGGATGGGTCGATCTCCGCGCCCGGGGCAAGCAGGGCGCGATCAAGCTGACCGCACTGGATGCCGCGCCGGAGCCGAAGAATCTCCGCGCGTTGAAGAGCGAGATCCGGACCAGGTGGGGCACGGTGCCGTTGATCGACATGCTGAAGGAGGCGGTGCTGCGGACCGGTTGCCTGGACCAGGTGACCGGTACGGCGGGGCGTGGTGACCTGTCGCGGGAGGTGCTGGCCGAGAGGCTGCTGCTCGCGGTGTACGCCTACGGCACCAACACCGGGATCCGGGCGATCTCTGGCGGCGAGCACGGCCACTCCGAGGACGACCTGCGCTATGTGCGGCGCCGCTACCTGTCGGTCGACGTAGCGAGGGCGATGGCCACCGAGATCGCCAATGCGACCTTCGCTGTCCGGCGTCAGCAAGTCTGGGGCGCCGGATCGTCAGCGGTGGCGAGCGATTCGACGCACTTCGGGGCGTTCGACCAGAACATCTTCACCGAGTGGCACTCGCGCTACGGCGGCCGCGGGGTGCTGATCTACTGGCACGTTGAGAAGAAGTCGATGGCGATCCACTCGCAGGTGATCAACTGTTCGGCCTCGGAGGTCGCGGCGATGATCGAGGGCGCGATGCGGCACGGCACCTCGATGGAGGTCGACGGCAACTATGTCGATTCCCACGGCCAATCCGAGGTCGGGTTCGGGTTGACGCGGTTGCTCGGGTTCGATCTGCTGCCGAGGATCAAGCGGATCAACATGGTGAAGCTGTACCGGCCGGCCACCGGCGAACCGGACGCCTATCCGCGGCTGGCGCCGGCGCTGACCAGGCCGATCCGGTGGGACGTCATCGGTGAGCAGTACGACCAGATGATCAAGTACGCCACCGCCATCCGGGCCGGCACCGCCTCCACGGAGGCGATCTTGCGACGGTTTACCAAGGCCAACGCGATTCACCCGACCTATCAGGCGATGATCGAGCTCGGCCGCGCCCAGAAGACCCTGTTCGTCGCCCGGTATCTGCGCGACCGCGATCTGCAGCGTGAGATCAACGAGGGCCTGAACGTGGTCGAGTCGTGGAACGGCGGCAACCAGGTGATCTTCTTCGGCAAGGGTGGCGATATCGCCTCGAACCGGCGCGAGGAACAAGAACTATCGGTGCTGTGCCTGCGGGTGCTGCAGTCAGCGCTGGTGTACGTCAACACCCTGATGGTGCAAGACGTTCTGGCCGACGACGAATGGGCCGAGAAGATGACCGACGTCGACCACCGCGGTCTCACACCGCTGTTCTGGACCCACGTCGCCCCCTACGGCGAGGTACGGCTGAACATGACCCGCAGGCTCCCTCTGCGCCACCAGACCTGAGCCTGAGGTCACGGCCCTCGGGAACCGCGATCTCTCCGAGCACCCGACCTGAGTGTGGCGGTACAGCCTGTCAGCGCCCCGCGAGCAACCTCTCGTACGACGGCTGCCGACACGATCATGCGCTGATCTGACTGGAGCTATCCCTTGCCTTCTTCGCGCTGGGGCAAGTCGGCTTGTTTCAGGTGATAGTTCAGGCGGTTGCGGCCGCCGACGAGGACAGACTGGGTGTAGCTGACTGGCCGAGTCTGCGCATCTTCTCGCAGTGCGTAGCGGACTCGGGTGCGGTCGATGACGGGCGTGGCGTCATCGAGCCCTAAGAGCGCTGCTTCGGTATCGGCCGCGCTGCGAGCTGTGATCGCGTCTTCCCACCCCACTCGTATCCAGCCGAGCCCGTGAAGGAAGTCGTCGTTGAGGTCGTCAATCACGGTGGGTTCGGTGCCGACCAGATCGCAGGGGTAGTACGTGTCCTCCAACTCGGCCGGTACTGCGTTCGTGAGTCGGATGGTCCGCCGATGAAGGACCTGCTGCCCGATCTTGATGTCGAGCCGATCCGCGATCTCGGCCGAGGCGGGTCTAACGTCGGTCGCAGCCCGCTGAGTCGCGGCGAGGCCGACCTGACTGGCTGACTCGCGGAACTGGCTGTCCTGGGTCGGAAACGGCTTCAGGTAACTGACTGACGCTGTTGTGATGTGGCTCTGGGTGGGTGGGTTGCCGACGGCCGAGCCGTGGGTGTCGTCCGCGGAGATCAGCCCGCAGCAGCGTAGATGGGCGATCGCCAGGCGCAGTTCCTCCGACGAGGCCCCATACCGGCGCGCCAGTTCCTCGTGGGGTGGCAGGAGTTGGCCGGGGGCGAGCTCCCCGGCCGCGATGCTGCGCTGGATGAGGTAGGCGACGACCTGGTGTCTTGGTGGCATTGCCGCTCCTAAGCTGCTGTTCGACCACGATAACGGCACTCGGCAAGAGCCGATCTGATGGCGAATCCTCATCGGCCTATCAAGCGGGCACCACGGTGGCCGCTCGCTGCAGCCGGGCCAAGTTCGCCTTCCGTAAGAGCTCAAGAGCCGGCTTGTTTTCTCGGACCATGATCTCCTGATACGCCGCCTCGATAGCGGCCCAGGTCCCGATCACATTGGTTTCCTGCTTGCAGGTCGTATCAGCGTCCGCCGTCTTGATTTGGAGCGGGAGCGGTTGGCTGGCAAGGTCACGATCCCGACTGGCTTCCAGCGGAGTCCTGTACTTGAACCCGGCTCTCTTCATGCATTCTGACCAGCGTGCGAAGACCTCCTGGACTCGATGGTCGGCGCTCGATTGATCCCAGCTCTTCATTCCCATCGGCTGAGCGATGTCATCGGGCCTCGCGGCGCCTCCCGTAAGGAAGCGTTGGGCTTCGCCCGCGCAGCCGTCCGATGGGACCGTTCGGCCGTTGATGCTCTTGGCTCCTTCACCGGTCAGGAGAGCGGCAACCTTCGGGTCGCGGTCCTGTGCTGACTTTGGCGCCGGCTTGCCCGTACCGGGCACGCGGTAACCGTAGCGGCGGGCTTCTGCTGGATCCGTGATGCCGTAACGACGCTGGTTCCTCGTTCCAACTCCGCCATCTTGCAAGTGGCGGACCATGTAACTGACGCCAAAGCGCTGCATGCAGCGCTGCACGAGGATTCCGTGAGCATCGCTGAGGAGGCGGTAGTCCTTCATCGAGAACATGTACTGGTCGAGTGGCAACTGCAGGTTCGTGGTGTCTGTCATTGCTGTGATCGATGCGACGGGAGGTGCTTCGCCGGATCGACCATTGTTGTGCGTAGTGCAGCCGATGACGGAGCCGAGGATCGCTGCACACGCCAGGAGGCGTGCGCAGCGAAGCGGTGCTCGAGAGTGTCTCGTCATGGTTCTACGGGAGCTCCCAGCAGTTCGACCAGTTGTTGTTCCGCACGGCATCGCTCAGAAGCGTCGTCTCCAGAGGGACGACGACGTCGAAGGCCCCCTCACATGCCAGGAGCGAAGCGACCACCGCGTAGGAGGTACCGTGGCGGTTCCAGGCCGTCGCCGCGTTGTCGGAGACCTTGGTGCCCCAACCCAGCCGGTCGGAACAGCACGTCCAGGTGTTGTTCCGGTGGTCGTTGTCGCCGTAATAGAAGTCGATGAACGAAGTCGAGGTAGTGCTCCAGTACAAGCACAGCTCGTTGGTCTGACACGATCCATCCTTGTCGGCGGCGTTTGCCGGGCCGGTCACTCCGATCAGGAGCGCCACTACGGCCACGGCGCCCGACAGCAAAGTGCGGACTCTCATTGTCTCGTCCCTTCACGCTCGAGGTTTGCGCGTCCAGAACCGCACTCGCAGGCCTCGATCGTCTTCTGGGGACCGTCTCGGGAGTCACGTCGCTCCGCCTCGACGAGCCCGCGATACCGCCTCGGTGGCCGGCCGACGACCGCCTCACGGCAGTCGCACCTCCATCGCGGTGGCGTCGCAGATCCGTCTCACCGGGCTCGAAGGAATTCGCCGCTCGAGACAAAGAGCGCGACGCATGCGGCACGGGTGGAGGCGTGTGAGGTGCGCGTCAGCGGTGAGCGGTCCGCGACCGGTGTGGCACAACTAATCCCGCTGCGAGCAAAGGCGCGATCAGGGTCTGAACTGCGATTCCCGGCTTCGCATTCATCTCAGCCTCGAGGAGCCGCTCGTAGGCCTCATAGTTGCGCAGGCCATCAGCGACATTGCCCTCGCGGATCAGCACCTCGATCAGTAGCCGGTTCGAGCTTTCCCGAAGCGCATCCATGGTCACCGCGAGGAGCGCACTGGCCGCGGCCTCGCCGAATCGGCCGGCCATCAAGAGACGTTCGGCTGCTGCGTCGATCGCATGTAGTTGCAGCAGGTGAAGGTGTTCACGCGGCGCTATAAGCCACGGCTCGCTCCAGCCGGGCAACAGACGCCGACCGATGAACGGGGGAGGGGCCTCCGGCGGTGCTTCGCGCTGCACCATCGACAGGCTCCACCGCAGGGCCTCTTGGAAGTCAACGACGTCAGCATCGATTCTCAGACCGTCCGCTTCCTCAACGACCAGCCCGTCGGCATCTTCACGAAGTCGCCACATGATCGTCCGCAAATTCGCGTAGGCACGCTCCAGCCTCTGGTCCTCGAACAGCCGGACCGCCGCGTCACCTCGTGCGATCGCGCCCTCAACCGCGAGCAAGGCAATCAGTCGGCGCGTGCTCGGACGAAGGTGCAATCGTCTTCGCCCGCGCCAAACCCCAAAGCCACCAAGCACCTGAACTACTACCTCGCGGTCACGTCCGCGTGCCATGAAGGCCCCCACCCTCCCGGAAAATGCGATTTCCGGAGGTTTGGAACCTACGCCGGCTCGCACCGCGTCACCAGACCTCATCACACAGTAGCCGTTGCCACTTCCTGCAACTCGGAGAACCGAGCTTCGACTTGGCGCCAAACAATCAGTTGATCTGTGCCGTCCTCGGCGAACCGCGAAGCCCGCTAATGATTATCGACGCTGTGCTTGCCGCCACTCGAGCGAGATCGAACAGGCCGGTGGAGGCCAAGTCGGTCGACGACTCGCTCGAGCTTGCCCGACGTGCAGATCGTGGCGGACCTACTGGCCTGCGCGGAGCGGGAGGCGAACGGAGCGGGAGTCGAATAAGGAGAAGCCGCGCCGCCACCCGTGGGTCTCGAAGGGCGCGGGCGGGCTGGCGTCCGCCGGTCGAGCTGCGCGTCGCGTGCTGCGGCGGCACTTCAACCAGCTGCGCATGCGGGCTGACTCGTCAATGAACCAGCAGCGTCCGTTAGGGGAACCCCAACCGGACACCCGCCAACACCGCCAGCCGATCTGGGATCAACGCCTGGCGTGGCGTCTCACATAGGGTGTCCGGTGATTTGTCCGGTGACCGGGGGCTATCCGTTACAAGCGCAGGTACAGTACGGCGCATGCTGATCGGCTACGCCCGCTGCTCGACGGACAAACAAGACCTCGAGGCCAACCGGCAGATCCTGCTCGACCTCGGGGTCGACCCGGCCAACATCCACCTCGACCGCGCCTACTCCGGTAGTACTCGCGCCCGTCCCGGACTCGACAAGGCCCTGGCCGCCGTCCGGGCCGGCGACACCCTCGTCGTGCCTAAGCTCGACCGGCTCGCCCGCTCGGTGCCCGACGCCCGCGAGATCGGCGACTCCCTCGTCGCCCGCGGCGTCCGGCTGCAACTCGGCACGATGGTCTACGACCCGTCGGACCCGATGGGCAAGATGTTCTTCAACATCCTCGCCACCTTCGCCGAGTTCGAAGTCGACCTGCTCCGGATGCGCACCCGCGAAGGCATGGCGATCGCCCGCGCGAAGGGAAAACTGAAGGGCCGGGCACCGAAGCTGTCCGCCACCCGGCAAGCGCACCTGCTGAAACTGCACGCCGCCGGCGAGCACACCATCGCCGAACTGGCCGAACTGTTCGAGGTCTCCCGCCCAACCGTGTACCGGGTGCTGGAGCGCGTCAAAGCACAATCGGCGGCGACCGGCGAGCCGGACGAGGTGAAGGGATAACCGATCCAATCTCGTCTTGTCGCTGGGGACATGCTCTATCGACGTCCCAATCTGGCGATGGCGCGGCTTCACCCCCTCGCCGCCCAGGCGCCACGTACAGCCCCTCTCAAGAGGTATACCTTGCCTGTGCCGCAAGCCTGCTCACTGTCGCCCTCGGCTCGACCGTCGTGGTAGCCAACACCCTCGTCGTGGGCCCAAGGTCAGCTGAGCGGGCATCGCGCTCAAACACCGCGCCATCGGGAGGCAGCCCGGCGACGCAGCACATCCCCTTCTGCGATCCAATGCGAAATACTATTAGCTCCGGCAGCGTCATCACGAGTGGGGGTTGAGGTGCTAGTAATGGGCGAGGCATCGCCAGCTGTATGGACGGACGAACTGCAGCGCAACGGTCGCGTGGTCTTCATCGCGCGACCCAGAGTTATACTAGCGGGTCTGGGCTTGCTCTGGCTCGTAATCGCTTTGACCCAGCTACCCACACTGTCCTCGACACGTGAGGCCGGCGGGGTCCGGCTCGCTCTCCTGGTTGTGATCGCCGGGGTGGGCGTCGCTCTTACTGGACAGGGCGTCTGGCAACTTGTGACAGGCTACCCGGCGCTGACGGTCGACCATCGAGGCATTCTTGTCGGGCGCAAGAAATCTCTCAGGTGGGCCGAGGTAGGCGCGATTGGCCTGGTCCGTCGCGGCCCGGGTTTCCAGGCTCTACCGATCATTGCGAAGGATCCTTGGGGCAGGGATCTCACCATTAACCAAACAGCGGTCAAAAACATGCCGGCCCTTGCACAGTGGCTTGAGGATCTCCTTAAGGAACACAGTGTAACAAGCTGATGGGCCGGGCCTCAGCCTGGCCTCAGCCAGGCTCTGGTCACGATTGACCAGAGCCTAGCGAATTTGAGACCAATTCTTAGCGGTTAGTTGCATCGACAGCGGCGCGCCTCGTTACGCCACGAACTTCGGGCGTCGTTACCTCTGCGAGTCTGTCCTGTTCGCGCGACTCACCCTAGTGGCGTACCAGGGCGCGATGGCGAGGACGCACAGCCCGACTGCCTCGGCGGCGTGCAGGGAGCCGCCATGAAGCCATGGACGGGCTGCGGTGAGCGCAGTCACTGCCCCGCAGGACCCGACCGCCAGAAGCAGCAGCTGCCAAGTTGTGATCGTGACGCTTCGCGGATCATCCGCGGCCCGCCAAAAGAGGATTCCGGTCACGCAAAGGACTCCCCCGATCGCCGCCGGCAGCCAGTTGGTTGTAGCGGCTGCGAACACCATTAGACCGACTGCGCCTGCCATTTCAAGGATGGCCGCACCCCTAAGCGCCTTCATCTGTTATTCCTCCTGCCTACGCTTTGTCTGGATAGTATCTTTTCACGCATGCAGTCTTCCACCACCAATAGGCGGCGACGAGCGCTGCCCAAGCTCCGGCGACGGCACCGATGACGACAAGAGTCCAACCGAACGTGATGACGGCCAGGATTGCCGTCGCGAACGCGACCGTGACGAGCACCATGGTGGCGCAGGCCCAAATGCACTCCCAGTCCATCTTTTTCTTGGCCTTCTTGAGCGTCTTCTTGCCATAGTGCTTGAAGAAACTCATGTATTTCTTGGCCTTCTTGATTTGCTTCTTGGTGAGCTTCTTGTAGTGGCGGCCACTGCCGCCGCCTCGCTCCTGGCGTTTCATTTGGCCATCGAGGTCAAAGCTCGTCGTCGGGTCAGTTGGGTAGGTGTAGCGGTTCGCGTTGCCGCCTGGAACGGGGTCATTGGATTGGAACGCGCCAGTTGCCGGGTTATAGACCCGTACCCCCATGAGAATCAGGCCACTCGCGGATGTTGGACGCTGGTTCGCTCCGAGCCACCCGTAAGGCGCGTTGTTGCCGGAAGGTGCGGTGACCATTCCGTATTCGTCGTAGTTCGACCACGCCTCTATGGCTGTCGCGATCGTTCCGGGGGCGGCGACATTCGCGGTGGTAACGATGTCGCCGTGAGGGTTCCCTAGCGCCAGCGAGCCGCCGTCCTGGTCGGCGGTCATGGCCAGACCCGCGCCGAAGTCAATCAAGCGCTGAGCGGTCGGTCCCGTAGTTGTCCAGGTCGGGTTGTCGCTGGTGTCGGTGTAGTGCCGGATGGTCTGCGTCGATCCCGAAGCACCGGCGACGGTTTCGGTGGCGCGCCGGTTTTGAGCGTCGAGGGTGTAGCTGGTGGTGGTGCCGCCCTGGGTGATGCTGCGGACGAGGTCGTTGTCGTAGTAGGCGAGAGTGATGTCGCCGTCGGTCGGGCGGGGAGCATCGGAGGCTGGCAGAGTGGTGGTGCGGCCGAACGGGTCATAGGTGTAGGTGCGAGATCCGTTGGCGCCGGTGACAGGCCGGTCGGCGGTGTCGAACGCCCGGGTGTTGGTGGTGGCGCCCGCAGTGGTGCAGGAGCCGTCGGCGGCCGCGGGTGCGGTGGCCTTGGTGAGCCGGTTGTCGTTGGCGTCGAAGCCGTACGTCCGGGTGACGCAGGGTGTGATGGATGGGTCGTTGATGTCGGCGCCGGAGGTTGGGGCGGTGCGGTCGTTGACTTGGGTGAGGCGTCCGGCGTTGTCGTAGGTGTAGCGGCGGTCGTACGGGATCGCGCCGCCGGTTGCGGTGGTGAAGGCGTTGCCGTCCGGGGTCCATTCGTGCGTGGCCCGGCCCGAGGCGTCATTCTCGAGAGACCAAGACAGCCAGCCACCGTCGGGATCGACGGTGGTCGAACCGTCGGCGTTCACGGTGGTGACTTGGCCGGTGTAGCTGAGACCGACCGGTGCGCCGGCGTTGTCGAAGTCGTTGTGCCGAGTGACGCCGCCGGGCAATTTCTGCGTGGTAAGCGCGCCGGTGGCGTCATAGCCACTGGTGGAGGTCCAGGTGATACCGGCAGCGGAGACGTCGACTCTGGTGGTCAGGCCACGGTGCTCGGCCTTTCCATTGGCGTCGGTGCCGTCATAGGTGTAAGTGGTCGTGCCGTTCGGGTCGGTAACCGTGGCGACGTCCCCGGCCGCGTTGTAGACGGTCGTGGTGGCCGCGTCGCCGGAGGGCTGGTAGGAGGTCTGGCGGCCCCACGTGTCGTAGCCGGTGGTGATCGTGCCAGCGATGCTGTTGTCGGCGTTCTTGGCGGTCACGACGGTTGGTTGACCGGTGGCCGGGTCGTAGGTGGCGGTCTTGTTGGTGTTCGGCATCGACCCGGTCAGGCCAGTGGCTGTAGTCGCGGTGGAGTCGGTGCGGCCGTCGGCCAGGTAGGTCGTTGTAGTGGTGCGGACGACTGTGCCCGAGGTTTCGGTGACGGTTTCCGGCGATAGCAGGTAGTTGAAGGCGGACGTTGTTGTCGTCGGCAGGGTCGGTCCGGAGGTGGGCGCTGCGGCGGGGTGGGTCTTGCAGACCAGCCCGGCCCACTGCGGCTTGCTGCCGCACTCCGGGGAACCGGTGTTGGTGTCGGCGGTGTAGTAGATGGTCTTGGTGGTGCCGGCGTCGGCGCCATTCGACTTCGGTTGCCGGGTTTCGATGGCGCGGCCTTCTGCGTCGTAGCGGGTGAGTTTCACGATGTCGCCGGCGCTGTTCGTGCCATCGAGGTCGACGTCGGTGATGGTTTTGCCGGCCAGCCCCGGCAGCCCGAGTTCCGAGAGATTCGAACAAGCGCAGGTATTGCAGACAGTATGCAATGCGTTACCGTCGAGAGGCGGCGATCGCCCACGCCGCCTCTTCTGTGAGGAGTACCCGTGAGCGCTCCATCCCGCCGGCGGTTCCTGACTGCCGCCGCCCTCGCCGCCGGAGCCCTCGCCGGATGCGCCGACAGCACCACGTCAGGTACGACGACCGGCCGGCCCACGGGTGGTCCGAAACCCCCGGACCCAGCTGTGCCGGCGCCTTTGGTTGTCGATGGCAACCAAGCGCTGGTGCGGTTGATGGAGGGCAATGCGCGGTTCGTCGCGGAGCGGGACGAAGAGCTCGACGAGGGCATCGCCCGGCGGATCGCGGTGAGCAAGGGCCAGCACCCGTTCGCAACGGTCCTCGGATGTGTTGATTCTCGCGTCCCGATCGAGCTTGTCTTCGACCAGGGCCTCGGCGATCTGGTCGTCGTACGCAGTGCCGGTGAAGCCCTCGACCAGTCGGTGATAGGGAGCGTGGAGTTCGGGGTCGCCGAGCTGCACACGCCGCTCCTGATGGTCCTCGGTCATCAACGCTGTGGCGCCCTGGACGCCACGATCAAGGCGCTCGATGCGACCCACCGCACCTCCGAGGCCGGTGCGATCGGCTACCTCGTCGACACGCTCGCCCCGGCGGTTCGTCAGGTCGCCGGCAAGCCGGGCGACCTGCTCACCAATGCCATCCACGCCAACGTCTACCTGGTCCTCGCCAAACTCCGCCAGTCGCCGGTGGTCGGCCCGCTCGAGAAGTCAGGCAAACTCAAACTCGTCGCCGCCTACTACGAACTCGACACCGGCAAGGTGACCGTCAGCTAACGCCTGGTGCGCAGAGCTGGCTGTGGAGGGTTGAGGTTGCCCAGTCGACCCAGCGGTCGTGGGGCCAGGCGCGGTCGCGGGTGAAGAGGAGATAGAGCTCGGGGCTGAGGATGCCGTAGAGGAGGTCTGCGGCTTCGTCGGTCGTGAGTTCCTTGTGGGCGCCTGGCTTGGCGACGAGAGCGTCAGCGGCTGCCCGTTGGACGACGTACCGGAGGTCCTCGTCCTGGGGCCAGAGGGCGGCGACCTCGGGATCGTTCGCGACGGCGGCTTCGAGGACGCGCATGATCGGTGAGACGCGAGCGAGTATGGCGCTCGACCCCGGGACGTATGCGGTCAGCATGCCCTGGGCCGTGGGCGCGGCCAGCGCGTCGGTGAACCACGGGCGGTCCATGGTGGCGATCGGCTCGCTGTCGCCGGCGATCGTGACGTCGACCAGCTCCTTCAGGAGCACGCGTTTGTTGCCGAAGACGAAGTAGATCGTCTGAACGGCGACGCCGGCCCGGTCGGCCACATCCTGCAGGTTGGTCGCGCCGTACCCGTCCGCGACGAACAGGTCGGCCGCGGCCTCGATGATCCGCCGCCGGGTCTCCTGGGCCTTCTCCGCCCGGCGATTAGGTCGCTTGACAACAGTCATGACTAGAGTCTATCTCTAGATTCGTTCACTATAAGTCAACTCTAGAGAAAGAGTTTAGTCATGTCGCTCATCGCGATCACCCGCTTCGAAGCCACCACCGACGACGCCGCTGACATCCGCACGCGGCACAACGACCTCGTGGACGCGGTCCGCGCCACCATCCCGGGCCTGACCGAGGCTCGCCTGGGACGACTCGAGGATCAGTGGGTCGGCGTCTGGCGCTGGGAGTCGGCCGACGACCTGAAAGCAGCTCGCGAGCTCGCCCCGACCTTGGCCGAGACCAAGGCCGCCTTCGCCCTGGTCCGCGAAGGTACGTCGGCCGTCGACGAGATCGAGGTGGTCGACGAGCGTTAGCCGGTGGTCCGGGGAGTTCGGTGACGCGGAGCTTCGTGCAGCCGTAAGGGATCAGGGTCAGGTCTTCGAGAGGTGCGTCGGCCGAGGCAACTCCGGACGGAGGTGCAGCCGCGGCGCCGTGTTCCAGGGGCCAGGGGATGCGGCGCCCGCGGACCTGCACACCGAGGGGCGCTGTGGTCGGTGTGAACGGGTTGTCGGTGATCGGTGCCGGGCGACCGCGGTGTGGTCGGGCTCGATCGCATAGTTCCAGGCCGTCGTCGGGTGGACTTCCCAGGTGGCGTGCGGTGGCTCGCCGCCGACCTGGCCCGGCCATCCCGTCGGCTTGCAGGCGCAGCCGCTCGAGCAACCAACCGGCTGGTCGCAAGGTTCCCAACGGCAACGTCCGCAGGGCAGGCGTGGCGAGCGGGCCACCCGTCACTGGCTGGTCTCCTCGGGCGTCAGTCGATCTGGCTCAGGTGGCCGTTGTCCACGTCGTACATGAAGCCGCCGACGAGGATGTCCTCGCCGATCAGCGGGTGTTCGCGGACCGCGGCGACGTCACGGCGCAGTGCCTCGAGCTGATCGGGGATGACGTGGATCGGGAGGTAGCCGGCCGGCTTGCCCGCGGCCAGCTCGACCTTGGCACGCAGAGCGTCCTCGGACATCGCGGCCATCGCGCAGCGGGTGTGCGGGATGATCATGATCCGGCGGACGCCGAGTAGCTGTACGCCGAGCACCAGACCGGTCATCGTCACCTCGGTGACCCGGCCGCCGGCGCTGCGCAGCACCTTCGCGTCGCCCGGCTTCAGCCCGAGCATCTCCAGCGGTGGGATCCGGGAGTCCATACAGGTGACCACACCGACGCCGGCGTGCGCGATGCCGTCGAAACCGCCGTAGTGGAAGTCGGCGGCGTACTCCGCGTTGGCGGCCAGCAGGTCCTCGAACCCGGGGGTCATCGGGCCTCACCTGGCACAGGGTTTCCGACTTGCAGGATCGACATCGCGAACGGCTCCTTTCCGCAGGACTCCGGACGAGGTGGATCGGCGGGTGCGCTGGTCACCGGCACGGTCCAGAACCGGCCGTCGCGGTGCCACACCGTCACGGATTCGAGGTCTTCGCCCGCGACGATGAGGGCATCCAGCGCTAGTTCTCCGGTCAGTCGGCGTACGGCGATCTCCGCGGCCTGACCGCGTTTGGTCCAGGTCGACCGGCCGCGCAAGCCGGTGAGCACCGTCTCGCCGCGAGCAGCCGCGTCGAGGACGGTGGCGGCGGTCTCGGCGGTGAGGTGGCCGTGCATGGTGCCGGCCGGCAGGAAGGTCGCCGTCGGCGCGAACCGGTGACCGCCGAGGTGGTTGGCCTCCCACACCCGGCCCGGCGCGATCTTGGCCAGGGCCGAGACGAGGGGCCGGCCGAGCAGCGCGCAGCACTCGTCCCGCTTGCCGTTGGTGCAGACCAGCACCACAGGACCCTCGACCGGAGCGAGGGCAGGCAGCGATGCCATCACCGCGCCCAGGTCACCGCGACCCACCGCGTCGAGGTCGAGCTGATCCAGCTCGGTGGAATCACCGACACTGCCGCCGAGCAGCCACGTCCGCCCTGGCGCGGTCGAAGCGACGAAGACCTGGTGTGACCGCTCGGTCGCGTCCGAGTGCCGACCGGGGGAGCGGATCAGTCCGAAGCGCACGTCGACCTTCTTGCACGCGTCGTCGAAGTCACCGCCGAACTCCGGGTCCAGGTGGCTCTGGGTCGGCGCCTTCGCACCCCACGGGCCGGGCTGCTCGAGCACCACCCATCCCGCGGCCACGACCGCCGTACCAGGAAGCGGCTCACGCAACTCCCGGCAGAACGTCGAGCACAGGCCAGCGCGGCCGGTGGCGTCGGGAGGTCGGGTCACAGCATCACGGTACGCGAGATGAGACAGGTTCCCGCATGATGATCATCATCTGTGCACAACACCACGTCGGCCGAGGAGTAGGACGGCGAGGGTGGCGGCCAGGAAGGCGGAGATGGCGGCACCGGCGAAGATTGCGTGAACTTGTGAAACGGCGGCGTCGCGGAGGGCGTCGACGAACGGGCGGCAGTTGCCGGGGGACGACGGGCACAGCTCGTTCGGGGATGGGATGTCGTCGGCGAGTGCGAAGTACCGGCGGAGTCCGATGGCGGTGAGGGCGGAGACGCCGACCAGCATGCCGACCATCCGCGCGACCACGACCAGTGCACTGACCAAGCCGTGGCTGTCGGCCGGCGTTGCGCCGAGCATGGCGGTGTTGACGGGTGACAGGGCGAGTCCGAAGCCGAAGCCACACAGCAGCAGTACGACCGTGGCCGGCCAGTGGTCGAGCGCCGTACGACTCCAGAACGCCATCAGCCCGAACATCGCGCCGGACAACGCGAGGCCGGCGCCCGTGATCAGGCCGAGGCCGTAGCGCCGAGTCAGCCAGCCGCCGACGACCGCACCGACCGGGAGCGCGATCAGGAACCGCAGCAGTACGAGCGCTGCGGCCAACTGTCCGCCGCCCTGTGTCGTACGAGCGAACACGGGCACATCGACCAGCGCGGCGATCAGCGCGCAGCCGACCAGGAAACTGACGACCAGCGAGCCCCAAGCCGGCCGCGCACCCAGGAGTCCGCGCGGCACGATCGCCCGCGGCGTACGGCGTTGCCACGCCGCGAACGCGATCGCGAAGACAGCAGCGGCGACCAGCAACCACGGACCGGCCGGCGCCATCAACTCACGCTCGGGATCCGCGGTGGCGAACGCGAGTACGACGCCTGCGAGGGCGAGAGCCAGCAGGACAGCCCCGACGAGATCGACCCGCGACAACACGGCTGCCAGGTGACCACGACTCCGCCACAGGACCAGGCCGAGCCAGAGGAGCGCCAGTACGAGCGTGGCGACTCCGATCGGCGTGAGCAGCCGGGACGAACCGGTGAACGGCACGAAGGGCAGACCGAGCGTCACACCGGTCGCCAGTCGCTCGGGTGCGGTGAGAGTGAGCCCGAGCGCGACGCACGCCAGCACCCCGACGACCGCGGACCAAGGCGGCAGCTTCAAGCCCCGCAGTAACACCGCGAGCACGACTGCCACGACGAGGTTGAGCCAGAAGATGTACCGCCAGTCGGCGACCGCGAGCACCAGCGCGCCGAGCAGCGGTCCCAGTACGGAGCCGAGCTCCTGGACCGCGCCCACGACTCCCAGTGGCAACCCTCGCCGGTCAGCCGGCCACAGGTCAGCCACCAGCGCCAGGGTCGCCGGCACCAGCCCACCGCCGCCGACACCCTGAAGAAACCGACCGGTTACCACCAGCGGAAGGTCGTACGCGCCGGCTGTGATCAACGACCCGACCGCGAACAGCACCAGCGCGCCCACGAGCACCGGCGTCCGCCCGACCACATCCGTGATCCGCCCGATCAGCGGCAGCACCGCGATGTATCCGAGCAGGAACCCCGAGATGATCGGCGCCGCCCGCTGCAGTTCATCGGCCGACAGTCCGACCCCGGCCATCATGTTCGGCAGCGCCAGCACGACGACGTACGTATCCGCGGCTGCGAACGCCACGGCGATCGAGGCGAGCGTGAGCCGGGTCCTCGGGCTGCTCACCGGCACCGCGCGGCCGACGGGCGAGTCCTCGCTCACGGCTTGGTGATCTCGACCTTCTCGCCGTACTTGTCGAGCGTGATGTCGTAGCTGCTGGTCGCGCCGGCGTAGAAGGGGCCGGTGATGGTCGCGGAGACCAGCTGCTTGGTGTCCTTGTCGATCTTGAAGGTGCTCGGGAAGTCCTGGTCGGCGGGAGCCTTCGGGAAGATGCCTTGCAGCGACTTGCCCTGGACGGTGCCGGTGATCTCGGTGAGGACCTTCGCACCCTCACGGCTCTCGCCCTTGACCTTCGGGTCCTTCACCGTCGGCAGCACCGCGGTGAGACCCTTCGCCGGGTCGAGCAGGATCGCCGGGTCGGGCGCGCCGAGGCCGGCCAGCTGCGACGGCGGCAGCTCGATGAAGCCCGGCGTGAACGGCAGCTTGGCGTAGACCTTGCTTCCGACCGCCACCACATCGGCATCGATGGGCGAGCCGCCCGAGCGCACGGTCAGCTTGCCCTTGAACGCCGGCGCGTGCGTCGCGACGCCGTCACCACTCGCCAGGGTCTGCGCGTTGTCCGGCAGGTCCCGCCCGGCCAGCACGATGTGCACGCTGGCCGCGTCGTCGATGGACTTCTTCGCCGCCGTCAGCAGCGCGGCAGCGTCGTCACCCGACTGACCGCCGTCGCTGCCACCGGAATCCTTCTTGTCGCTGCAGCCCGCGAGCGCCAGCACCAGGACCGCGCCGAGCGCGAGCAGTCTCTTCACGGGGGTCAGCCTGCCAGATCGGGAGCGCACGCGGCGATGGGCTGAGCCACCGGTACGCCGGAACCGTCGCGCCGAGGATCGATCGGCGGCAACTCGACCGGAGCGCCGCTGCTCGCGCTGGCTCGAACCGGCGCCGAACCGGCGAACGCCAGCAGCAACCCGTCCTCACCCTTCAGCAGCCGCTGGCACCGCACACCGCCGGTGCCACGACCCTTGCCCGGGTACTCCGAGAACGGCGTCACCTTCACCGCACCGACCTCGGTCCCCGGGAGCGCCGACGACGAGCCGGCGATCGTGACGACCTGTGCCTCGCGGTTGGTGTCGACAGCACCGAAGAAGACGACCTTCGCCTTGGCGGCCAGCCGAACACCGGCCATACCGCCCGCGGTCCGACCCTGCGGCCGCACGGCCGAGGCCGAGAAGTGCAGCAACTGCGCGTCCGAGGTGATGAAGCACAGCGCCTCTTCACCCGTGGCCAGCTCGACCGCACCGATCACCTCGTCGCCGTCGTTCAGCCGGATGATCTCCCACGAGTCCCGGTTGCTCAGGTGGTCCGGCACGACCCGCTTCACCACGCCACCCGTCGTACCGAGTGCGACCCCGACCGAGTCAGGATCCATCGTGGTCAGCGCGAGCGCCTTCTCACCAGGCTCCAGCGACACGAACTCCGCCACTGGCGCGCCACCTTGCAGGTTCGGCGCGTTCGCGGTCGTCGGCACGGCGGGGAGGTCGAGCGACTCGAGCCGGATCAAGCGACCGGCGCTGGTGATCAGACCGTACTGACCACGCGCCGTGCTCTTCACCGCCGAGACGATCGCATCGTGCTTCGCCCGGGTGTCGCCGGTGCCGAACGGCTCCACACCGTTCGTCCGAGCGAGTAGACCGGTCGAGCTCATCAGGATCCAGCACGGGTCGTCGCTGACCTCGAGCGGCACGGCCGCGGTCTTGGTCGCGCCGGACGACTCCAGCAGCACGGTCCGCCGCGGTGTGCCGTAGGTCTTGGCGACCTCGGCCAGCTCGTCGGAGACCGTCTTCTTCAGCAGCGCCTCGTCCTCGAGGATCGCGGTCAGCCGCTCGATCTCGCGCTCGAGCTCGCCCTTCTCGGTCTCCAGTTCGAGCTTGGAGAACTTGGTCAGCCGGCGCAGCGGCATGTCGAGGATGTAGTTGGTCTGCACCTCGGTCAGGTCGTAGATGTCCATCAGCCTGGTCCGGGCGGCGGCCGCGTCGTCGCTGGACCGGATGATCTGGATGACCTCGTCGATGTCCAGGATCGCGATCAGCAGGCCGTCGACGATGTGCAGCCGGTCCTGCGCCTTCTTCCGGCGGAACTCGCTGCGCCGGCGCGTCACGTCGTACCGGTGGCCGAGGTAGACCTCGAGGAGTTCCTTCAGGCCGAGGGTGCGCGGCTGGCCGTCGACCAGGCAGACGTTGTTGACGTGGAACGAGTCCTCGAGCGGGGTCAGCTTGTACAGCTGCTCGAGCAGGGCCTCGGGGACGAAGCCGTTCTTGACCTCGATCACCAGCTGGGTGCCGTGCGTACGGTCGGTCAGGTCCTTGACGTCGGCGATGCCCTGCAGCTTCTTGGCCTGGACCAGGGTCTTGATCTTCTCGATCACCTTCTCCGGGCCGACCGCGTACGGCAGCTCGGTGACCACGATGCCCTTGCGTCGCGGGGTGACGTTCTCGATCCGGGCGGTGGAGCGCATCTTGAAGCTGCCCCGGCCGGTCGCGTACGCGTCCTTGATGCCTTCCAGGCCGACGATCTTGCCGCCGGTCGGCAGGTCCGGGCCGGGGATGAACCGCATCAGGTCGTCCAGGTCGGCGCCCGGGGTCTTGATCAGGTGCCGCAGCGCCTGGATCACCTCGACCAGGTTGTGCGGGGCCATGTTGGTGGCCATCCCGACCGCGATCCCGGTGGCGCCGTTGACCACCAGGTTCGGGAAGGCGGCCGGCAGCACGGACGGCTCTTCCTCCTGGCCGTCGTAGTTCGGCCGGAAGTCGACGACGTTCTCGTCCAGGCCGTGGGTCATCGCCACCGCGGGCGGTGCCATCCGGCACTCGGTGTACCGCATCGCGGCGGGGCCGTCGTCGAGGGAGCCGAAGTTCCCGTGCCCGTCGATCAGCGGGACCCGCATCGACCACGGCTGCGCGGTCCGGACCAGGGCGTCGTAGATCGCACCGTCGCCGTGCGGGTGGTACTTACCCATGACCTCACCGACGACGCGGGCCGACTTCACGTGCCCGCGGTCGGGGCGGATGTTGTTCTCCGCCATCGAGAACAGGATCCGCCGCTGGACCGGTTTCAGCCCGTCCCGTGCGTCCGGCAGCGCTCGGGAGTAGATCACCGAGTAGGCGTACTCCAGGTAGCTGGTGCGCATCTCGTCGGAGACATCGACGTCGAGGATGTGCTCCTCGAAGTCCTCGGGCTCGGCGGTGGTGCTGGTACGGCGTGCCATGCGGGTCTACGAACTCCTCGATCAAGCCGGTGCGGCGCCGCGACGGTCCGACGCTGTGCCTATTGTCCCTGGTGAACGGCAATTTCCCCGGCCACGACCCACCCTTGCGCCGGTCGATCCGCCCGATACCGGTCTATTCCACCGCTGCGGACGGCTGCGACCGGCGCAGGATGTACGTCGTCGGGGCCAGAGCGGACCCTACCGCCAGGAGCAGACAGATTCCCGCGATCCCCAGCAGGATCGCCCACGGCACGGTCACCGGTACGTCGGCCACCCCCGCCGTCAGCGCGTGCCGGATCAGGATCCCGACCGTCACCGTGATCGCCGTACCGAGCGTGAGCGCGACGGCTCCGACCAGTGAGGACTCCCACAGCACCATCCGGCGGATCTGGGCCGGCGTCGCGCCGAGCAACCGTGAAGTGACGAACTCGTGCCGCCGCTGCAGACTGCCCATCAGAAGCGTGTTCGCGATGGCGATCGCGCTGTAGAGCGCGGCCGGGCCGAGCAGCAGGATCAGCCCGAACTGGTTCCCCTTGCGGACACCTTCGGCCTGCTCGTCCTCCCAGTCGGTCGCCGGCTGAGCCTGGGGGAGCCGGGCCAGGAGCTCGGTCGCGGCGACCCCTTCCGTCGGCAGGACGAAGAGCCGCTCTGGCTCGGCCTTCGGAGCGTGCTCGCGGACGAGGGGAAGCGGGAGCAGGAGCGACGGATTCACGCCGAACGCGTCCTTGACGATCGCGACCACCCGGAGCTTGGCCGCGGTCCGGTCGAGGAATGTCACCGGGATCTCGTCGCCGACCCGGTAGTGCTCGAGACCGGACATCTCCTTGCTGATGGCAACAGAATTGCCGGTCAGCCGGCCGAGGTCCCCGGACAGCGTGGTGAGGTCGCGGGTCCGGGTGGCGATCGCCGGGTCGATGCCCTCGGCGTCCTCGAGCTGGGCGTCGTCTCTATCGATCCGGACCAGCTGGATCGGCAGTCCGGCATCCACAACCCCCACGCCGGGGATCGCTGACAGATCAGGAGCTCCGGTGACCACGATCGGCGCGCGGACCGCGTCACGGATCGTGGCGGCGGCACTGTCGGCGGCGAAGCTGAGACTGAGCACCATCGAACCGGCGATCGCGGAGATGGACAGGATCGGCGCCGCGAGCGAGGCGCTCCGTCGCGGTGCCGCGACCACATTGCTTCGCGCGAGCCGGCCGGACACCTGCGTCCACGCCACCAGCGGCAGCGCCCAGAGCCGGCTGATCCATGGCACCACGAGCGGCGCGAGCAGCGTCAGCGCGATCACGAGCAGCATCGGAGTGAACATCGCCAGCGGTACGGCGCCTTCACCGGTCGACGGCCGGATGAGCGCCAGCATCGTGATCGACCCCGCCAGGAACAGCAGACCGAACACCACCCGCACCGGCCCGATCCGCGGCGGCTCCAGCGCTGCCTCACGCAACGCGTCGATCGCACCGACCCTGCCAGCCCGCCTGGCCGCCGACCGCGCACCGAGCATCGCGACCAGCACTCCGGCGCCAACCGCGATCGACAGCGGCACCCACGGTGAGGCCGTCTCGAGCTTCACCGGCGCCAAGTCCGTGTACGACGCCTTCCGCAGCAGCAGCGGCGTCGCCAGTTGGGCGAACACCGCACCCGTGATCGAGGCCGCGAGCGCGACCACCAGCGCCTCACCGAGAATCATGCGGCGGATCTGGCGGGGAGTGGCGCCGATCAGGCGCAGCAGGCCGAGCTCGCGACGGCGTGACGCCACGGCGAAGGCGAACGTACTCGCGATGACGAAGATCGTGATGAACCCGCAGATCGTCCCGACCAGGCTGAGTACCGTCTGCAGTCCGGAGACGTCGGCGTCCGACATCGGGACGCGGATCGATCGCGGGGCAGCGCCATCTCCGCCGAGCGTCGTCACCATGATGCTCGCGGCGGCGGGTCCGCGATAGGCGATGGTTGCGGCGGTCGCGGTGGCTGCGAGACCGAGGAGGAACACCCCGACCGCGAGTGCCACGAAGGACCCGGCGTACAGGGATCGGTGGCGGCTGACCGTCTGCCGGCTCAGGTAGAACATCAGCGTTCCAGCTCACTCATCGCGGCGGCGATCTGGCCCGGCGTACCCCGGTCGAGGTGGCCTGCGATCAGGCCGTCGGACAGGAACAGGACGCGTTCGGCGTACGCGGCGGCGACCGGGTCGTGGGTCACCATGACGACTGTCTGCCCGGCGCGGTCCGTTGCCTCCCGCAACAACGTGAGGATCTGCCGGCTGGTCCCGCTGTCCAGGGCGCCGGTCGGCTCGTCGGCGAAGAAGACCGACGGCTTGGTGATCAGGGCCCGCGCGATCGCGACCCGCTGCTGCTGACCACCGGACAGCTCGGCCGGCCGGCGCTTGGCCTTGCCCTGCAGACCGACCTGGTCCAGCACCTGGAGTACGTCGCCTCGGCTCGGCCGGCGACCGGTCAGCCGCAGGGGGAGCGCCACGTTGTCGTACACGGTCAGCGAGGGCAGTAGGTTGTACGCCTGGAAGACGAAGCCCATCTCCGAGCGGCGGAGCTTGGTGAGTGCGACCTCGTTGAGGCCGCTCAGGTTCACCCCGCCCAGTACGACGGTGCCGCGCGTCGGCTGGTCGAGTCCGGCGGCGCACTGCAGCAGCGTGGACTTGCCGGAGCCGGATGCGCCCATCACGGCCGTGAACGAGCCCCTGGCGAAGTGATGGGTCACGCCTCGCAGCGCGTCGACCGCTCCGGCCTTGGAGCGGTAGGTCTTGGTGATGCCGTCGAGCAGCAGAGCAGGCGGCTCGGTGGGTACGACGCTCGGGTACGTCGGCGCGGTAGCGGTCATGGTCCCAGCCAACCGTCGTACGCCGCTCCGCACCCTGGCCCACGGAGGAGTCCCGGAGTAGCGCGCACGCTACCGTCGAGCGGGCTGTTCTCGACCTAGGGTTGGCAGGGTGGAGAGACCTACGACGGCATGGGCCGCGCTGGCATCGCGGCGCTACCTGGTGTCGTCATGGCCGTGGCGCAGCTACGCCTATCTGTTCAGTTCCGTGCCGATGGGTGTGCTGTCCATCGGAGTCCTCGTCGGCCTGGCAGCACTCAGCG
This sequence comes from Kribbella sp. NPDC020701, assembly GCF_055562215.1. Taxonomy (NCBI): domain Bacteria; kingdom Bacillati; phylum Actinomycetota; class Actinomycetes; order Propionibacteriales; family Kribbellaceae; genus Kribbella; species Kribbella sp. NPDC020701. The sequence continues at coordinate 388,615 of NZ_JBVHFT010000004.1, read as the reverse complement.
CAGTGCTCAGTCCGATCCTGATCGGCATCCTGATGCTGGCGGCGTTCCCGCTCATCGGGGGAGCGATCGGGTGGGTCGAGCGGTGGCGGGCCGGGCTGGTGCTGTTGGGCGGTATCAGCAGCCCACACGCGAAGCTGCCGACCACACTGTCGCTGCGCGAGAAGCTGAAGTTCCGCCGCCGCGAGCAGGCGTCGCTGCGCGCACTTGGGTACGGGTTCGTGCTGGGTGTCTTCGTCTGGCCGTTCAGTGCGTTGCTGGCCGGACTCAGCGCGACGATCCTCGGCATCACCTTGGCCGCGCCGGCAATCGCCGACAACGAAGAGATGGGGATGGGGCCCTGGACGCTGGACTCCGCTCGGGAAGGGTTCGCCTTCCTGATCCTGTTCGGCCCGGTGTTCTACGTGGTCAGCTCCTATCTGCTGGGCGTCCTCGCGGGAGCGGAGGCTTCGTTGGCGAAGGCGATGTTGGGTCCTCGGCAGGAGGAGTTGCAGCGGAACGTGGCCGAGCTGCGGCGGTCACGGCTGGATCTGGTGGACGCGTTCGAGACCGAGCGGGTGCGGATCGAGCGGCACCTGCACGACGGTGTCCAGCAGCGGCTCGTCGGACTCACCATGACGCTCGGGCTGGCCGAGCTGGATCTGCCGGAGGGGGAGGGGCGGCGGCTGGTGGTCAAGGCCCACGCCGAGGCCGAGGCGGCGCTGGCCGATCTGCGCGAGGCGGTGCGCGGGATCCACCCGCGTGTCCTCGTCGACCACGGGCTGGAGGCCGCCGTACGGGAGGTGGCGGACCGGATGCCGTTGCCGGTGACGGTGCAACTGGCCCTGCCGTCGCGGTTGCCGCCGCCGATCGAGGCAGCGGCGTACTTCGTCGTGAGTGAGGCGCTCGCGAACGTCGCCAAGCACGCGCAGGCGTCCAGCTGCGAGGTCAGCGGACGGATCGACCGTGACCAACTGGTCATCAGCGTCACCGACGACGGCCGGGGCGGCGCGAAGCTGGGCGCGGGGAGCGGGCTCACCGGCTTGGTGACCAGGTTGGACGCGTTGGGAGGCACACTCGTCATCGACAGCCCACCCGGTGGGCCGACACGACTGAGGATGGAGTGCCCGTGCCGACTCGGCGACTGAGCATCGTGCTGGCCGAAGACTCGCTGCTGTTGCGGGAGGGACTGGCGAGCATCCTGAACCACGCCGGGCACGAAGTACGCGACACCGTCGGCGATGCGGACACGCTGCTGGCCGTCGTACGCAAGGAGCCGCCGGACGTCGTCATCACCGACGTGCGGATGCCACCCGGGCACAGTGACGAGGGCCTGCGGGCGGCCGCGGCGATCCGGGCCGAGCTGCCGTCGATCGGCATCCTGGTGCTGTCCCAGTACGTCGCCGACGCGTACCTCTCGTCGTTGCTCGAGACAACGACCGGCGGGATCGGGTACCTGCTGAAGGACCGGGTCGGGCACGTCGCGGAGTTCCTCGAGTCATTGGACCGGGTCGCCGACGGCGGGACGGTGGTCGACCCGGAGGTGGTCCGGCAGCTGCTCGCCAGGCGGCGGAACGACGGACCGCTGGCGGCGCTCACACCGCGTGAGCTGGAGGTGCTCGCCCTGATGGCCGAGGGACGGGTGAACGCGTCGATCGCAGAGCAGTTGGTCGTGAGTGAGGCCGCCGTACGCAAGCACGTCGGGAACATCTTCGCCAAGCTCCAGCTGGACGACGGGCTGGACCGCCGGGTGTCGGCCGTGCTCACCTACTTGCGTAGCTGAGAGAGGATCGACGTATGGATGCTGATATCCGCAAGATCCTGGCGGACTGCCAGATATGGGCTGTGGTGGGACTGTCCAACAACACCAGCCGGGCGGCGTACGGCGTGGCGCGGTTCCTGCAGGGGCATGGGAAGCGGATCGTGCCGGTGCACCCGTCGGCGGAGAGCGTGCACGGCGAGCAGGGGTACGCGACGCTCGCGGACATCCCGTTCCCGGTCGACTGTGTGGACGTGTTCGTCCGGTCCGAGCTGGCCGGCGACATCGCGGACCAGGCGGTGGGAATCAACGCCAAGGCGGTGTGGTTCCAGCTGGATGTAGTGGACCAGGACGCTTACACCCGCACGACCGCGGCAGGCCTGACCATGGTGATGAACCACTGCCCGGCGATCGAGTGGGGCCGGCTGGGTCCGTCCTGAGACCTTCGAAGGGGCCTGAATGATCACGATCGACACGTCCGCCGACTTCGGCAAGCGGATCGTGCGGCAGCTGGACGACGAGGTGGTGGTGTGGCTGACCACCGTCGGCACGTCGGGTACGCCGGCGCCGAACCCGGTGTGGTTCCTGTGGCACGACGACGAGATCCTGATCAGCAGCCAGCCGGCCAAGGCCAAGCTGCACAACATCGCCGACCACCCGCAGGTGGCGGTGAACTTCAACGCCACCCACTCCGGCGGAGACGTCGGCGTCATCTCCGGTACGGCGGTCGTCGAGGAGTCACCGATCTCCGGTGCGGCCCTGGCCGCCTACAACGCGAAGTACGCCGACGCCATCGTCGCCCTCGGGATGACCACGGACCAGTTCCACGCCGACTACTCGGTCCTGATCCGGATCACCCCGAAGAAACTGCGCGGTTTCTAGTTGAGGTAGCCCTCGACGGTGTCGGCTGAGCGGGCTGCCGCGGTGTCCGGGTTCTCGCCGAACTCGCGCTTGGCCCGGCGCTGGCGGAGCAGGTCCCAGCACTGGTCGAGCTCGACCTCGAGGGCCCGCAGCCGAGCGCGCTCGTCGGTGTCGTTGATCCCGCCGGAGGCGTGCTTGGTGCGGAGCTCGTGCTCCTCGGCGACCAGCTCGTCGATCCGGCTGAAGAGGGGCTTGTCACTGGTCATGGGGCCTCCCGGCCTGGACTGAGGAGTGGAGGGAGCCCGGTCATGGGGCCTCCCGATCTGGACTGAGGAGCGCAGGGAGCGAAGCGACTGGAGCGACGAGGGAAGAGCGGGAGTACCAGCCCCATGACCCGCCGCGCCGGAGGCGTGGCCAAATGCACAGCGACCGGAGCGACGAGGGAAGGCCGGGAGTCAAAGCCCCATGGCCCGCCGCGCCGGAGGCGTGGCATCGATACGGTCATGGGGAAACGGTACGCCCGTCCGGTAGCGGTGCACGGGCCAGGAGCTCGGTGATGGCCAGGATTGCGATCGCCTCGGCGGCGATCAGCCCGATCAGGACCACGAGCTGCAACGCGGCCGCCTCGGTCGGCGAGGCTCCGCCGAGCACCATCCCGACGAACGCTCCGGGCAGCGATACCAGCCCGACGGTCCGGGTCTGATCAAGCGCCGGCAACAGTGCGTCACCGGCGACCGAACCGACCACGAGCTTGAACGCGTCCGGCGGGAGCAGCCCGATCGACAGTCCCGCCTCGAACTCGCCGAACCGGGTGCCGTACTCACTCAGCATCCGGCGCCCGGCCAGCGTGGTCGCCGTCATCGCCCCGCCGACGATGATGCCGCCCATCGGCAGGATCGTCGCCGGGTTGCGCGGCACCACGCCCGGGCCGATGAGCAGCAGCAGTACGACGAGCGCCCCGAGGCCGATCGCGATCCCGCAGTACATCCACTGCCCGCGGATCACCGCGGTGGAGTGGAGCCGCCGGGAGCTGGTGAAGGTCGCGACCACGAACATCAGCAGTACGAACGCGATCGCCCCGAACGTGTGCTGGAGCGCGACTCCGACCACCGCACCGACCGCGGCGAGCTGGACGATCGCCCGCAGGGCCGCCGTGACGATCCCCTTGTCGTGCCGGAGACCGGCGTACCGGGAGGCTCCGACGCCGATCGCGATCAGCAGCGGCAAGACGACAACGGCGGACACACCTAGACCGGTGTCGAAGGACATCCAGCTATTTGAGCACGCCCGCGCCCGTCACCCCTGCTTGAAGTCGGCCTCGTCGTAGGCGTGTTGGGTGGCCGAGCCACTCGCGACCTTGCCCGCCTCGTCCTCGCGCAGCTCGACCCGCCGGATCTTCCCGGAGATCGTCTTCGGCAGTTCGGCGAACTCGATCCGCCGGATCCGCTTGTACGGCGCCAGGTGCTCCCGGCAGAACTGCAGGATCTCGCCGGCCAGCTCGCGGGACGGCTGGTGCCCGGCAGCGAGGACGACGTACGCCTTCGGGACCGCGAGCCGGACCGGATCCGGCGACGGTACGACGGCCGCCTCGGCAACCGCCGGATGCTCGATCAGCACCGACTCGAGCTCGAACGGCGAGATGCGGTAGTCGCTGGCCTTGAACACGTCGTCGGAGCGCCCGACGTAGGTGATGTAACCGTCCGCGTCCCGGCTCGCGACGTCGCCGGTGTGGTAGTGACCGCCGCGCATGACCTCCTCGGTCAGCTCGCGGGCGTCGCGATACCCGCGCATCAGCGGGACCGGCGCCGGCGCCAGCTCGATGCAGATCTCACCGTCGTCGCCGACCTCGTCCGAGGCCGGGTCGATCAGCGCGATCGTGTACCCGGGCAACGGGCGGCCCATCGACCCGAGCTTGACCGGCTGACCTGGTGTGTTGCCGATCTGCGCGGTCGTCTCGGTCTGCCCGTACCCGTCTCGGATGGTGACGTCCCAGGCGTTCCGGACCTGCTCGATCACCTCGGGGTTGAGCGGCTCACCGGCCGAGATGCACTCCCGGATCTGGACCTTCACCGCGGACAGGTCGGCCTGGATCAGCATCCGCCACACCGTCGGCGGCGCGCAGAACGTGGTCACGCCGTACGTCTGCAGGACCTGCAGCATCTTCTCGGCGTCGAAGCGTGTGTAGTTGTAGAGGAAGACCGTCGCTCCGGCGTTCCACGGCGCGAAGACGTTGCTCCAGGAGTGCTTGGCCCATCCGGGGGAGGACACGTTGAGGTGGACGTCGCCGGGCTGGAGACCGATCCAGTACATCGTCGACAGGTGGCCGACCGGGTAGCTGACCTGGGTGTGTTCGACCAGCTTGGGCTGACTCGTCGTACCCGAGGTGAAGTAGAGCAGCAGGGAGTCGGCAGCCGCCGTGTCGACGTCCGGCACGGGTCCGTCGTACGACGCTGTGTCGTCGTAGTGCAGCCAACCTTCCACCGAGGGGCCGACTGCGACGCGGAGGCAGTGGTCCGCGATACCGGCGTACCTCCCGGCGTCCGCACTGCTCGTGACCACGGCCCGGACGCCACCCCGCGTGATCCGGTCGGCCAGGTCGGCGTCGGTGAGCAGCGTGGTCGCGGGGATCATCACCGCGCCGGCCCGGATGCAGGCGAGCATGGTCTCCCACAGCTCGACCTGGTTGCCGAGCACGATCAGCACCCGGTCGCCCGGCTGCAGCCCGGCCTCGGTCAGCCAGCCGGCGACCTGGCGGGACCGCTCGGCCATCTCGGCGTACGTCCGCGAGGTGACCTGGCCGTCCTCCTCGACGATCGTCAGCGCGGCCACCTCGGGCTGCTCGACCGCCAGCGCGTCGAACCAGTCGCAGGCCCAGTTGAACCGGTCGAACGCCGGCCAGGTGAAGTCCCGGTACGCCGTCTCGTAGTCGTCCCGGTACGCGACCAGGAAGTCCCGCGCCGTCCGGAACTCCCGCGTGACCTCCGAAGTGCTCTGCTCCGTAGCCATGTCCCGCACATTACCCAGTCAGTGCGAGAACCGATCCCGCCACGACGAGCGGCGTCAGGATCAGGCCGCGCCAGAGGAAGGACCACCAGGAGATGTCGACGCGGGCGGCGTCGCAACGGGCGCGCCAGAGCAGGGTCGCGAGCGAGCCCCAGAGGGTGAGCAGGCAGCCGCAGTTCACGCCGATCAGAAGGGCCATCATCCGGTGTGCGTCGTTCGAGGCGACCGGCTCCATCGCCAGGTACGCCGGGAGGTTGTCGAACAGGTTCGCGCCGACTGCCGCGGTCGCGCTCAACCGCAGCTCGGACGTGGTCCCGGCGACCCATCGCAGCAGGTCTTCCAGTCCGTGGGCGGTGAGGAAGCCGACGACGGTGAACAGCACGACGACCGTGATCACCAGCTTCGCCGGGATCAGCGACCACCGCAGCACGCTCCGCCGCCGGACCGCGAACAACACGACCAGCACGATCGCGCCCACGCCGGCCGGCCAGGCGACCTCGATCCCGGACACGAAGGCCGGTCCGAGCAGCAGACAGACAGCGGTGCAGCCCCAGAACAGCACCTTGTCCTCCACCGGCGGTGTCGGCGGTACGACGTACGTCCGGCGCAGATCGCGGTGGAACAAGACCGCCAGCACGGCGACTGTGATCAGAATCGCCGCGATCGCAGGCCGCCAGCTCACCGACAGGTAGCTCACGTCGAGCTTGCGGAACTGGTGCAGGGCCAGCAGGTTGGTCAGGTTCGACACCGGGAGCAGCAGCGATGCGGTCGCGGCCAGCCAGACGGTGGTGAACGCGAACAGTTTCGGCGGGATGTCGAGTTGGCGGGCCATCGCGAGAACGACCGGGGTCAGCAGCACCGCGCAGGTGTCGAGGGACAGGACGATCGTCAGGCCGGTCGCGAGCACGACGACGAGCAGCCAGAGGCGCCAGACCCGGCCACGGGCCAGGTGCGCGGCCTCGCGGGCCGCGACGTCGAACACCTTGGCCTTGTCGGCCAGCTCGGCGATGACGGTCACCGCGATCAGGAAGACCAGCACCGGCGCGATCCGCGCGACCAAATTCACGACCTCCGAAGTACCTGTTTGAGTAGGCTTGGCCCGGTGAGACCGCCGGACCAGTATGACCCGCACCAGCAGGACGGATATCCGGCCGAGTTCGAGGCCGACGTCGTCCTGCGGGACGGTGCGACCGCGCACCTGCGGCCGATCACGTCCGCGGACGCGGAGCTGCTGGTCGCGTTCTACGCCCGGGTGTCCGAGCAATCGAAGTACTACCGCTTCTTCGCCCCGTACCCACAACTGTCCGATCGGGACGTGGCGAGGTTCACACAGGTCGACTACCACGACCGGCTGGCCCTGATCGTCACCGTCGGTAGCGAGATGATCGGCGTCGGCCGGTACGAGCGGACCGGACGGCGGACGGCGGAGGTCGCGTTCCTGATCGAGGACGCCCACCAGGGCCGCGGCCTCGGGCAGCTCTTCCTCGAGCATCTGGCCCAGGCGGCCCGGGAGAACGGCATCACCCGGTTCGTCGCCGAGGTGCTGCCGGACAACCGGAAGATGATGACCGTCTTCACCGAGGCCGGGTACAAGGTCGCCCGGGAGTTCGAGGACGGCGTGATCGTGGTCGAGTTCGACATCGCGCCGACCGACACGTCGTTCGGGGTGATGCAGGCCCGCGAGCAGCGCTCCGAGGCGCTGTCGATCGCGCGGCTGCTGACCCCGTCGAGTGTCGCGGTGATCGGCGCGAGCCGGCGCGAGGGCACGATCGGCAACGCGCTGCTGCGCAACCTGCGTGACGGCGGTTTCCCGGGCCGCTTGTACGCCGTCAACACCGATACGAAGGCGGATGAGATCGAGGGCGTACCGGCGTGCCCGACGATCCGCGAGGTCGACGACACGGTCGATCTGGCTGTGGTCGCCGTCCGGGCTGAGATGGTGGCCGACGTGATCCTGGACTGCGCGGCCAAGGGCGTGCGCGGGCTCGTCGTGGTGTCCAGCGGGTTCGCCGAGATCGGGGACGAGGGTCGGAAGCGGCAGCGGTACCTGGTCGGTCTCGCCCGGTCGTACGGGATGCGGGTGATCGGGCCGAATGCGCTCGGGGTGATCAACACCGCCGCAGGGGTCTCGCTCAACGCGACGCTCTCGCCGCTGATGCCGAGCCGGGGCCGGGTTGCGTTCTTCTGCCAGTCGGGTGCGCTCGGGGTGCCGATCCTGGCCGACATGGCCGGCCGTGGCCTCGGGTTGTCGAGCTTCGTGTCGGCCGGGAACCGGGCGGATGTCTCGGGCAACGACCTGATGCAGTACTGGTACTCCGACGAGGCGACCGAGGTCGTGCTGCTTTACCTGGAGTCGCTGGGCAATCCGCGCAAGTTCAGCCGGGTGTCGCGGCGGCTGGCCGGACGGAAGCCGGTGGTCGCGCTGAAGTCGGGCCGGGCCACCCAGGGCGTGCCGGTCGGGCAGATGGTCCGGCGCAGTCAGTTGCCCCCGGCATCGATCGAGTCGTTGTTCCGGCAGAGCGGGCTGATCAGGGTGGACACCACCGGCGAACTGTTCGACGTCGCCCAGCTGCTCGCGCACCAGCCGCTGCCGAAGGGACGCCGCGTGGCCATCGTCAGCAACTCCGACGCGTTGACCTTGCTCGCCTTGGACACGATGGCCGGCTGCGGCCTGGACGTGGCGGGGGAGCCGCGCAACCTCAGTCCGGACGCGACCGCGGCGGATTTCGGCGCGGCGCTGTCCGAGGTCTTCGCGGACGACCGGGTGCACTCGGTCGTCGTCATCTACACACCACCGGTGCAGGCCAATGGTGCCGAGGTGGCGCAGGTCCTGGCCGCGGCGGCGACCGGTTCGGACAAGCCCGTCGTGTCGACCTTCCTCGCGTCCCGCAGTGTGCCCGCGGAGCTGCGGGTGCCGGACGACGAGGGCGGCGCGGCGCGTGGATCGATCCCCTCGTTCCTGAACCCGCAGTACGCCGTCGGCGCGCTGGCGAAGGCGACACAGTACGCGGAGTGGCGGCGGCGGTCGGACAGCCGGATCCCGGACCTGCCGGAGATCGACACCGCCGGGGGAGAGGACTTCGTCGCGGAGTACCTGCAACGGCACCCGAACGGCGCCGACCTGGACGATGCCGACCGGCAACGGCTGCTCAGCTTCTACGGGATCCCGGTGCTGCCGGCGTTCCCGGTCCTGAGCGCCGACGAGGCGGTCGCGCGGGCCGCGGACCTCGGCTTCGAGGTGATCCTGAAGGCGACCGCCGAGCAGTGGCGGATGCGCCCGGACCTCGCGGACATCTGGCGGCACATCCATGACGAGGACGACATGCGCGCGGCCTGGGCGGAGATGACGCAGTCGTTCGGGGTTGCGTCGGATCCGGCGCGGGCGCAGTTGGTCGTCCAGAAGATGGCGCCGACCGGGGTGCCGGTGGTGATCTCAGCTTTGGAGGACGTTTCGTTCGGGCCGGTGGTCACGTTCGGCCTGTCCGGGGTCGCGACCGACCTGTTGGGCGATCGCTCGTACCGGATGCCGCCGCTGACCACCCGCGACGCCGCGGAGATGGTTCGCGAGGTTCGCGCGGCACCTCTGCTCTACGGCTACCGCGGATCGGATCCGGTGGACATCCCCGCGATCGAGGACCTGCTGCATCGCGTCTCCCGGCTGACCCTCGATCTGGAGGAAGTCGTGCGGCTGGACCTCCGCTCGGTCCTGGTCGCGGCCCAGGGAGCGACCGTGCTCGACACCAGCATCCGGATCGCCCCCAACGAGAAACCTCGCCAAGACGCGCCGGCCCGCCGCCTGACCTAGCGCCGGGTGTAGATGCTGTTGGTACGGTCGAGGAGCCGGGCGTCCACCAACTGCCGGCGCAGCGCCGCGTGGTCGGGGTGCCACTGGTTGAGGATCTCGTTCACCTCGGACTCCGGGTAGCTGCGACCCGGTTCGAAGCTCTGCACCAGGTACTCCAGGACGATCCGGAGCTTCTCCGGGAACGTCGGGAAGTGCGTGAGCCGCCCGTCCCGGATGAACGACTTCAGCACGTTGTCCCGCGCCGGATCGGGGTCGAGTGGCACCCACTCCGGGCGACTCTCGCGCACCGCGTCCTTGAACGCACCCTCGTCCGCGCTCAGCCCAGCCGCGCTCGCGTTGAGCAGTCCGCCCTTGGTCAGCCTCTGCAACGCCTTCACGACCACAGCCGCGGGCAGTCCCGTGCTCCCGGCAACCTGCTCGGGGGTGGTGGCGCCGAGGACGACGGCGGAGTACGTCCGCAGCCTCGACGGTTCGGCCAGCAGTCCACAGAGCTGATCGGCGTTCATGACTTTCACGCTAGTTCGGGCCGCAACCGGATTTCGGTCCGCATGACAGGATCTGACGCATGGAGCCTGGTCCGCACAACGCGATCACCGATGTCCCTGGCGTGCTGGTCGGTCAGGTCGAGCGCGTCGACGCGCCGTACCTGACGGGTACGACGGTCGTCCACGTGCCGGCCACCGCCATAGCCGGTGTCGATGTCCGCGGTGGTGCACCCGGCACCCGCGAGACGGACCTCCTCGATCCGGTCAACTCGAACTCCGGAGTGAACGCGATCGTGCTGACCGGCGGCAGCGCGTACGGGCTGGACACCGCCGGCAGTGTGATGCGCTGGCTCGAAGAACGCGGCCAGGGCGTGCGGGTCGGCCAGCGCGACCACGACGTGGTCCCGATCGTCCCGACCGCGGTGATCTTCGACCTCGGCCGCGGCGGCGACTTCCGCGCCCGGCCGGAGTCGTCCTGGGGCGCCGACGCCATCGCGGCCGCCTCCGACGGCCCGGTTGCCTTAGGCAACCATGGGGCCGGCGCCGGGGCCAGGGCCAGGTCGCTCAAGGGTGGTGTCGGCTCGGCCAGCGTCCGGCTGGACGACGATACGACGGTCGGCGCGCTGGTGATCGTGAACGCGGCCGGCTCGACGGTCGACGCCGACGGCAACCTGTACGGCGCCCGCTACGGCCTCGGCGACGAGTTCGCCCACCTCCGCACACCGGTCGAGCCACCGCCGCCTGCCGCACCTGGACGCAACCTGATCCCCGGCCCCCCGATGAACACCGTGATCGCTGTGCTCGCGACCGACGTACCGCTGGACAAGGCGGCGACGAAGCGGATGGCGATGATCGCGCACGACGGGCTGGCCCGGGCCATCGACCCGATCCACACGCTGGTCGACGGCGACAGCATCTTCGCGCTGTCGACCCGGACGGCCGACGACGACCGGCTGCGGCTGAGCGTCACCGATCCGACCGCGATCGGCCAGTTGGAGACTGTCTACGCGGCCGGCGCCCGGACGCTGTCCCGGGCGATTGTGCACGCGATCCTCAACGCTGAGTCGGTGGAGACCCCGGCCGGCGCCATCCCCAGCTACCGCGACGCGTATCCGTCGGCCTTCCGGACCGACTGACCTACGACCCCAGTCGTACGCGCGGTCGCCGAAAAGCGCCGGAAGACGACGGCAAGACCGGTCCGCGGGCCGACGATCGGGAGCGCCGATCGCGACAGGCTCTGCGGTATGAGCTTCCAGAGTCCCCAACCACAGGTCGTCCTCAGCGGTCACGGCCTGGTCAAGTACTACGGCGAAGTCGTCGGCCTGGCCGGAGTGGATGTCGCAGTCCGTTCCGGAGAGGCGCTCGCGGTCATGGGCCCGAGCGGCAACGGCAAGACCACCTTGCTGCACGTCCTGGCCGGCATCCTCACGCCGGACCAGGGCGAGGTGTGGCTGGGCGGCGAACGCGTCGACCAGCTGAACGACGCCGCCCGCACCGTACTGCGCCGGCGCCGGCTCGGCTTCGTCTTCCAGGACAATCAGTTGCTCGCCGAGCTCCCCGCCGACGAGAACGTGGCCCTGCCGCTGATGGTGGACGGGTTGAGCCGGCGGGACGCGATCGGCCGGGCCCGGATGATGCTCGCCCAGGTCGGGCTGGCCGCCGAAGCCGGGCGCCGCCCTGGCGAATTGTCAGGTGGTCAGGCGCAGCGGGTCGCGATCGCCCGCGCGCTGGTGGGCGAGCCGCAGGCGGTCTTCGCGGACGAACCCACTGGTGCTCTCGACGCGGCCACTGGTTCCCAGGTGATCGACCTGCTCGTCGGGGCCGCCACGCATCGCGGCGCCGCGGTGGTGGTCGTCACCCACGACAACGCCGTCGCCGCCCGCTGCCACCGGGTCCTCCGCATCGTCGACGGCCGGGTCAGCGAGACGCCCGGGGCGGCGGGCCACGAGTCCACCGTCGGGCCGGGCGGTCAGCCGGTGAACGATCTCGGCTGGGGGACTGGTCGATGAATCCGATGACTGATCTCGGCGTGCGGTTCGTGCGCCGGCCGGGTCCCGGCGGCCGGGCAGCCAACCTCGCGGCCCTCGGCGCGACCGCGGTCGTCGCACTGCTCGTCACCTTCCTGATTGCAGGCTCGCTCGGCCTGGCTCATCGCTCCGACCGGATCGGCTGGCGCAGTGCCGACCGGGCCGACCCGGCGACGGCGATCGGTGCCATCGACCAGACCGACGACGAGAAGGTCGCCGGCTTGCCGATGCTCCAGATCGACCTGGCCACCTTGCGCGACAACCAGTCGCCACCACCGCCCGGACTCGACCACACGCCGAAGCCCGGCGAGGTCTTCGTCTCTCCTGAGGCTGCCAAGCATTGGTCCAGCCTCTCGAAGCAGTACGGCGTCGAGCGGCCGACAGGTGTGATCACGGACAAGGGCTTGTCCTCGCCGGAGGAGTTCGTAGTCATCCGTGGGGTCGAGTCACTCCGACCCGACGACCATCCGCAGTACGTCAGCAGTTGGAACGAGGATGTCTGGGACAGCCGGATGCTGGGCCTGCTGATCGCAGTGGCCTTCGGCATCACGCTCGTACTGTTCCCGATCCTGAGTCTGGTCGGGCAGGCCGCCGGCGTCGCTGCGAAGCGTCGTGAACATCGGCTGGCCGCACTGCGCCTCGCTGGAGCCACCAGGACGCAGGTGCTCTGGCTGAGTGCCGTGGAGCAGGCGGTGCTCGGTCTGGCCGGTGCAGTCATCGGTCTGGTCGGCTACACGTTGCTGAGTCCGCTGATCGCACGCATCCCGCTGGGCGGGGGACGCTGGTACGTGCACGACATCACCGCGAGCTGGTGGAACGTGCTCGTCGTACTCGCTGCCGTGCCGGTCCTGTCGGTCGTGAGCGCACTGATCGGGCTCGGTCGGGTCAGCATCACCCCGCTGGGCGTCGTACGCGGTCAGACCCGGAAGGCGACCAGCGCGGTCCGGCTGGGACTGTTGCTGATCGGTCCGGTCGTTCTGGCGTACTACGGGATGCAGGCTGCTGTTATCCCCTTGCTGATCGGTGTTGGCTTCGCTGCACTCGCCGTACGGGTGATCGGGCCGTGGGCGGTGCAGGTGATCGGCAAGACGATGGCGAACCTGGCCAACGGTCCGGTGGCGTTGCTGGCCGGCCGGCGGCTGGCGGACGACCCGAAGGCCGCGTTCCGCCCAGTCGCGGCGCTGGTGCTGAGTGGGTTTGTCACTGGGTTCATCTCGGTGTTCATGCCTTCGGGAGAGGACGACTCGACGTTCCACGATCTGCGCATCGGTGTGGCGTTGCTGATGACTCTGGTCTTCCTGACCGTGGCTGCGTCGACCGCTGCCGGTGCTGTCGGTACGGCGCTGGACCAGGCGTCTCCGGCGCGGGCGTTGCGGCGGTCTGGTGTGCCGTTGCGTGTCATCGAGCGGTCGTCGCGGCTCGCGGCCGTCGTACCCGTGATCGGCGTCGGACTGCCGGTGGTCGGGTTCGGTGCGCTGTCCGGGCTGGCGCTGAGCGGCGGAAAGATCATCACGCAGGGGAACTCCGGCGTACTGCTGCTGATCGGGCAGGTGGTCATCGGGCTCGTCCTCGTCGCGGCGGCGGGCACCGCGGGCGCGCCGGTGCTGCGGAAGGCCAGTGCGAACTGAGCCGCGGTTGTCCACAAGGTGAAAACGCACCGATCCGGGTCCGTGCAAGGATGTGGGCATGCGTGACCTGAATGCCCCGGAACTCGCGGACGCGTCCGCTGCCCTGCGCGAGGCGATCGACCGGTGTGGCTACTACCCCGATGTCGTGACGGATTCGCTCGCGGTCGCGATCGCGAGCGAACCGATCCGCGCGTTCGTCCTGCAGCACGAACCGACGTTCGACCGTGACGAGGTCCGGCGGCACATCACGATCCTGGCGCTGACCCCGACCCGGCTGATCGTCGGGCACACCGACGAGCACGCCGCCGACGAACTGATCCGCGCGCCGTACGCGTCGACCTCGACCGAGGCGATCCCGCTGAACCGGGTGAACGCGGTGGTCGTGAACCGCGTGGTTCCCAACCCGGCAGGCTACGCCTCCGGCAAGGCCGACCCGGCGGTGGCCGGCAGCGGTGAGGTCGTGCTGACCATCGGCTGGGGCATGGTGAATCGGATCGACCTCGAGCCGGCCGTCTGCGCAGACCCGAACTGCGAGGCCGACCACGGCTACACCGGGTCCGTGGCTGCCGACGACATCTCGCTGCGGATCAGCGCCGCCGCGGACGGTCCGGCCGGGATCCAGCAGGTGCTCGACTTCGCGCAGGCCCTGTCGTTCGCGACCAGTAGGTAAACGCCGTGATCGTGCCGGTAGCTCCGCAGTACGGCGGCGGATCGCTCGCCGACGTGCTCCCGTCGGTCGCCGGCGCCCTGTCGGTCCCCGGCGAGCACAACGGCCTCGGACTACCATCGGCTCCGCGGTACGCCGTACTGCTGCTGGACGGACTCGGTTGGAACCTGCTGAAGCGGCACGCGGACGTCGCGCCGTACCTGTCGTCGCTGATGCCGGCCGGTCGCAGTCTGACCGCCGGCGTGCCGTCGACCACCGCGGTGAGTCTCACCAGCCTCGGGACCGGGCTGCCGCCTGGTGCGCACGGCATCGTCGGTTACACGTCGATCGTGCCGGAGAGCGGTGCGCTGCTGAACGCTCTGTCCTGGGACGCTCCGGTCGATCCGCGTCGCTGGCAGCCGTACGCAACAGTCTTCGATCGAGTTGCCGCTGCCGGTGTTGCCACGCGCAACGTGAGCAAGGCACGGTTCGACTCGTCCGGCCTCACGGCGGCAGCGTTCCGCGGGAGCAAGCACCGGGGTGCGGACACCGTCGAGGATCGGCTGGACGCGACGCGGTTCGCGAGCCGGGAAGGCAGTTCGTCGTTGGTGTACGTCTATGACTCGCAGCTGGACTACATCGGTCATCAGCAGGGCTGTGAGTCGTGGCAGTGGCAGAAGGAGCTGGCCGCGGCCGACACCTTCGCGCAGCAAGTTCGGTCCGCCTTGCCGCGCGACGCCGTACTGCTCGTCGTCGCCGACCACGGGATGGTCGACGTGGCGCCGGAGTACCGCATCGACCTGGACGCCGAGCCGCCGCTGACCGAGGGCCTGCGACTCATCGGAGGCGAGTCACGGTTCAGGCATCTGTACTGCGTCGAGGGCGCGGACGCCGACGTGATCGCGACGTACGAGGAGCGGCTGGGGGACAAGGCACTCGTGCTCAGCCGGGAGGAGGCGGTCGCCCGTGGATGGTTCGGTCCCGTCGAGGAGCGGGTCTCGCCGAGGCTGGGCGATGTCATCGTCGCCGCGCTCGGGCCGGTCGGGCTCGTCGCGAGCCGCCGGTATCCGCAGGAGGCCGGGCTGATCGGCCAGCACGGCTCGCTCACCGACGACGAGATGGCGATCCCGCTTCTCATCGACGCCGGCCGAAGTGTCTAGGGTGTCGACCCCGGCCGAAGTGTCTACAGTGCCGACATGGATGCGACGTTGCAGGCGCGGTTGAGAACCACCTACGAGGATCTGCACGCCCATCCGGAGCTGTCGGGCGAAGAACGCCGTACGGCGGGAATCGCCGCGGAGTGGTTGCGAGAGCTCGGCTTCGAGGTGTCCGAGGGCGTCGGTCGTACCGGTGTCGTCGGAGTGCTGAGTCACGGTGACGGACCGACGGTGTTGCTGCGTGCCGACATGGACGCCTTGCCGGTTGCCGAAGAGACCGGGCTGGCGTATGCGAGCACTGTCGACGGGGTCATGCACGCCTGCGGCCACGACATGCACGTCACCTGCCTGCTCGGCGCGGCCGTCGAGTTGGCCGCCGCACGGGACGAGTGGCACGGGACCCTGGTCGTGGTGTTCCAACCGGCCGAGGAGACCGCGTCCGGCGCTCAGGGCATGATCGACGACGGCTTGTACCAGAAGGTGCCGAAGCCCGACATCGTTCTCGGTCAGCACGTGGCCCCGATTCCGGCGGGCGTGCTGGGGCTGCAACCCGGCCCGGCCTTCGCGTCGAACGACTCGCTCCGCGTCACCCTGTTCGGCCGCGGCGGTCACGGCTCCCGCCCCGAAGCGACCGTCGACCCGGTCGTTCTCGCCGCCGCGACCACGCTGCGGCTGCAGACGGTGGTCTCGCGGGAGGTGGCCGGCGGCGACACCGCCGTGGTGACGGTCGGCGCGCTCAACGCCGGGACGAAGGCCAACATCATCCCCGATCACGCCGAGCTGCTGCTCAGCGTCCGGACCTACTCCGAACAGGTTCGCACCCGGGTCCTGGGGGCGATCGAGCGCATCGTGGCCGGTGAAGCCCAGACTGCCGGGGCTCCGCGGCCACCGACCATCGAGCGCAGTGAGGCCGCGCCCGCCCTGATCAACGATCCCGCCGCCGCCGAACGCACCCTGGAGGCGCTGGTGTCCGTCGTCGGCACCGAACGTGTGGTCACGCCCGGGCCGGTGACCGGAAGCGAAGATGTCGGCGTGCTCGCCCAAGCCGCCGGCGCACCCATCGTCTTCTGGCTGCTCGGTGGGGCCGACCCGGCGGACTTCGCCGGCGCCGCGTCGATGGAGCAGATCGCCGCGGTGGTCGCCGACCTCCCGTCCAACCACTCGCCGCACTACCACCCGGTCCCCAGCCCGACCATCGAAGTCGGCGTAGCGGCACTCGCCGCGGCGGCCCGCCACTGGCTCGGTTGAGTCGGGCTCAGAAGCTCCAGACGTCCCAGAAGAAGCTGGTGTGGGCCGTCTTGGCCTCGCCGTCCCGCGCGGTCACCGTCACCTTGTACCGCCCGGAGCCAGGGGTGACGACGCCGGTGATCCAGCCGCGTTCGGCATCGATGCTCAGCCCCGGCGGTAGGCCGACGGCGGTGTAGCTGATCTCGCCGGTGCCGCCGGTTCCCTTCATCAGCAGCGGAATCGCCGGGATCCCGCCGAACGCGAGCTGCTCGCCCGGTTCGGTGATCGAGATCGGGCCCTGCGGCTGCGCGGCCGCGGCGCCGACCGCTTCGGCCGCGTCGACCATGCCTTCGCCGTAGAAGGAGTTGTTCCCGGCGGTGCCGATGCACTCGCCGGACGAACCGGCCGGGCAGGCCAGATCGTTGGCCTGCTCAGCGAGCCGGGCGCGTACCTGCGCAGGGGTCAGCTTCGGATCCACACTTCGCAGCAGCGCCGCGACACCCGCGACGTGCGGCGAGGCCATCGACGTACCCTCGAGGAGCTTGTACCCGCCACCGGGGACGGTCGAGTAGACGTCCTCACCCGGCGCGGCCAGGTTGATCTTGTTCTCACCGAAGTTCGAGAACTGCGACTTCAGGCCGCTCGGGTCGACGGAGGCCACCACGACCACGTTCGGCAGTTCGGTCGGCAGGCTGATGCAGTCGTCGGTCACGTTCCGCGGTTCCGCGGTCGAGTCGTTCGGGCTGGAGACGTCGTTGGACTTCACGGCCAGGTTGTAGTCCTCGTTGCCGGCCGCGGCGACGTTCACGACACCCTTGGCGTCGGAGTAGTTGACCGCGCGACGGACCGCCTCGGCGATCGCGTCCTGGTCCTGGTCCGACGGGCAGAGGAACAGCCACGGGTCGACGTAATAGCTGTTGTTGGTGACCGAGACGCCCTTGTCGGCGGCGAACATGAACGCGCAGACCGTGTTCTCCGGGAAGAACAGCTGACTGCCGGCCTCGGCGACCCGGATCGACGACACCTTCACGCCGGGCGCGACGCCGATCATGCCGACGCCGTTCCGGGCCGCGGCGATCGTGCCGGCCACGTGCGTACCGTGCTCGCCGACCGGCCGCCACGCGCCGGGCCGGGTGTCGGCCTTACCGTAGGCACACGACGCCGACTTGGTGGTGTCGAAGTTCGCCTTCAGGTCCGGGTGCTGGTCATCGACGCCGGTGTCGAGCACGCCGACGGTGACGCTCTTCGAGCCCCGGTTCCGCACCCAGGCGCGGTCCGCACCGATCTGGGTCATGTCGCCGCGGTCCATCTCCGGCGTGCTGGTGGCCGTCTCGGGAACCGCCGGCGGGATGGCCGGGTTGGTGGCGTCGGCCGGCAGGTCCGAGGTGCGGGTGGCGCCGGTCTTCTGAACGCCGTCGACGCTGCGCATCTTGGTGGCGAAGTCGGTGGCCGTCGAGTGGGCCACGATCACGCCGATGGCGTCGTACGTCGCATAGACGGTGCCACCGTTGGAGGTGATCGCACCGGTGACCTTGCCGGTCTGGTTCGGCTCGGTGATAACGAAGTACGCGCGGAGCCCGGCCTCGGCCCGGACCGGCGTCGCCGCGGCCGGCACGATTGCGGTGGCGGTGCCGCTGACAACGGTCAGACACGCCGCGAGGAACAGGAGCAGAGCTTTGCGCACGTTCCATTCAAACCGCCCGAGGGCCCAGAACCCAAGCCGACCCCCTGCGACACACCCCGAAGTGCGGCGTGGACCGCTGACTTGGCAGGATGTGCGCCCGTGGCTGACCTGCTCTACTTCACCGGGACCATGGACTGCGGCAAGTCGACGCTGGCACTCCAGATGGATCACAACCACAAGGCGAGAGGGCGACTCGGGCGGATCTTCACCAGCCACGACCGGGCCGGTGAGTCGGTGCTCTCGTCCCGGCTCGGGCTCGCGGCCTCGGCGGTCGAGGTGCGGTCGGAGTTCGACTTCTGGGACTACGTCGTCGGTGAGCTCACGCACGGCGGGCGGATCGATTACGTGGTCTGCGACGAGGCGCAGTTCTACAGCCCGCTGCAGATCGAGCAGCTCGCCCGGCTGGTCGACGAACTGCAGATCGATGTCTTCTGCTTCGGCATCCTGACCGACTTCCGGGCCACGTTGTTCCCCGGTTCGGCCCGGTTGGTCGAGCTCGCGGACCGGATGGAATTGCTCCAGGTCGAGGCGCTGTGCTGGTGCGGTGAACGGGCCACGCACAACGCCCGTACGATCGGTGGGGAGATGGTGACCGAGGGCGAGCAGCTGGTGGTGGGTGACATGGAGACACGGGACCACGAGCCCGCGTACGAGGTCCTCTGCCGCCGGCACCACCGCCGCCGCCTCACCCAGGCCCGAGCTCGCGCCACCCTCTCACCCGAGGTCCTGCCGTTCGGAGGAGCTGCGTCATGAGTCCACTCATCACCGTCGAGGAACTGCGCGCGCTGGCTACGCCGCCGGTGCTGATCGACGTCACCTGGAACCTGGCCGGTCCGGCCGGTCGGGAGGCGTACGCCGCCGGCCACCTCCCCGGAGCCCACTTCGTCGACCTCGACACCGAACTGGCCGCCCCACCCGGCCCCGGCCGCCACCCGTTGCCCACCGCAACCACCGTAACGGCCACCTTTCGCCGGGCCGGGGTTTCCGAAGGCAGTGTGGTGGTTGTTTACGATGCCGCGAACTCGATGGCCGCGGCACGTGCCTGGTGGATCTTCCGGTACTTCGGGGTGGCCGACGTACGCGTCCTCGACGGTGGGCTGGCTGCGTGGCAGGCGGCTGGTGGAGAGGTCAGCACTGAGGTCCCGGCCGATGCGGCAGGAACCTTCACCGCGACGCCCGGCCATATCCCCATGCTCGACGCCGAAGGCGCGGCTGCTGTCGCGGCGTCCGGCGTACTCCTGGACGCCCGAGCCCCCGAACGCTTCGCCGGCGAGGTCGAACCGATGGACCCGGTGGCCGGCCACATCCCCGGCGCCACCAACGCCCCCACCACCGCGAACGTCGACGAAACCGGCCACTTCCTCCCCGCCGCCGACCTCCGCGAACGCTTCGAGAAGCTCGGCGTCGACAACACCACCGAGGTCGGCGTCTACTGCGGCTCCGGCGTCACCGCCGCCCACGAAGCCCTGGCCCTGGAGATCGCCAACCTCCCCGTCACCGTGTACATAGGCTCCTGGTCCGAATGGATCACCGACCCCACCCGCCCAGTAACCACCGGGACAAACTAGGGACGGCAACCACGTCGCGCAGCTGTACGGCCGCCGAAGTTCATGCCGATGGGCGACCTCAACGCCTGAGCGAAACCGCTGCAGCAATTGACACCCTTCTAGGCATTGAATTAGTAACACGCTTGGTTTAACTTACTCGGGACCTGGCCGGTGTGTGGCTCAGAGCACATCGGCGGCATCCGGAAACCTGAGGAGTTCCGATGACGAGAGTGAGCAGGTGGGGCGCCGCCCTGGGCGTGGCCGGGCTGGTGCTCGCGGCCGGTTGCGCGAAGGGTACGACGCCCTCGTCGTCCACCGGCGCCGGTGGCGAGATCGACCAGAACGCCCCGGTCACCATCACGATCGGGGACCGCCCGACCCCCGACAAACCGAACGACCTGAAGGCGTTCAACCAGAAGATCGCCGACTTCACCGCGAAGAACCCGAACATCACGGTGAAGTCGACCGAGACCAGCTGGCAGGCACAGACCTTCCAGGCCCAGGTGGCCGGCGGCACGCTGCCGACCGTGATGAACATCAGCTTCACCGAGCCGGCCAACATGATCCCGAACAAGCAGCTGCCGGACATCACCGACGAGCTGAAGCTGGTCGACCTGACCAAGGACCTGAACCCGAACGTCCTGAAGATCGTCCAGGACGCGAACGGCCGGATCTACGGTGTGCCGATCGACGTCTTCTCGGTCGGCATCGCCTACAACCGGGCGCTGTTCACGCAGGCCGGCCTGGACCCGGACAAGCCGCCGACGACCTGGGACGAGGTCCGTCAGTACGCGAAGCAGATCCACGAGAAGACTGGCAAGGCGGGGTACGCGCAGCTGACCACTAACAACACCGGTGGCTGGATGCTGACCACGATGACCTACAGCATGGGCGGCACGGTCGAGAGTGCGGACGGCAAGAAGAGCACGTTCAACGACGCGCCGACCAAGAAGGCGCTACAGCTGCTCAAGGACATGCGCTGGACCGACAACTCGATGGGCAGCCGGTTCCTGTACAACCAGGAGGAGGTCCGCCAGGACTTCGCGGCCGGCAAGATCGGCATGGTCCTGCAGGCGCCGGACGCCTACGACATGAGCGTGAAGCAATTCGGCATGAAGCCCGCCGACTTCGGTGAGGGCGCGCTGCCGCAGGACGGTGGCCCGTACGGCACGCTGACCGGCGGCTCGCTGAAGATGATCAGCCCGAAGGCGACCAAGAACGAGGTCGTTGCCGCGCTGAAGTGGATCAAGTTCGACCAGTTCGACAAGTACACGACCGAGTCGGTCGCGGTCCAGGACGCCAAGACCACGATCGCCGACAAGGGTTTCGTCGGCCGTCCCGGCATCAGCCCGCTGAGCCAGGAGACGTACGAACAGTTCAACAAGTGGCGTGAGCCGTACGTGAACGTCCCGGTCAAGCAGTTCCAGGGCTACATCGACTCGACCACCTCGCTGAAGCTGCTGCCCGAGCCGTCGAACAAGGGCCAGGAGGTCTACTCGCTGCTCGACCCGGTGGTCCAGCAGGTGCTCACGAAGAAGGACGCGGATATCGACAAGCTACTGAGCGACACTGCTTCGAAGATCGACGCACGCCTGGCCCGGTAGCCGATGTTCCAGCTACGTACGCCGAAGCAGAGCCGGAGCAGTGCCAGGTCCGTCGCGACCTGGTACCGCTCCGGCGGGCTCAGCAGCATCTTCTTCGTCCTGCCCCTGGTGCTGATCTTCCTGTACTTCTCCTGGGGCCCGATCGTCCGCGGCCTGGTGCTCAGCTTCCAGAAGAACAACCTGGTCCTGCCCGCCGAGTGGGTCGGGCTGTCGAACTTCAGTTATGTGCTGACCGACCCGCAGCTCCCGCAGGCGGCGCTCAACACGCTGTACTTCGCTTTCCTGGCCCTCATCTTCGGGTTCCCGGTGCCGTTGTTCCTGGCCGTGTTCATCAGTGAGCTGCGCCGGACCGGCTGGCTCTACAACGTGTTCTCCTATCTGCCGGCCGTCGTACCGCCGGTGGCCGCGATCCTGTTGTGGACGTTCTTCTACGACCCGAGTGGTGCGGGCGTCTTCAACTCGATCCTCGGCTGGTTCGGGATCGGTCCGTTCGCCTGGCTGAACTCGCAGACGCTGGCGATGCCGGCCATCGTGCTCGAGGCGACCTGGGCCGGCGCGGGTGCCACGTCGATCATCTACCTGGCGGCGCTGACCGGCGTACGCACGGAGTTGTACGAGGCGGCCGAGCTGGACGGCGCGGGAATCTGGAGCCGCGTCTGGCACGTCACGCTGCCGCAGATCCGCGGAATCATCCTGATCATGATGCTGCTGCAGCTGATCGGGACGTTCCAGGTGTTCACCGAGCCGTTCCTGTTCACCGGCGGCGGCCCGAACAACGCCACGATGACGATCCTGCTGCTGATCTACCGGTACGCGTTCATCAACGGCGACTTCGGCGCCGCGACCGCGCTCAGCGTGCTGCTCGCCGGGGTGCTGTGCGTGCTGTCGGTCGTCTACCACTTCGTCACTCGCCGCTGGAGCACCACATGACCCGTGACACTGCGTACGAGCGCGGAATCATCTCGACCAAGGACCGGCAGCGCGGCGCGGTCCGCTATGGCCTGCCGGCGATCCAGGTGCTGATCTTCATCGGTGTCCTGATCGCCGGCGTCGGCCCGCTGCTCTGGCTGCTCAAGTCCGGCGTCTCCACGAGCCAGGACATCCTGAGTGGCCCGATGCAGCTGTGGCCGTCGGGCATCCAGCTGAAGAACATCCCCGACGCCTGGAACCGCGTGCAGATCGGCGCGTACCTGGGCAACACTGCGTTCATCGCGATCGGCTCGATGATCTCGACGCTGTTCGTCTGTACGACGGGAGCGTTCGTTCTGAGCATCCTGCGGCCGAAGTGGGGACCGATCGTCACCGGCGCCGTGCTGGCGACCCTGTTCCTGCCCGGTGTCATCTCGCTGGTCCCGCTGTACATGACCGTGCTGAAGATGCCGCTGCTCGGGATCAGCCTGCAGAACACGTTCTGGGCGGTCTGGCTGCCGTCGGCGGCCGGCGCGTTCAACGTCCTGGTGATGAAGCGGTACTTCGACTCGATCCCGCGCGAGCTGATCGAGGCCGCCCGGATCGACGGTGCGAACAACCTGCGGCTGTTCACGGCGCTGATCCTGCCGCTGTCGAAGCCGATCGTCGGCGTCGTCGCGCTACTGACCGTGATCGGCTCGTGGAAGGACTACCTCTGGCCGCTGCTCGTGCTGCCCGACCCGCGCCTGCAGCCGATCTCGGTCGCCCTGCCGCGGGTGCAGAAGACCACGGAGATCTCGCTGCAGATGAGCGCCCTGTTCCTCGCGGTTCTGATACCTGTAGTGCTGTTCTTGTTGTTCCAGAAACAATTCCTGCGCGGTGTGGGGATGGCGGGAGGAATCAAGGAGTGAGTGAACTGAACGGCCGGCGGGTGCTGGTCACGGGGGCGGCGGGACGGATCGGGCTGGCCACGGTCCAGCACCTGACCGAGCTCGGGGCGCGGGTGACGGCGCTGTCCAACGTCGAGCACCCGGACCTCAAGGCCGACCGCGTGCTGATCGGCGACACCCGGTCCGAGACCGACGTCGCCCGGGCGCTGGAGGGTGTCGAGTCCGTCGTCCACCTGGCGGCCCTCGCGCACCCTTCGGCGGGGACGCCGTACGACGTGTACTCGATCAACGTCGTGTCGACGTTCAACGTGCTCCACCAGGCCGGTGCCCTCGGCATCGAACGGGCGGTGGTCGCGAGCAGCATCAACGCGACCGGGATCCCGTTCAACCCGCACGAGATCCTGCCGGCGTACTTTCCGTGGGACGAGAAGATCCCGGTCGACGTCGCCGACCCGTACTCGCTGTCCAAGCAGAACGACGAGAACACCGCCCGGATGGCCTGGCGCCGGTGGGGGATCGACGTGGTCGCGTTCCGGTTCCCGCACGTGAACACGACCGAGATCCTGCAGCGCCAGGCCGACCACGCCCGCCGCGATCCACTCGATGGACTCCGTGAGGCGTGGAGTTACCTGGACCTGCGAGACTCGGCGCGTGCGATCGAACTGGGACTGACGGCGCCGTTGTCCGGTGCCCATGTCTTCTTCGTCGCCGCCGGGACCACGCGGGCGCCGTACGAGACCGAGGCACTGCTGGATGCGTTCGCGCCGGACGTGCCGCGGTTGCGCCGGTTCATCGGCCGTGAGGTCCCGATCGACCTGACCGCGGCCCGGACCGTGCTCGGTTTCCAGGCCCAGTACGAGCTCGACCTCCCTACCCTTTCTTTGGAGCTGTGAATGCCCTCGAACTTCGACCAGCCGTGGCCCGTCCGGGACGACGTCCGGATCCGCGAGGTCAAGGCGATCGTCACCGCGCCGCAAGGCATCCCGCTGGTGGTGGTGAAGATCGACACCACCGAACCGGGCCTGTACGGGCTCGGGTGCGCGACGTTCACGCAGCGGTGGAAGGCGGTCCAGACGTTCGTCGACGAGCACCTGGCCCGGCTGCTGGTCGGCCGCTACCCGGGGGACATCGGCGACCTGACCCGGCTGGCCGGATTCTCCGGCTACTGGCGGGGCGGACCGGTGACGAACAACGCGATCTCCGGGATCGACCAGGCGCTGTGGGATATCGCCGGCAAGCGCGCCGGCATGCCGGTGTACGAGTTGCTCGGCGGCAAGGTCCGCGCGGCCGCCGACACCTACATCCACGCCAGCGGTCAGACGATCGAGGACACGATCGACCACGCGCAGAAGCTGATCGCGCAAGGTTGGCGGCACATCCGGCTGCAGATGTCGACGCCAGGAGGTGGGGGGTACGGCGCTCCGCGGGTGCCGACGCTCTACCCGGACGCGCCGTACCACAACGGCTGGTCCGCGCGGGACTACCTGCGGACCACGCCGGAGCTGTTCGCCGAGGCGCGGCACGCGCTTCCGGACAACATCGAGCTGCTGCACGACGTCCATTCACGGCTCACGCCGAAGGAAGCGGTGCTGCTAGCCCGTTCGCTGGAGCAGCACCGGCTGTTCTTCCTCGAGGACGTGCTGGCTCCCGAGCTGTGGGACCGGCTGCCCGAGGTACGGGCCGCGTCGCCGGTGCCGCTGGCCGTCGGCGAGCTGACCACGTCCTTCGGTGACGCCGTGCGCCTGATCCGGGATGGCGGTGTGGACTTCATCCGGTCGCATGTGTCCGACATCGGCGGTCTGACGCCGGCCCGGAAGCTCGCCGACCTCGCCGAGATCTCCGGCGTCCGCACGGCGTGGCACGGGCCGGGCGACACCTCGCCGATCGGCGCGGCCGCGAACGTCGCGCTCGACGTCAGTTCCGTTGCCTTCGGCATCCAAGAGGGTCACCTCTACAACGAGGAGACCTACGAGGTGTTCCCCGGCGCGCTGCGGATCGAGGACGGCTGGCTGCGGCCGAACGAGGCTCCTGGCTGGGGCATCGAGATCGACCTGGAGGCGGCCGCCCGTTATCCCGCGCAACTGTCCGGACACGACGAGTGGGCAGCCGGCGTACGACGCATCGACGGGGCCCTCGAAGCACCGTGACAACGGGTTCTGCGCAGTACGATCGCGGCTAATCGGGAACTGACGGGGAGGTGGCGATGGACGACTCGGGTGCGGAATCTGAGCTGCGGCGCGCGGGCGCGAACCAGTACGACCTGGGCTCGTTCAACGAGGCCGTCATCATCGAGACGATCCGGCTGGCCGGCATCATCAGCCGGACCGAGATCTCCCGCCGGACCGGCCTGACCCAGCAATCGGTGTCACGGATCCTGCGCATCCTCCTGCAGCAGGGGCTGCTGGTGGAGGAGGCGCAGGAGCGCGCCGAACGGCTCGGCAAGCCGCGCACTCCGGTCCGGCTGCGCTCGAACGCCGCGCACGCGGTCGGCATCCACATCGACCCCGAGCTGCTCACCGTCGCGGTGGTCGACCTCGACGGCACAATCGTGCGCCGGGAGACGGTCGACCTCGCCGACGATCTGGAGGCGAACAAGCTGGTCGATCTGACCGCCGCGACGGTGACCGCGGCGCTCAGCATCAGCCAGGTCGACCTCGATTCGATGCTCGGCGTCGGCGTCGCCGTACCGGGGCCAATCGATGCGGACGGCTCACTGCTCGCGCTTCCGCTGCAGCCGGCCTGGCGCGGTCTGAAGATCCGTCAGCTCCTCCAGGAGAAGCTGAACCACCCGGTCCTGGTCGAGAAGGACGGTACGGCGGCCGCCCTCGGGGAACGCTGGATCGGCCGCTCGGCCCGCGCTCGCGACTTCGCCTATCTGTACCTGGGTACGGGCGTCGGCAGCGGCCTGATCCTGAACGGCTCGATCTACCGTGGCGGTACTGCGAACGCCGGTGAGTTCGGCCAGATCGCGGCGCTCGGGATGGGGGAGTGGTCACCCGAGGACGGCCCGCGGATGGTGCCCGAGTGCAACCCGACCGCGTCGCTTCCGGTGATCGCGGCCGAGTTCGGGTACGTCGAGACCGACCCGGGCGCGATCGACGAGGCGAAGCGATACAAGGCTGTCTGCAAGGCGGCGGCCGACGGTGACGATGCAGCCGTCAAGGCGGTCACCCAGGTCGCCCGGGTGATCGGCCAGGGCGCCGTGGGGTTGGTCGATCTGCTCGACATCGACCTGTTGGTGGTCGGCGGGCCGGCGTTCGGGAAGGAGATCTCGGAGATCGTCCTGACCGAGATCGGCCGCGCGGTGAACGCGCATCCGGTCGCTCGGGAGACCCGTCCGGTCGCAGTCGAGGAGTCGATGCTGCAGACCGACGCGGCCGCGGTCGGTGCCGCGTCGACGATATTCCACGACGCTTTCACCCCTCGCGTCAGTGGCTCCAGTCAGGCCCGTAGGCTGCCGAAGTGATTTCGCCGCGCCAGCTCACACCTGAAGTCCGGCTCCGGATCGCCACCCTCGACGACGCGCCCGCGCTGGCCGACGCTTACACCCGCAGCTGGGATCACCTCAGCCCGTGGGAACCCCAGCGCCCGGAGAACTGGTTCACTCCGGCCGGTCAGCTCGAGAAGCTGACCAGCACGCTCGAGCGCCACAAGAACGACTTGGTCGTGCCGTGGCTGCTGATCGAGGACGACCGCGTCGTTGGGGCCTTCACCCTGCAGGATGTGGTGCCCGGTCCGTTCCGCAGCGCGAGTCTGGGGTACTGGCTCGCCGTCGAAGCCCTCGGCCGTGGCCTCGCCACGCGCGCCGTCGACATGGTCGCGCAGATCGCCGACAGCGAACTGAAGCTGCACCGGATCGAGGCCAGCACGCTGACGAACAACGTCGCGTCGCAACGCGTCCTTCAGCGCACCGGCTTTGACCAGATCGGCTTCGCCCCGACGTACCTGCACATCGGCGGCGTCTGGCAGGACTGCAACCTCTACCAGCGGATCCTCAACAACCGCGAGCCCGGCGCCTAGCGGCGCCGGGCTCCTGCTGTCAGTTCGGCGGGAGGCCGACGCCGCGGGAGACCTCGACGTCGTCGTAGCGTCCCTCGAGGACGTCGAGGAACTTGACCGGACGCTGCAGGGTCGACGCGATGTAGACCGCGCGGACCGTGGCCAGCGCGTCGATCGCGTCCTGCACGGTGATCCCCGGCTGCTGACCGCCCGCGATCGCTCCGAAGATGTCGTCGTACTGCGCCTTGTGGCCGCCGGGCCCGCTGTCATCGATCGGGGCGTCGTCCTTCACCCCGTCGACGTTGAGGCGGCTGAGCCGGTCGTTCTCCACCTCGGCGCCACCCTCGGTGCCGTGGACCGCCACCCGGGTCCGGCCTCCCGGGAAGGCCGCGGTCGTCGCGTGCAGCGTACCGACCGCACCCGACTCGAACGTGATCGTCGCGACCACGGTGTCCTCGACCTCGATCGCGTGGTGCGCGGCCCGCAGTGCCTGGGCCTGGATGCTCACCGGCCGGCCCATGAACCACAGCATCAGGTCGACGGTGTGCACGCCCTGGTTCATCAGTGCGCCACCGCCGTCCTGCGCCCACGTGCCACGCCAGCCCGCGGAGGCGTAATACTCGTCGCTGCGCCACCAGGCAACCGTCGCGACGGAGGACGTGAGCTGGCCGAACCGGCCGGCGTCGATCGCCTGCTTGACCACCGCACTGCCCCCGTCGAACCGGTGCTGGCTGATCACCGAGGACACCACGCCGTGGCTCGCGGCCCGGGTGGCCGCCGCGCCGAGACGGCGGGCCCGGGTCAGGTCGACGTCGAGCGGCTTCTCGATCACGACGTGCTTCTTCTCCTCCAGCGCCTGCTCGGCGAGCGCGGCGTGCGTCCCGCTCGGGGTGCAGATCGCGACCAGCGAGACGTCGGACCCACTCAGCGCCGCGGTCAGGTCGTCGTACAGCTTCGGTTCCGGCTGGCCCGCCTCCTTCAACCGGGCCGCCAGCGCCTCCCGGGCACCGGCGTCGGAGTCGACGAGGGCGGTCACGGTCGCGTCCGGCCGTGCCGCGATGGTGTCCGCGTGGGTGCGGCCGATGATGCCGCAGCCCACGATCGCGACCTGCTGTTGTGTGTCAGCCATCTCGCTCCTACTTCGCCTGGAAATTCGCGGTCAGAACCTGGTCCGTGGCGACGGTGAAGGAGTACGACGGCTCGGTCGAGACCACCGTCCCGTCGACGGTCCAGTTCTGGAAAACGCTATCCGATGTTGGCGCCGCAGTCACGGTCACCTGCGCGCCGACCTCGTACGTCCCGGGTTCGGACTCGTTTCCGGCGATCTTCACGGTGCCGGGGCCACTGGCCTGGACCTTGATGCTGCGCTGGACGACGTTGATCACCATCACGTTGCGTAGCGTCGCCGGGCCTTCGAGGGTGGCACCGTTGTAGCGGGCGAGGTTGGTCGCCTCAACCGCACCGCTGACCACCTTGACGGTGTGACCGTCGGTGCCCAGGTTGTCGGTGCCGAGGTTGAAGGCGTCGACCTGCCCGGAGTTCACCACGAGCCCGTCGTGGAAGCCGTACGCGAACACGTTGAGCAGCGTGAGTCCGCGAGCACCGTCGACGGTGACGATCTTCGCGGTCTTGCGCATGTACTTGTCGATCACGAGCTCGAAGATGCTGCCCTCGTTCATCCAGTACGGCTGCTGGTAGCCGACCCGGGTGACCGCGTTCCCGTTCGACAGCACGCCCTCGATGCGGCCGTTCTTGCCCGGCCCGATCGCGATCGCGTGGTCGAAGAACGCGCCGGCGACCTTGCGGACCACGACGTCGTCACCGCTGAGGTCGATCCCGTTCCAGGCGTTCGGGAAGCCGGCGTTGATCACGTAGTTCCCACCGGCATGACCGCGGACGGCGTACGGGTAGGGAACGACACCGTCGCTCGAGCCGGGGTTGTTGTCCGGGTAGAAAACCCGCAATCCGCGAAGGCCTGCGCGCTTCCCGTCCAGCGTGACGAGTGCCGTCGCGGTGTCCGCAGCCCCTCGCCCCTCGAACGCCTGCAGGACTGTGCCACCACTCGCTCCGCCCTGATCCCGGTTCGGTACGGCGGACGCACCGAGCAGCTCGACCTTCGCCGGGACGGTCAGATGGGTGGCGATCCGGTACCAGCCGGCTGGCAGGTAGACGATGCCGCCGCCGTCCCGGCCCGCCTTGTCCAGCACCTTCTGGACGGCGGAGGTCGCGTCGGCGGCCGGGAGGTACCCGACGCCGTGCGGTGCGTTCACGACGTAGAGCTTCTGCGCCGGCTTGGGGAGCGCTCTGTGGGTGTAGCTCGGCGCAGTGCCGGACATGCGGTGGATGATGCCGTCGAGAGCGCCGGAGAGGGCTGTCCCGGTGATCTTCACGTACCCGCGGGCGTTGTTCTGGATCGCATGGTCGCTGCCCTCGATCCGGCCGCCGGTCACCGTCATGCCCCAGCGGTCGTCGATGACATCCACGAGCACTCCGATGTCGGTACGCCGTACGTCCGGCTGGAGGAAGCTACCGGTGAACTGGGCTCGCTGGCCGGCGACCACGTGGATGCCGACGTGGTAGTCGGAGAGCGCGATCTTGTGGAACTGATCCCACTCCAGGTCACCGAGAACCAGGCCGGTGCCGTGCGCACGGGTCCACGCGTCGAGCGCCGTACGGGCCGGTGGCTGGTAGGCCCGGGGCGCGTTCGCCCAGTAGGAGTTGCTGAAGACAACGTTCTCCCAGGTGCCGACGTCGGCACCGTTGTACGCGCGGGCGCCTTCGAGCAGTGCCGTGCCCTGGATGTTCCGGATCGTGGTCGACTCGTGCACCTGGCCGGAGCTGGGGGCGTTGCCATGGTCGTTCGGCATCGTGCTGACGCCGATACCGCGGTAGGAGTTCAGCATGGTGACGTCGGAGACGGTCGACATCATGTAGTTCTCGTTGCCGATCCAGGCGCCGCCGGGGATCTCGAACGTGTAGTTGTACGGGACCGGGTCGGTCGCATTCTGGTTCGGGTAGTAGGTGGTGACGCCCAGGACGCCGGCGCTACCGCCGATCCGGAACAAGCTGGGTCCGTCGTCACCGGACTGGAGATCCGCGATGATCACCGTGCCGTAGTCCGGCGCCTGGCCGTGGTCACCGCGGACGGTGCAGAACGCGTGCACCTCGATCGTGTCGGTGACCTTGTACTTGCCGGCGGGCAGCCAGATCGTGCCACCGCCCGCGTCCTGGCAGGCGTAGATGGCCTGCTGGATCGCCGTGGTGGAATCACGCCGGCCGGTGCGGTCGGCGCCGTACTCGGTGGCGTCGAAGTCGGCGACGACGCCGTCCTCGGTCGGGTTGACCGTCTGGACCAGCCGCGGCTTCGGTGTCACGACCGGGGACTGCCGCAGCTCGAGCTCCTTGACGATGAAGGAGTCGGCGCCGGTCATCGCGACCCGGACGTAGCGCGCGGAGGTGGTCGCGAAGCGGGTCTTGCTGACCTGATTGCCGCCGGGCGAGCCTGTCCGGCCGACGGTGGTGAACTTCGTGCCGTCGTTCGAGACCTGGACGGAGTAGTCGGGGGAGTAGGCCTGCGCCCATTCGACTCGTACGTCGTTGACCGGTCGCGGCTTGCCGAGGTCGAGCTGCAACCACGAGTCGCCCGGCCCGCTGGTCCACGCGGTGTCGTGGTTGCGGTCGTTGACGCTCACGGCATTGGATCCGCTGCTCGCGGTCGCCGTACCCTCCGATGCGAAGTTCGTATCGATCGGTGTGAACGCATCCAGCTTGGCCTGCAGGGTCTGCAGCGCCGCCTTGACCTGTACGTCGGTGACGCCCGGAGTGGCCGCGACTGCGCGCGCATCGTCGATCGCTTGACGCAGGGTCGCTCGGCTGCCGGCCGGGTACTGGCCGTCGCGAGTGCCTTCCCGGGCGGCCTTCTCGGTCCGCGCCGCCTGGTCGATCAGGTCGACGAGACCCTCGGTGACGTCGAGCGTGGTCGCGACCTTGGCGACGCGGACGGCGGCGACCTTGAGGTCGACCGAGCCGTTGCCGTTGTGGATCCGGAAGTCGCCCCCGTTCGAGCGGTTGGTCATCACCGCGTCGGGCAGGGCGAAGGTGTGGGTCTTCCAGGTCTTGGTGTCGCCGTACTGGACGACCTCGGAGTTCTTGAACTTCTCCGGGATCGTCTCGCCGGGCGAGTCGTAGTGCAGACCGAACTGGCCGTTGCCCGCGTCGAAGTAGTCGACGCTGATCAGCACCAGGCTGTGGTTGTCGTAGAGGTAGGTGTCGGCAACGTTCATGTAGAAGAAGTTCGTGCCCGGCGCCGGGGCGGTGTGGTCGGTCTGCCAGTACGGGCGACCGTCCTGCACACCGGTGATGAGATGCGATGCGTCGTCCCCGGCACGCGGGCTGATGCCGTTCTGGATCGGCGACGACCCCAGTTGCACCGAGGCACCCGCCGTACTGATCCGGAGGCCGGCGATCGTGATGTCGGCGCTGCCAAAGATCCTGACGTCGGCGTCGCCGAGGCGGTTGGTGAACCCGATATCGGTGAGCTCGAAGGTGCCGGTCTTCCACTGGCCGGTGTTGGTCAGCTGGACGTCGGTCGCGTCCGCCTGCGGATCGGTCGCGGCGTCGTACTGGAGCTCAAGCGTGCCGGAGCCGTTGTCGAGATAGGTCACCGTCACCAGGACGTCGTCGGTGCCGATCTCGTCGACGTAGTCACGGTCGACGTCGAACTCGAGGTAGCCGGTGTTGGCGGCCTGGTTGGTCTGCCAGTAGGTCCGGCCTTGTTCGGTGCCGGTCCGGAGCCCGGCGGGATCGTCGCCGGCTGCCGGCTTGACGCCGAGCGTGGTCGGGGTCGGACCGAGGTCGGTGCCGACTCCGCTCGGGTACATCGTGGCGGCGTGGGCCGTCGGTACGGCGATGACGCTGGTCAGGAGGAGAGCGGGGAGGACGCGCGCGAGCAGGCGTCTGGACATGCTGGAAACCTCCAGGTGGCGGGCCGGAAGTACACGCGACAGCAGCTGCGCGGATAAGTTAAACCAAGCGTGTTACTTATTCAAGAGCCCGGAGCTTCGGGAGGAAGAGGGCTGGGATGGTCGCGAGCACGGTGAAGCCGATCGCCCAGGCGAAGCTGTGCGCATAGGCGTCTGGTGCCTGGTGGCCGGTCAACTGGTTCTGCAGGATCACGGCCAGCGTCGCGACGCCGAACGCACCTCCGAGTTGCTGCATGATCCGGGTCGTACTGCTGGCGTCGGGTATCTGCTGCGGCTCGAGTTCCCGGAACGCGCCGACCATCACCGCCAGGTTGACCGCACTGAGTCCGGCGCCACGGATGACGAGAGCGATTGCCAGCAGTGCGTACGACGTACCGGCGAAGGCGAACGGGATCGTTCCGAGTGTGGTGAGGGCCAGGCCCGTCAGGACGACCGGTCGCGGGCCGAACCGGTCGGTGAGTCCGCCCGCGACCCGGGCGAGCAGGCTGCCGATGCCTTGCGGGACGAGCAGGAGGCCGGCGGGCGGTGACGGTCTGACCGCGGGCCTGTTGGTAGAAGAGCGGGAGGAGCAACATCGCGCCGTACAGGCCGAAGCCGGTGAGGAACAGCAGCGCGGTCGATGCGGCGAACGATCTGGTCCGGAACAGGGTGAGATCGATCAGCGGGCTTCTTCTGAGGATGAAGGCGAGCAGGAGGATCAGGCCGGCGCCGATCGGTACCAGTACTGCGACGTGGCCGAAGCCGCCGTGAGTTCCGACCTGGGTGAGGCCGTAGATGATGCGGCGAGGGCGGGGGAGATGAGAAGCAGTCCGGGGAGGTCGAGTGCCGCGGCGGTCGGCTCTGGGTCGGGCTTGAGGGTGCGGATGGCGAGCACGATCGCGAGGATGCAGATCGGTGCGTTGACGCAAAAGATCCAGCGCCAGCTGAGGTGGCCGACCAGGAGCCCGCCGATCACCGGGCCGAGGATCGGGCCGATCAGTGCGGGCAAGGTGACGACGGCCATCAGCCGACCGATGCGTTCGCGCCCGGCCGCGCGCAGCAGGATAGTCTGCAGGATCGGCAGCATCAGTCCGCCGCCGATGCCCTGGATGACCCGGAACGCGATCAGCGAGCCGATGTTCCAGGCGAGTCCGCACAGCATCGAGCCGGCCAGAAACAACGCCAGCGCGACGATCCACATCCGTTTGGCGCCGAAGCGATTCGCGGACCAGCCGGTGATCGGGATCGCCATCGCCAGCGCGAGCAGGTACGCCGTACTGACCCATTGGACCGTGGACACCGGCGCGTGCAGCTCGGTGCCGAGGGTGTGTATCGCGACCGTGACGATCGTGCTGTCGAGCAGCGGGGCGAGGGCGCCGAGGACCAGGACGGCGGCGAGTTTGAGGACCGCGCGATCCAGGCGGTCGGGGGTGGTTGTGGTCATTCCGAGATCTCCTTAGAGACGTTGCGTCTCTTACGTCTCTCAGGGTAGGCTCGGGTTGTTAAGAGACGCAATGTCTCTTTTTTGGGGGTGGCGATGGAACAGGTGCAGCGGCGGCGGGGCGCCGAGTTGGAGGCCGTGCTGCTCGACGCTGCCTGGGACGAACTGGTGGAGTCCGGCTACGCGCGGCTGACGATGGAGGCGGTCGCCGCGCGGGCGCACACCGGCAAGCAGGTGCTGTACCGGCGGTGGAGGAACCGGGCGGAATTGGTGATCGCGGCGATGCGGCACCGGACCGGTTCGATCGTCGAGGACATCCCGGACACCGGGACGCTGCGCGGCGACGTACTCGGGGTTCTGCAGCGGATGGCCGATCGGTTCGCCCTCCTCGGCCCCGACACCATCCACGGACTGATGGCCGAAGCTCCGGATCTGGATCCGGAGGTGTACAGCCGGATGACCGGCGTGATGGCGACCGTCGTCGAGCGGGCCGCGGCCCGCGGTGAGATCCCGACAGCGGACGTTCCCGCCCGAGTCCTCACCGCGCCCACCAACCTCCTGCGCCACGAAATCTTCTTCACCCACGAGCCGGTCCCGTCGTCAACCCTCACCTCTCTGGTCGACGACGTCTTCCTCCCACTCGTCCGGGCTACTTGAACGCGCGCAGGTTGCGAGTGACCCAGTCGGTGAAGGTCCGCGGCGGGCGCGCGAGCACCTTCTCCACGTCGGGACTCGCCTCCTGCTCGGCGGCTGACGGCGTACCGAGTGCGCCGAGGGTGGCCTCGACGACCGGCTCGGGCATGTAGGTCAGCATCCGGCTCTTCGCCTCGTCGCGACTGAGCTCCACGAACTGCACAGCTTCGCCGACGGCTTGCGCGATCGCCTTGGCCTGCTGCCGGGGCGAGATCGCGGCTGGTCCAGTCAGCGTGTAGACGTGGCCGACATGGCTCGGATCGCGCAACGCGGCGGCTGCCACCTCGGCGATGTCGTCCGGGTCCACGGCCGGCAGGGCAACGTCCGCGAACGGCGCCGCCATCGTCCGCTGAGTACGAATCGACTCGGCCCACTGCAAGGCATTACTGGCGAAGTTCCCAGGCCGCAGCATCGTCCAACCAACCCCGGACCGCGTCACGGCCTCCTCGAGATCCGCCGGGTGCCGCTTCGTACCAACCCCCTGAGAAGAAAGCAGCACAACCCGCTCAACGCCGGCCGCCTTGACGACCTCCATCACCTTTCCAAGATCCCCGCCGGCCAGAAAGCCCGCGGCCGTCAACAGAAACACCGCATCGGCCCCATCCAGCGCCGGCTTGAGGCTCTCAGCCTCAGCCAGATCCCCCCGGACCCGACGCACCCCAGCACCCCACCCTTCGACCGCCCCGCCACCCCGCCCGTCACGCGATCCCGCCAGCGCGCCGCCCCGCCCGTCGCGCGATCCCGCTGGCGCGCCTCCTGGCGCCCCTTCCGCGATGCTGCGAGATACCGCCGTCACTTCTTCGCCTGCTGCAGCCAGCGCCTCGACCAACGGGCGTCCTACGTTTCCGGTTGCTCCGGTGACCACGATCATGTGTTTGCTCCTCGTTCGATTGATCTACCGAGGACGCTACTTGCCATGGGATAGTAGGTACCTAGAGGAAAGTATTGGCCGAAAGGACCTTTGTGATCGAGCCCACAGCACCAGTGGATCCAGTACAGGCCTGCCCGATCGCCCCGGTCGTAGATCTGGTCTTCAGCCGCTGGACAACCCCAATCCTCTGGACCCTCAACGAATACGGCCGCCAGCGCTTCGTAGAACTCCAGCGCCAAATCGGCGCGATCACCCCAAAGGTCCTCACCCAGCGCCTACGCCAACTAGAACGCGACGGCCTGATCCTCCGCACCTACTACCCAGAAGTCCCACCCCGAGTCGAATACGAAATCAGCCCCCTGGGCCAAAGCCTCGCGCCCCTCTTCCACTCCCTGGCCACCTGGTCCCCCAACCTCGAAAAGGTCGAAGCGGCCCGCTCCCACTACGACACCCACCAACCACCCCACCGCCGCCCCTAACCCTCACCCCCGACTCCGATCCCTCAACCCCTCAAGCTCCTGCTGGTGGTCGAGCGCCAGACGCTCCACCGCGCCCCCACAACGTGGCCTCGTCGCCCGCGCGTACCGACAGATTCGAGGGGATAACCCCCGAGCTGGAGGGTTGCCTACTGAGAATCTGAGCGGGCAACCCTCCAGCTCGGGGGCTATCCCCTGAAATATTCGCGGGGTGGTCGGGTGTCGGGTGGGGGCCTGGGCAGGTGAACGACGCATCCGTGAGGTGGTGCGGCGACGGCGGGGCCTCGGCAGGTGAACGACGCATCCGTGAGGTGGTGCGGCGACGGCGGGGCCTCGGCAGGTGAACGACGCATCCGTGAGGTGGTGCGGCGACGGCGGGCCTGGGCAGGCGAACGACGCATCCGTGAGGTGGTGCGGCGACGGCGGGCCTGGGCAGGCGAACGACGCATCCGTGAGGTGGTGCGGCGACGGGCGGGCCGGGCGTAGGACATTCGCTGGGTGGTCGCCGGATGGCCGCGGGTGGTGGGCGAGGGTGGGCGACTGGCGTGTTCGCGGCGGCCTGGGTGAGGGCGGCTAGGCGGTTGAGCTGTTCGTGGGGTCGTCGGGCCGGGTGGGGTTAGGCGACGCCTGCTAGTTGGCGGGTGGGGGTCTGGAGGGTTTCCAGGAGGGTGAAGAAGTGGGCGGCGGCGTCGGGGAGGGGGAGGAGGCCGGCTTCGTGGGTTTGCCAGCCGAAGAGGAGTTCGCCGTCGATGATGCGCTCTTCGGACGGTACGGCGTACCGGCTGAGGGTGACTCGGGTCGGACCGGTCTGGGGGTGGTGGTCGCCGCAGCCGCACTCGGCGGGGATGGTGATCGTGGTGAGGGCGTCGGGGGAGTAGCTGCGCAGCCGGAGCGTGGTGCCCTGGGCGGTGAAGCGCACGATTGTTGCGTCAGGCAACTGAACCAGCAGCTCGACCGGTACGGCGTGTGAGCCGGGGAGCAGGCGGAGGCCGCGGGACGCGAGGAGGTCGGCGAAAGCCGGGAGATTCATGGGAAAGATCCTGTGAGTGCTGTGTCGGCGGGCGGGCCATGGAAAGGACAGGGCCTCGTGCGCCGGAGACGGCGCGCGTCAGCGACGACAGCAACAACACAGCATCTGCATGCGGAAGATCATGACAGAGCACACCCATCCTGCCAAACATCGTCCGCCATCTGGGACGCCTGTCCATCATCCGTCAACCAACACCCGCCGAGTCGTGGATCGAGGTCAAGAAATCACCCGGAACGCAATCAAAGCTCACGACTCGATCGCGGTGATGGCAACCAGAGCACACGACTCGACAGGCTCCGGGGGGTGGCGCGGGCACCACGACTCGGCCAGTTGGATGGCCGGGGTGAGGGTGGGTGGGCGAGGGCGGTTAGTCGGCTTTCTTGCCGAACATGATTTCGTCCCAGCTGGGGACGCTGGCTCGCTTGGAGTTTCGGCGGGCCGGCTTCTTTTTGGGCTCGGCTGGGGTTTCCTCGGCGGCCGACTCGGAGGTGAGCTCGGCTGCGGGGGCCTTGGGGGCGGGCGTCGCTGGCTGCTCAGGCGCCTCGGGCTCCGGCTGCAGGGACCTGGCGGAGACGTCGTGGTCGGTGCGCGATTGGGCAGGTGCCTCGCTCTCGGGCTGGTGGCGGGTGTCGGAGCCGCGGGACTCGGGGGCCTGGCGGGGTGGGGTTGGGGCTCGGTCGGGGGTGGGGCGGCGGCCGGTGACGGGGCGTTCGGGGGCGCGTTGTTCTGGTGGGGCGAATTCGGCCGGCGGTTGGGTGGGGCGCTCGACTGCGCGGACGGCGGGGCGTAGGGCCGGGGGCTGGTCGATCGGTACGTCGATCAGGGTTGGCTCGTCGTCCGGGTTCGGAACCGAATGGACTCGGCGCGGGCCGCTCTCGCGGGCAGCCGGAGGCTCGATGTCACGGCCGAAGCCTGGGCGGGCGGTGTCCTGGCCGGTCTCGGGGGAGACGTCACGACCGAAGGTGGGCCGGCCGGTGTCGCGGGACGTGTCGTGGCCGGAGCGGGAAACTGGGTGGTTTCGGCGGGGGAGGCTGATGGTGTCTTCGAAGCCGGCCTCGTAGCTGTCGGCGCCGTGGTCGGGGGCGATGGTCGGGTCGATGTCGGCGACCGCGGTGAGGCGGCGTTCGCCGGGCTGGTGCGTGGGCTGGACGGATGGCGGCATGACCTGGGCCTGCTCGCCGACCAGCCAGCGGGCCTCGTCGTCGTCGGGGACTGCGTAGCGACCGGGAGCGTCGTACGCGAACATCGCGATCTTCTCGTCCTTCTGCTCCGCCTCGTCGTCGGTCTCGACGAAGTAGGAGATGCGGACCGCCCAGCGACCGTCTTCGCGTCGCCACGCGTCCCACTCGGCCGTGGCGGGATCGACCTGGCGGGTCCGCAGCCGGTCGGTCACCCACGCGCCGAGGTTGCGGGTCGGGGCATCGCCACCACCACGACGACGAACGGAAGCGCGCTGCGCGAGGCTGGCGATGTGATCGCGCTCGGCGAGGACCGGGCCGGCGAACGCCATCACGCGTTCCATCGGCATCTGGGCGACGGCTGCGACCGCCTCGGGACTTTCGCCGGCGCGGATACGAGCCTGGATGTCTCGTGGGCGCAGGGCGCTCTCCATTTGAATCTCCAGCTGGCCGAGTCGGGCACGGTCGCCGCGGAGGGCCGCACGCAACCGGTCGTCGACCGGGATGGCGAACTCCTCACCCGTCTCTGCCAGCGCCAGGATGAGTTGCTTGCCATCCTGGCTCAGACCGACGAGCCTCGCCTCGCGCATTGCCTTTGTTCTCCTGTGCGGTTCTCGACAGTCTCTCCCGTGACGTGCTGCCTGACCAAGACCGGCGCGCCGTGCCGCCCGGTCATTGTGGAGGTTACGTCACGAAATCACATTTTGCCTGGTCATCAGGGTCCTCCTGATCACACCAGTCACAGTAGTCACAACACGGTGTGACCGCGACTCAGTTGGTCATCCGGCGTACGCCGAACGCACCGCAAGAGCACGCTTCAGGTCGTCGACGCTGTCGCCGACCGACCGCCGGATTCCGGCCGCGACCGATTCGTCCACGACCAGGTCGGCGGCTCGGTCGACGACCCGCTGCTCGACGGCATAGCGAGGGAACGCGAGCTTCGCGCTGGATGCGACGACCCAGCCCGACCGCAGTTTCTCGGTGCCCGCGATCTCGGCGAAGTACCGGTCGACGTACGGCGCTGTGAGCTCGACCTGGCTGGGATGCCAGAAGCCCTCGCACGCGGCGTACAGCTCGTAGTTCGCGAGCTCGGCGTCCGTGGTGATCTGCGTCCACGCCCGCTCCTTGGCCTCGGCCGTCGGCAGCGCGGCCCGGCACCGGGTCGCGTGCACGATGCCCTCGGACGAGGAGTCCCGCTCGAGCTCAGCGTCGATGTCGGCGTCACCGATGGCGCCGAGCCGGGCGAGCTGCAACAGCATGGTCCAGCGCAGATCCGCGTCCATCGCGAGACCCTCGGGTACGCCGTCGCCCGCGAGCCAACCCTTGAGTACGTCGACGTCATCGCTGAACCGCGCCAGACCGCGAGCCACCGCGAGCTGCACACTCGACCCGGCCGGAACCGTCTCGAGCCGGGCAGCCAGGGCGTCGGCCAACAGTCCGCGGTACGGCTCGTAGGGCAGGTAGACACCGAGCAGGTGCGTTGTGGCCCAGCCGACCATCGTGGCGACCGCGATGTCGCTGGTCTCGGTCGGCAGCACTCCGAGCAGTACGTCGAACCCGAGCTTCGGGTCGAGCTCGGTATCGGCGATCGCGTCCCGCAGGCTGTTCAGTACGACGGCCCGTGTCACACCGTCCTCGATCTTCGGCAGCACCGACGGCAGGTTGGCCAGGCTGTCCGCGTCGAGCCGGATCTTGGCCCAGCTGTCGTCACCCGCGTCCGGGATCACCACGGCCACCGACGGGTCGAGGGCGACGTCCACCTCGTCCGCATCCAGTAGTACGTCGACCGTCGTACTCCGACCGTCCGCGTCGTACCCTCCGACGGTCAGCTTGTGCGGGCGAGCAGCCGGGTAGGCGACCGGCGCGACGCGACGCAGCTTGATGCCGGTCTCGGTGCGGACTGCGCTGATCGTGTCGAGGCCGGGCGTACGCAGCCAGTTGGCGGCCCAGTCGTCCAAGCCGACAGCGCCGGCCTCGGTCCACTTGGCCAGCAGGTCGCCGAAGGTGGCGTTGCCGAACTCGTGGGCGGCGATGTGCGCGTTGACGCCGGCCAGGAACACGTCGTCACCGAGGTAGGCGGCGAGCTGCTTGAGGACTGCCGCACCCTTCGCGTACGAGATGCCGTCGAAGTCGTCCAGCGACGCGAGCGCGTCCTTCACCGCGTCGGCGGCGACCGGGTGGGTCGACGAGCGCTGGTCAGCCTGCATGCCCCACCACTTGCGGATGTAGGCGAAGTCGATCCAGTTGTCGGTGTACTGCGTCGCGTCCGTCGACACCCGGTGGGCCATGTACTCGGCGAACGACTCGTTCAGCCAGAGGTCGTTCCACCACTTCATCGTCACGGTGTCGCCGAACCACTGGTGCGCCATCTCGTGGACGATCGTGCGGGCCCGGGAGCTGCGCTCGCCGTCGGTCACGGCGGACCGGAACACCATCGAGTCACGGAAGGTCACGCAGCCCGGGTTCTCCATTGCGCCGGCGTTGAACTCCGGTACGAACACCTGGTGGTACTCGCCGAACGGGTACCGGTACCCGAACATCCGGTGGTACTCGTCGAAGGACTGCTTGGTGACCGTGAAGATGTCCTCGGCCTCCCGGTCCAGCGCCTCCTTGAGCGACTGCCGCGACACCACGCTGAGCGGGATGCCGTCGTGGGAGTCGGTGAGCTGGTGGTACGGCCCGGCGACCACGGTGACGAAGTACGTCGACAGCGGCTGCGTCTGGGCCAGCTCCCACCGACCGGGGGAGACCTGCGTCGCGGCTCCGTTGCCGAGCACCAGCCACTCCGGCGGCGCGGTGACCTTCATCCGGTACGGCGCTTTGAGGTCAGGCTGATCGAAGCACGCGAAGATCCGGGGCGCGGCGTCGAGGAACGACATCGCGTAGGTGTAGGCGAGACCGTCGGCCGCGTCGACCGCACGGTGCAGGCCCTCACCGTCGTTCGAGTACAGCATCGACGCGACCACGACCAGCTCGTTCTCCGGCTGCAGGCCGGTCAGCTCGAGCCGCCCGTCGTTCAGACCGGCCACGTCGACCGCCGTCCCGTTCAGCGTGACCGAGGTCAGCTCATCGGGTTTCACGTCCAGCCAGGTGGCCGGACTCGACGCGGCGAACGTGATCGTCGTGGTGGATCCGAAGGTTCGTTCGCCCTGGGTGAGGTCGAGGTCGACGTCGTACGAGTGGACGGAGAGCGCGGCGGCCCGGGTACGGGCGCCGTCGACGGTGAGACTCGGCATGTCGGCAACTCTATGCGGTGTCTAGGGTGATCACATGAGCGAGATGGAGTACCGGCAGCTGGGCGACTCGGGTCTGACCGTGAGCGTGGTCGGACTGGGCTGTAACAACTTCGGGCGGCGGCTGGATGCGGCCCGGACGGACGCGGTGGTGAACTCCGCGGTCGACGCGGGAATCACGCTGTTCGACACCGCGGACGTCTACCACGGCGAGCACGGATTCAGCGAGGAACTCCTCGGCAAGGCCCTCAGCGGCCGCCGCGACGAGGTGGTGATCGCGACCAAGTTCGGCGGCGACATGCACGGGGCGAACGGGCCGGACTGGGGTGTCCGGGGCTCCCGCCGGTACATCCGCAAGGCGGTCGAAGCGAGCCTGCAGCGGCTCGGCACGGACTGGATCGACCTCTACCAGCTGCACGTCCCGGATCTGGTCACGCCGATCGAGGAGACCCTCGCGGCCCTGACCGAACTCGTTGCCGAGGGCAAGGTCCGGTACATCGGCAGCTCGCAGTTCGCGGCCTGGCAGGTGGTCGACGCCGACTGGACCGCCCGGTCCAACGGGCTGGAGCACTTCATCAGCGCCCAGAACCGGTACTCGCTGCTCGAGCGCGAGGTCGAGGACGAGCTGGCGCCCGCGTGCGAGCACCTCGGCCTGGGCATCCTGCCGTTCTTCCCGCTCTCCTCCGGGCTGCTCACCGGCAAGTACAAGCGTGGCGCGGACGCCCCCGACGGCAGCCGGCTGGCGACCCAGCCGGACCGGCTGGCCCGCGCCGACTTCGACAAGATCGAGGCCCTCGAGACGTTCGCGTCCGAGCGGGACCTGACCCTGATCGACGTCGCGATCGGCGGCCTGGCCGCGCAACCCGCGGTCGCCTCGGTGATCGCCGGCGCCACCACGCCCGAGCAGATCGCACAGAACGTCGCCGCCGGCACGTGGGACCCGACCGCCGCGGACCTGGCCGCCCTGGACGAACTCACGTGACTGTATTGAATGCCGCGCCTCCGGCGCGGGTGTCATGGGGCTTTGACTCCCGGCCTTCCCTCGTCAATCCGGTCGCTGCGCTCCCTCCTCTCCTCAGTCCAGGCCGGGAGGCCCCATGACACTGATCCTCCTGCCGCCGTCCGAAGGCAAGACCGGCCGGCGTCGCGGGCGCGCCGTCGACCATTCGGCGCTGTCGTTTCCGGAGCTCAATCCCGTCCGCGAGCAGGTCCTCGAGACACTGGCTAAGGTCTCGTCGACGTCCGACGCGTACGACGTCCTGGGCGTCGGTGCCTCCCTCCAAGGTGAGGTCGACCGGAACACCCGCTGGCGCACCGAGCCCGCCGTGCCGGTGTCGGAGCTGTACTCGGGAGTGCTGTACGACGCTCTCGGCTACGCGACCTTGTCAGCGGGGAGCAAGCGCCGCGCGGGAAACCGCCTGCTTGTGGTGTCCGCGGCCTGGGGCGCATTGCGGATGGCCGACCGCGTCCCGCCGTACCGGCTGTCCATGGGTACGACGCTGCCCGGGCTCGGGCCGCTCGCATCGGTGTGGCGTGACCCGCTGGCCACCGCCCTCGCGGACGCGGACGGAGTCATCGTCGACTGCCGGTCGTCGACGTACGTCGCGGCCTGGCGCCCGACCGGTGACCAAGCGGCCAAGTGGGTGTCGGTCAACGTCGTCCGCGAACGCGACGGTGTCCGCTCGGTGGTGTCGCACAACGCGAAGCACACCCGCGGCCTGGTCGCCCGGCACCTGCTCGAGTCCGGCAAGGATCCCGGTACGGCGAAGGCGCTGCACAAGCTGGTGGGTGAGCGCTGGAACGCCGAGCTCGATCGCGCGGCGAACGGCTGGACGCTGACCGTCGTCGAACACGACTGACGTTCACGCGACTGTAACTGGTGAGTGGTTTCCTACAGCGCGTGATCGGGGAAGGCTGAGGGCAGCAAGTCAGGGGGGATCCGCCCTACCCTCGGAGGCCTGACTCATGCGACTGCCCAATACCTTCCCCGCCCCACCGCCCCGGTCGATCACTGCTGCCATCACGACCCTCGCCGCGACGGCGGCCTGGACCCTCAGTGCCGGCCCAGCCCTGGCCTACCCGCCGACGCCACCGTCGGCCAGTACGGCGGCCACCGAGCTCGCGAGTCTGACCGTCAAAGCGGAAGGCTCGACGAGCGGCTACAGCCGGGACCTGTTCCCGCACTGGATCAACCAGTCCGGCACCTGCGACACCCGCGAACAGGTACTGAAACGCGACGGCACCGGCGTCACCGTCAACAGCAGCTGCCAGCCGACCGCAGGCCGCTGGTACAGCGTGTACGACGCGACCTGGATCGAGCAGTCCTCCGGGATCGACATCGACCACATCGTGCCGTTGGCCGAGGCGTGGAAGTCCGGTGCGAACGCCTGGACTACTGCGCGCCGCCAGGAGTTCGCGAACAATCTGACCATCGCCCAGCTGATCGCGGTGTCGGCGTCGAGCAACCGCTCGAAGGGTGATTCGGACCCTGCGTCCTGGAAGCCGACGAACACATCTGTGCACTGCATCTATGCGCGCGAGTGGATCTGGGTGAAGTACACCTACGGCCTGTCGCTGCAATCGGCGGAGAAGACCGCGCTCCAGCAGATGCTCGGCACCTGCTGAACAGGAGCTCAGTCCTCGAGGAGCTGGCGGCGCTGGGCGTGGATGCCGGCCTGGAACCGCGTCCGCGCCCCCAGCGACTCCATCAGCTCGGCGACCCGGCGTCCGACCGTGCGGCTGCTCAACGCGAGCTGTCGCGCGATCGCGTCGTCCTTGAACCCCGCGGCGAGCAGCGTCATCAGCCGGGCGTCGGTCGGATCGGCCTTGACCGACGGCACGACCGGCACCGCCTGGTCCCACAGCAGCGTGAACATCTCGATCAGCGCATCCAGCAGCGCACAGGGATGGACGACGAGCGCACTGTCGACCAACTGGTCCACCGACAGCGGGAGCAACGCGATCCGGCGGTCGAACACTGCCAGCTTCATCGGCACCTGCGGATGCACCCGCGACATCTCGCCGGCATCCGCCGCGCTGTACGCCTCGTCCACACCGCCCGGAACGCCGAGGGAGTCCGGCGAGTAGATGCCCTGGACAACCACACCGTCGTCGAGCAGCCCGCGGACCCGGGGGTCGGACTCGCCGGGCCTCGAGGCGTACGGCGGGCGGTCCAGCACCATCAAGTGCTCACGAGTCGCGGTGAGCAACTGCGCGAACCGGGCCGCGATCGCGTCCTGACCGACGATCACCTCGACCAGGTTCTCGGGCCGGTGCTGCTCCTGGGCGCGCAGCTCCGTCAGCAGCACCCGGGCTTCCGCACGGACCCGGTCGAGCTCGGCCCGACGTACGGCGACCAGTGCGTCGACGGCCACGTCCGGACGGGTCGGCAACAGCCGGACCGGGTGGTCGGACGTGGTGGTGAGCAGACCGAGCTCCTCCAGCCGGCCGACCGACGCGACGACCTCCCGCTCGTCGCGATCGAGCAGCTTGGCGAGCTCCGGGAGAGCGCATCCGGGCGCGGTCAGCAGGGCTCGGTACGCCTCTTCATCGGGTCGCTCCACCCCGACCGACTCCAGCATCCAACCCTCCCGCAGCCCGGATCCTGGACAGGCTATCTCGTCTCCTGGAAGCAGCTGGAATCCTTTTCCCAACTGTGGCGACTTCGCGCCATGTCCGGGATACGTCAGGCCGTTGTCAGGTGCGAATGCCCCCGGAGTGGGGTAAGCCTGTCTCTGCCGGGCGCGCGCGGACCGGACAGGGGACGCCCGGTCAAGCCTCAACGCGCGCGCCCGCCCCTCCTGAACAGGAGCGCCTGTCTCTCTGAGATGGCAGCATGTCAGTTACGTGACGCGCTGATCCCAGGGAGGCACGATGAGTGAGAGTACCG
Organism: Kribbella sp. NPDC020701; assembly: GCF_055562215.1. Classification (NCBI taxonomy): domain Bacteria; kingdom Bacillati; phylum Actinomycetota; class Actinomycetes; order Propionibacteriales; family Kribbellaceae; genus Kribbella; species Kribbella sp. NPDC020701. The sequence goes on along the minus strand of NZ_JBVHFT010000004.1, from coordinate 343,636 downwards.
CCGCGACACCGGAGACCGGTGAGCGTCCTGAACTCAAACGGGTCATGGGCCCGGGTCTGCTACTGCTCTTCGTGGTCGGCGACATTCTGGGCACCGGCGTCTACGCACTGACCGGCAAGGTGGCCGGTGAGGTCGGCGGCGCGGTCTGGCTGCCGTTCCTGTGCGCGTTCGTGGTGGCGCTGCTCACCGCGACCAGTTACCTCGAGCTCGTCACGAAGTACCCGAAGGCCGGCGGTGCCGCGGTCTACACGCACAAGGCGTTCGGGATCCACTTCCTGACCTTCCTGCTCACCTTCGCGGTGATGTGCTCCGGTCTGACCTCGGCCTCGAGCGCGTCGAAGGCGTTCGCGGCGAACTTCTTCACCGCCGCCGACATCGACCCCGAGCGCGGGTCGCTGCTGATGATCACCGCCCTCGGCTTCATGACCCTGATCGCGCTGGTCAACCTGCGCGGCGTCGGCGAGAGCGTGAAGGCGAACGTCGTCCTCACCTGTGTCGAGCTGAGCGGTCTGCTGATCGTGATCGGCATCGGCGCCTGGGCGCTGCTCGGTGGCGACGGCGACACCTCGCGGCTGACCGACTTCAACGTCCCGACCGGTGAGTCGCCGTTCGGTGCGGTCACCGCGGCGACCGCGCTGGCGTTCTTCGCAATGGTCGGCTTCGAGGACTCGGTGAACATGGCCGAGGAGACCAAGGACCCGGTCAAGATCTTCCCGAAGATCATGCTGATCGGCCTGTGCGCCACCGGTGTCATCTACGTGCTGGTCGCGATCTCCGCGGTCGCGCTGGTCTCGCCGGACGAGCTGAACAAGGGCGCGACGCCGCTGCTGAAGGTCGTCCAGGCCGGTGCGCCGGGCTTCCCGCTCGAAGTGTTCGCCTGGATCACGATGTTCGCGGTCGCCAACTCGGCGCTGATCAACATGCTGATGGCCAGCCGCCTGCTGTACGGCATGTCGCACGAGCGGGTGCTGCCCGGTCCGCTCGGGCGGGTGCTGCGCACGCGGCGGACGCCGTACATCGCGATCCTGTTCACCACGCTGCTCGCGTTCTTCCTGATCGGGTACGCCGATCTGGCGGCGCTCGGTGGGACGACGGCGTTCCTGCTGTTGTGTGTGTTCGCGATCGTGAACGTCGCGGTGCTGGTGCTGCGCCGGGACCGGGTGGAGCACAAGCACTTCAACGCGCCGACCGCGCTGCCGGTGATCGGTGCCGTGCTGTGCGTCTACCTGGCCAGCCCGCTGTCCGGACGCGACTCGGCCGACTACAAGATCGCCGGCTGGCTGATGGTTGTCGGTGTCGTGCTGTGGGCGATCACGTGGCTGCTGAACAAGTACGTCTTCAAGCGGCACGCCGACTTCGACCCGAGCCACCTCGACCCGAGTGGTCCGGTGAACTGACCGGCACGAACGCCGCGACGACGACCGTTGCGAGGGCCGCGAACCCGGTGGCGACCGCGATCCAGCCGAGTGCTGGGTAGCCCGCACCGGCGTCGATCGCGAGGCCACCGAGCCACGGCCCGACGATGATGCCGACGTTGAACGCGGAGAAGTTGGTGGCCGTCGCCAGCGTGGGAGCGTCGCCGGCGAGGCTGAAGACGCGGGCGTTCAGGGCCGGGTTGACCGCGAAACCGAAGCCGCCGAGCAGCACGACCACCGCGATTGTGACCACGGGACTCGTCGCGGTGAGCGCGAGTACGGCGGACAGGACGACGAGACCGGTGATGCCGGTGAACAGCGTGTGGAACGGCCGCGCGTCCGCGGTCCGGCCGCCGAGGGTGATGCCGATGAACGAGCCGAGGCCGTAGAGCGCGAGTACGCCGGGCACCGCGTCCGGCATCAGTCCGGTCGTCTCCATCAGCAGGGGAGCGAGGTAGCTGAAGACGACCAGGATGGTTGCCGTCACCAACGCGGTGGTGCCGAACGCCAGCCACAACCTGGCACTTCCGAGGGCCTGCAACTCGTCGGCCGGCCGCGGAGCGCTCGCCGGATCCGGTCGCCGGTCGGGCACAGTCGCGAGGACGCCGGCCATCGCGAGAACACACAGCCCGGCGACGGCCCAGAAGGCGGCACGCCAGCCGAGATTCTGACCCATCACGGTCCCGATCGGGAGGCCGACGATCGTGGCGACGGTGAGGCCTCCGGTGACGATGCTCATCGCGCGAGCGCGACTGTTGGCCGGCACCAGCCCCACGACCGTGACCGCCGCGACCGACCAGAAACCGGCGTACACGAAGGCGCCGACGATCCGGGTGACCAGGAGGAGGGAGTAGTTCGGGGTGAGCGCACCCGCGATGTGGGTCAGCGCGAAGATGCCGAGGAAGAGCAGAAACGACGTACGCCGGGACCAGTTGAGCGTGACCACGGCCAGCACCGGCGCACCGACGAGCATGCCCACGGCGAACGCGGAGATCAGCAGGCCCGCCGCGGGAATCGAGACCCCGAGATCGGTTGACAGCTCAGGCAGCAGACCGGCCAGCATCAGCTCGGACGTCCCCTGCGCGAAGATGCTCAAGCCCAGCACATAGACAGCGATCGGCATCGCGTTCCCCCAGCTCACCTCGACAGCCACGGGGAGTATCCCAGAGATCACTGTGTGCTGTCGCCGCGCCAGTCACAGGCTGAGATTTGAGCGGATACGGCATCGTTGGGGTATGAGCTCGCAGATACCCGCGAAGCGCACCGGGCGGACGGTCGACACCGCTCGGATCGGGGGTGGGATCAAGCTGCTGGTCGCGCTGGTCGGCTTGATGTGGCTCAGTGAGGTCATCGACACCGCGCTGAACGGGCGCCTCGATCAGTACGGGATCATCGCCCGCGATCCCCAAGGGCTGATCGGCGTGATCACCGCGCCGTTCCTGCACCTCGGCTTCGGTCACCTGATCTCGAACACGCTGCCGCTGGTCACCCTCGGCGCGCTGATCGCGGTCAGCGGCGCGACCCGGTTGTTCGCGGTGACCGCGATCGTCACGGTGGTCGGCGGATTCGGGACCTGGCTGATCTCGCCGCCGAACACGATCACGATCGGCGCCAGCGGCCTGGTCTTCGGGTACGCCGCCTACCTGATCGCGCGCGGCCTGTTCAACCGGCGGCTCGGCCAGGTCCTGGTCGGCATCGTGGTGATCATGGTCTGGGGGAGCGCGCTGTTCGGCGGTCTGCTACCGCAGGACGGGATCTCCTGGCAGGGCCACCTGTTCGGCGGGATCGCCGGCATCCTGGCTGCCTGGATCCTCACCGACGACAAGCCGAAACGCGGCTCGATCAGGTAAGTGTCGAGGGGTCCGTGTTCGCTCCGCACACGACCACGACCACCCGCTCCCCGGCGGCCGGCCGGTAGACGCCGGCGGTCAGCGCGGCGTACGCGACGGCCGCGCCATGCTCGACGGCCAGGTGGTATTCGCGCCACAGCTCATTGCGAGCAGCAACGATCGCTTCCTCGTCAACCAGCAGTGACCGTACGTCGTGCGCCCGAGCCGCCGCGAACGCCAGGTCACCCAGCCGTCGCGCACCGAGTGAGTCCGCCGCGACCCCGCCGACCGGACCGTCAACCGGCTCGCCGGCCTCCAGAGCGCGGTGGAGTGTCTGTGCCAGCTCCGGCTCGACACCGACGACCTGGGCGTTGTCGCCGATCGCCGTCGCGATGCCCGCGATCAAGCCGCCGCCACCGACCGCGACCAGGACCGTGTCGAACCTCCCGGCCTGTTCCAGCAGCTCCAGTCCGAGGGTGCCCTGACCGGCGACGACCTCGGGCTGGTCGTAGGCGTGCAGCAGCAGCGCGCCCGATGCGTCCCGCGCCTCGACGGCTGCCTGGTAGGCCTCGGCGTACTCGTTCCCGACCTGGACCACCTCGGCCTCGAGCGTGCGCAGCTTGGCGACCTTCGGGGCGGGTGCGTTCACCGGTACGAAGATCCGCGCGGGTACGCCGAGCTCGCGGGCCGCGTAGGCCGCCGCGAGTCCCGCGTTGCCGCCGGACGCCGCGACCACGCCCGGCCCGGTGAGTTCACCGCGTTCCTTGGCGGTGAGCAGCCGGTTGAACGCGCCGCGTGGCTTGAAGGATCCGGTGTGCTGCAGCAGTTCCAGCTTGAACGTGAGCCCAGGGGCCACCTGAATCACCGGTGTACGCCGTACCCGGCCGGCGATCCGCTCCGCCGCTGCCCGCACCTCGTCGAGACTTACCGTCATGCCTCAACCCTGCCACGATGGGACGGTGCCGACTGAACCTGGAGGCCTGGGAATGGGTGCGTACGACGAGAGCTACCGGCGGAGTCTCGCAGATCCGGAAGGGTTCTGGCTCGAGGCCGCGGAGGCGGTCTCCTGGATCCGGCCACCGAAGCGAGCCCTCGACGACTCGGGCGCACCGCTCTACCGCTGGTTCCCGGACGCCTCGCTGAACACGTCGTACAACGCTCTCGACCGGCACATCGAGGCGGGTCACGGGGACCGGACCGCGCTGATCTACGACTCGCCCGTCACCGGCACGGGTCGCAGCTACACGTATTCGGAGCTCCGGGACGAGGTCGCCCGATTCGCCGGCGGGCTCGCGTCGCTCGGGGTCGGCAAGGGCGACCGCGTCATCGTCTACATGCCGATGGTCCCCGAAGCCGTGGTCGCGATGCTGGCGTGCGCGCGCCTCGGCGCGATCCACTCGGTCGTGTTCGGCGGGTTCGCGGCCAAGGAGCTCGCCGCCCGGATCGACGACGCGACCCCGCGCGTGATCGTGGCGGCCTCCTGCGGGATCGAGCCCGCCCGCGTGGTCGAGTACAAGCCGATCATCGACGCCGCCCTCGAGATCTCGCAGCACCAGCCCGATCACACGATCGTCCTGCAGCGCGAGGCCGCCGCCGCCAAGCTCGGCGACACCGATCTCGACTGGACCGCGGTCACCGCCGGCGCGGAACTGGCCGGCCCGGTGGAGGTTGCGGCGACCGATCCGCTCTACATCCTCTACACCTCGGGTACGACGGGAAAGCCGAAGGGCGTGGTCCGCGACAACGGCGGCCACGCGGTCGCGCTGTCGTGGTCGATGAGAGGGGTCTACGACATCGGGCCGGGCGACGTGTGGTGGACCGCCTCCGACGTCGGCTGGGTCGTCGGACACTCCTACATCGTCTACGGGCCGCTTCTCGTCGGCGCGACCACTGTTCTCTATGAGGGCAAGCCCGTAGGTACGCCGGATGCGGGTGCGTTCTGGCGGGTCATCTCGGAACACGGCGTGAAGGCGCTGTTCACCGCGCCGACCGCGATCCGCGCGATCAAGAAACTCGACCCGTCCGCCGCCGAGATGGCGAAGTACCCGCTCGACTCGTTCCGCACGCTGTTCCTCGCGGGGGAGCGCCTCGATCCCGAGACCTATCACTGGTCCCACGAGCATCTCGGCGTACCGGTCGTCGACCACTGGTGGCAGACGGAGACCGGCTGGTCGATCGCCGCCAACCCGCGCGGGCTCGAACCGCTGCCGACCAAGCCTGGATCGGCGACGGTTCCGATGCCGGGCTGGAACGTGCAGATCCTCGACTCCCAGGGGAAGCAGCTGCGGCCGCACGAGGAGGGCGCGATCGCGGTCAAGCTGCCGCTTCCGCCGGGTGCGTTGCCGACGCTGTGGGGTGACGATCAGCGCTACATCGACAACTACCTCAGCCAGTACGACGGCCACTACCTGACCGGTGACTCCGGCTACCGCGACGACGAGGGCTACCTGTTCGTGATGGGCCGCACCGACGACGTGATCAACGTGGCCGGCCACCGCTTGTCCACCGGCAGCATGGAAGCGGTACTCGCGGCGCACCCGGCGGTGGCGGAGTGCGCGGTCATCGGCGTCCGCGACGCGTTGAAGGGACAGTTGCCGCGCGGTCTCGTCGTACTCAAGGCCGGCGTCGACATCCCCGAAGAGGTGCTGCGGGAGGAGTTGGTGGCCGCGGTACGGCGGGACATCGGACCGGTGGCGGCGTTCCGGGACGTGTCCGTGGTGGACGGGCTGCCGAAGACCCGCTCGGGCAAGATCCTGCGCAAGACCATGCGCGGGATCGCCGACGGCCGCGACGAACCGGTCCCGTCGACCATCGAGGACCCCGCCGTACTCGATGCCCTACGCCCGGTCCTGCGCAGCGAGGAATTCGAGGACCAGCGGCCCGGCGACTGACCGGAACTCGTGGAAGTACGCATGCCGGGCGGTGCCGATGAGCTCGGCTCGCGCGTGCGGAATGCGGTCGGCGAGGACCTGCGCGTTGGCGACCGGGCTGAAGATGTCGTCGGTCCCGTGCAGGATGAGCGTCGGTGCGGTGATGCCGGGCAGGCCGTCCCACGCGTCGTGCTTGTTGCTCGCGACCAGGTGCCGCGCCTTCGCGTACGACGGCATGCTCTTGTCACCGAGGACCGGGTACGGGCCGGGGTTCGCGGCCCGCCAGGCCGGGGTGTACATCAGGTCGAGCAGGACGGCGCCGGTGCGCGCCGGGTCGGCGAGAGCACGCCGGATCTCCTTGCTGCGTTCGTACCCGTGCGCCGCGCCAGGCGACGTACAGCCGAGAACGAGAGCCCTGACGCGGCTGGGATGGTTGATCGCGATCCACTGCGCGACCCGGCCGCCCATCGAGGTGCCATAGACGTGAGACCGGTCCAGCCCCAGGTGATCGAGCACCGCGACGACGTCGTCGGCGAAGCCGGGGGTGCTGTAGACCTCGTCCGGCTTGTCACTGTCCCCGGTCCCGCGCCAGTCCAGCGTGATCGTCCGGTACGCCGCCTCGAAGTCGGCGTGGATCGGGTCCCACCAGTGGTGATTGTTGGACTGCCCGGCCAGCAGAACCAGCGGTTGCCCCTCGCCACGAACCTGATAGGCGATCCGGGTCCCGTCGGCAGCCGTAGCGTGTGGCACGGGAGCAGTCTGCCTGATTCTCCCGAGGGTTAGGCTCGGGGTATGCGAGTCGTGATTGCGGGTGGACATGGGCAGATCGCTTTGCGGTTGACCAGACTGCTGAGTGGTGACGGTCACGAAGTGGTCGGGCTCGTGCGGAACCCTGATCACGAGGCTGATCTGGCCGCGGCCGGCGGGCGGGCCGCCGTACTCGATCTCGAGCAGGCCGATGTCGCGGCGGTGGCCGGCGTACTTTCCGGTGCGGATGTCGCGATCTTCGCCGCCGGCGCGGGACCAGGCAGCGGGAAGGCACGCAAGGACACGGTCGATCGGGCCGCTGCCGCGCTGTTCGCCGACGCGGCCGAGCAGGCCGGCGTACGGCGTCATCTCCAGGTCGGATCGATGGGCGCGGACCGGGCCGACTCGCTGGACGACGACGACATCTTCACCGTCTACCTGAAGGCGAAGTGGGCCGCCGAGGAGGACCTGCGGTCCAGGGACGGCCTCGACTGGACGATCCTGCGGCCGGGTGGGCTGACCAACGACCCCGGCACCGGCGAGGTGCTGCTGGCGGACAAGACCGGTAACGGCCGGATCAGCCGCGACGACGTGGCGCTGGTGCTGGCCGGCCTCTGCGACACCCCGGCCGCGATCGGCCGGACCCTGGAACTCGTGGCCGGGGACACCCCGGTCAGCGAGGCTCTGAAGAATCTCTGACGTTGCCGCTGGCAACAGAATGTGACGGCTATGGCTGACTCTCCATCCGCTTCGGACAGCTCATCGCGTCCGGGCAGGCAGGTGCACTTCGAGCGCATCGCCAACAGCAGCTACCGGGTCCACAACGCGCGCGGTGGCAGCATCACCGTCGGCTCCGGTGGCGCCGACACCGACTTCACCCCGGTCGAACTGCTGCTGGCCGCGATCGGCACCTGCTCGGCGATCGACGTCGACATCGTCGTCAGCCGCCGGTCCGAGCCGACCGAGTTCAGCGCGGTGGTGCGCGGCGACAAGATCCGGGACGCCGAGGAGGGCAATCGGATGGAGAACCTCGCGGTCGAGTTCACCATCCGCTTCCCCGAGGGCGAGGACGGCGACAAGGCCCGGGAGGTGCTGCCGCGGTCGGTGAAGATGTCCCACGACCGGCTGTGCACGGTCAGCCGCACGGTCGAGCTCGGAACTCCGGTCACGACGACGGTCAACGACGCGGACTGAGGAGCTCTCGCAGGCGGACGGCGTACGCCCGCGGGTGGCTGAGGTTGCCGTTGTGACCACCGGGGAAGACAGCGAGCTCCTGCTCGAGGAGCGTCGCCAGCGCCTCGGCGCACTGGTAGTCGAAGACGGTCCGTGGGGTGGTCGTGCCCGCGGCGGGAATGATGTGGGTGCTGAGTTCTGCCAGGTCGAGGTGATCTTCGATCGCAGCGGCGAAGTCGTGGCGGATGAAGTAGTCGAAGTTGGCGATCCGCCGGCCATCCATCGGGAACTCGGTCCGGTCCGGCTCGGCCTCAGCGGTCGCCGGGTCGATTCCGAGCGTACGGACGATCTCCGGGATCGCGGCCTGGAGTCCGTCAGCGAGATAGCGGTCGCGGATGATCCCGAGTTCTTCGCGGTGCTGCTTGGCCGCGGGATCCGGTAACAGCCACGGGGCGATCGGCTCGTGGGCGACGAGCGTACTGAGCTGGTCGGGGTGGCGGACCGCGACGTGCACCCCGATCACGGCGCCGAGGCTGCAACCCAGCATCAGGGCCGGCTCGTCGGTGACGTTGGCGAGCAGCCGGTGGACGTCGTCCGCGTGGTCGGCGATGGCGGCTGGATCTTGCAGCCGGCTGCGGGACAGGCCGCGGCGGTCGTAGGTGAGCACGGTGTAGTCATCGGTGAGGTGACTGACCAGGTCCGTGCTGCGATCGGCATCGCCTTCACCGCTCTGCGAGATCAGCAGCAGCGGACCGTCGCCGGCGAGTTGGTAGTGCAGGACGGCTCCGGGAACGTCGAGGGTTGGCATGTCGTCGAGATTACATCGCGTTCGATGCATCCTTCAAGATGCATCTAGGTTGATGTAGATTGGCGACCGTGAATGGAGTCGACCTGTTCCTGCTCGGCCGCGCGCTGATGAAGATCGGCGAGGACGCACTCCCGGAACCGCCCGGGGGATCGGGGAAGTACGCCGGCAGCGCCCGGATGGTCCTGATCGTCGCCAGCGACATCGCCGAGCACCCGGAGAGCGCGGTGGGGGAGATCGCCACCCGTACCGGCCTCCCGCAGAGCCAGGTCTCTACCGCGATCGCCCGGCTGAAAGAAGCCGGCACGGTCTTCACCACACCCGATCCCGCCGACCGGCGCAGAGCTCTCGTCAGCCAGGCGCCCGGTACCTCGGACCGCTTGGCGCAGGTTCGTGCGACGGGCATCGAGGACGCGCTCGCCACAGCCTTGGGCACCGACGACCCGGCGCGAGTGGCCGAGGTGGCCCAGGCCCTCGAACAACTGGCCCGCTCACTCCTGCCCGACCGCGGCCTGTAGGACGCCGCGCGCAAGGTATTCGCTGGGTGCCCGCAGGCGGGTCTTGAGGATCTTCTCGGCGCGGCGGCTGTCGAGGCGCACGTCCGACGGGCTTCCGGGGACGAACGCGAGGGAGTCGGGGTCGAGGCCGTCGCGTTCGGCGACCAATCGGCCGAGCTCGAGGCGGTTGAGGGCTCGCGGCCCGGCCACATGGACCACCCCGCTGACGTCGGACACGAGAAGCTCGAGCAGCGCGGCGGCCAGGTCGGTCACGTGGACCGGACAGCGGATGTTGCCGGTGAAGAGCGCTCCGGGTTCACCGGCGGCCAACTCGTGGACCAAGCGCTCGGTGGACGACCGGCCGTCATGTCCGACGATGATCGACGTACGCACGATGACGGCCGACGGATCGATCGCCCGGATGGCAGTCTCGGCGGCCGCCTTGGCCGCGCCGTAAGGCGTCACCGGGCAGGGCGGCTCATCCTCGTCGTACGGCGTATCGCGCCCACCGAACACCACATCGCTCGAGACGAACACCAACCGGGCACCCTGCGCGGCGACCGCGATATTGGCGGCTCCGTCGGCCGTCGTCGCCCAGTCCCACTGGTTGAACGCGGTGTGGATGATGCCGTCCGGACGGACCCTGCGGATCACCTCGCGCACGTCATCCGGTCGCAGGATGTCCAGCTGAATTCCGCCCGGCACTGGCTGGGAGTGGTACGTCGGTATCACTTCGTGCTCAGCCAAGTGCAGCAGCTCGCTCCCCAGCAGCCCAGCGGCCCCAGTGACGAGCACCCTCACGCATTCACCTTACGTCGTTCCAGCCGCCACCCGGCAGTCCGCGTGCTGCGCTTGACCTCGCCGACCGTGCGCACCTTCCGCGGCGTCATCCACGACTGCGACGGTTTGTGCAGCATCCACCCGTCGCCAATCGTGATCGCCGCATGCTGAACCATCTGCCCGCCGTCGCGCCAAACAAACACCGTGCCTGGTACGTCGTCGCGCCCACCCGTCACTGTGTTCTCCGCCAGCCACTGCTCGAACGGCTCCCGTTGCATCCACACTGCGTCCGCGCCGTCGACCCCACACGCCGCCATCACCGTCCCGAAGCAGTTCGGCCCACTGCCGTCCGGATACGTCCCGGCCAGCTCACGAACCCGCGGGAACTCGGGCGGCCAGCTGCGAACCTCAGCGTGCCGACTCGGGCCGAGGTCTTCGCTGACGATCGCCGGCAGCACGAGGCCGGGCTTTGTCAGCAGCGACTTCCACCAGACGAACCGATGGCCGTCTGCCTGCCCCCGAACGTCCAGGAGGCCCGACCATCGGCGGACCGTCGGGACGGCGGCGCGATCGTGGCGCACCTGGGCGCGGACCAGCGCCGCTCTGGTCGCCTTCGGCAGATCCGAGTACGCCGCCTCGCTCAGCCAACTGACCCGCACAGCCTCACCGGCAACGCCGTACGTGCGATAGGTGTCGCGCTGCTCCGCCGTCGGCTCCCGGTCGTCGTCGACCGTCAGGCTCCACTCGGCGGTCTGCTTCTTCGTCAGGAAGAACGGTTGCTCATCGGGTGCCAGCCAATCGACCCATCGCTCGAGCAAGTCGGGGAAGACGTCGATGCCCAGGACGGTCAGCACCCGGTAACGCTCCCAGACTCAGCGGTGTTCGGTCACCGGCTTTTCCGGTCCGCGATACGGCTGCGTCTGGGAGTACACGAGGTTCGTGGTCGTGCTGCCGAACTCGGTCAGCTCGTTGACGAGCTCCTCGAGGTGCGGCATCGACGCCGCGGCGACCTTCAACGTGTAGCAGTCGTCGCCCGTGGTTCGGAGGCACTCGAGGATCTCCCGCCGGTCCGCGAGCAGCCGGTGCAGCGGGCCGTGCTTGTTGCCCGGGTACTTCAGCCGTACGACGGCCAGCACCGGGTAGCCCACCTTCGTCAGGTCGACGTCCGCGCGATAACCGGTGATCACGCCGACCGACTCCAGTCGCCGCACTCGCTCGGTCGTCGCGGAGGCGCTCAGGTTCACCTGGCGGCCGAGCTCGGTCAGCGACATCCGGGCGTCGTTCTGGAGCGCGGACAGGATGGCCCAGTCGGTCGGATCGAGACTCTCGGTCATAGCGCCAATCTACCGGTGAATCCCCGGTGCAGATCGCCGTACGCCGGGAGGAATGTCTTCAGAACCGACGGTCTGCCTGGATAGCCTGAATCCCGTGGAACTTGGAGTGAACGTCCCGAACTTCGGCCCCGGCACGAGTCCGGCGCGATTGCGCGAGTGGGCGCGGGTAGTCGAGGGCTTGGGCTACGACCTGTTGATGGTGTCGGACCATGTCGCGATCACAGACGATGTCGCGAGCCAGTACCCGGCGCCGTTCTTCGAACCGTTCACCACCTTGAGTTGGCTGGCCGGGGTCACCGATCGGATCCGGCTCGGGACCACTGTGCTGATCGCGCCGTACCGTCACCCCTTGCTGGTGGCGAGGATGGCGGCGAACCTCGACCAACTCAGTGGCGGCCGGCTCGTCCTCGGTGTCGGGGTCGGCTGGGCTCGTCAGGAGTTCGAAGCGCTCGGCGCTGACTTCCACCAGCGCGGCAGCCAGACGGATCACGTGCTGGCCGAGTTGCGGCGCTATTGGGCGGACGACAAGGACTACGGCGGCGGTGATATCCCGATCTGGGTCGGCGGCCGCAGTACGGCGGGGATGCGCCGGGCCGTGCGGTTCGGGGACGCTTGGCACCCGCTCCGAGAGCGCGTCGATTGGTTGCGCACGGCAATGGATCAACTGCGGGCGATCGCCGCCGCGGAGGACCGGCCGGTGCCCGGCTTCGCGCCCCGGATCCTGCTGCGGCTGACCCCCGATCCGCTGCCCGACGACTCGCGGGTCGCGGGTGAGGGTTCGCTCGAGCAGGTGCTGGCGGACCTCGACGTACTGCGTGAGCTCGGCGCGCAGAGCGTCGTACTGGATCCCTTCATCGGCGATCCAACCGAGACCGAACGGCCCGAGGTGGCCTGGCAGGCGCTGGCGACGATCGCCGCGCACCGACGACAGGAGACGATGTGACCCCCGAAGCAGAAGGATTCCTCCGGCGCGCGATCGAGCTGGCCGCGGCCGCGCGTGAGGCCGGCAACCCGCCGTTCGGCTCGTTGCTGGTCGGACCGGACGGGACCGTCCTGGCCGAGGAGCAGAACACCACCATCACCGATCGCGACATCAGCTTCCACCCCGAGCTCAAGCTCGCGGTCTGGGCAGCGCGAGAGCTGTCGCCGGAGCAGGCCGCGGGCACGACGATGTACACCAGTTGCCAGCCGTGCGGGATGTGCTCGGGTGCTCTCGCACGCTCAGGGCTCGGTCAGGTCGTCTTCGCGCTATCCGGGGAGCAGCTCGACGGACTCAAGTCCACCGTCGGGTTCCCCGACGTACCGCTGGAAGGACCTGCGCTGTACGACGAGGCGCGCGTGCCGGTCGACGGGTACTACGCGTAGACCGGCACGCCCGCCGTCGTCAGACCGGGGACAGGCAGAGGGTGTACTTGGTGGAGCCGCGCTCGTACACGTACGACGCCTCGGAGCCGGCGAACTGGTCGCACTGGGTGTCGTCGGTGGAGTCGTCCAGCTTGCCGACGATCTTGTACTCGGCGTCGGACGAGCCGCAGTCGACGACACTCACGTCCGGGTTGCTGGAGGTGCCCTTGTTCTGCACGCACTGACCGACATCGGCGTTCGAGGTCGAGTTGAGGTTCGCGAAGATGATCAGCGCGAGCACCGCGACCGGGATCAGCAGGCCGAGGATCACCGGGCGCTGGAACAGCGGCTTGCCCGGGTCCATCGGCCGGCCCGGTCCCGGAGCCGGCTCGGGCAGGCTCTTGAACTTCTGCATCGGGCCGATGTTCGTCAGCATGATGATCGGGTTGATGATCGCCGACCCGATACCCCACCAGCCCTGCCACAGGCTCTTCGAGGTCATGTCCCGCACCGAGGCGATCCCGCAGGTGCGGCAGAACGGACCCTGCAGTTTCAGCCACCGCATCAGGATGATCATGCCCTGATGCCCACGCACGGTCGCGTCGACCGCGGGGTAGCCACCGCAGAACCGGCACTGCTGCTGACCCTGCGGTGCGAACGCCTGCTGACCGTGCGGGAACGCCTGTCCCTGCTGCGGGTAGCCCTGTCCCTGCTGCGGGAACGACTGTCCCTGCTGGTACGGCGCCTGCTGCTGGAACGACTGCTGTCCGTACGGCGCCTGCTGAGGCTGCTGGCCCGGCTGACCGCTGTACCCCTGTCCCGGCTGCTGTGGCTGCTGGCCCGGCTGGGTCTGTGGTTGGGCGTATTGCGGGAACTGCTCCTGGGGCGGACCGTAAGCGCCCGGCTGACCTGAGTAGGGGTTCTGCGGCGGCTGGGGAGGGGATGTGGTCACGGACGCTTCCTGTAGCTCGATGTCGGAACAAGCTGAACCACCGCACCTTACTCACCCCACTGGTCCACTTCGCCGTCCCGGTATGGCAGCGTGCCCCTATGCTCACCATCGGCCCGCTGGACCCTACCGACCGTGACACCTGGCAGGTTTTGTTTGCCGGTTACAACGAGTTCTACGGCCGAACGATGCCGGACGAGTTCTTCGATCAGGCCTGGACCAGGTTTCAGCAGGACACGGAGATCCACGCCCTGGGTGCGCGCCTCGACGGCCGCCTGGTCGGCATCACGCATTTCCTCACACACGCGAGTACGACGTCGCCGGACTCCTGTTATCTGCAGGACCTCTTCACCGCACCGGAGGCCCGCGGCATGGGTGCGGCCCGAGCGTTGATCGCGGCCGTCACCGACTGGGCGAAAGAGCGGGGCTGCGGACGGGTCTATTGGTCTACGCAGGAGAGCAATGCCACTGCTCGCCGGCTCTACGACCAGGTCGCCGAGAACCGTGGGTTCATCCTCTACACGATCCCGCTGTGAGCGGTCGGTCGATTCAGCTGTAGCGGTCGGCCAGTTCGCGGCCGAGGCGGGCGAGCTCGGCCTGGACCGACGGCGGGTCGATCACGTCGATCGATCCACCCCAGCCGGCCAGGTGCTGAGCGATCATCAGCGGCGTTGGTGCGGTGACCTTGAGTCGCACCCGGTCGCCGTCCATCCCGTCGACCTCGCAGTTGCGACCGAGCCGGTCCTGCATCACCCACACGAACCGCTCGTCCATCAGAACGGTCGCGGTCAGTCCGGAGCGCCGCTCCTCCATCCGGTCGACAATCTCGTCCCACGCGACGGATAGGTCGAAATCCGCCGGCTGCTCGAACGACTCCTCGGTCACCTCGGCCGACACCACCCGTTCGACCCGGAACGTCCGTTGGCCCTTGTCGGTGAGCGCGATCAGGTACCAGATGTCGTCCTTGTCCACGAGCCCGAGCGGATCCACGAGTCGCTCCGACTCCTCCCGGCCCCGGCCTTGGTAGACCAGTCGCACTGTCCGACGGCGTACGACGGCATCCTGCAGCCGGCGGACGAGCTCGGGGCGTTCCTTGACGTGCTCGCCCCAGCGGGCCGGGTCGATGACGACCGCCTCGGCGGCCGCTTGGGCGTGTTCGCGGAACGTGTCGGGCAGCGCGCGTACGAGCTTGCGGAGCGCGGCCTTCGCGTCCGGCGCGATGGACGCCGCCGGACCGACCAAGAGGAACAGCGCTTGGGCCTCGGTGGCGCTCAGACCACTAAGGTCGGTGCGCGCGCCGCCGATGAGCTGCCAACCGCCGTTGCGTCCGGGCTGTGGGTAGACCGGGATGCCGGCGGTCGACAGCGCCTCGAGATCACGGCGCGCCGTGGCGACGGAGATTTCCAGCTCCTCGGCGACCTCGGCGGCGGTCACCCGGCCACGGGCCTGCATGAGGAGCAGCACAGCCACCAATCGATCCGCTCGCACCTGCTGATCGTCGCAGACAAACCGCTCACCCGGTGCGCACTTTTGCTACCTGGTGCTTACGGTGCGGCGACCTCCTGGGGTGCGTCTTCGCCGACCAGGCCGTCGATGGACTCTCGGATCAGGTCGGCGTGGCCGGTGTGCCGCGCGTACTCCTCGATCATGTCGGCCAGGAGCCGGCGCAGGTTCGGTGAGCGGCCGTCCGGCCAGACGAGGCTGCCGGTCTGATCGAGACCGCCGTCCGCGATCGCCTCCGCCACCGAGGCACGCGAGCGGGTGACCGCGTCTCGCCACAGCTGCACGAGTTCCTCGGGGGAGTCGTCAGCCGCGGTCCGCCACTCCCAGTCAGGGTCGGAGTCCCAGTCGATCTTGTTCCACGGTTCGCCGGGGTCCCGGCCGTGCAGTCGGTGCGAGAACATGTCGGTCTCGACGAGGGCCAGGTGCTTGACGAGACCGCCGAGCGTCATCGCCGACGGGCCGAGCCGGGCGTTCATTCCGGCCGCGTCCAGCCCGCTGGTCTTCCACGCGAACGTCCGGCGATTGCGCTCCAGTACGCCCAGCATCGTCTCGACCTCGTCGCCCGCTGCGGGCAGTTCCATCACGGTGTTGTAGTCCATGGCCGGCACGCTACGCTCGGTTCCGGACGGTTCACTTCCGGAATGGTGAGGACCTGTGGCGTACGACGTGAGTCCGACGGCGCGGACGTTGATGGTGCTGGAGCTGATCCAGAACAGCCCGGGCATCACGGCCGACCAGCTGGGCGAGAAGCTCGGTGTCTCCGAACGGGCGGCCCGGCGGTATGTCGCGATCCTGCGCGAGGCCGACATCCCGATCGAGTCCGTCCGCGGTCCGTACGGCGGCTACCGGGTCGGTCGCGGACTGCGGCTGGCCCCACTGATGTTCACGACCACCGAAGCGCTCGGCCTGGTGATGGCCGTGCTCGAAGGACCACGCGGCGCCGCCGACCCGGTCGAGAACGCGCTCGGCAAGATCATCCGGGTCCTGCCCGAACACATCGCCCGCTCCACCGACGCCATCCGCCGCGTCCGTGCGCGCGCTCCCGACCCCGGCGTCCGTACGCCGGACCCTGAGATCACCGCAGCCCTGGTCGCCCAGAGCACCGCCGGCCGGCGCGTCATCATTCACTACCGTCGCCACCACGGCGAGGAGTGGCCGATGGACGTCGACCCGTGGGCGGTCGTCGTACGCCGAGGCCGTTGGTATCTCCTCTGCTGGTCGCACACGAAGAATTCCCGCCGCGTGCTCCGCGTCGACAGGATCACCAAAGTCGAGCCGCAAGGCGAGGAATTCACCGCACCCACCGACCTCGACCCACTGGCCGCCGTCGAAGAACACCTGGCCATGGGCTGGAAATACCCCATCGAGGTCATCATCGACGCCCCGCGCGACGAGGTCGCCCACTGGATCTCCCGCAGCATGGGCCGCCTGGAACCCATCGATGACACCCACACCCGCCTCCTGGCCAGCACCGACGAGCCCTACTGGTACGCCGGCCAGCTGACCTCCCTCCCCGCCCCCTACCGAATCCTCCAATCCCCGGAATTGAAGACCGCGGCCCGCAACATAGCCCAACGCTTGCTGGAGGCAAGTAACAGTGAATGAGATCGAGTTTGCGGCGGAGATGTGGTACTGGCGGGGCCCGGCGCCTTGGTATTTCGTCACGGTGCCGGAGGACGAGTGCGCGTATTTCGAGGCGGAGTCGAACTTCGTGACATACGGGTGGGGGATGATCCCGGTGCAGGCCGAGATCGGGGACAGCGTGTGGGACACCTCGATGTTCCCGAAGGACGGGCGGTACATCCTGCCGGTGAAGGCGGCGGTGCGGCGGGCGGAGGATCTCGACGACGGCGACGTACCGACGGTGCGTCTGCGGCTACGGAGTTGGAAGGTCTCCTGAAACTGTCGGCGAGCGGGTCTAGCGTTCGTCGTATACCCGGGAAAGGCAGGGAACGGCATGTCCACGTTGTCAGATCGGCCGAACACGGCACTTGTGGTGATCGACGTCCAGAACGGTGTCGTCAGTGCGGCACACGAGCGCGATCAAGTGGTGTCCAACATCAGCACCCTGGTCGGCAAGGCCCGCGCCGGCGGAGTGCCGGTCGTCTGGGTCCAGCACTCCAGCGAGCACCTCGTGAAGGGCAGCGACGAGTGGCAGCTCGTCCCTGAGCTCAAACGTGACGATTCGGAGCCGCTCCTACACAAGACCTTCGCGGACTCCTTCGAGGACACCGACCTCGAGGACGTCCTCGCCACAGCCGGGATCGGCCGCCTCTTCGTCAGCGGCGCGCAGACCGACGAGTGCATCCGCTCCACCATCCACGGCGCCATGGTCCGCGGGTACGACGTGACCCTGGTTGGCGACGCGCACACCACCGAAGACCTGTCCGAGTACGGCGCACCCACCCCGGACAAGGTCATCGCCCACACCAACCTCTACTGGGAGAACCACCAGGCTCCCGGCCGTACCGCCGCCGTCCAACCCACCGCGGAGGTCACCTTCACCGACTGAGCTTGGGTAGTTTGGTCTCACACGACTGGCGAGGGTGGGCTACCACCGGGGAGTGACGCGACGGGCATCGACCGCCTGGGTGCCGACGGCAACGACATCCCAGGAGAGCTCGTCATGGCACATCGTGTTCTGCACCTGTCCGACACCCACGTCAGCCGCATCGGCCCCGACGAGGACGGCGTCGACGGCCTCGCCGCGCTCAACGGCCTGCTGTACGACGTACGCCGGGTCCCGGAGCTGGATCTGATCGTCGTCAGCGGGGACATCGCCGACGACGGGTCCGAGGAGGGCTGCACCGCGGTCCGCACGGCCGTGGGTGAGTTCGCCGCTGAGCGCGGCATTCCGCACGTCTACTGCACCGGGAACCATGACCGTCGCGAGGGCTTCACGGCCGCGCTCGGCTCGGGACACCTCGGACCCGACGGCTCGTCGATCGGCCGCTGCGCCGACGTCGCCGGTGCGATCGCGGCGGTGAGCGAGGTCGCGGGCCTCCGGGTCATCACCCTCGACAGCCTCATCCCCGACGAGACACACGGTGTGCTCGGCGACGACCAACTCGACTGGCTGGCCGCGGAGCTGGCAACACCCGCGCCGGCCGGGTCGATCGTCGTACTCCACCACCCGCCGATATCCGTCGACGCAATTCCGTACCTCGAGTCTGTCGTCCTGCAAGAGCCCGAGAAGTTGGCGGAAGTTGTCGCCGGGACCGACGTACAAGCGGTTCTGTGCGGCCACCTGCATCACCAATTGTCCGGCCGGCTCGGGGACGTTCCCGTGTGGGTGACGCCCGGCGTGGTCACCCGCGTCGACCTCACGGCCCCCAGCACCCTGGTCCGCGGCGTCCTCGGCGCCGGTGCAACCATCATCGACCTGGGCGGCCCCTTCGCCCCGATGTTCCACACCCTCCACGCCAGATCCCCCCAAGCCGGCACCGAGGTCTACGTCTACGACCCACTCACGGGAGCAGACGCGGCCGAGAACTCCTGAACCAGGCGCGGCACCCGGGGCTCAGCTTCGGGCCCGCGCGATTCAGCATGGGCGGGCCAGCTCACAGAACGGCGGTGTCGGCGAGGGCAGTGAGGAGGGCGCCGATCGCGGGTGGGTCGGGCGGTTCGCCGTACGTCGCGGCGTACACGTGGCGGCGGGACCCGGGGAGCTCGGTGGCGATGATGCCCTCGGCGTGGTGGGCGCGGAGGGCGAGACCGGGCATGGTCGTCACCCCGAGGCGGGCCGCGACGAGCGCCTGCATGACCACCATGTCGTCGGACGTGTAGCTGATCCGCGGCTCGTAGCCCTCGGCGGCGCACAGCGAAACCAGGTGCCTACGGCAACGATCGCAGCCGGCGATCCAGGTCGCGTCGCGGAGCCCGGGCAGCTCGACCGGCTGATCGGTCGACAGCACGTAGAGCGGATCGTCCAGCAGATGATGCAGTCGTATGCCGGACGGTTCCGGCTCGGTCTCGTCGTACCGGAAGACGATCGCGACGTCGATCTTGCCGGTGCGAAGCAGTTCGAGCGCCTCAGGCGGATGCGCGTCGAGGAGGTTGATCTCGAGGCCCGGGTGCTTGTCGGCCAGTGCCGCCACGGCCCGTGGCACGAGTGACCCGATCGCCGACGAGAAGCCGGCCAGGCGGATCCGGCCCGCGCTCAGACCGACGTGAGCGGCGAGTTCGGCGTCGACGGCGTCGATCCGGCCGATGATCTCGGCGGCTCGAGCAGCCAGCAGGCGACCAGCCTCGGTCAGCCTGATGCCACGACCGGCGCGCTGCAGGAGCTGCGCGCCGGTCTCAGCCTCCAAGCGCGTGAGGTGATGAGTGACAGACGGCTGCGAGTAGTGCAGCTCGCGAGCAGCGGCGGTGACCGAGCCGTGACGGGCGACTGCGTCGATGACGCGCAGCCTCGTGACATCGAGCATGTATCAAATCCATCTATGAGTAAGCACGAAACTTGGCATTAGACGTTATGGGTTGACCGGCGCACGCTCAAGACATGACGACAACATCGATCTCCACTAATGAACTGACCGACTTGATCGACGGCGTCCGTACCGCCATCGACCAGCACGCCGACTGGAACGGCACGGCGCAACTCGTGGCCGAGCAACTGCGCCGGCACCTGCCGACTCCCGACGTACTGACCGCCGGGCAGCGAGTCGGCTCGGCGGACCGCTACCGCAGTCACACCCTGCATGTCGAGCCTGACGGTTCGTTCTCGATCATCGCTCTGGTCTGGCGGCCCGGGCAGGTGACCCGGATCCACGACCACGTGACCTGGTGCGTGTTCGGGGTGATCCAGGGCGTCGAACACGAGGACCTGTACGACGCCGACCTGCGGCTGATCGGGCAGAGCGACAACCACGTCGGCGACGTGAGCGGCTTCGCGCCGCCCGGCGACATCCACCGGGTCAACAACACCTCCGACGGCACGGCGATCTCCATCCACATCTACGGCACCGACGTCACCCGCATCGGCTCGAGCGTCCGCCGGTACTACGACTGAGGGCGGCGACCACGCGAGGCCGCCGCCCTAGTCGTTAGCCGATCCAGCGCGCCACTAGTCGAGTTGACGCGCCGCTAGTCGACGAAGGCGTCGAGTACGGCGAGTTCGTTGGAGGAGAGGTGGATCGAGCCGGCCTCGAGGTTCTGCCGCAGGTGATCGGGGCTCGACGTCCCCGGGATAGCCAGGACGTGGTCGCCCAGGCTCAACGTCCATGCCAATCGGATCTGCGCCGGTGTGGCGTTCTGATTGTCGGCAATCTCCTGGATCGCGTCGTTGACCGAGACACCACCGGCCTCCCGAGCATCCGCGGTCAGGGCGAAGAACGGGACGAACGCGATGCCCTGTTCGCCGCAGGAGCTCAGGATGGCGTCGTTCACGCGACCGAAACCGACGCCGTACCTGTTCTGGACGGCGACCACCGGCGCGATCTTCTGGGCCTCCGCGAGGTGTTCGGTGCGGACGTTCGACAGCCCCAGATGCCGGATGAGCCCCTTGGCCTGCAGCTCCGCCAGGACCCCGAAGTGCTCGGCGATCGAGTCGAGGCGGGCCTGGCGCAGATAGACCAGGTCGAGCGTCTCCAGCCCCAACGCCCGCAGATCAGCCTCGACCAACGCTCGCAATTGATCGGGGCGAGCCAATCCAGTCGGCGTCGGCCCGACCTTGGTGGCGATCACGAGCTCATCCGCGTACGGCGCCAGCGCGCGACGGATCACGTCGTTCGCCCAGCCCAGCGACGTGAAGTCCCGGGGCCGGCTCGGCGGCGCGTAGCTCGGGTAGAACTCGGCCGTGTCGAGGTGGTTGACGCCGAGCTCGACCGCCCGGCGCAGCAGCGCGATCGCCCGCTCCTGGGCGTCCGGTTCGTCGCCGTCGCTGCCCGCGAGCCGCTTCGTCCCGAACCCGATCCGCCGGATCGCGCGATCGCCCAGTTGCCAGAATTCCGCCGACTTGCTTTCGCGAATTTCCTCTGATAAGTTTGTTGGTAGAGTGACATTCTTTTGCGAATTCTGCATTCGGCCAGGATAAGTCTTGCAGGGAATTCCGTCCAGTATTTCGTGGCATTTTTCTGCGTTACTCTCAGCTCGTGGACCTCACCGAGCAGCAGCGAGCTCTCCTCCAGGAGTGGCTCCCCGGCGCCGAGATCGTGACGGACCACAGCTGGGGTCTGATCGGGACCGTCGTGCTCGAGCTGGACGTCGACGGCGAGCGCTATGTCGCCAAGGCCGGCGACGCGGCCGACCATCACCTCGCGCGCGAGTTGCACGCCCACCGAAACTGGCTGGGGCCGTGGACGACACGGGGGAGAGCACCGCAACTCGTCCGTGCCGACGACGACGCCAAGCTGATCCTGACGCGATTCCTGCCGGGGGAGCTGGTGGAAGGTACGCCGGCCGAAGGGGATCCGGACACCTATCGCCAGGCCGGTGAATTACTCGCCGAGTTTCACGGTCAGCTCGCCGTACCGGACGCGGATTATGAGCGCCGGGAAAACCAGCGGACTCTTGATTACCTGAGTAAGCCGCACACGATTGACGCGGACCTCGCGGGCCGGTTGCGCTCACAGGTTGAATCGTGGCCGACGCCGCCCGCGGTACTTGTACCGACTCATGGTGACTGGCAGCCTCGCAACTGGCTCATCCATCATGGCGTCGTCGGCATCATCGATTTCGGCCGCGCGGACCTCCGGCCGGCGTACACGGATTTCGCTCGGCTGGCCGCTCAGCAGTTCCAGTCCGCACCCGCCCTGGAGCCGGCGTTCCTGGAAGGCTACGGCGGCGATCCGCGTGACCCGGACACCTGGCAGCGCGTCCGGCTCCGCGAGGCTGTCAACACTGCTGTCTGGGCACATCAGGTCGGCGATTCGGCCTTCGAACAGCAGGGGCATCGCATGATCGCGGCAGCGCTGGGAGAGAGCTGAAACTCCGTTGTGACCGCTCAGGCCCAGTGGAATGGTCTCCCGCATGACTCCAGAACTCCTGCGCGAGGCGCTCACCCTGGACCGCTATCCACGGTCCAATACCTACGACCAGCAGTGGATTGTCGACAATCTGATGGGCCCACATCCGCTGTGGTCGACCGAGGCTCTGATGGAAGTGATGAGCCTTCGACCCGGTATGCGTGTCCTCGACCTCGGTTGCGGTACGGCGCTCACGTCGATCTTTCTGGCCCGCGAGTACGACGTGGAGGTGTGGGCGACCGACCTCTGGGTGGACCCGACCGAGAACTGGGAACGCATCAAAGCAGCCGGCGCCGAAGGTCAGGTGCACCCGATCCAGGCTGACGCCCACAAACTTCCGTTCTCCCATGGCTTCTTCGACGCGATCGTCAGCATCGGTGCGTACAACTACTTCGGGACCGGCGCCGACTATCTCGGCTACTGCACCGAGTTCCTCCGCCCAACCGGCTCCATCGGAGTCATCGCCCCCGGCATTCGCAACACGCCCGGCCCTTCGCTACCGCCGTACCTCGCCGAACGCTGGGGTCCCGACCTCTGCACCTGGCTCCCTCCGGACTGGTGGCGCACCCATTGGGAACGAACCGGCCTCGTCACCATCGAAACCGCCGACATGGTCCCGCACGGCTGGGACGACTGGCTCCACTGGCTAGAAACCTGCGCCAAAGTCAACCGCGGCTACACCCCAGACGAAAACCTACTCCGCGCCGACCAAGGCACCCATCTAGGCCTAACCAGACTCGTGGCCCGCAGCAGGCTCACCGAAAACTCAGCGTAATACTCTTGCGGCCAACTCCGCGCGGATCTCTGATGGATAGATGCCTAATGATTCTAGGTCGACCAAATCTGTCCATTGTAATGTGAAGCTGTTGTTGGGGGAGTGCTCGACTGCTTCGTCGCCGGAGAGTTGGGCGGTGCCTTCGACGTTCGTCATCAGGAAGTAGTACGCCGGCCGCCGGTTGTGGCTGCCCGTCCAGAGAAGTCGGTCGATGGTGGCGGTGAGGGTTGTTTCCTCTTTGAGCTCACGCAAAGCGGCGTCCTCGGGGGTTTCGCCTGGTTCGACGTGACCGCCCGGCAGGACGGCGTACCGGTGTCCGATGCAGTCGGGTCCTGGTACGGCGGCGTTCTCGCACATCACGCAGTCGACGGCGCGATCCAGGTGCAGGTACCGCTTGATGACGAGCACCTTGTTCGCGTCGAGTACTACCGCGGCGGCTCGTGGAATCAACATTTGAAGGCATTACCCCAGTTGGTCGCGGCGGCGGGTTAGGTGGGCGGTTTCGGCGGTGTTGCCGGCTAGCTCGATGGCTTTGTCGTACGCCTCGCGCGATTTCTGGCTGCGGCCCAGCCGGCGCAGTAATTCGGCGCGGGTCGCATGGTATGCGTGATAGCCGGCCAACTTGTCCTCGAGACGGTCGACGGTCGCCAGTGCCACCTCCGGGCCGTCAAGCTCGGCAACCGCGATGGCCCGGTTGAGAGCAACGATCGCCGAGGGGTCGAGGCGGCTGAGTTGGTCGTAGAGCGCGACGATCTGCGACCAGTCGGTGTCGCGTACATCGCGAGCGGACGTGTGGACGGCGTTGATCGCCGCGAGGATCTGGTAGCGCCCAGGAGCCACTCCGGTGGCCAGACGCTCGCGCACCAGCTGATGACCCTCGGCAATCAGTGCCGTGTCCCAGGCTCCACGGTCCTGCTCGTCGAGGGTGACAAGTTCGCCGCTCGCCGAAACCCGAGCGGTACGGCGGGCCTCGGTGAGAAGCATCAGCGCCAGCAACCCGGCCACCTCGCCGTCATTCGGCATCAGGGCACGGATCTGGCGAGTGAGCCGGATCGCCTCGGCGGTCAGGTCGTGGCGCAGGGGATCGGTGTCGGGTCCGGTCGCCAGGTAGCCCTCGTTGAAAACAAGGAAAAGGACCGCGAGTACGCCGGAAACGCGTCCGGGGAGATCCTCCGCGGACGGCACCCGGTAGGGGATCCGGGCAGCCTTGATCTTGGCCTTCGCGCGGGTGATCCGCTGACCCATGGCGGTCTCCTGCACCAGGAAGGCACGGGCGATCTCGGGCACAGTCAGACCGCCGACCATGCGCATCGTCAGCGCCACGCGGGTCTCCATCGCGAGGGCAGGGTGACAGCAGGTGAAGATCAGCCGGAGCCGCTCGTCGTCGATGGCACCGAGAGGCTCGGGCGGATCGTCGTACGACATCTGAGCCTCCTTCTGCTTGTCGTCACGCTTGTTCTCGCGCCGGATCCGGTCGATGGCCTTGCGGTTGGCGGTCGTGGTCAGCCAGGCGCCGGGATTGGGGGGTACGCCGTCGGCCGGCCACCGCTCGACGGCGGTCGCGAACGCCTCCGCCGAAGCCTCCTCGGCGAGGTCGAGATCACCGAAACGCCGGGTCAGGGACGCGACCACCCGGGCCCACTCCTCATGGTGGGCCTGGGTGATCGCCTCCTCGATGTCACTCACTGGAATGGCCGCACCTCGATCTTCCGATCGCAGGCCTTCGACGCCTCGGTGGCGAGCTTGAGCGCCACATCCAGATCGGGGGCCTCCCACACCCAGACGCCGGCAAGGTACTCCTTCGACTCCACGAACGGCCCGTCGGTGAACACCGCCTGCTCGCCCCGGTTGTCGATGACCGTGGCCGCGGCGGTGTCTGCGAGTCCGCCCGCGAAGACCCAATAGCCCTCGGCGATCAGTCGTTCGTTGAACGCGTCGATGGCAGGCTGCCTGTCCGTGCTGCCGGGATTGCTCTTGTCATCGATCACAGAAACCAGATACCGCATCTCAGATCATCTCCAGTGTTTCGGGCGCCCCTCGCCGGCCGCCGTTCACCCCTTCTACGAACACCTCAGCCTCGATCCGACACCACCACCCAGCTTTCTTTCAAGCCCGCCACGCCAGGGGAGCGACCCACCGCTGTCGGGCGGCAAGACTGTGAAAACTATGTGCGCTGTCAGGGGAGTGTGAAGTTGAATCGTCGCATGTCGATCACGACGAGCTATCCACTTCTTGATGTGCGCGTCACTACGCCGACTCTGGAGTTGCGCGGCGCCACCGACAACCTGTTGGACGAGCTCGCGGATGCCGTACGCGAGGGTAAGACGCACGCCGACCCAGCGCCGCCGTACGACGATCCGATGTCGTTCTACGAGCCAGATCCTGACGTGCGCGTGGCCAAGTGGCTCCGGGCGATCTGGCGCGGCAGAGGGAAAGTTGAGCCCGAGGCCTGGCGGCTGTACTTCGCGGTCGTCGTGGATGGGCGCCCGGTCGGGATGCAGGACCTCATCGGGGTCAACTTCTCCACCCTCGGCACAGTCACGAGCTTCTCATGGCTGGCCAACGATCAGCGCGGCCGCGGGCTCGGACATGAGATGCGAGCAGCGATCCTGCACCTCGCGTTCGACGGGCTCGGGGCGAAGGAAGCGGGCAGCGACGCCTTCGTGGACAACCACGGCTCCAACGCCATCTCACGATGCCTCGGCTACGAGCCCAACGGTTCAGACTGGGCCACACGCCAAGGCGAACCCGCCCTGCTGAACCGCTGGCGCCTGACCAGAGCCAACTGGGAACAGCAGCGCAGAGACAACATCCAACTCCACAACATCGAGGCCTGTCGAACGTCCTTGCCCTTGTCCTGACGCGGTACTACGCAGCTAGTACCAGTGCTCGAGTTGGTCAAGAGGCCGTATAGCGGGCAATCACGTCCACGCAGCGCCGGAACTGCGCCTGCGAAGCAGGGTTCTTCCAACCGAGCTGCTCAAGTGTCCAGTCGATGGCGAAGGCCGGCGTGAAGCCGCCATCGGCCGCCTCGGGATCAGTGATCCGCGCGTACCCGCGGCGCACCAGGTCAGCGCGGTCGTGCAAGGGATCGCCGGCAGACACCTCCCATCGGGCGAGATCGAATGCCGGTGATGCTGGGCCCGCGAACTCCCAGTCGATGACACCGACGACCGTCCCGTCGTTGATCAGGAGGTTCTTGGGCATGAAATCGCCCTGGGCGAGCGAGGACGGGGGCGCCGGACGGGTCGTCACCTCGTGGCGCAGGAAGTCAGCACCGCGCTCGACGACCGCGGCTGCCGCCGGGCCGAGTGTCTGTCTGACAATGCTTGCGACCCGGGTGACTTCGTGCTCTTCGGGCAACCGCAGCTCGTGCCGGATGCCTCGCTCGTCGTCCGGGACCACGCTGTGCACCCGGGCCAAAATCTCACCGGCGTCGATGACCAACCGCTCGAGATCAGCGGCAGGAAGTTCGCCGATGAACTCGTTGAGCGAGCGGCCCGGAAGGAACTGCTGGATCGAGAAGGACAGCAACTCGCCGTCGTGATCCAGGTGCTCGAGGCCGAGCACCTCTGCTGTCGGCACACCTACGTCACGCGCCTGCGCCATAAGGTGCGCCTCATCGATGAACCACGGCGTAGGCTGACGCGCGATCCGGACGACCACAGCGACATCGCCGGCAAATTCGGCCCGGTAGGTCTCATTCATCCCGCCACCGGCGAGCGGAACGAGGCACTCGACGCCGCGGCCGCAGACCGACCGCACCACCGAGCCGATGATCGGGCGAGGGGTTGTCACCATCGCCCAAGTCTCGTCCAGCGATCCTGACCGGGCCACCCAATATATCCGCCGCTCGCCCCAGGAAAGGATCAAAGAGAAGCCCGCCAAACGCAGTGCACCAGAGCATGGCGAGGAGGCGGATCACGGTCTGGATGACGACTGCTGGACACCCTGCCTATCAAGACTGGTCGTATTCGCCGGGCTAAGCGGCACAGGGGCGCGAGAGCCACGATCGCCCTGGGGTCGGGGGAGTCCCAAGGGGACGACTATGGTCTGTCTCATGGCGATGTCAGGCGACTCACGGGAGGCGACGAGTTCTCACACGGACACTCGTGGGGATGCGAGCGAGGCGTGGCTAGAACTCGCTCCGGACTACGAGCGGGCCCGAGCCAGGGAGGACTCGCTGGATCGGCTTGTCGAGTGGCCTGCGCAACGAGACATTCTGGGTGATGTCACCGGACGGTCGGTGCTCGATGTCGGTTGCGGCAACGGCGCCAAGCTCGCTGAGCTGGTCGGAGACGGTGCGACCGCCTCCGTAGGTGTCGATGTCAGTGGCAACTTCCTCAGTGCCCGGCCGCCTGGCTTGGAGTTCATCCGAGGTGATCTCTCGGAGCTGGATTCTGTGCCTGGGCTCGCCGGTCGCAGGTTCGACCGGATCTTGTTCCTGCAGTCTTTCGGCTACGCGAAGGATCCGGTCCGCACCCTGCAGGCAGCGCGCGCGATGCTGGCCGACGATGGATTCATCTTGCTGACCAAGACGCAACCGATCCGATATGCCGTCGAACGGGCCGAACAGAATGGGACGTCCTTGGGCGAAGAGTATTTCTCCACCGCCCCGTTCTCCTACCTCAGCGGCTGGAACGACCAGATCACCCTCACCAAGCGTCCATACACCATCTCTGACCTGATCAACGTGTTCAGTGCGGCAGGGCTGTGGATCGAGACTGCGATCGAGCCTCAGCTATCCGAGGACGCGCGACGCCGCTACCCGCACAAGCAGGCGTGGATGAACAAGTACCTCGGCATCCTGATCTTCAAGCTCCGGCCCCATCCCGGCCAGTAGTCGCGTCCTGAGCGCTGGCGACGGACTACTGATGCACCGGCCGGCACGGGGCGCCGACAGCGCCCGCAAGGCCGTATCGTCGCAGCGTTTCCGCACCGTCGGGGGGGGGGTGTTCATTGGCCCATCAGGATGGTGCCGGCGTGCTGGATGCCGGCCAGCCAGCGCTGCGGGTCGGATGCGAACTTAGTTGCACATGAGACTGGGTGTCTGGGACTGTTGCCGACCATGAGGCTGCTTCTGATCATTGGACCACCGGCTGTCGGCAAGATGACGGTGGGCCGAGAGATCGCCGCACACAGTGACTTCAGGTTGTTCCACAATCACCACACCATTGAGCCGCTGGTTGAGGTCTTCGGTTACGGCACCGCACCACTCAACGTCTTGAACATCGAGTTCCGTCGGCGAGTGATCGAAGAAGCCGCACGCAACAATGTGGATTTGATCTTCACATTGGTCTGGGATCTGCGGGACCCAGCTGATACCGCCTACGTTGAACAGCTCGTCGCGCCGGTAGAGGAGGCCGGTGGTGAGGTATGCGTGCTCGAGCTGACCGCTGACCTTGAGACGCGCCTCTTGCGCAACCGGGGCGAAACTCGGCTGGCTGCCAAACCGAGCAAGCGGAATGTGGAATGGTCTGATGGCAACGTCCGTGGCATGGAAGAAGGCCATCAGATGAATACGGATCCGACCGGATCCACACCGACTCCGGCCGACGGATTCCTCACCCGGAATCGGCATCTTCGCCTCGACACCCGAAATCTGACTGCAGCCGAGGTCGCCCCAATCGCACTTGCCTGGCTTGACCAAGAAGCAGACGAACTCGATAGCCGACGACCTGCACGGCAGGAGGGAGGGGGCAGCTGGGAGCGATGAGTTGTCGCACTGGAGGCACCTCTTCGGCCTTTAGTTGACATAATGTCGCTTATCGGCGCTTAACCAACGGGAGTAGAAGTAGATGCGACTACTCCCGTCCCTCGACATCGCCCGTGTTCCTGCAGGTCAAGCACCACGTCGCCGCCGATAGGCAGCGACACGCTGGGCCGGCATCCCGCCATGTCTGCGCAGGTCGCCGTAGGTTTCCTGCATTAGATGCAGGTTTCCACGGATGCGAGGTGCGTTGTGCAGGGCGTTCCGGGCTTCGTTCCTCGGGTTCTTCGAGACGCCGAGGTCGGTCTGTTTCGAGCCGAAGACCGCGTGTTCGACGCGATGCTCGACGGCTGGAAGGCACAGATGCTGGCTCGCGGACTGACCACCCAGACCATCAAGGGCCGGTGCCGCGTCCTGCGCCGTTTCCAGGAGTACGCCGCCACGTACCCATGGACGTGGCGGCCCGTCGACCTGGACGACTACATGGCCGAGCGCCGCTCCGGCGAGAAGCCGATCAGCCTCACGACCCTGCGGTCGGACAGCAACGCGATCGCGATGTTCTGTGCGTACGCCTCCTCGCCGACCTACGGGTGGGGCGAGTTCTGTGAGCAGACCTTCGGCGACATGCCCGCTCAGATCGCCTTCGACTGGAACACCCCGCGCCACACGACTGATGACGCAGTGCCGCCAGGGCGGCGGGCGTTCAAGCAGAACGAGCTGCAGAAGCTCTTCGACTACATGGACGACCTTGTCGACCGCGAGTACGCCGCCGGCAGCAAGCGCTGGCTCCCTGCGCTGCGCGACTCAATCGCGTTCAAGGTCTGCTACGGCTACGGGCTACGTCGCCGCGAGGTCACGATGCTCGACCTGCACGACTTCGGCCCGAACCCACACGTGCCCGCGTATGGAGAGTACGGCGCTGTCACGATCCGGTGGGCCAAAGGCACCGCAGGATCCGGACCGCGCCGCCGCACCGTCCTGACGGTTCCCGAGTTCGAATGGGTCGTGGACCTCCTGCGGTTCTGGATCCACGAAGGCGGTCGTAACCGGTTCCCCACTGCCGACCGCTCGGCTGCACTCTGGCCCAGCGAACGTGCCGACCGGATCACGCTCGGCAGCCTCGGGGACTCCTTCGCAGCAGCTCGCGATGCGGTCGACCTTCCCAAGGAGCTCGGCCTGCACTGCTTGCGCCACTCCTACATCACCCACCTGATCGAGGCCGGCTACGACCCCGCATTCGTGCAGACCCAGGCTGGCCACGCCTACGCGTCGGTCACCAGCGTCTACACATCGGTCGGTGACGACTTCAAGCAGAAAACCATCCAGAAGATGATCGCCCGCCGCATTGCGCGTCCCGAGGAGGCGAATCCCGATGGCTGAGCAACGCCGCATCGGCTACAAGTGGAACCTGCGCACCTTGATGGCGCAGCGGAACCTCTGGAAGAGCACCGAGCTCATGCCGCTGCTCAAGTCGCGCGGCATCAACCTGTCCGAGAGCCAGGTCTATCGACTCGTCACCGGCACCCCTGAGCGCATCCCGGCGCGCACGTTTGCCGCCCTGTGCGACATCCTCGACTGCGAGCCCAACGACCTGTTCGAGCCGTACGTCGAGATGCGCGCAGCGAAGACCGCGGACGCGCCGAAGCGGCCCGAGGACCTCGGAGTGAAACCGCGGAACCCGATCGCGCGCCGCGTCCGGCTCGTCCAGGACGACGAAGATGGCTAGACCCCGGAAAACGAGCGATCCGACCCGGTGGCCGGTCCCCTGCGGCCGCTGCAGCGAACACCACCAGATCGTTGCCAACTGGCCAGACGGCGGCGTGTGCGGCTACTGCTACCAGCAAGCCAAGCGAACGCGTGGCACCTGTGCCTGTGGCCACGAAGGGATCCTCCCCGGCCGCATCGACGGGCACCCAGCGTGCAGGCGGTGCTCCGGCCTCAAGCTCAACATCGACTGCAAGGCGTGCGGCACCGAAGCCGAGCTTTACCACGGCAGCCGATGCTGGTCGTGCGAGCTCGTAGTCCTCGTCGATCAGTTGCTCACCAACCCTGACACCGGTGCGATGGCCGCAGAGCTGGTCCCAGTGGCTCGGGCGCTGAAGTCGATGAAGCGATCCAACAGTGGAGTGACCTGGATCCGACAGCGCCACGTCACGGCCTTGCTTAAGGACCTGGCGGTCGTACCGACGATCACCCACGAGAAGCTCGACGAGCTGCCGGGAGCAGACCGAACACGTGACTACATCCGCGGCCTCCTGGTCGAGCACGGCGCACTGCCGCGCCGCGACGAACTTGCCGTCCGCTACAGCCGATGGACGGCTGGTGCACTCGAGCGCGTGAGCAGCGACGAGCATCGTGACGTCGTACGCCGCTACATCCGCTGGCATCTACAGCGGCGCATGAACCAGATGGAGACCGTGCCCCACGGAACCTTCCTGCGATCGAAGCAGACCGTGACCGTGGCGATCGAGCTCCTGAACTGGCTCCACGATCACGGTCTCATACTCGAGGAACTCCGGCAGGAACACCTCGATGCCTGGCTGGCGGACGGCCCGAGCACCCGCAGGTTCATCGACCGTTTCATCCCCTGGGCGACCAAGTGCCGGCTCGTCGACCCCGAGCTCATCATCGCCCGCCATCGCCGCGGCACCAGCCCGAAGCTGTCCAAGTCCCAGCAGGACACAGCCGTCGAACGTGTGGTGCACACTGACGAGCTCACCGTCCGAGACCGGGCCGCCGCGATACTGGTGATCATCTTCGGTCAGCACATCGAAGACGTCATCCGACTGACCTGGGACGACGTCACCGTGACAGACGACGTCGTCACCATCCGCCTGGGAAAGACCGAATTCACCCTCCCCTCCCCCTTGGACGAGCCCATACGCCAACTCGCTGCCGCGCCCGGCAACGACCTCACCGCATCGCACCCGAACAGCAACTGGGTCTTCCGCGGCTACTCCCCCGGCCGGCACATTCACGGCTCCAGCCTGCGGGAAAGGCTCAAGGTGGTCTTCAGCACGCGCGCGGCGCGGCTCGGCACCTTGCACGAGCTGACCAAGCTCGGCCCGGTGCCGATCATCGCCGACGCGCTTGGCTACCACCCGTCCACCATCGAGCGCCACGCCATCGGCTCGTCCAGCGTGTACTCCCAATACATCGCAGCCAGACGCCAGATGGCCTGATCGCCCGCACGCGCTGTCTCCACGCAGAACGCTCGATCATGCCGATGTCAGTGACACTCCCGCCGTGCGGGTCACTGGTATCTAGAGCGTGATGGCCTCGGCAGCGCCTCGAAACGCATGCTTGCTCCGACAACTGTCAGGGCACCAAGCGTGGCCCTAACTTCGCAGACCAGTGCGGCTCGGTCCGGCGAGCCATCGAACTCGAGGTCTAGGTTGGAGCCACCAGGTCCGGTGCCGGCCACCCGGCATCGCGTAAGCGGATCCCATCCCGCACACTCGGCGTAGCTCAGCTGACTCTGCTGGATTGACCATCAGCAGCGTCGGCGGGGAACGATGGGCGCGCTTTTACAGAAAAATGGGTGGTCCACGGGTGCCGGCGTTGGCAGACTCCGTCGGGTGATGTCGGCGGAGGTGCTCGGGATTGGTGTCGATGAGGCCCTGATCGACCGGTGGCGCGACTGGTTCGCTCCGTCGGTACAGCCCTTCCGGACCGACGTGCTTCCGCCTCAAGTCGCTGCCGCTGTCCCCATCAGGCAGGTCGAGCCGACACCGGAGTGGACCGACACGTTCTTCATGTACAGCGGAACCTGGACGTGGCTCTGCGAGGAAGAGTTCGATTCGCTTCGCCCGAGCCTTCGACGCAGCCTGCTGGCCGCTCGGCGGCGAACGGTGCACCCCAAGTTGATGCCCGTATGGCCGTCGGAGTTGGCCCGACTCGGCGACGATCTGATGTTCCGATGGGTTGCGTCGGGGGCGGTCCGACCGAGTCGGCACCGAGATGTGCCCGGCGGAGTGTGGGGTCGCGCTCAGGCGGTACTGCCACATGCCGAGCGACTGGCCGGTACCTTCCCGACCAGCGGTTCAGGACCCAACTGCTTCGGCACCGTGCTGGCCGCCGCCGGCCTCGATGTCGCCGACGGCCTGATTGCCCCAGATAGGTTTCGGGTCTGGCTGGACGAGCACACCGAACCCATCAACAGCACCGAGTGCGATGACGACCCGGGCGTCGTGTTCGTCTGGACAGAGCACGGAGACCTCGCCCACGCGACCGTGACCATCGGTGGCGGTTGGATGCTCACCAAGCCGTCACAGTCCTGGTCGAGTCCCCGATTGATCTACACCGTGCGAGAAGCCGTCAACTCATGGCGGTTCCCTGACACCAGACTGTCTCGCTACCGACTACTTCGGTGACAGGCAGGTCGGGGCCGAACGAGAGGGCCGACAGCTCGCCTGTTCGCTGAACCTCGGCAGGAACGCCAATGCGGGCCATCAGCACAAGGCTGACGAACATGATGTTGATCTCGAGGACGTAGTAGGACTTGCCAGCGTCCTGGGGCAGTAGGGGGTCCCGGATTGCGTGCGCAACGCCGTCGCGGGCGTTGCGTACGAGCTTGGTGACGTGGACCGCATCTACGTCCTCGACCAGGGCCACATCGTGCAGCAAGGCGACTACCACCAGCTGCTGCAGCGGTCCGGCCGCTTCGCCGAGCTGTTCTCCGAGCAACTAGCCGGCACCCAGTCGCTGCCATCGGGATGACTGATCCGTGTCCGGACACCCAGTGCGCAAGCCGGTCGCCGGCCCGCCCGGTCGGGGCCGCCCGCGAGCCGCCCGGTCAAGGAGCCCTGCTGCGTGATCACCGGGCGCCCGTCCATCCATTTTGCCGAGCCCGGATCCGGATCCCCTTTCGGCACACCCTGGCCGAAGGCAGAGACGGGTGCTCTGTCGGTCGGTCGAGGACGTGACTTCGACGGCCCTGCGCCCGTTCGTCTTGCATAACTATGCAGAGCCGCCGCAGCTCTCGAACATCCGCATCTGCCGCGAACCGGGCGCTACTCCCGGCTCATCAACTGCCGTTCCTGCCAGTTAAGCAACCGGAGTATCAACCTGTCCGAGAGCCAGGTCTGCCGTCAAACTCAACATCGACTGCAAGACCTGTGGCGCCGAAGGCGAGCTCTACCGCGGCAGTCGATGCTGGTCATGCGAGCTCGCAGCGCTCGTCGAGCAGCTGCCCACCAACCCCGGAACGGGTCTGATGGCCGCAGAGCTGGTCCCGGTCGCCACGGCGCTGAAAATCGATGAAGCGATCCAACAGCGGGTTGACCTGGATCAGACAGCGCCACGTCACGGCCTTCCTCAAGGAACTGGCTGTCGCGCCGACGATCACCCACGAGATGCTCGACGAGCTGCCGGGAGCTGCCCGCACGCGCAACTACGTCCGTGGCCTCCTGGCCGAGCATGAATCAGATGGACACGGTGCCGCACGGTACGTTCCTCCGATCGAATCAGACAGTCACCGTGGCCATCGAGTTCCTGAACTGGCTCCACGACATCACACTCGATGAGCTTCAGCAGGAACACCTCGACGCCTGGCCGGCCCACGGGCCCAGCACCCGCCGGTTCGTCGACCGCTTGATCCCTTGGGCCATCAAGAGCAAACTCGTCGACCCCGAGCTCGCCATTACGCGCCACCGCCGCGGGACCAGCCCGAAGTTGTCCAGGTCCGAGCAGGACGCAGCCGTCGAGCGTGTTGCGCACACCGATGAGCTCACCGTGCGGGACCGCGCCGCCGCCATCCTGGTCATCGTGTTCGGCCAGCACATGGAAGACGTCATTCGGCTGACCTGGGAGGACGTCACCGTGACGGACGAACTCGTCACCATCCGGCTGGGGAAGACCGAGTTCGCACTCCCCTCCCCCTTGGACGAGCCCATGCGCCAGCTGGCTGCATCGCCAGGCCACGACCTCACCGCGTCGCACCCCAACAGCAACTGGGTCTTCCGCGGCTACTCCCCCGGCAGGCACATCCACGGAGCCAGCCTGCGCGGCCGACTCAAGACCGTCTTCAGCACGCGCGCGGCCCGACTCGGGAACCTGCACGAGCTCACCAAGCTCGGCCCTGTGCCGATCATCGCCGACGCGCTCGGATACCACCCATCCACGATCGAACGCCACGCTGTTGGCTCGGCGAGCACCTATGCGCAGTACGTCGCAGCGGCTCGGGACCAGAAGCGGTCCACGTGACCAAGTCTTGCGGCACGCTCGTGCCTAGTTGTGTGCAATGCGGGCCGGTGGCGATCAGGAACCGGCTAGCGATGGGACTTTCAGGTCCG
The DNA here is from genome assembly GCF_055562215.1 of Kribbella sp. NPDC020701. NCBI lineage: Bacteria > Bacillati > Actinomycetota > Actinomycetes > Propionibacteriales > Kribbellaceae > Kribbella > Kribbella sp. NPDC020701. Next base: position 308,647 of record NZ_JBVHFT010000004.1, on the reverse strand, counting down.
AGGTAGGTGAAACAGCCGCTGGACGGAAGCCGCGCGCGATCATCCAGACCGCCAGCACCATCTCCTGAACGGCCAGGGGTAGGGAAAGGAGGTTCACCTGTGAGGAGTTGATGCCGACGACCCCGTACATCGCGAGCAGGTAGGCGGCGGCGTAGAGCGGGACCCCGATGAGACCCCATGACGCGATCCAGCGGGGGACGATGCGCGACCGGTAGAGCAGGACGTAGAACAGGGCGCCACCGAAGCAGAACACCAACGACATGATGACGCTGGCGCCATCAGAGTCGATCACGAGCTTGCCCAGACGCTCGCCCGCTCGTGAGGCCGTGCCCGGTCCTGCCGCCATGGTGTCGGCCAGTGGCACGAGCATCAGCCATGCAGTGGCCACGATGACGTAGGTGGTCGCCTCGACCGCGCCCCGGATGATCAGGTAGCCCGTGGCCAGCACTTCGTCCAGCCGGCGCAACACGGGGAAGAGCACCACCGGAACAAGCGCGAGCGACAGGCCCATGACGAGCACGAGCAGCGCCCCTGTGGCGACGGTGCCGGAGTGCTTCGCGGCGTAGGCGAGGGGGTCGTCCGCGTTGTGCACCGGGAAGTAGGTGACGGTCTTGCTGAGGATGCCGGCTACCGTCCCGATGATGTAGAGGATCCCGGCCGTCGTGGCGGCGGCCCTGTGCTCACGCACGGTGCTACGGGAACGAGAATCGCCTTGAACACGTGGTGGATACGACTTCGTAACTGACATGGTCCACACACCTCCACTCTGCATCGTTCAACGGCTTGCGCTGTGAGGTCAGAGGCGAAAGACCCACCGCTGAGACGTCGAACGGCCGGTGTTCTGGCGAGTCACGCGGTTTGCCGTAGCAGGATCCCCTATCGGGGTTCAAAGTGGGCCACTCCCGGCCCATCAACTCCCGTTCCTGCCAGTTAAGTACGGGAGTGGATGGGATCGTTCGTCGGGTAGGTTTCCGGGACGGAAGGGGCGCGGTTGATCTCGCGATCTGCGGACTGATCGCCGACCACGGCGGTTCATCTCCGATCGAAGCGTCGATGTTCTTGGGCGGGGCTGTCGAATTCTGGGTGTCGGGTTCGTGGACAGGGCAACCGGACCGGACAAGGTCCCAGACTGAAGGAGAACCACGATGAACGACCAGACCAGGCGAGCAACCAGACCATTCCGATTCGGGGTCGTTGCGCCGATCGGTTCTGACCTGCGGGCGTGGCGAGACCGCGTGCGCCGCATCGCCGACAGCGGTTACTCAACGTTGCTGATGCCCGACGTGCCTACGTGGCAACCAGCACTTGGCCCCACGCTGGCAACCGCGGCCGCACTCGCTGACCTGCGGATCGGCTCGTGGGTCTATGCCGCCGCGCTGCGCGAACCATGGAGCACAGCATGGGAGGCCCACTCACTCTCAGTACTCACAGAAGGCCGCTTCGAAATGGGCATCGGCGCCGGCCGACCCGGGATCGAAGTCGAGCTGGGGCGGCCTGCCGTCTCCCCAGCTGAGCGTCGTGCCAGGATGCGCGAGACCGTGGCCGCCCTGCGTAGGTTCGACGGCCCCGATCTGCACACGCCGGTTGTCATGGCGGTGAGCGGACCGAAGGCGCAGGCGCTGGCGCTCGAAGTCGCTGACGCAGTCACGTTCGTACTCTCACCCGAAGACGATCGGGTCGAAACCACGAACCGGGTACGCGACTTTGCCGGGCGCCGGGACATCGAACTCGCCCAGCACGTCGCCGCTGTCGGTGACGGTGTCGCTCCGTTCATGGCGCCGCCCAACCTCGACACCGCAGTGCTCCGCGCGGCTGACTCGCTCGTCATCCTTCCGAGTGACCCCGCGGCAGCCGCGGAGGAAATCCAACGACGTCGCGAGGAGATCGGCTTCTCCTATTTCGTCATCGGCGCCGACTTTGCCGACACACTCGCGCCGGTCGTGACCAAGCTGGCCGGACAGTAGGCGGCGCATGCCTCGCAGGTCAAACAGGCGACAGCGATCGCATCGCCAGTCCCGAACCGGTCTCGTCCACCTCAGCCAAACCGGTGCGGACATCCGTTCCAAACGGCGGGCTAGGCCGAACAGCAACTGAATGTTCTGAGGCCTCTCCCCCGGGCCATAACATCAACGCGGTGACTCTGCGTGATCGACCTCGCAAGCAACTGTCCGGCAGAGGCGTGCAGCTCCATCTATGCCGGGGCCTGTACGTCGCGGAAGGATGTCGAACCGAGGCCGGCCGCGACGAGTGCGAAGATCACGGCCGCCAGCAACAGCGTGGGACGCATCCCCCAGGCGTCGGCGAGCACTCCTGCGATTGGCGCGACGACCACGATGACCGCCCGGTTGAGCGAACGCAGCGTGGTGTTGGTGCGGGCCTGAAGCTCGTCTGGCGTCACCAACTGGCGGTAGCTCATTTCGTGGGAGTTGCTCATCCCGATCGCCAGACCGTAGAGGCCCTGCCCGACCATGAGAACGGCAAGCGTCCCGACCGCCGGGAGCTTCTGCCCAGCGAGCACCATCGCGATCACCGCGAGGGTGGTGATGACGTGGCTGACGATGATGGTGCGACCGGTGCCGAGACGTCGACCTACCCAGGTGGTGACTGCGGCGCCGATGACGGCACCGATTCCGCCGGCGGCACCAACGATGCCGAACTGGAAGGCGGTGAGGCCGAGCGTACTGAGCGCATAGGGAGCGAGTACGACGCCCACGATCGCGTTGCCAACGAACCATGCGTGAGTCGCGAGCGCGAGCGTGGCCAAACCGGAGCCGTGGTAGGCCCACCGAACGCCGTCGGCGATCTCCCTCATAAGTCCTCGTACGGTGACACCCGTGCGCGGTGGCGGTTCGTCAAGATCGATCCGGCGCAACGTGAGCGCCGAGTACAAGTACGTGAGGGAGTCGAGGAGAACGGCCAGCGGGGCACCGACCGCGCTGACCAATAGCCCGCCAAGCGCTGGGCCGCCCGTCGAGGCCACCGCGTCGGCCCCGTCGATGCGGGCGTGTGCCGGTTGGAGGTCCTTGGCTTCGAGCAATCGCGGCAGGAGCGACATCGAGGCAGCGCCGTTCACTACGGAGGCGGTGCCATAGGCAATGACGACCAGCATCAGTGCCGGCAGCGACAACAGATCAAGCCACCACATCAGGGGGATGGCCAACAGCACTACCGCCTGCACCAGATCGGTGCCCACCATGAGCGGGAGCCGACGCCTCCCGTCAACGATCGCGCCCACGACAAGTCCGAAAACGAGATACGGCAACCATCGCGCCGCGTTGAGCCAACCAACATCCGCGGCCGAGCCGTGCAGGGTGAGGATCACCAGCGCTTGCAGTGCGAAGAGCGTGACGTAGGTGCCGAGTCCCGACACCGCGCTGGCCCTCCAGTACCGCAAGAATGGTCTCGAAATAAAGACGCCACTGCTCGACATGCCCGTCAGTCTCGCATTGACGCCGCACGACTCCCGGACCCGCCGCGACCCTCGACCCCTGGCGTTGTCGGGCAGATATGTCGGTTTCCTTCAGATATGAAGGCTCGTAGGCTGCTCGTCAGCCGGCACGCGGAGGGTTTCTTGCAACCAGCTGATGAGCTCGATCGGGCGATCGACTGTGTGGTTGGCGCGCTTGGGCCGGGCGCCGAGCAGGACTGGCAGGTCTCGGCGGGGTTGCTTGAATGGAGCTGCCGGTTTACTGCGGAGCATGCTGCGCATTGTCTGCAGGCGTATGCGATGCAGCTTGCTAGCGGGGCGCCGGCGCGTTACGTGAGCTTCTTCTCCCGCGCCCTGGAGAGTGCCGGTACTGGCGAGGTGCTGGAGCTGCTCGAGGCGAGTGGGCGGCTGCTTTCGGCGACAGTGCGAGCGGCCAAGCCGACCGATCGCGGCTTCCATCCGTTCGGGATGGCTGACGCGGAAGGCTTCGCCGGTATGGGCTGCATTGAATTGCTTGTCCACGCCGGGGATATCGCGGCCGGCCTCGGGCTACCGTTCGAACCTCCGCCGGACATCTGTGCCTGGATCTTGGCGAGGATGTTCCCCGACCAGTACGCCGAACTCGTGTCGGCAGACCTCTCCCCGTGGACTGTCCTACAACATGCGACCGGCCGAATCGCGTTACCAGGTCAGCCGACAGTCGGCAGCAACTGGCGGTGGCACAGCGCACCTCTCGCCGACTGATAGCAGCCGGCTACTGCCTGGGCTTGCCAGCCGTCATCGTTGCGGCGACGCCGTGTTCGGTGAGGAGGGCGCGTAGGTGGTTGTGGCCTTGGGTGAAGTCCCATTGTTCGGCGGGCATGCCGGCTGTTCGGGCGCCTTCGACATTTCGTGGGTTGTCGTCGATGAAGAGGATCGTCCGGATGTCGGCGCCGATTCGGTGGGCTGCTCGAGTGAAGAAGGCCGGGTCGGGCTTGGCGACGCCGAGGTCGTAGGAGTAGCAGCTGACGTCGAACAGGTCGTCGTACCCGAGGGCTGTGCGCATGTGTCCGCCGCGGTAGCACTCCTGGTTCGTGCCCAGGTGTACGCCGTACCCGTTGTGCTTGAGTGCTCGCACGATGCCGAACGATTCCTCGATGATCACGATGTTCTTCCAGACCGCGTCGTACACCTCGGCCACCGGCGTGACGACGCCGTAGTCCTGGAGCGTCGCCGCGAGTACCGGCATGTAGTCCCCCGAGCCGGCGAGCATCGGGAGCTCGTCCTTCCAGGTCTGATGGAGGAACTCACGGGCCTTGTCACCGAGGTACGGCTCCATGGCCGCGTACCAGCCACCAGGCAGGTCTTGCAGTACGCCGTCGGCGTCCAAGAGCACGTGGCGAACACCCATGGAGAAGATCATGCCGCAAGGGGCAGCAGTTAATCGCGTTGCGTTGTGTGAGCGGGCCGCCCTAGCGTGGCGTTACTTAGGGCAGGTCGTGGATCGGAGATGTGGCGCGGATGACTTCTCGGCTTTTCGCACTCAGTTTTGATGCGCATGATCCGGCCGGGCTGGCGCGGTTCTGGGGTGGCGTTCTGGGGTGGGACCTCCACGACGATCCGCACGGCGTGGGCCTGGTGCCGAGTGATGACACCGGTTTCCGGCTTCGGTTTGTGCCGAGTCAGAACGAGAAGCTCGGCCCGAACCAGATGCACTTCGATCTGACGAGCCAGTCGCTGGAGGAGCAGCAGGCGACGGTGGCGCGGGCGCTGGAGCTCGGTGGGCGGCACATCGACATCGGGCAGCTCCCGGAAGAGGAGCATGTGGTGCTCGCCGACCCCGAGGGCAACGAGTTCTGTGTGATTGAGCCGGGCAACAATTTCCTGGCCGACTGCGGGTTCATCGGGGCGGTGTCGAGCGACGGTTCGCAGGATGTCGGGTACTTCTGGAGCAAGGCGCTGGACTGGCCGTTGGTCTGGGACCAGGACCAGGAGACCGCGATCCGCTCGCCGCACGGCGGTCCGAAGATCACCTGGGGCGGCCCGCCGTTCAACCCGAAGCTCGGGAAGAACCGGCTGCATTTCGATCTCGCTCCCCCGGCCGACGGTGATCAGGATGCGGAGGTCGAGCGTCTCATCGGCCTCGGCGCGACCCGGCTCGACATCGGCCAGGGCGAGACCAGCTGGGTCGTCATGGCCGACCCCGACGGCAATGAGTTCTGTGTACTGAAGCCTCGGTAGCCGTGGACCGAGTGTGGCGGATGTCGGCTGACGAACTTGCTGCCGAGCGGCCTGCTGGCGCGTTGGAAGACGTGCACTTCACGCAGGCGTTCGTACGTCGGGTTGTGCAGCAGTACTCCGCGCTGGGTGACGTCGTCCTGGATCCGTTCGCCGGGTTCGGCACCACGTTGGTGGTCAGCGAGCAGCTCGGGCGGAAGGCGATCGGCGTTGAACTGCTGCCGGAGCGGGCCCGGCTGATCAGAGGGCGGCTCGGGTCGGATGCGATCCTGAAAGAAGGGGATGCGCGGGAGCTCGATCGGTTGGAGATCGGGTCAGTGGATCTGTGCCTGACGTCGCCGCCGTATATGAGCTCCGTGGATCACCCGGAGAACCCGCTGACGGGATACGCGACCCTCGACGGCGACTATGCGACCTACCTGGATGAGCTGATCGAGGTGTTCTGCGCCGTCAAGCGTTGCCTGCGACCTGATGGCTACCTGGTGATCAATGCCGCCAACATCCGCACCGGAGACCTCGTCACGCCGCTGGCGTGGGACCTCGCTCGCGGGCTCCGCCCCCATTTCGCCTTTCGCGGCGAGACGTACCTCGAGTGGGATCGGCCGGCGGACTTCATCAGCGGTGACTACTGCCTCGTGTTCCAGCAAGTGCCACATCGATGATGTCGGCCCGCGGCTCCAGCGACGGCGCCTCGTCCAGCGGCACCCACTGCGCGTACGCCGCTACCCGCGTGTTGTACTCGGTGAAATGCACCGCCCGACGATAACTGGCGGGGGAGAGCATCCTCTCCCCCGCCAGGTTGTCAGCTGTCTTGGACGAGTCCGAGGACGTTGCCGTCGGGGTCGGTGAAGGTGGCTACCAGGCGGCCGTTGGCGACGTCGCGGGGGGATTGTTTCACGGTGGCACCGGCCGCGGTGACCTCGGCGAGTTTGGCCTCGATGTCGTCGACGTGCCAGTACGTGACCGGGCCCTTGTCGTCGCTGTTCGGAACCAGGCCGATCTGCTGTCCCTCGGCCTCGAAGCCGACGTAGTACGGCGAGTCCGCCATCGGCTCCACCCCGAGCAGGGCGGCGTACACCGGCTTGGCCTTCTCCAGGTCCGTCACCGGGTGCAGAACGGTCTTGATGCCTTGCGTGGAAGTCATTTCGTCACTCCAGAACTCTTGGGCCTCGCAGCCCCCGACGTTTACTGACTCCCACGCTATTCCCGGCTCAGCCCCGGTGCTTCTCGATTCCTGACCGGTTCGAGCTCACTTGGCGACGTACTCGGCCAGGTGCTTGGCGGTCAGAGTGGTGGGCTTGGCGATCAAGTCGGTGGGGGTGCCTTCGAAGACGACCTTGCCGCCGTCGTGGCCGGCGCCTGGCCCGAGGTCGATGATCCAGTCGGCGTGGGCCATCACGGCCTGGTGGTGCTCGATGACGATCACCGACTTGCCGGCGTCGACGAGGCGGTCCAAGAGGGCGAGGAGTTGTTCGACGTCGGCCAGGTGCAGGCCGGTGGTCGGCTCGTCGAGGACGTAGATGCCGCCCTTGTCCCCCATGTGCGTCGCCAGCTTGAGCCGCTGCCGCTCTCCCCCGGACAGCGTGGTCAGCGGCTGACCTAGGCTCAGGTAGCCGAGTCCGACGTCCGCAAGGCGCTCGAGGACCTTGTGGGCGGCCGGCGTACGCGCGTCGCCGTCGGCGAAGAACTCGAGAGCCTCGGACACCGGCATCGCGAGCACCTCGGCGATGTTCTTGCCGCCGAAGGTGTACTCGAGGACGGACGCCTGGAACCGCCGGCCCTCGCACTCCTCACACGGGGACTCGACCGTCGCCATCACGCCGAGCTCGGTGTAGATCACGCCGGCACCGTTACACGCCGGGCACGCACCCTCGGAGTTCGCGCTGAACAGCGCCGGCTTCACGCTGTTCGCCTTCGCGAAGGCCTTCCGGATCGGGTCGAGCAGCCCGGTGTACGTCGCCGGGTTGCTCCGCCGCGAGCCGCGGATCGCGGCCTGGTCGATCGCAACGACACCCTCGCGATCGGACACCGACCCGTGGATCAGCGAGCTCTTGCCCGAACCAGCTACCCCGGTCACCACGACGAGAACACCGAGCGGTACGTCGACATCGACGTTCTGGAGGTTGTTCGTCGAGGCACCACGCACCTCCAGCGCCTCTGACGACGCACGCACGGCCGGCTTCAAGGACGCCCGGTCGTCGAGGTGCCGGCCGGTGAGCGTGCCGCTGGCGCGGAGCTTCTCGACGGTGCCCTCGAAGACCACCTCGCCACCGCCCGAACCGGCCCCCGGCCCGAGGTCGATGACATGGTCGCCGATCGCGATCGCCTCCGGCTTGTGCTCCACGACGAGGACGGTGTTGCCCTTGTCGCGCAGCTGCAGGAGCAGCTCGTTCATGCGCTGGATGTCGTGCGGGTGCAGACCGATGGTCGGCTCGTCGAAGACGTAGGTGACGTCGGTCAGCGAGGATCCGAGGTGGCGGATCATCTTCGTCCGCTGCGCCTCGCCGCCCGACAGCGTGCCCGCGGGACGCTCGAGCGAGAGATACCCCAACCCGATGTCGACGAACGAGTCGAGGGTGTCGCCGATGGCCTCGATCAGCGGCGCCATCCGAGGCTCCTCGAGCTCGCGGATCCAGGCGGCCAGATCGCTGATCTGCATCGCGCAGAGGTCGGCGATGTTCTTGCCCTTGATCTTCGACGACAGCGCTTCCTGGCTCAGCCGGGTGCCGCCGCAGTCGGGGCAGATCGTGAACGTCACCGCCCGCTCCACGAAGGCGCGGATGTGCGGCTGCATCGCGTCGACTTCCTTGGACAGGAACGATTTCTGGATCTGCGGGATCAGGCCGGTGTAGGTCAGGTTGATGCCCTCGACCTTGATCTTGGTCGGCTCCCGGTAGAGCAGGTCGTGCAGTTCCTTCTTGGTGTACATCTTGATCGGCTTGTCCGGGTTGAAGTAGCCGGCGCCGCGGAAGATGCGCCCGTACCAGCCCTCCATGCTGTAGCCGGGGATCGTCAGCGCGCCCTCGTTCAGCGACTTGCTGTCGTCGTACAGCGCGGTCAGGTCGAAGTCGGTGACCGAGCCCATGCCCTCACAGCGCGGGCACATGCCGCCCGCGTAGACGACGTTGCGTACGACGGTCCGCTCGCCGCCGGCCTGGCCCTTGTCGGCGATCATCGCGCCGGTCGCCGTCCGCTTCGGAACGTTGAACGAGTACGCCGTCGGCCCGCCGACATGCGGTTTCGCGAGCCGGCTGAACAGGATCCGCAGCATCGCGTTCGCGTCGGTGGCGGTGCCGACGGTGGAGCGCGGGTTCGAGCCCATCCGCTCCTGGTCGACGATGATCGCGGTGGTCAGGCCGTCGAGTACGTCGACGTCCGGGCGGGCCAGCGTCGGCATGAATCCCTGGACGAACGCGCTGTACGTCTCGTTGATGAGCCGCTGTGACTCCGCCGCGATGGTGCCGAACACCAGCGAGCTCTTGCCCGAGCCGGAGACCCCGGTGAACACTGTCAGCCGGCGTTTCGGGATCTCGACGCTGACGTCCTTCAGGTTGTTCACCCGCGCACCGGTGACGCGAATCAGGTCGTGGCTGTCGGCGAGCTGCTTCGCCGACGTCGGGGCCTTGCTCATCGGTGTCTCCATCTGTCGGGCGGAGCCGGCTGCGCGGTCTCCGTTCGGCACGGTCGGGCTGCGGTCGAACAGGGCTGGGCTCAGGAAACCTGGTTGATGCGGATGTGGTTGCCGGCGGGATCACGGAAGGCACAGTCGCGCACGCCGTACGGCTGGTCGGTGGGCTCCTGGATGACCTCGGCGTCGGTGGCCTGCAGCCGCTCGAAGAGGGCGTCGATGTCCTTGGTCGCCAGCACGAGGGTGGCATAGGTGCCCTTGGCCATCATCTCGCTGATGGTACGGCGCTCGTCGTCGGTGACACCCGGGTCGGCGCCCGGCGGGTACAGCACGACGGAGGTGTCCGGCTGGTCGACCGGGCCGACGGTGATCCAGCGCATGCCGCCGTACCCGACGTCGGTGCGGATCTCGAAGCCGAGGACGTCGCGATAGAACGCCAGCGACGCCTCCGGATCGGTGTGCGGGAGGAAGCTCGAGAGAATCTTGATGTCCATGGACGTCACGCTACGTGCTGGTCGCCGGGGAAGCTTCTCGATTCCTGACCGGTCGGGTCACCTGTTTCGCGACGCACGACGGAATGCCGGCGGTCGCGTCGGTCGCGCGCTCCTTGTAGGCACTCGGCGGCATGCCGACCAGTTCGGTGAACCGGGTGCTGAAGGTGCCGAGCGACTGGCAGCCGACCGCGAAGCAGACGTCGGTGACGCTCATGTCCCCGATCCGCAGCAACGCCATCGCGCGCTCGATCCGGCGCGTCATCAGGTACCCGTACGGCGACTCTCCGTAAGCGCGCTTGAACTCCCGGCTCAGGTGCCCGGACGACATGTGGGCACCGCGAGCCAGTGCGTCGACGTCGAGCGGCTGCGCGAACTCCCGATCGATCCGGTCCTTGACACGCCGCAGCCGCGCGAGGTCCCCCAAGCGCTGCGCATCAGTCGGACTGCCGGTCATCCCTGAAATCGTGCCACGTCGCGGCAAGGAAGTCATTCACCACACCTGTAGCCTCGGCGTTTGTGACCGCCCAGCACCCGTTGACCTCGGAGCGACTCGACCTGGTGCTGGATGGGCTGGGTTCGGTGTGGGGCGCGCGACCGGTCGTCGCCGCGGTGCACCCGGTCGGTCATGACTGGGCTCCGGTCAGCCGCGTGACGTTCGAGGACGCACGGACCGTGATCGTGAAGACGACGCGCGTCGACGGTGAGGGGCACGGCGGGCCGGCGTACCTGCGGCGTGAGATCGCCGGGCTGCGAACCGTCGAGCGGATCTCCGCCTTCGCCCGCTTGACCACCCAAGCCGCGACGCTCCAGGCGCTCACCGACTGGGCCACCTCCGTGGCAACCGCGATGCGCGACCGCTGGCCCGACGCCACCACACCGCCGCCGCGGCTCTACGCGGCGTTCGCGGGTGGCTAACGGCCGGTCGTGCCGTCCAGTTGCTCGCGGATGATGTCGGCGTGGCCGGCATGGCGAGCGGTCTCGCCGATGACCGAGAGGATGGCCCAGCGGAGGTCGTGGGTCTTGCCGTTGCGGGTGACCGGAGCGTCGGGATCGCCAATGGCGTCGATGATCTCGTTCGAGGCCTCGCAGGCGGCGCGGTAGTCGGCGCGCAGCGTCTTCAGGCTGACCTCGGGATCGACCTGCATCGAGCGCTTACCGCGCTTGGCCTTGCCGCCCGCGACGACCTCCTCGAACCAGTTGGACTCGGCGAAGGTGAGGTGCTGCACGAGGCCGGCGACGTTCGTACCCGAGGGAACCGTGCTGCGGCGGGCGTCGGCCTCGCTGAGACCGGCCAGCTTCTTCAACACGCCCGCGCGCAGCCCGTCGAGGGTCGCGCGCAGCTGCTCGAGCTCGGTGGTCATGGCATGCAGGGTCCGACAGTGGAGATGAGGCCGTGGTGATCCGACACAGGAATCTTGTACCAGCGGCTGTCGTCGGCGCACCAGCCCGGTTTCACGAAGAGATGGTCGATCCGGACCAGCAGCGTCGTCCATCTGCCGATCTGTGACGGCCGGCCCCAGGTGTCGAGCATCGCGTCGTCAAGGTCGTTGGTGAGCAGCCGGTAGTCGCGGCCGCGGTCGGTGGTGTTGAAGTCGCCGGCGACTACTACCGGACGGTCGTCTCGTTCGACCCGGGCCGCGATCTGCTCGATCAGCCGGTGGTGGTCGGCGACGGTCGTCTGGTACGGCACTCCGCTGTCCTCGACTGTCCGGTACGACGACCCGCCCGACGTCCACCACGGACGCGGCACATGGACCGCGATCAGGTCGAAGGTCTGCGAGGGAGCCTGGACCCGGAGCACGTAGCCGGGCAGGTCCGGCCCCGGCCGCTCGAGCACGGTCAGCGGCCACCGGCTGAAGATGCCGATCGCAGGTCCGTCCCAATCGGCCACGTGCACCGGGTACGACTGGGACAGTCGCTCGGTCAGCGGCGGCCCGATCTCGGAGACGACGAGCACGTCGGCGCCGAGCGCGAGCAGGTTGTCGGCGCCGTCGAGTTCGCCGCTGCCGATGTTCGCCGCCGCGACCCGGAAGGCGCGCGACCGGTCGACGGTCCCGACGCCGTCTGGAACCCACGGCAGTACCGTCGCGACGATCGCGACCACCAGCGTCGACACCGCGAAGGCAAGCGCTGCCTTGTGTCGCCGACCGACGAATCCCACGAGCAGCGCGGTCACCAACGCCAGCATCGGCAACACGATCGCCACGACGTCGGTCACGACGCCGAGTTGGTCGCGCAGCAGGAACCAGGTCCACGGCAGCAAACCGGCCACCACAACCCCGGCGTAGCGTCGCACTCGCGACGACGTTCGATTCCCCACGTGCATGTCGACTCCCCCCACCCACGGCCAGGCTATGTCGGCTTCCAGCGGATCGAAACCGGCTTCGCATGAACAAACGGGTGGAGGACGAGTCTGACGTGTTGCTGGCTAGACCACAGTCTTCGGCAGCAGGCGGCTTATGGCAGGTCGACGTCCAGGGGCAGGTTCTTCAGGAAGTCGGCCGCGTCGAACAACGCGCCTGCGGAGGCCACGCCCGTCGTCCGGGTCTCTCCGGCGAGGATCCGTCGTACTGCTTCGACCGCGAGCGGAGCCGTGATCGCGTAGATGTCCTGCCCGCGGGCCGTTGCCCGGCGCTCGTCGTCGCCGGTGCGGACCAGGACGTCGACGACGAAGGTCTGGTCGGAGCGGCCCTGTGCATCGGTGGCCACGGGCGCCGGTGTGTCCGCGTTGGCCAGGTCGCCGGCGGCTTCGAGCGTCATGTAGGTGCGGACCTCGGGTACGGCGATGTGGCTCGGGATGGTGATGACGTCGGCCATGGTGAACTCGGCGATCACGCGTCGGGGGCCGAGCGGCGCCGGGAAGATCCAGTCCTGCTGGACCGGCTTGTCGTCGTGGTACTGGAGCGCTCCGCCGCTGAATCTCACCCGGCGTCCGGCCCGGCGGTCGTGCGAGACCTGTCCGGCGGCGCGAGTACCGGGCGTGGGGTGCCAGCTGCTCAGGCCGTAGGCGACGTGCACTTCGTCGGCGGTGGTCCGCTCCCCCAGCGCCGCGGTCGTCAGCAGGTCGCCGAGGCCGCCGTAGAAGGCCATCGCCGGGAGGATCAGCGACTCGCTGCGCCGGCCGAAGGTCGACACGTTGGCCTCCAGCTCGGCGGCGACATCGACGTACGGGATCCTCACCCGGCCTGCTGCGTCGATCACCGGGTCGGCGGTCGAGGCGAAGGGACCGGCACAGTTGATGACCGCGGCGGCGTTCTGCAGCGCCCGGTCGAGCGCCGACGGATCGTCGACTGCGGCCGGCCGGACGTCCACCGCTCCCCACTTGGAAGCCAGGGTCTCGAGGGTCGTCGCGTCGCGGCCCGAGACGACGGTCGGGAAGCCGCGCCGCAGCAGCTCCTCGACGACAAAACGGCCTGTGTGCCCGGTTGCTCCGTAAACCACCACTGAGTTCATGCGACGAGTCTTGCCGTCCATCGACCGGAATCGTGAGAGTCCGGAACGACACCATGCGTACACTTTCGGACATGCATACCGTCGCGCTGGCCACCGCCGGGCACCTGCTCCACTTCGAGTTCGCGATCGCGTACGAGATCCTCGGCAATCCGCCGCTGGACGCCGTCGAGGACTGGTACGACGTTGTGCTCTGTGGCCCGGGTCCGGTCCAGGTCGGGCCGTTCATGGTGGAGCCCGACGACGGCTTGGATCGGCTGGCCCGCGCGGACACCGTGATCGTGCCGGCCTGCGTCGATGTCGACGAGCCGCCGCCGGCCGCATTGGTTGAGGCAGTCCGGGCAGCCCACGAAGCCGGAGCCCGGGTTGCGTCGCTGTGCACGGGCGCGTTCGTACTGGGCGCTGCCGGCCTGCTGGACGGTCGACGGGCCACCACGCACTGGGGCCACGCCGCCGCGTTGAGCGCGCGTTATCCACAGGCCGAGGTCGATCCGGACGTGCTGTACACGGACAACGGGAGCGTGCTCACGTCTGCGGGCAAGGCCGCTGCGGTCGATCTGTGTCTGCACCTCATCCACCTCGACCACGGCGCGACGATCGCGAACACGGTCGCGCGGCGCCTCGTCGTACCGCCGCATCGGGCCGGCGGTCAGGCGCAGTTCGTCTCCACGCCGGTCCCGGTCAGCGGTGACCACACGCTCGCGAATCTGCTGGCTTGGGCGCAGGCACGCCTTGACCAGCCGCTGACGGTCACCGACCTGGCCCGGCACGCGAACACCAGTCCCCGCCACCTCGGCCGGCTCTTCCGCTCGGTGACCGGCCAGACCCCACTCCAATGGCTGCTGACCCAACGCGTCCGCCGCGCCCAACAGTTGCTCGAGGCCACCGACAACAGCATCGAATCCGTCGCAATAGCCACCGGCATGGGCACCGCCACCACCCTCCGCCGCCAGTTCAAACGAGTAGTCGGCGTCCCACCCGACACCTACAGAAGGTCCTTCCACACCACGTAGGCTCTGCCGGTATGACGAGCTACCCGAAGCGGATGCATACCGCGCTGGATGCTACGGATGCGCGGGGGTTGGCGGAGTTCTACCGGGAACTTCTGGGGTTGCGGTATCGCGAGGGTGACGAGCCGCCGGGTGATGGTGTCGAGGATGACGCTGACTGGCTGGTGCTGGTGGACGAGGCGGGGAGTCGGCAGCTCGCGTTTCAGCGGGTGGATGAGCTGCCGGCGTCGACGTGGCCGGAGCCCGGCGTACCGAAGCAGTTGCACATCGACTACGCCGTCCCGTCCGTCGACGAGCTGCAGCGACACCGGCAGCGCGCCGAAGAACTCGGTGCCACGCTCCTCCTGGACCGAACGTCCGAGGAGTCCGAGCCCCTCTACGTCCTGGCCGACCCAGCCGGACATCCTTTCTGTCTCCTGGTGGGGGTCGCATGAGCAAGCAAACCGGGTACGCCGATGTCAACGGACTCCGCATGTACTACGAGATCCACGGCTCGGGTGGGACGCCGTTGCTGCTGTTGCACGGCGGGTTGTTCAACATCGACCTGCAGTTCGGCGCGTTGCTGCCCGGTCTGTCCGAGAAGCGGCAGGTCATCGCGACCGACTTCCAGGCGCATGGCTACACCAATGACATCGACCGGCCGTTGGGTACGGTCGCGCTGGCGTCCGATGTGGTCGGGTTGCTGAGGCATCTCGACGTACCGCAGGTGGATCTCTTCGGGTTCAGTGTCGGTGGTGCGGTTGCGCTGTACCTGACGATCAAGCATCCGGAGCTGGTCCGGAAGGCAGTCATCTCGTCGGTGTCGTTCCACCCCGACGGCGACCGCCCGGAGAACGCGGCCGTCGGTGAGATGAAGGTGGAGATGATCGCCGGTACGCCGATGGAAGCGGAGTACCTGGCGAAGTCGCCGCACCCGGATCTCGAGCACCTGCAGGCCCTGCTCGACAAGCTGGGTGGCTACGACCGTGGCACCGCCGGCTGGTCCGACGACGACATCCGTGGCATCGCCGCTCCCACCCTGCTGACCTTCGGCGACTGCGACGCGGTCAAGCTCGACCATGTCGTCCGCTTCCTCCAACTCCGCGGCGGCGACGTCAACGGCGACTTCACCGGCGTCCCCACCTCCCAACTAGCCATCTTCCCCGGCACCACCCACTTCAACGGCCTCACCCGCACCAACCTCGTCCAAGACACCGTCACCACCTTCCTCGATGTCGACTGACGTGTTCCGCTTCCGCGAGGCTGGAGATGCTGACTTCGACGCGGTCATGGGGCTGTATCGGCAGCTGCATCCTGGGGATCCGGTGGTGCTGGACGGGCGGGATGTCTTCGCTCAGATCCTCGGGACGCCGGGGCTGCGCCTGTACGTGCTCGAGGTCGACGGGGTCGTGGTCGCGACGACGTACCTCAATCTCATTCCCAACCTCACCCGTGGCGCGGCCCCGTACGCCTTGATCGAGAACGTGGTTGTGGATGCGGATCGGCGCGGGACCGGACTGGGGAAAGAGATCATGGCCGGCACCTTGCAGGCGGCGTGGGACGCGGGCTGCTACAAGGTGATGCTGATGACCGGGTCCAAGACTCCGGCCACGCACGCGTTCTACGAGCGGTGTGGATTCAGCCCGCACGAGAAGACCGGGTACACCGCCCGGCCGGATCGGTGAGTTCAGGTGCTGAGGCGGAAGACGGGCCAGGCTAGTTCGGTGCGCCAGGCGGCGGGGTCCAGCGTGTCTCGGGGTCCCACGGTGTAGGTCTCGTGGACAGGCCCGGCGACGGCGAGGGTGTGGTTGTGCGTCCAGCTCGCGAGGCGGCCGTAGGTGACGTCGATGTCGTCATGAGGGCCGTGGTGGATGGTCGCGGCCAGGTCGGTGGCGGGGAGTTCAACTGGATGGACCCGGCCGGTGGATCGTGGGGCGGCGACAGGGTGGTAGACGAGGACTGTGCCGCGGCCCGCAGTGAAGAGGGAGTTGTCGTACAGGCCGCCCGGTGGGCCTAGGCGATGCTGAGCGGCCACGGCGGAGTCGAGTTCGGCCATGGCGCCGTCGTACCAGGTCAGTACGTCGGCCAGGTCC
The DNA here is from genome assembly GCF_055562215.1 of Kribbella sp. NPDC020701. Lineage (NCBI taxonomy): Bacteria > Bacillati > Actinomycetota > Actinomycetes > Propionibacteriales > Kribbellaceae > Kribbella > Kribbella sp. NPDC020701. The sequence goes on along the minus strand of NZ_JBVHFT010000004.1, from coordinate 292,349 downwards.
ACCTCATCGGTGATCGCGGCAACCATCCGGGCCGGCTCGGAGCGCAGTTCGACCACGAGGTCGCCGGGATCGGGGCGGAGCAGTCGCTGGAGTGAAGTCACCGCCGCCCGGGTCCGGTCAAGTGAAGCCTGCAACCGGTCGAGGTGGGCGGCGATCATGTCCGCGCGGACCTGTGGATCGTCGGTGGCGAGGATCTTCCCGACTTCCGCCAGCGGTACGTCGAGCTCCCGCAGCCGGTGGATCACCTGAGCCGACGGAATCTGCTCGGTCGTGTAGTACCGATACCCGCTCGCCGCATCGACCGAGGCGGGCTCGAGCAGACCACTCTCGTGATACCGCCGCAGCGTACGCACACTCAGATGCGTCGCCTGCGCGAACTCACCGATCGTCAGTCCCCGACTCACCCGGCCACTGTGCACCCTCCCCCTGCGAGAGAGTCAATTCCTTGACCCTCTCCCCGGAGGAGCCGGCACCGTGGTCGGCATGTTGCCTGACACCATCACGAAGTACCTGACCGCCCACACCGCACGCGACCTCGACTCCGCCATGCAGTGGTACGCCGACGACGCGGAGGTCAGCGATGACGGCAAGACGTACCGCGGTCGCGACGAGATCCGCGACTGGCTCGGTCGCGCAGCCGGCGAGTACACCTACACCACCGAGTTGATCGGCCACCGGCAAGTCGACGACAACACCTACGTCGCCACCCATCACCTCGAGGGCGACTTCCCCGGTGGAAGCGTCGACCTCGACTTCACGTTCACCCTCAAGGGCGACGTGATCAGGAGGCTCGTCATAGCCTGAGGGTGTGGAGCAGGCACTGGCGGTGTTGCGGGAGCTGATTGTTGCCGCGGCTGGGCGTGAGCAGGCGGTCGACGGCTTGCTGTTGTCGATCGTCGACGCGCCCACTCCGCCGATGTCCTCCCTGGCGACACCGGTCTTCGCGCTCGTCGCGCAGGGCCGGAAGCGGCTCGCGGTCGGCGACCAGGTCTTCGAGTACGGCGCCGGCGACTACCTCGTCGTATCGGTCGATCTCCCGGTTACCGGGCACTTCGTCGAGGCATCGAAACAGGAGCCGTGTCTCGGTGTCGGCCTCGAGCTCCGGCCGGATCGGATCGCCGAGCTCCTCCTGGAGTCGGCCGACGATCAGACGCCGGGCGCGTCCGTTCACGGGCTCACCATCAGCCAGGCGCCCAAGGAACTCGTCGACGCCGTGATCCGTCTGCTGCGCCTGGTCGACGAACCCGATGACGCCCGCGTACTCGCGCCACTCGTCGAACGCGAGATCCTCTGGCGACTGCTGCGGAGTCCGCAGGGCGCCGCCATCCGGGAGATCGGGCTCGCGGACAGCAGCCTGTCGCACGTCGCCCGGGTGATCCGCTGGATCCGCGATCACTACACCGAACCGTTCCGGGTCGAGGACCTGGCGACGATGGCAAGGATGAGTACGTCGGCCTTCCATCGCCACTTCCGCACGGTGACCGCGATGACCCCGATCCAGTTCCAGAAGAAGATCCGGCTGCAGGAAGCCCGGTTGCGGCTGCTCGGCCTGGGCGAGGACGTGACGAGCGCCGGGTACGCCGTGGGGTACGACAGTCCGTCGCAGTTCAGCCGCGAGTACCGGCGCGAGTTCGGTACGCCGCCCAGCCGTGACGCCGGCCGGCTCCGTGAGGAAGCAGCGCTGCCATAGAGCAGGATCGTGCAAGCGCTGGCGAGCAATGATCTATCGACTCCACTGTACTACGCGTGTACTGGACGCGTACCTGTTCAACACGGCGTAGGAGAATGACACGATCATGCAAATAGCTGTGATCACCGGCGGGAGTTCCGGCATCGGGCAGAGCGCGGCCTTCGAGATCGCGAAGCGCGGTATCGGGGTGATCCTGACCTACCACGGCAACCGCGACGGCGGCCTGGAGACGGCCGCCCGGATCGAGAAGGACGGCGGTACGGCGGTCGCCCTGCCGCTGGATGTCGGTCGCGCGGAATCGTTCGGTGACTTCAAGACCGCAGTCGCCGAGGTGCTGCAACAGTGGGGTCGGACGTCGTTCGACTTCCTCGTCAACAACGCCGGCGTCGGGCAGCAGCCGGTGATGTTCGAGGACACCACCGACGACTTGTTCGACCAGATGCTGCGCATCCACCTCAAGGGTCCGTACTTCCTCACCCAGACTCTGCTTCCGCTGATCGCGGACGGCGGGTCGATCGTCTACACCAGCAGTACCTCGGCGCTGCCCACGACCCGGCCGGAGCCGGGGTACTCGGTGTACGCGAGCATGAAGGGCGCCCAGGTGGTGCTCACCCGCTACCTCGCGAAGGAGCTCAGTTCCCGCGGAATCCGGGTCAACGCCGTCGCTCCTGGCGTGACCCGGACCCGCCTCGGCGACGACGCGTTCGCCCGCTATCCCGAACTGATCCCGCCGATCGCCGAGCGCACCGCCCTCGGTCGCATCGGCGAACCGGACGACCTCGGCAAGGTGATCACCTTCCTGCTCTCCCCCGAAGGCGCCTGGATCACGGCCCAGACGCTGGAAGCCTCCGGAGGCTACGACCTCTAGCCCCAGGCGTCACCCCACCCTGCGGCGCGGGCCGTGCGGTAGTCCTTGGACGACCTCGGCACCACCGTCTGTTCACGTGAGCCGGCGGTGGTGCAGAGATCGAGAATCACCTGCCCCTTGGGACGAACGGGCCTGCTGATCACCCGGGCCGACGCGGGTTCGGCCGGAGCGCGGGTCGCGACGAGGTAGGTGAACTTCTCGTCCTCGAAGTTCCGCGTCCCGTCCTTCAGCACCCGGTGCAGTTCGGTCCGCGGCAGCCGTACGGCGAAATGACACCAGTCGGCCGGACACCCGAACTGGTGTGGGCAGGGCGCCGCGATCGTCAGCCCGTGCTCGATGAGCTGATCGCGAACTTCGAGCGTACGGCGATGCCCGCGCGGCGTACCGGGCTCGACGATCACGACCGTGCCGGCTGCTCGTGCCGCGGTGTCGACGAGCTCGCGGCGGGCGGCGTCGGAGAGCTCGTTGAGCACGTAGGAGATGGTGATCAGGTCGACCTGGCGTTGTGGACCCCACTGGCGGAGGTCGGCGACAGTCCAGGTTTGGTTGCCATCGGCAAGCTGCTGACCGAGCCGGATGGCGCCCGGCTCGCGTTCGACGATCTCGGTGGCGATGGCCGGCCAGACCGCGGCCGCCGCCCACGCCGCGGCTCCGGTGCCGCCGCCGAGGTCGAGGTGAGTGGTGAAGCTGGTGTGGACGTGCCGGGCCGCCGCGACGAGCGCCGAGTGGGTCGCCCGGAAGGTGGCCGGCATCCGTACGACGGCGTACGCGAGGCAGTCCAGGTCGTCGCGCATCCCGGGGGTGCCGTCGTCGATCAGTTCGGACCGATAGCGGTCGGACATAGCGGTGACCCGGCGGCGCAGTACGTCGTACTGGACACCGTCCAGGGCTCGTAAGAGGGCAGCATGAAGTTGTGTGTCCACGGGGGACATGAAGAATCTCCGGTTCGGTCGGCACGGAGTACGCCTAGGCGCACGAGACCCGCGGCCTGACGCCGCGACGCACCAACCGGTCCGGGAGAGCTGTCAGGAAGCAGCAGCCGAGGAGGGATTGGCGCGGAACCGGATAACCATGCAAGCCATCACGCACCTCCTCGGATCAAGACGATCACGACTCTAGCCAACCGCACCCCCGGTCCGCGCCTGATTTTCAGCGACTCAGAGAGGTGCACAGGCACACCTTGTTGCCCTGAGGATCGGCCAAGACGGTGAACGCAGGCGCCTCGTCGTCGTACGCCACCGTCCCGCCGGCCGCCAAAGCAGCCTCGATCCGGGCCGGAACCACCTCGGGTGGAAGCCAGAGATCGACGTGGAAGCGTTGGCGCGGCGTCTCGTGCGGCTCCGTGCCCTGGAACCAGAGGTTGGCGATGCGGTCGGCCGGACCGACGACGTCGTTGCCCTTGTGCGTGCCGCCGGTGAGTACGGCGGCCCAGAACGGACCGATCGCCTCCCGGTCGGCGGTGTCCAGGGCGAGCTCCAGCTGAGCCACGGCAGCCGGGTCGGGCTTCAGGCCGAGCGACCGAGCGATCCCACTGACCTGCCGCGCGAGGTCCACATCGAGTTGCGTCACGTTTACACCGATCTTCACGTCCACGAACGTCCCGGTCAGCCGGACGTCCGGGTCCTGCCCGGCCGCCGCGCAGACCTCGCCGACGGAACTCGCAAACGTGAGCGCGTCCGCGAACGACTCGACCAGGAACGACGCGTGAAGTCCCTGCGCGAGCCTGCGCCAGTCATCCAGACCGGCGTCCTGGATCTCCTTGCCGCTCAACATGTCCATGGCCCAACCTCCAAAGAATCGCGATGCAGAAGAGGCTAGGACGGCCCACCGACAGTTTCCCGCAGTACGGCGAGATCCCGCTCGGCGTACATCCGGTGCTCCCACTCCTCGCTCAGAATGCAGCCGAGACACTCAGCCACGAGATAGCTCTTCGACGCCGGATACCCGGGCTCCAGCACCGGCTCGGTCAGCTGCGTCAGCCGCTCGTCGGTGAGCTCGTCGAAGACCGCACGGACGGTCGCCATCCGGTCGGCGCGCAGCGCGAGGACCTCGTCGAGAGACGGCCGTACGTCGCGATCACGCGGAACGGACGGGACGTCGTGCATCTCGTCGTGCGGCAGATCCAGCGGGTCCCACGGAGCCGGGTCGCCGAGGACGGCACGCCGTACCCATGCGTCTGTCGCGAAGACGAGATGCCGCTGCGTCTCGATGAACGACCACTCGCCGTCCACCCGCTCGTACAACAACTCCCGCGGCAGCGTCCGGGCCCGGTCGACCGTCTCGGTCCAGAGCCGCTCGAGGATGTCCAACGCCTCGCGGTAGCCGGCGGCGTCGGTCGGGCTCATCTTCACGCGGTCCGGGTACCGGCGGTTCAACTCGGCGTCGATCAGCGGCACCACGTCCACGCCCCAGACCCGCAGATTGCGGATCTCACCATCGATCGACACGTCGACCACGGCCGCACCGCGGATCGTGGCGCCGGTCAGATTGGCGTTCTCGATCCGCAGGCCGCTCAGGTTCACGTCGTCGAGGTGCGCGCCCTTGAGGTTGACGTTCCTGATCTCCACTCCGCCGAGGTTCACGTCGTCGAACCGCGCGCCGCCGAGATCGACCTGGTGGAACGCCGCTTCCTTCAGCGAGAGCTCCTCGAACCGCGAGCCGGCCAGATTCTGCTGCTTGAACTCGGTCACCCGGCCAGCGTCGCACGGACTCCTGCCGGGTGAGAATGGCGAGAACAGATCACCGCCATTGATCGAACGGAGCGGCATGTACCGCAGGCTCGTCCTCAAGCTGTCCGGACAGGCAATCGCCGGTCCGAGCGAGTTCGGCTTCGACAGCGACCGGCTCACCCACCTCGCGAACGAGGTGATCGCACTGCACGCCACCGGTGTCCAGGTCGCGGTCATCGTCGGCGGCGGCAACGTCTTCCGCGGCAACCGGTCCGACGAGTGGGGCATCGACCGGGTCGAGGCCGACAACATCGGCATGCTCGGCACCGTGATCAACGCCGTCCTGCTCCGCGGCCGGCTCACGGCGCTCGGCGAGGCCGAGGTCCATCTGATGACGGCGATCCCGATCAACAACCTGGCCGAGCCGTACATCCGGCTCCGGGCCCTCCGGCACCTGGAGAAGGGCTCGATCGTCCTTCTTGCCTGCGGCAACGGGCAGCCGTTCACCACGACCGACTACCCGGCCGTCCAGCGCGCCGTCGAGCTCGGCGCCGACGCCCTCCTGGTCGCCAAGAACGGCACCGACGGCGTGTACGACGCCGACCCGAACAAGCACCCCGGCGCCCGCCGCTTCGACCACCTCACCTACCAGGAGGTCATCGACCGCGGCCTCGGCGTGATGGACCAGTCCGCCTTCATCCTCGCCCGCGACCACCACCTCCCCCTGCACGTCTTCGACATCGACGGCCCCTCCACCGCCGCAGCCATCACCGCGGGCACACCTATCGGCACTCTGATCAACTGAGCCGGTAGGCCCGCGCCTGCAGCTCGAAGAGCTCCGCGTACTGCCCGTCGGCCGCCAGCAACTCCGTGTGAGTTCCGACCTCGGTGACCCGGCCTTGATCCATCACCACGATCAGATCGGCGACGCTGACGGTCGAGAACCGGTGGGTTACCAGGATCGTCACCGCACCGACGGACCGGGCCTCCCGGGCGGCGTCGGCGTACCGCTCGAAGAGCTCGTGTTCCGCGGTCGCGTCGAGGGCCGACGTCGGCTCGTCGAGCACCAGTATCAGTGGGTGTCGCCGCATCATTCCGCGCGCGATCGCGAGCCGCTGCCGCTGCCCGCCGGACAGTTCCACACCGTCGTCCCACGTCGTCCCGAGTTGGGTCGCCAGGCCCGACGGCAACGCGGACAGCACCTCGTCGGCGGATCCGGCGCCCACGGCCTGCCGGATCCTTGCCTCGTCGTCCAGTGCCTGCAGGTCGCCGAGACCGACCGCCTCTCTGACCACCAGCTCGAAGTCCGCGAAGTCCTGGAACGCTCCGGACAACCGGGACCGCCATGCCACTGGTTCCATCGCAGCCAGGTCCGCACCGTCGACGAGGACCCGACCGCTGGTCGGCTGGTACATCCCGGTCAGGAGCTTCACCAGCGTCGACTTCCCGGTCCCGTTCTCGCCGACCAACGCGACGACCGAGCCGGCCGGCAGGTGAAGATCCACGTCGGCGATCGCGTCTGCCTCCGCACCGGAGTAGCGATAGCGGACGCGCTCCAGGGTGATCCCGGCGCTCAGCCGCTCGGGGGCGAGCGCCGTACCGTCGCCGGTCGTCTGTCGCGTGTAGTCCTGGAGCCAGACGAACCGTGACACGTTGCGCAGCAGCCTCGTGGTGTCCAGGACCGCGTTCGTGACGATGGTGCTGACGCTCTCGAGTCCGCTGACCGCCGCGACCGCGACCACCAACGCCGATACGGGCGTCCTGCCGTGCAGGGCGTCGTACGTCATCCATGCGAGTACGCCGATGGCCGCGCCGAAGAAGATTGTGGAGAGCGCGGCGGAGAGGAGGCCCTGCTTGCGGGCGGTCGTGACGACCGGAGCTTGCCAGGCGAGCACGCTGGCCCGAATGCGCCTCCGTAGCTCCGGCTGAAGGCCGAAGACGCGTGCCTCGGCTGCTCCGGCCGGTGAAGTGACCAGGTCGACCAGGTGTTTGCCGAGTCTTCCGGGCTCGGCGCTCTGTTTCTCGGCCGCGTGGCCCCACCGGTTCGTCCATCGGGTGGCCAGCAGCCGGGGAAGGCCGACGACGACCAGGAGGAGCAGCCGCCAGTCCGCGGACGCGGCGACGATCAGAACCCCTGCGGCGTAGGCGAAGTGGTTCACGATGTTCAGCAACCTGTTGAACGCGCCACCGAGGACGCCTTCGGCATCGCGCAGCAACTGGGTCCGGTCGAGGTAGTCCGGTGTTTCGAGATGCTCGAGCGTCGGAGCCTTCGCGACCAGCTCCGCGACCTGGACGTCGAAGCTGAAGCCGACCCGCTCCATGAGGGCGATCCGCGCATTCGTGCCGATGAGCTGCAGCAGGTTCTGAACGCCGGTCGCGGCGACGAGGGCCAGCAGCGCGAGCACCATCTGACGGCGGTCCGCCGCGATCGCACCCGCGGCGAACAGGCCGAGGAACAGCGGGATCGCGGCCGTCAGCAATCGCCCGACGGTCTCGGCCAGGCAGCTCAAGGCCAGCCGAGGGCTCTCCCGGAACGAGGCACTCAGCACCATCCACAGGCCGCGGGTCATGAGAACCGGCTCCCCTGAAGCCGAAAGAGTCGGGCGAAGGTGCCGTCCGCTGCCATCAGCGCGTCGTAACTGCCGTCCTCGACGATGCCACGCACCGGATCGAGGACGACGATCCGGTCGACGTGCCGCACACTCGACAGCCGATGGGTGACGAGAACGGTGGTCACGCCACGGGTCATCTCCAGGAAGCGGTCGAACAGCGCGGCCTCGGTCCGTACGTCGAGCGCTGCCGTGGGCTCGTCCAGGATCAGTACGCCGGCGCCGCCACCGACTGCGGCCATGGCGCGAGCCAGCGCGACCCGTTGCCACTGTCCACCGGACAGATCGGTGCCACCGGCGTACCCGGACGACAGAACCGTGTCCCACCCGTCTTCGAGGCGGCGGAGCAGACCGGCGCCGGCCGCCTTGCCGAGGGCTTCGTCCAGCAGAGGCTGATCATTGCCATTGGCCCCCATCCGGACGTTGTCGCGCAGCGGGAGCGGGTAACGCACGAAGTCCTGGAAGATGGCGGCGACGCGGGACCGGATCTCGTCGGCGGAGTCCGCACCGCCGATGCGGACAGTCCCGCTGTCCGGCTGGTAGAGGCCGCAGAGCAGCTTGATCAGCGTCGACTTGCCGGCACCGTTGACCCCGACGATCGCGAGCGACTGACCGGCGGGGACCGTCAGGCTCAGGCCGGTCAGAGTCGGACGGTCGCGGGTCGGGTACGTGAAGGTGACGTTGTTGAGCTCGACCGACGCCGGTCCGTGCGGGACGGTTGCCGGCGTACGCATGGTGGCGGTTGGGGTGAGTGCCGGCAGGCCGACCTCGGCTCGGAGCATCGACAGTCCGCGGACGGTGGCGGCGTACTGGCCCACTGCTCGCTGGGTATCACCCAGGATCCCGAAGGCCTGGACCGCGAGCACCGCTTGGATCAGGGTCACGGCGAACTCGACACCGACGGTTCCCGCGACGACGTCCGAGGTCAAGACATACAGCACGCCGCCGATCACCACGGCGGTCACGAGACAGGCGAGGTACGCCGGACGCAGCCCACGCTTCCGCAGCGGCCACAGCTCAGCCATCGTCGTGAGCCAGGTGGACTTGTAGCGATCGAGCAACCAGTCCGCCAGCCCGAAGAGCCGAACCTCCTTGGCCGCCGCCGGCTTGGTCAGCAGACTCCGCAGGTACGTCGCCTGCCGCCGGCCACCGGCCGACACCTCGAGAACTCGATCGAACGCCGAGTTCACCCACCGCGCGAACGTCCACGACATCAGGACGAACGACCCGGCCACGACGAACGGAGCCCACCACCGCCAGGTCAGCAGTACGACGAATGCCCCGACCCCACCGAGTCGCTGCGCGAGAACAGCCCAGATGTTGTTGAGCCCGAACAGAAACGTCCAGTCCCGAGTCGCCGCCACCACCGCCTGCAGCCGCCCCGAGAACCCGGGCGAGTCGAGCAGTTCGATCCCCCGCGGCTCAAGACTCGTCTCCGCCACCAGATCCAGCACGTACGCCGCCGTCGCAGCCGTCGTCTTCGCGCTGATCCACCCACGCAGCACCGCCAGCAACGGCCCGCCCACCAACAGCCCGCCCGTAACCCCAAGCCACAACCAGACCCGCTCCCCCGCAGACAACGCCCCGGTAAACCGCCCAATCGCCACCATCACCCCAGTAGCAACCGCAGCCTCCCCCACCACCACAACAACCGCCGCAACACTCCACCCCTTACAGGCGAGCCACGCGACTCGGGCGACGAGGACGAGCCGGCCAGAGGCGGAGGTTGGCATGGCGGCAGCCTAGGGGTGGATGTAGGGCGGTGCTAAAAGGTTTTGCTGGTTGGGGTGGGGGCTGGTGTACTCGGTGGCGTACCCGCAGGTGTCTAGTCAAGGAGTTCTGTCATGCGACCTCGCTTCATGTCTGTCGCGGAAGGAATTGACACCTGTTCAAGGGACATGAAGCTGCGTGAAAGTACTGAACCTTGGGATCCTGGCGCATGTCGACGCCGGTAAGACGAGTCTGACCGAACGGCTGCTCTACGCGGCCGGGGTCATCGACGAGGTCGGGAGCGTCGACGACGGCAGCACCCAGACCGATTCACTCGCGCTGGAACGCCAGCGCGGGATCACCATCAAGTCGGCGGTCGTGTCGTTCGCGATCGGCGAGGCCGACCCGGTCACGGTCAACCTGATCGACACCCCCGGCCACCCGGACTTCATCGCCGAGGTGGAGCGGGCGCTCAGCGTGCTCGACGGCGCGGTGCTGGTCATCTCGGCCGTCGAGGGTGTGCAGGCGCAGACCCGGGTCCTGATGCGGACCCTCCAGCGCCTGAAGATCCCGACCCTGATCTTCGTCAACAAGCTCGACCGGGCCGGCGCGCAGTACGACGCCGTACTCAAGTCGATCGCGGACAAGCTGACCCCGTCCATCGTCCCGATGGGCGAGGCAACCCGCCTCGGCACCCCCGGCGCCACGTTCACGGAGTCGTACGGCGCGCTGCTCGAAGTACTCGCCGAACGTGACGACGACCTCCTCCGGAAGTTCGTGGAGGGCGAGCAACTCTCCCACCACGCCCTGAAGCGAGCGCTGGCGCGCCAGACGAAGCAGGCGCTCGTGCACCCCGTGTACTTCGGCTCCGCGATCACCGGCGCCGGCACGGACGCACTCACCGAAGGCATCCGCGCCCTGCTCCCCCGCGCCGGCACCAACGAGGAGCCGGTGGACGGATCGGTCTTCAAGGTCGAGCGCGGCCCGGCCGGCGAGAAGATCGCGTATGTCCGGATGTTCTCGGGTACGGCGCGAGTCCGTGAGCGACTGGGGTTCGGGGCCGGCGCCGAGGCGAAGGTGACTGCGCTGCGCGTCTTCGGCCACGGTGGCGCGACCCCGGCCGCCGAGGTCAACGCCGGGCAGATCGCCCAGGTCTGGGGCCTGTCCGACGTCCAGATCGGCGACCGACTGAGCGATCTCCGGAACATCACTGCCACTGGGCGACCAGAAGTTTCCGGAAAGCCGGGGATCTTCGCCCCACCGACGTTGGAGACCGTGGTCTTCCCGCAGCGGGCCCGGGACAAGGGGAACCTGCGGGTCGCGCTGACCCAGCTCGCCGAGCAGGACCCGCTGATCAACCTGCGCCAGGACGACCTGCGCCAGGAGATCTCGGTCTCCCTGTACGGCGAGGTGCAGAAGGAGGTCATCCAGACGACTCTGGAGACCGAATACGGGATCGGCGTCGGCTTCCGTGAGACGACCACGATCTGCATCGAGCGGCTGAACGGCGCCGGTGCGGCGGTCGAGTTCAACAAGAGGGACGCGAACCCGTTCCTCGCCACCGTTGGCCTCCGGGTCGAGCCCGCGCCGGTCAACGCCGGCGTCACCTTCGAACTCGAGGTCGAGCTCGGCTCGATGCCGTACGCGTTCATCAAGGCCGTCGAGGAAACCGTCCGCGAGACCCTCGGCCAAGGCATCCACGGCTGGCAGATCCCGGACGCGCGGGTCGTGATGACGCACTCCGGCTACTCCGCGCGGCAGAGTCACGCCCACGCCGTCTTCGACAAGAGCATGTCGAGCACGGCCGGCGACTTCCGCAACCTCACGCCGCTGATCGTGATGACAGCTCTCCACCAAGCGGGTACGACGGTGCACGAGCCGATGCATCGCTTCCAGCTGGAGATCCCGACCGACACGACCCGCGCCGTACTCGCGGCTCTCGCCTGGCTCCGCGCGATCCCGCAGGTACCGGCGCCGGCCGCGGAAACCTCAACCCTGGAAGGAGAAATCCCCGCGGCCGCCGTGTACGAGCTCGAGCAACTGCTGCCCGCCCTGACCCGCGGCGAAGGCGTGCTGGAGTCGGCGTTCGAGCGCTACCAGCCCGTCACCGGACCGATCCCGGACCGTCCGCGGACCGACCACGACCCGCTCAACCGGCGCGAGTATCTCCTGCACGTCCAGCGCCGGGTGTGATGCCATGTTCGATGCCATGGACAACAGTCGCGCCGAGCTCGTCATCAGCGGTGACCCGAGCAGTCAGGCCCTGCTCCGCCAGCACGGCGGCGGCCAGCGGGGCCTGATGCTCGCTCATCTCGACGAACACATGCCCACCGGAAGCGAGCCACTCCGGCGCCTCGGCCGCCACCCGTCGCAAGGTCGCCAGGCCGTCCGGGCCGCCGTCCAGCGTGACGTGCGGCTCGTACAGCCTGGCCTCCGGCGGCAGCAATCGGATCTCGTTGGTCGGCACGTAGGGCACATTCGCCAGCAATACGTCGATCCGCCCGCGCAGCGGCTCCGGCAGCGCGGAGAAGAGATCCCCTTGATACACAGCGCCCCGCCACGGGACCAGGTTCCGCCGAGCACACCGAACCGCGGCCAGCTCGATATCGGCGGCGTACAACGACACCTGTCGCTCGGCCGCGATCGCCGCACCCAAGGCACCCGACCCACACCCCAGGTCGAGTACGACGGCGCCCGGTGCGGTCACCCGCAACGCCTCGGCGACGAGGAACTCGGTCCGGCGCCGAGGAATGAACACCCCGGGATCGACCGCGATCCGCAGCCCGCGGAAGGACGCCCAGCCGAGGACGTGTTCGAGCGGCAACCCGGCGACCCGTTGGTCGACCATGGCGGCCACCTCGGGCGCATCCCGCGCAGTCTCCACGATCAACGCGGCCTCGTCCTCGGCGAAGACGCAACCGGACGCACGCAGCCGGTCGATGACCTGGCTGAGCTCAACAGAAGGAACAGAAGATACAGACACAGAACCCCTTCAACTGACGAGGCTCCCGCGGTCAGCGTGCGATGCCAACCACTCGAGGCGGGAGCAACCAACCTGCCGTCCTGGTGATCGGTCCCACCTCCTCAGTCGTCGTTCCTGGTGTCGCCCACCTTACCCGAAAGCGTTCACCCCGGTGAGCTCCGCGGAGATCGTCCACAGCCGAGCCGCCGATACCGGGTCGATCGCGTACGGCCGGACGCCCGGGGTGTCGTCGGTGGACACCTCGGCGATCTCGCAGTCCTCGCAGAACACCCCACCGAGGCCGTCGAGCTGCGGCGAGGTCGCTGCCCACACCTGGGTCGCGGCGCCCTGCTCCGGGGACTTGAAGCCCGGGTTCAGCGGGTTGCCGTCCTCGTCGATCCAGCCGAAAGCGACCATCTCCTCCTTCGGCAGGTGCCGCTGCAACGGCGTGAGGATTCCGCCCGGGTGCAACGCGAACGCGCGCACGCCAGAGTCCTTGCCCAGGACATCGAGCTGCACCGCGAACAGCACGTTGGCCGTCTTCGCCTGCCCGTACGCCTGCCACTTCTCGTAGCCCTGCCGGAACTCCAGGTCGTCCCACCGGATGTCCGAGCGCCGGTGCCCGGTCGACGACACCGACACGACCCGGCCGCCACCGTCCGCCGCGATCGCCGGCCAAAGCCGGTTCACCAGCGCGAAGTGCCCGAGGTGGTTGGTCGCGAACTGCGCCTCCCAGCCCGGCCCGACCCGCGTCTCCGGAGCGGCCATGATCGCCGCGTTGTCGATCTGGATATCGATCGGTCGCCCGGATGCCAGGAATCGGTCCGCGAAGGCCCGCACACTCTCGAGGTCCCCGAGATCCAGCTCGTCGACCTCGACATCCGCGACCCCGGCCAGTGCTTCCCGCGCGGCATCCGGTCGCCGCGCCGGTACGACGACGTGCGCACCGGCCTTGGTCAGCGCACGGGTCGTCGCGAGGCCGAGACCGGAGTACCCACCGGTGACGACCGCCAGCTTGCCGGTCAGGTCGATTCCGGCGAGGACGTCGTCCGCGGTGCTGTCGTGCCCGAACCCCGAACCGATCTTGTGCTGTGCAGTCATGCCTCGGACTCTACGAGTTGGAGCTCACTCTAGGTCAAGCGTCGAGGTGCGGGTTCTCACGCAGCGACTCGGCCAGCCGCTGCAGAGCCGGGTTCGGACTGTCCGGGCTCCAGCACGCGTGCAAGGTGACCGAGTGCGCGTCGGCCGCATCGAGCTCGCGATAGCGGACACCCTCGACCCCCATCGCCATGATCGACCGCGGGATCAGCGCGCATCCCAGACCGGCCCGGACGAGCGCCAGCATCGTCGGCACCTGCGAGGCGAGCTGGCTGACGGCGTACCGATCCATCCCGATCATCGCGGCGCAGATGTCGTGCAGGTACTGCGAACCCTCGGGGCTGTAGCCGATGTAGTCCTCGGTGGCGTCGGCGAGCGTCACCGGGGCATCGCCGGTCGCCAGGGCGTGGTCAGCGGGTACGGCGAGCACCAGATCCTCGGAGTGGACCAGGACGGACTCGAACTGGTCCGGGATCGGCGGCCGGACGAGGCCGATGTCGATCTCCAGGTTCGCCAGTGCCTCGAACTGCGCGGGGCTCACCAACTCGGTGAGCTCTGAAGTCACCGCCGGCGTCCGCTTCCCGACCATGGTGAGGAAGTCCGCGAGAACGGCGTACGCCCCGATGGCGGTGAACGCGATCCGCAGGGTCCCGGTCTGTCCGTCGGCGGCCCGCCGGGTCGCCTCGGGTGCGACCTCGAGCAGCGCGAGCACGCGGCGGGCATGTTCGAGGAAGACGTCCCCGGCCGCGGTCAACCGCACTCCGCGACCGGTCCGGTCGAACAGGCGGACGCCCAGAGAGCGCTCGAGGCCCTGGATCTGCCGGGTCAACGGCGGCTGGGTCAGATTCAGCCGCTGAGCAGCGCGGCCGTAGTGGAGCTCCTCGGCGACGGCGACGAATCCCCGGAGTTGCTGCAGCGACAAGTCCATACCGGCACGGTATCGGTTCATGCGAAATAGGGTTTGGACCTGCATAACGGAAAGCGCCTACCGTCGAGGCACCGCCTACCGAAGGAGCCTCCACGGTGCCGAAACTTGCAGCTCTGATGACCCCCGAACGCGCGGCCGACGTGATCGACGGACCTACGCGGCGGCTGCTCGAGGAGCGGTTCGAGGTCGTCTGGGCCGAGTCCGCCCACGCCGCCGGTCCGGCCGCGCCCGGCAAGCCGCCGGCGCTGGACCCGGCCGCCGTGCCCGAGCTGGTCGCCGGCGCCGACGTACTCCTGACCAGCTGGGGTACGCCGCACCTCGGCAAGGAACTGTGGGCCGACGGCAACGGCCCCAAGGTGATCGCGCACGCCGCCGGCACGGTCAAGAACCTGATCGATCCGGTCATCCTCGACCAGGGTGTCGAGGTCTTCTCCGCCGGCCCGCGGATCGCCTGGTCCGTCGGTGAGTACTGCCTGGCCGCGATGCTCACCTTGGCCCGCCGGCTCCCCCGCTTCGATCACGCGATCCGCGAAGGCGGCTGGAAGCAGACCGAGTACCGCGGTCACGAGCTGGCCGGCGCCAAGGTCGGCATTGTCGGCGCCAGCAGCACCGCACGCGCTCTGATCACGCTGCTCAAGCCCTTCGCCTGCGACGTCGTCGTCTACGACCCGTACCTGACCGCCGAGCGGGCCGACCAGCTCGGTGTCCGCACCGCTGACTTGCGAGAAACGGTAGAGAGCGCCTTCCTGACGATCCACGTCCCGAACGTGCCGGAGACCAAGGGCATGATCACCCGCGAGCTGATCGAGCGAGTCCCCGACGGAGCGGTCGTCGTCAACTCGTCCCGCGGTCCCGCGGTCGACCAGCAGGCACTCCTCGACCACGTGCTCGACGGCCGCCTTTACGCCGCGCTCGACGTCTACGACCCCGAGCCGCCGTCCTTCGACGCGACCCTCCTCCAAGCCTCGAACCTGCTGCTCAGCCCGCACGTCGCCGGTGACACCGAAGAGGGCCACCTCGCGCTCGCCGGGTACGTGCTGGCCGACGCGCTCAAGTGGCTCGAGGACGGCACCCGGGGACCGAGCTTCGTCGATCCGGCCTTCTGGTCGATCGCGGCCTGAGAGGACGACGATCATGTCCCGGATCACTCAGGTCGAAGTCTTCCCGGTCGCGGTCCCGTTCGCCCGACGCTTCGTCATCGGCAGCGGCGCGGTCGGCGCGCCCGACGACGCGCCGGACCAGGCCGCCGCGGTGGTGTTCGTCAAGCTGACGACCGAGGACGGCATCGTCGGGTGGGGCGAGCAGCGAGCGCTCCCCAGCTGGAGCTACGAGACGGCCGAGACGATGGCCGTCGTCATTCGCAGGCACCTCGCGCCGATCCTGCTCGAGCTCACGCCGTTCGACGTCGAGCTGTTCCACCAGCGCGCCGCCAAGCGACTCAGCCCCGCGGTGTCGAACGGGTTCCCGTTCGCCCGCGCCGCCGTCGACGTCGCCATGCACGATGCGGCCGGCAAGCTCGCCGGTGTGCCGGTGCACGCTCTGCTCGGCGGCAAGGTGTACGACGAGATCCCGTTGTGCTCGGCGATCGGAGTCGGCGACCAGGACACGGTCCGCGAACACGCACTCCAGTCGTCGGACTATTCGGCGTACAAGGTCAAGATCGGTGGCGACCTCGATGCGGATGCCGCGGCGATCCGGACCGTGGCCGAGGTGGCCGGCGGCAAGCCGCTCTGGCTCGACGCGAACCAGTCCTACCGGCCGAGTGCGCTCAAGCAACTCCTCGACCGTACGGCGGGAATCCGCACGATCCACTGCGTCGAGCAGCCCGTACCGAGCACCGACACGCTCGCGATGCAACGGCTGCGCGACCTGA
The DNA here is from genome assembly GCF_055562215.1 of Kribbella sp. NPDC020701. Lineage (NCBI taxonomy): Bacteria > Bacillati > Actinomycetota > Actinomycetes > Propionibacteriales > Kribbellaceae > Kribbella > Kribbella sp. NPDC020701. The sequence continues at coordinate 275,942 of NZ_JBVHFT010000004.1, read as the reverse complement.
TCGACGTGCCGATCGCGATCGACGAGGGCAGCTTCTCCGCTCAAGATGTGGCCCGCGCGATCCGGCTGAACGCGGCCGACCTGGTCGTGGTCAAGGTCTGCAAGTCCGGCGGCCTGCGCAACGCGCTCAAGACCGCCCAGACCGCGCTCGCCGGCGGGGTGGAGATCCTCGCCAGCGGTCTGACCGACTGCGGAATCGCCTTCGCCGCCGCACTGCATGTGTTCAGTCAGCTCGAGCTCGCCTTGCCTGCCGAGCTCAACGGGCCGGAGCTGCTGTCCGATCTGTACGTCGAGGGGCTGAACATCACCAAGGCCGTCGCAACGGTCCCCACCGCCCCTGGACTGGGCGTTCAGGTCGACGAGGAGCGAATCCGCGCCGAGTCGATCGACCTGCTCTATCGGTGAGGAGAAACATGGGAACGAAGCTGTCCCGCCGCGGGTTTCTCGAGCTGACCGGCCTGGCCGGGCTCGGCCTCGCGGCAGCCGGCTGCTCGTCCGGGCCACCGGCCGGTGCGGCCACCTGGTCGATGTGGTCGAGCAGTGCCGCGGAGAAGAAGGTCTGGGAAGACTTCAGCAAGTACGTCGAGCAACAGCTCAAGGTGAAGTCCGTCCCGACGCTGACCCCGTCGAACGGCTACCCGACCAAGCTCGACCTGCAACTGGTCAGCGGCACGGCGAGCCTCGTGACCGCGATCAACGGCACCCTGATCCCGACGTACGCCGCCCGCGGCGCACACCGGCCGCTCGACGACCTGATCGCGGCCGATCCGGACTTCCACCTCGACGACTTCTACCAGCCGAGCCGCCGGATCTCGAGTTTCAACAACAAGACCTACGCGATCGGGTTCGACGTCGCACCGACGGTCATGTACTACAACAAGAGCTTGCTGCAGAAGCAAGGCATCGAGCTGCCGTCCCCGACCGTACCGATGCCGTGGGCAACGTTCCGGGAGCTGGCGCTCCAGCTCACCGAACCCGGGCAGCAGTACGGCTTCACCTGTGCGCCCGCGATCGACGACCTGGTGTCGTGGATCTACTGCGCGGGCGGCAACGTGATGAACGACGCCGCGACCCGGAGCACGCTGGGTGATCCGGAGGCGATGGAGGCACTGCAGTTCGTCATCGACCTGTTCGTCAAGGACAAGGTCACCCCACCGATCAAGAACCTGGTCACCGAGAGCTCACTGTCGAACTTCATGGAGGGCAACGTCGCCTTCATGCAGAACGGGCCGTGGCAGGTGGTCAACGTGCGCAAGGCCAAGTTCGACTGGGACGTCATCCCGTTCCCGGCCGGCGCGGTCGGCAGCACCCCGCGGGTGTCCGGATCCAGCTTCTCCATTCCATCGGGGGTACGCGACGGCGCCGAGCTCGACCTCGCGTGGAAGCTGATCAAGACTCTGACCAGCACCGGAGCGCTCGACATCTACGCGAAGGCCGGCCGCAACAACCCGGCCCGGCTGAGCGCGGGCAGTGCGTTCCAGCCGCCGCCGGACAACCTCGGCATCGTCCAGCAGATCCTGGCCGGCAAACTCGCCGGCGGGCACGCCTTCGACGTCACCACGAACTGGAACCAGGTCAAGCAGTTGCTCGGCCAGGACCTCCCCCGCACGTTCCTGGGTCAGGTGTCGGTTCCGGACGCGATCACCGGGCTGACTCCGCGCCTCGACGTTCTGATGAGGCAGCACCAGGACAACATCCGCCAAGCCGCCGCCAGGAAGGGGTGACCAGGATGGCTGTCGACACCGCACCAGCACGAACCACCGCCGTACCGCCACCGACCACTTCGAAGCCGACCCCACGCTGGCGCAGCCGCGAGACGCTGACCGCCTGGCTGTTCCTCCTGCCCAGCCTGATCGGGTTCCTGATCTTCACCGCCGGTCCGGTCGTCGCCGCCGGCGTCATCTCGCTGCTGGACTGGAATCTGTTCAGTTCTCCGCGCTGGGCCGGACTGCACAACTTCGCCCGCCTCGGTCCTGATCCGACGTTCTGGTCCGCGCTCGGCAACACGGCGTACTTCACGTTCGTGAGTGTGCCGCTGACGATCGCGGTGAGTCTCGCGCTGGCGCTGCTGCTGAACCAGGGGCTGCGCCGGGTCGCTGTCTTCCGCTCCCTCCTGCTGTTGCCGTACGCAACGATCACGGTGGCGGTCGCCTTCGTCTGGATCTGGCTCTACATCCCGCACGACGGCCTGGTGAACGCCGTGCTCGGATGGTTCGGCATCAGCGGGCCTGCTTGGCTGATCTCGGACAACTGGGCGATGCCGGCGCTGATCCTGATGAGCGTGTGGAAGAGCTTCGGCTTCGGCATGGTCGTGTTCCTCGCCGGACTGCAGGCGATCCCGCAACAGCTCTACGAGGCTGCCCGCGTCGACGGAACGTCCAGCTGGCAGAGCTTCCGCAACGTCACTCTGCCGATGTTGTCGCCGGCGCTGTTCTTCGTGATCGTGACGTCGGTCATCGGCTCGTTCCAGGTGTTCGACCAGGCCCTGATCATGACGAACGGCGGACCAGGCACGCGCACCACGACGCTGGTCATGTACATCTACCGGACCGGCTTCGAGAACTACGACCAGGGGTACGCCGCCGCGCAGTCGCTCGTGTTGTTCGCCTTCATCGTGATGATCACCGCCGGGCAGTTCTTCTTCCAGCGCAAGTTGGTGCACTATGACAACTGACATCCGCCGCAAGCTCATTGTCTTCGCTTGCTTCCTGGTCACCGGGTTCACACTGATCCCGGTCGTGATGATGGTGCTGGTCGCGTTCCAGTCCGACGCCGAGTCCATGGCGGCCAAGCCGTCGTTCTGGCCTAGCAGTTGGCACCCGGAGAACCTGACCCGCGCCTTCGACCTGGTGCCGCTGGGCAAGTACCTGCTCAACACCGTGTACTTCGCGGCCGGCACCACTCTGCTCGAGACCGTGACGGCCGCGCTGGCGGCGTACGCGTTCGCCCGGCTGCACTTCCCCGGCCGGAGCTGGCTGTTCGGGATCTACCTGGCCACGTTGATGATCCCGTCGCAGGTCACGCTGATCCCGCAGTTCGTCCTGGTCGCGAAGCTGCACGGCATCGACACCTGGCCCGGGATGATCCTGCCGCACGCCTTCACGGCACTGGGCGTCTTCCTGCTCCGGCAGTTCTTCCTCGGCATCCCACGCGACTATGAGGAGGCCGCCCGGCTGGACGGCGCGAACCGGTGGCAGGCGTTCGTCCGGGTGATCGTGCCGCTCGCGATCCCGGCCATCGCGACGCTGGCGGTGTTCAAGTTCATCGGTCAGTGGAACAACCTGCTCTGGCCGCTGATCATCTCCAACAGCGACGCCACCCGGACCGCGTCCGTCGGGCTGCAGGTGTTCCAGGACACCAACGGCACCCAGTGGAACCTGCTGCTGATGGCCGCGAGTGTCACCACCATCCCCCTGATCATCCTGTTCTTCCTGACCCAACGCTGGTTCGTCCGAGGTATCACCCTGAGTGGGCTGGGAGGCCGTTGAATGTCCTATTTGTGGTCCGTTTTCACCAAGCCGTGGCTGGCGCTGCCCGGGGACGAGCTCGGCCGGCTGGTGGCCGGCATCGGGTTCGGTGGCGCCGAGATCCCGGTTCGCGATGCGGCCTACGTGACGCCGGCGTCGGCCGAGGCCGAGCTGCCGAAGTTCACCGCGCAGTTACGGGCCGAGGGCATCGAACCGATCAGCGTCGCCAGTGACCTGTCCGAGCGCGTGTTCGCCGCCTGCGCGGAGGCCGGCGTACCGATGATCCGGATCATGGCCGAGCTCGGGCCGGACGGGTACACCGCCTCGGCCCGACGCAACCGGGCGATGCTCGAGGAAGCGATCGCACTCACCGAGCGGTACGACGTCCAGGTCGGTGTCCAGCCGCATCACGGGCGATTCGTTTCGTCGACGCTCGGCGTACTGCAACTGCTGGACGGACTGCCTGACCGGTTCAAGCTGGTCTGGGACGCCGCACACGACGCGCTCGCCGGCGACCATCCCGCGGTGACCCTCGAGCTCGGTGCGGATCGCCTCGGCATCGTCAACCTGAAGAACGTGCAGTACATCCGGACCGACAGTGTCTGGAAGCCGTACTTCGTGCAGGCCGACGACGGACTGTCCGACTGGTCCGCGGTCTTCGCCGCGCTGCAGAAGGTGAAGTACGCCGGCCCGATCTGTCTGACGGGTCAGTACTCCGATCCCGCCGTACCGGTCGAACAGCGGCTCTCGAGAGATTTGCACACCGCTGTCACATCCGCGGCACAGCATCCGTCAAGGGAGTGAATTCAACACACTCACGCGATGGAGAACCTCCCATGAACGCACGGATGACCAACCCCGCCATGATCCTGCCGGACGCCACCAAGGGCATCCAGAACATCTACAAGGCCATCGGGCAGTCGGGCGCGTCCGGTACGACGCTCGAGCTCGTGCACCTGCGGGCGAGCCAGATCAACGGCTGCTCCCCCTGCGTGTTCGGCGGGATCAAGTCGGCGCTGAAGAACGGTGAGACCGACGAACGGCTGCACCAGGTGGCGGCCTGGCGTGACTCGGATCTGTTCACCGACGCCGAGCGGGCGGCGCTGGAGATGACCGAGGCGGCGACTCGGCTGGCGGACCGGCCGAACGCGGTCACGGACGAGATCTGGAACGCGGCCGCCGACCACTTCGACGAGAAGGAGCTGTCCGCGATCGTTTTGATGATCGCGCTCACCAACATGTTCAACCGGATCAACACGACGGTTCGCGAACCTGCTGGTGCCACCTGGTAATGGCTACTCTGGGCGCCGGGTGTCGAGAAGGCACCCGGCGCTCCGACGTCCCCGGGTGAATGGAGGCACGCGATGAAATACATGCTGCTGATCTACGGGAACACGCAGACGTGGGACGCCCTGCACGAGGAGGGCATCGACCAGGTGCTCGACCAGCACCGCAAGCTCTCCGAAGAGCTGAAGGCGAACGGTGAGTACGTCGACGGCCTCGGACTGACGACCAGGGACGCACGGGTGGTCCGGGTCAATGATGGCATTCCGGCCGTGACCGATGGGCCGTTCACGGAAGCCAAGGAAGTCCTGGCCGGCTACTACCTGGTCGACTGCAGCCTGGAACGGGCGACCGAGATCGCCGCCAGGTTGCCGGAGGCGCGGTTCTCGCCCATCGAGATCCGTTCCTTCACAGATCCGATGCCGGAGGACTCCTGAGACTCACTGCCGGGTGCGTCGGCAGATCTGCGCTGCTCCAGGGACTTGCCGGCCTCAGCTCGGCGTTGGGACCTGAGACCGGCGAGTCACTGACTCAGCCCGTGCGTGTGCCGTCGGGGCTGCTCGACGCGAGGATGACCCCACCTGAGGCGGGTTGATCACCCATGCCCCGGCCACCCCGGACGAACACGGTGGCACCGCGTTCCGGCGCCTGGGCACCGTCGCCGAGTCGCAGCGTGGTGGTCATTCCGTTGCTCAGTCTGAGCACCGCCACGCGTCGCGGCCGGACCGACTGGATCGACGAGCTCACCTCGTGGATGCCGGTACACACCGCCGGTTGGATCGCGGCTCGTCCGAGTCCCGCGTTGCCGTGACTCCTCACATCACGGCACTGCTCGGCAAGCCTTGTCATCGCTGACACACTTCCCCCTTCTCATCGGTACTACCCCCGAGTGACGGTAGATGCGGACGCCAGTACGACACGACGACCGCACACCTCCCCGTCCTTCCCGCACCCGGAAACGACGCGGAAGTGATCAGCCAACCCTTGCTGAGAGTGACGGCATATTCAAGGGATCGTGACCGGAATCCCGCGTACCGGAACCACCGTCCATGCCGACCTACTGACCACCGAAGCCAGTGGTAGCAATTCCCTTGATGATCCCCGCTGCCGGTCGTGTTCTTGGAAACGTCGCCGTTACCGTGCGGTACTGGTGCGCTCGATGATCCGGTGCGGGATCATCACCCGGCGGGGTGCCGCGGTCTTGTCCGCCATCCGCTCACCGAGCAGATCGAGCGCCGCCGCCACGAAGGCCCGCCGGTCGAAGTCGACGGTCGTCAGCGGCGGGATCATGAACTGACTCTCGAGGATGTTGTCGAACCCGGCCACCAGGGTCTGTCGCGGTACGTCGACCCCCGCGCTCCACAGCGCCGACAACGCGCCCGAGGCGACCGTGTCGGTGAAGCAGAAGAACGCATCCGGCAACTCGTGCTCGGCCAGCCACTTCCCCACCACCGTTGCAGCACCCTCGGGCCGCCACCGGTCCAGCCCGATCTCGAGCGCGGGATCGATGGGTACGCCGGCGTCTTCGAGGGCCTGGCGGTAACCAGCGGCCCGCAACCGGGAGGCCGCCGTACCGGGGCCTTCGGCCGAGCCGGCCAGGACGCCGGCGCCACTCGAGCCGCGCGGGACCTCCGGCATACCGACGGCCGCGATCCGGCGGCAGCCCTTCGACAGCAGGTACTTGGTCATGTCGCGGGCGGCTGCGACGTTGTCGATCGCGACCTGACTGACCAGGTCCTGGTCGACGTCCCCGATCAGGACGAGCGGTGGCAGCGGTCCGGCCGACATGACCGCGCTGTCGTCGAGGTTCACCGGGTTCAGGATCAGGCCGTCGACCAGGTACGCGCGGGCCTTGGACAACAGCTCGAACTCACGCTTCGGCTCGGCCGCGGTCTGCTCGATCTGCACGCCCCAGCCGCGCTCGTGGGCGAGCTCGACGACCAGGTGGACGATCTCCGCGGAGTACGGCCGGAGCAGGTCGGGCAGCGCGAGCGCGATCATGCCGGTCCGGCCGTTGCGCAGGCCGCGAGCACTCATGTTCGGCACGTAGTCGAGCTCGGCCAGCGCACTCTCGACCCGTGCCCGCGTCTCCGGGCGGACGAACACGACGCCGTTGATCACGTTGGACACCGTCTTCGGGGACACCCCGGCCAGCTTGGCGACGTCTTTGACGGTGGCACGCATGTCGCCCATTGTCACACCTGCCGACGTTGTCATGGATTCACCGCGTCGTGAGCGCGCCACCGTTCACCTGCAGGACCTGGCCGGTGAGGTGCCGGGCGGCCGGGGATGCGAGGAAGTGGATGGTTGCGGCGATGTCCTGCACCTGCCCCTCGCGCTTGGTCATCGTTGCCGCGAGCAACGTCTCGCGCCGGGCCGCGGTGAGCCGGCCCTGGAAGAACTCGGTGTCCGCGGTGAAGCCCGGGGCAACGACGTTCGAGGTGATCCCGCGCGGTCCGAGATCGGCCGCAACGTCCTGGTTCCACAGGGCAAGCGCGGCCTTGGAAGCGCCGTACGATCCTGGGCCGCGGGCGCCCGCGATCGAGCCCAGGTGCACGACCGCGGTGGTGAGTCGCGGCGCCAAAGCGGTCGTGGTGAGGACAGCGCTGAGCAGGTTGGCTTCCAGGTTGGCCAGCCAGTTCGCCTTCAGTTGCTCCAGGCCACCCTCCGGCCGCCCGAAGTCGGTGTTGCCACCGGCGTTGTTGACCAGGACATCGACCTGCTCCGGCAGTACGTCGAGCAGTCGCTCGAGCTGCGTCGGGTCGGTCGCGTCGCACACCACTCCCCTGGCTCCGAGGTCGGCCGCGGTCTTCAGCAGCACGTCCTCCCGGCGGCCGGTGATCACCACCTCGTCGCCGTCCGCGCGGAACCGCTCGGCGGTCGCCCGCCCGATTCCGGTCGCTCCCCCGGTCACCACGATCATCCGCGTCACGATCAGATCCTCACGTTTAGGTCTAAATGTTTAGGTCTAAACGTAGCATGGTGGCTGTGACGGACACCTATCCCCTCGACGGCCCGAGCCCGTATCCCGCCGCGGAGATCGCCCGCGCCTGGCAACGCGAACGACCTGGTACGCCGACCGACTCGATCGAGATCGTCACTCCCCTGTGGCGGCTGGCGAAACTGTTCGCCGACGACCGGCGGCGGCTCCTCGCCGACCTCGGCGTGGACCCGGCCACGCTGGATCTGCTCAGCGTGTTGCGCCGGGCCGGAGCGCCGTACGAGGTGAGTACGCGCGAGCTGAGCCGCCGTACTCTCGTCACCGCCGGCGCCATCTCACAGCGGGTCGCCCGGGCCGAAGAGTCCGGCCTGGTCACTCGGCGGACGGCCGGCGACGGGACCCGCGCCGTGGTGGTGACCCTCACCGCGGCCGGCCACGACCTGATCGAGCGAACCGTCGACCAGGTGCTGACGCGCGAGTCCGAACTGGTGGCCTCGCTGTCCCCCACCGGCCGCACGCAGCTCGCGGCGCAACTGCAGGAACTCCTCGACGAGGTCGCGAAGGAGGCCCGGAAACCTTCGTCGGGCGTATAAGCTTTTCCGGCGCCGTCAAGCCTGGGATGCGAAGCAAAGTTCCCACGACTGCTTCAATGTCACAATTGAAGGATGCCTGTTGCCGACAGTCACGATTCCATCCAGGTCCGAGGCGCCCGCGAGAACAACCTGAGCGGCGTCTCCCTCGACATCCCGAAACGCCGGCTCACCGTCTTCACCGGGGTCTCCGGTTCCGGCAAGTCCTCCCTCGTCTTCGACACGATCGCCGCGGAGTCGCAGCGGCTGATCAACGAGACCTACACCGCATTCGTCCAGAACTTCATGCCGAGCCTCGGCCGGCCGGATGTGGACTCACTGCAGAACCTGTCCGCCGCCATCATCGTCGACCAGGAGCGGATCGGCGCGAACGCCCGGTCCACGGTCGGCACCGCGACCGATGCGCACACCATGCTGCGGGTCGTGTTCAGCCGCGCGGGTACGCCGTACGTCGGACCGCCGTCCGTGTTCAGCTTCAACCGGGCCGAGGGCATGTGCCCGGAGTGCGAGGGACTCGGGCGCACCACCGAGTTCGACCTCGACGAGCTGGTCGACCGGGACAAGAGCCTCAACCAGGGTGCGATCAAGGCGCCCGGGTACGCGATCGACAGCTGGCACTGGCAGCTGATGGCGAGTTCCGGCCTGTTCGATCCGGATCTGCCGCTGAAGGACTACCCGGCCGAAGCCTGGCGGCAGTTCCTCCACCAGGAGCCGACCAAGATCAAGGTCGGCAAGAGCAACCTGACCTTCGAGGGACTGATCAGCAAGATCAAGCGGCAGTACCTCGGCAAGGATCCACAGTCGATGCAGAGCCACGCCCGCGCGTTCGCGGAGCGCGCGATCCGCCAGACGACCTGCCCGGCCTGTCACGGCGAACGCCTGAACGAGGCGGCGCGGACGACCATCGTGGACGGGCGCACCATCGGCGAGTGCTCGGCGATGCAGATCAGCGACCTCGCCGAGTTCGTTGCCGGGATCAAACATCCGGGCGTCGGCCCGATGCTCGAGGGACTCCGGCAGGCGCTGGACTCCTTCGTCACCATCGGCCTCGGGTACCTCAGCCTGAATCGCGAGTCGTCGACGCTGTCCGGCGGCGAGGCGCAGCGGGTCAAGCTGGTGCGTCATCTCGGGTCCAGCCTGAGCGACGTCACGTACGTCTTCGACGAGCCGACGGTCGGTCTGCACCCGCACGACATCCAGCAGATGAACGACCTGCTGCTGCAACTGCGGGACAAGGGCAACACCGTCCTGGTCGTCGAGCACAAGCCGGAGACGATCCGGATCGCCGATCACGTCGTCGACCTCGGCCCGGGAGCCGGTCTGGCCGGCGGACGACTCTGCTATGCCGGTGATCTCGAGGGCCTGACCAAGTCCGGCACGCTGACCGGCCGGTACCTGGATCACCGGGTCAGCCTGCGCGACGACGTACGCCGTCCGACCGGGAAGCTCACCATCGAGAACGCGACCCTGCACAACCTGCGGAACGTCAGCGTCGACGTCCCGCTCGGCGTACTCACGGTGGTCACCGGAGTCGCCGGATCCGGGAAGAGCTCACTGATCCACGGCTCGCTGGCCGGCCGGGACGGGGTGATCATCGCGGGGCAGGAACCGATCCGCGGGTCCAAGCGCAGCAACCCGGCGACCTACACCGGGCTGCTCGATCCGATCCGGTCCGAGTTCGCCAAGGCGAACCACGTGAAGCCGGGTCTGTTCAGTGCGAACTCGGTCGGCGCCTGCCCGACCTGCAAGGGCATCGGTCTGGTCTACACGGATCTGGCGATGATGGCCGAGGTCGCCTCGACCTGCGAGGAGTGCAACGGCGCCCGGTTCGCCGCCGAGGTTCTCGCCTACCGGCTACGTGGGAAGAACATCAGCGAGGTGCTGCGGATGACCGTGACGGAGGCGCGGGAGTTCTTCACCAAAGGCCCGGCACGGGCGATCCTGGATCGGCTGTCGACGGTCGGGCTTGGCTATATCGGCCTCGGCCAGCCACTGACCACACTGTCCGGCGGTGAACGGCAGCGCCTCAAGCTGGCGATCAACATGGGTAAGACCGGGTCGATCTACATCCTCGACGAGCCCACCACCGGCCTGCACCTGGCCGACGTCGACCAACTGCTCGGCATGCTCGACACACTGGTCGACCACGGCAACACGGTGATCGTCATCGAGCACCACCAGGCCGTGATGGCCCATGCCGACTGGCTGATCGACATCGGCCCGGGCGCCGGTCACGACGGCGGACGGGTCGTCTTCACCGGCACGCCGGCCGATCTGGTCGAGAGCAGCCCGACGATCACGGCCGAACACTTGCGCTCGTACGTCGGCGCTCCGCAGGCCGTTGCCTAGCGCACCAACTCGGCGGCCAGGGTCTCGATCAGGTCGTGCCAGGTGCTGAGGTAGTCCGCGGCGGGGCCGGTCTGGGTGAGCACCAGGCGGGCTCCGCCGTTGCCGTCGCGCAGCGACCAGGTCACTTCACCCTGCGACCATGGGTAGCTGAGCCGCTCGGCCGCAACAACCTCGGTCACGGGCCCCGGGTCGATGCCCTTCGCAACGAACCCGGCCGGCGGCGGGCTCCCGGCGGCAGTCGTCTCCGCGCCGGTGAGCAACTCCCAGACGGCCTCCTTCGGCTTCACCAGCTGCCGCTCGAACCGTACGCCGCCGTCGTCGGTCACCACGCCTTCGTCCAGCCCGTACACCTTCACGAAGTGCTCATGCAGTACGGCGTAATCCCTTTCGGGCACCGAGTCGCCGAGAACCCGTACGAGCGCGTCGAAGCACAGCGTCCAGCCGCCGGAGAAGCTCGCGGACCCCGGGCGATCGTCGTACGTCGCGGTGAGGTGCAGCGTGCAGCCGTCGGAGGACGGGACCAGCTCCCAGCGCAGGACCTCCTCACCCCAGGTGTACTCGAGGAGCTTCGGTGGTTCGTACGCGCGGATCACGCCACTGGTCTCGAGGTCGACGGGCGCCTCCGGGTCGTTCTCGAAGGTGAACCTCACCGGCCCGTCCAGCCGCAGGTCGAACTCGACCGCGGCCGGGAACCACCCGGCCAGTTGTCCCGGCTCGGTGATCGCCCGCCAGACCTTCGCCACCGGATGCCGCAGCTCCCGCCGCATCCGCAGCACGGTCCGCCCGTTCTCGGTGCTCAAGGTCTCGGTCATGACTCCATATATACCCGACCAGGCATATACGATCAACCGCCGAACCGGACCAGGTCCGCGAGCTCCTCGCTGAGGTCCGTCCGTGCGCTGGAGTCGAACAGCTCGTACGAGTGGTCGGCGTGCTTCCAGGAGCCGATCACCCGGCCGCCTTGCAGCACGGCCGGACGGAGCATGCCGCCACCGGGATAGACGTGCTGCTGGAACTCCGCCGCCAGCGCCCACCGCCGATCCCGGTAGCCGAGCAGGTAGGCGTCGAACTCCCCCACCACCCGCACGTCCCGGCACCCCGGCAGGTCCTCGGTGGCGACGAACTCAGCGCCATCAACCTCGAAAGACTTCGTTGCCGCCGCCTTCAGGCCGCGGCGTGCGATCGGCACCGCCAGGCCCGACCAGGTCGCGAAGTCCTGCGCTGTCGCCGGGCCATACGCAGTGAGATAGCGCCGGGCCAACGCGTCGACGTCGCCCTCCTGCACGAGCGGCTTTCCCAGCCACTCGCTCACGGCGACCCAGGTGTCAGTCCCCGGCCCGTAACACAGTCGGCCCAGCAGCCCGGTGTGCCGGATGAGGGCGTAGACCGCCTGTCCTTTGGGCTCGACGATCAGTCCGCGACGCACCAGTACGTCGGCTATTTCGGCGCGGGTGGACGGTCCATGGCTGACCAGATACGCCTCGAGGTGGTCGGCAGCCTCCGCCCGGATCGCCTCGGTCAGACCGAGTTCGCCGTACCGGCGTTCGGTGTCCTTGATCAACTTCGGGCCGAGCAGGCCGAGCAGTGGGCCGGCGTCCTCGACCGTGACGAGTTGCAGTGTGCCGCGCATGAACCAGCCCCGGATGACCGACCGGTCGATCTCCTGGGCGTGGGTGACGTCGGCGGAGGTGGTCGCGGTGGAGCGCGCCCGTACGGCATGGGTGGCGCCGCGCCAGGTCTGAGCCTGCAGTCCCCCCGTCCGGCGTACGACGTCGGCCACCCCTCCGGGGCCGGCCTCGTTCACCGGACGCGCGAGGCAGTTGGCCTGCATCCGGGCTGCCAGCAACCAGTCCACAGACCTCCGCGCCACCCCAGCATGACACCACGAACCAGCCTGGTGCGCACCTCGAAAACACGAAACCGCCCCGGCCGAGCGGCCGGGGCGGTCTGCGGGCAGCTATCCGCCGAGGGCGGGCTGGACCAGGTTGGCGTAGTTGGCCTGGCCGGTGACGTTGGGGTGGTAGGACTCGCTGACCGGGTTCGACAGGCCGTTGATCCACTCCGGGCTACCGCAGACGGAGTGGCCGATGAAGAGCGACGTCGGATTGACCCAGCTGAACCCGGCCGCGCTCGCCGATGCGGCGAGCTTCGAGTTCAGCAGGTCGGCGGTGGCGTTCAGCCGGGTCATCTCGTCCGGGCTGAAGAACGTGCCGGCGTTGCAGTCGGTGCCGTTGAACAGCCGCGGGTACCCGACCACCACGACCCGGGCGGACGCGGCCCGGCCCCTGATCGAGGAGTACAGAGCGTTCAGCCGGCCGGGCAGTGTGTTGTTGATGATCGACTGGGCATTGGCGACCGCACCGGTGCAGTTGCTGAGCCAGGACGGCTTCGCGCACTCGGTGATCACGGAGGAGAACCCGGCATCGTTGCCACCGACCTGTACCGAGACGATGTTCGTCGCGCTGGTCACCGATGGGAGCTGGTTGGCGGTGACATCGGCGACGCGGGCTCCGGAGCAGGCCACGAACGTGAGGCTGGCGCCGATCCGGGCCGCGTCGATGTAGGCGTAGGCCTTCGTCGAGCGCTGGCAGGAACCACTGCTGGAGATGTAGGTCCGGGTGCCGACGCCCGAGGCGTACGAGTCACCGAGGGCGACGTAGTTCGTCGCCGCGTGGGCGACGCCGGGGTTGAGCAGCATCGCGGCGCCGAGGGCCGCGGCGGAGAGCAAACTGGCGATGGACTTCATGGGCGGACCAGCCTTTCTGTGCATGACAGCGCAGCGCGGGTGCGAGGGGTGTCGACAGAGGCACTCAAAGTCACCATCGCTGACTCGCCAGTAACACACAAGGGTCTGGTAAGAAATTCACCGCCAGTTGCCGATTCCGGTTTTCCGCGTTTCTGAACTGCTAGTCGTTCCAGGACGACAGGCCCGGGCCGGGTGGCAGCGGGTAGCAGCCGTCGGTCAGCTGGACCCGTCCGTCCGCGGGCAGCAATCCGCTCTCCACATAGATGGTGTTCGGCAGCGCGGCGAGCACGTGGATGTGTGCTCCACCGCCGTGCGAGGCGTACGGAACGCCGAACCCGGCAGCCATCAGTCCGATCTCCAAGCAGTCGGTCAGCCCACCGGCCCGCCTGAGATCCGGCTGTACGACGCCTACCCCGCCGCGAGCGATCAGGTCGCGGAAGGCAGCCTGTCCGTACCGGTTCTCACCGGTGGCGATCGGGATGTCCAGCTTCTCCGCCAGCCGGACGTGGCCATCGGTGTCGGCCGCCGGCAGCGGTTCCTCGAACCATCGGCAGTCGAGCTCTTCGTACACGCGTCCCCGTCGCAGGGCCTCGGAGTACCCGAAGGCCTGGTTGGCGTCGACCATCAGCGGTGCGTCCGGGCCGATCACCGCGCGTACCGCCTTGATCCGGCGGACGTCCTCGGTGAGCGGTCCGCCCCCGACTTTCATCTTCACACCGCGGAAACCCTGCTCCATCGCCTTGGCCGCCACGGTCTCCAGGCCCGTGACGTCCAGCTCGAGCCAACCCACCATCGCGTACGTCGGAATCGCGGTGCGCTGCGCTCCGAGCAGCTTCCACACCGGCACGTCCAGCGACTTGCCGAGCAGGTCCCACAACGCCAGATCGATCGCCGAGATGCCGTACGACGACAGCCCGGCCGTGCCCTGGTAGTCGGTCAGCGTCTGCAGTTTCTGCCGGATCCCGCGAATGATCGTCGGGTCCTCGCCGACGATCGCGGGCGCCATTTGCTCGGTGATGATCTTGGCGAGCACCGCCGGCGAGCTCGCCACCCGGCCGAAGTACGTCGTACTGACGCCGCTCACGCCCTCGTCGGTGTCGATCCGCACCCGGGTCTGCCCGTTGCGATCGAGCAACTGGATCGCGTCCCGGACCGCGTGAGCCTTCGGCTCCGACACGATCTCGACGCTGATCTCCTTGATCTTCATGTCACCCCTTGCCCGCGAGGACGTCTTCGACCTTTTGCTTGACGCTGCCCAGAGCCGCTTCCGCGGTCTGCTTGCCGCTCCAGACGTCGTCGAGGACCGGGCGGTAGATGGTCCGGGCCCGCTCGATGTAGCGGCTGAAGTTCTCGTTCACCGCGTTGTCAAGCGCCTCGGTGACGAGCGCGAGGTTGGCCGGGCCCTTGTCGTCGGGCACGAACAGCGACGACGAGCTCTTGGCGACCGGCATGAAGCCGCGGGACTGCGCGAGCAGCTTCGCCGCGTCGCCTCCGGCGCAGTACTTGAGGAAGTCCCAGGCAGCGTCGGGGTCCTTCGACTGCTTCGGGATCGCCAGGACGGTCATCGTGTTCACCGTGGTACGGCGGGCCTTCATCGGCGTCGGGAAGATGTCCCACTTCACCTTCGCGTTGCTGCGCAGGTACGGGATGCCGCTGGTCAGCGAGAGCAGCATCGCGACCTTGCCGGTCCCGAGCTGAGCCAGCGCCCAGTTCGGGGTCTGGCGGCCGGCCGTGACGGTTGCGAAGTCCGGGTGGACCTTGTGGACCAGGGCGAGGTCGGCGACCCACTGGACCGCCTCGGCGCCCTGCGGCTCGGCGAGCGTGAAGCGGGTAGCGTCCTTGGAGTAGATGCCGTCGCCGCCGTTGCTGACCGGGAAGACGGTCTCGAGCGAGGTGTCGGGGAACACCAGTGCTCCCCAGCGCTCGCCGTTCGGCTTGGTCAGCTTCTTGGCCGCGTCGAGGAAGTCGTCCCACGTCCAGCCACTCTTGGCCCAGTCCTTCGGCGGCAGTTCGACGCCGGCCTCGGCGAACGCGTCGGTGTTGCAGTAGATGACACCCGGGTTGGTCATGATCGGCCAGGCCGCGTGCGCGCCGTCCTCCTGCTTCGGGAAGTTGAAGGCGACCGGGAAGTAGTCCTCGGCCTTGATCCCGTCCTTCTCCAGGTACGGACGCAGGTCGAGCAGCGAGCCCTCCGCGTAGTACCCCTTGACGTAGTCGTCGTTGATCCTGATCGCCGTCGGGGCGGCACCCGACGACAGCACGGTGCGCAGCTTGGTGTCGTAGTCGTCGCCCGGCACCGACTGGATGTCGAGTGTCTTGCCGGCGCTCTTGGCCCAATTCTCCGCGACGGTGTAGAGCGGCGTACCGCTGTTGGTGTCCCAGGTCAGGAAGGAGGCGTTGCCACCGCCGCCTCCCCCGCTGCTGTTGCCGCCGCAGGCCGACAGCGGTGCGCCGACCGCGATGGCTCCGGTGGCCAGGCCCAGGCCTCTGAGTACCGATCTGCGGGAAATCTGTGATGCGGTCATGGTCGTTCCTGTTCTGTCAGGGGATCAGTTGGTGCGCAGCTTGGCGACCGCGTCGTCGTCGAGCTCGATGCCCAGCCCGGGCAGCTCCCACGGCGTGATCTCGCCGTTGACCGGGACGAGCGGGTTCTGCCAGATCGGCACGTCGTCGAGGATCGGGTTGTGCTCGATGTTGTACTCCTGCGGGTAGACGCAGGACGGCGTACTGACCCAGAGGTGGGCGTGCGCCGACGTACCGATCGTCTGCTGGGTGTTGTGCACGGTGATCGGCTTGGTGAAGGTGTCCGCGAGGACGGCGATCTTCTTGAACTCGGTGATGCCGCCGCACTTGATGACGTCGGGCTGCAGGATGTCGACCCGCCCGGTCAGGATCAGGTCGCGGAACTGCCAGGTGGTGTACTCCTGCTCCCCCGCCGCGATCGGGATGTCGACCGCGTCGGCGAGCCGCCCGTACGCCGTGTAGTCGTGGGCGGCGAGCGGTTCCTCGAAGTGCCACACGCCGAGGTCCTCGAGCGCGTGAGCCAGCTTGATCGCCGTGTGTTCGTAGTACGCGTTGTTGACGTCGACCAGGATCGGGAAGTCGTCCCCGACGAGTTCGCGGACCGCGGTCACGGTGGCGATGGTCTGGTCGAAGCCGTCGTCGTGCATCCACGGCGTCGACGAGTGGATCTTGTAGCCGTGGAAGCCTTTCTCCTGGAAGGACTGCGCGCGCTCGGCCTCCTGCTGCGGGGTCATTCCGCGGGCCATCGAGCTGGCGTAGACCTTCGCGCTCGGGCGGTACTTGCCGCCGAGCAGCTTGTAGGTGGGCAGCCCGGCGGCCTTGCCGAGCAGGTCCCACAGTGCGATGTCGATCCCGGCGATGGCGTTCAGCTGGGCGCCCCCGGGTCCGAGCTTGTACGGCTTCGTGTACAGCCGGCGCCACAACCGCTCGATGTCGGTCGCCTCCTCGCCGACGAGCAGTGGCGCCAGCGCCTGCTCGATGACGCTGTGGGAGACGTGGGCGTTCATCGGACTGACCTCGCCGACGCCGACCAAACCTTCGTCGGTGTGGACTTTCACGATGTGGAGCTTGTCGAGCAGGATGATCGATTCGATCCGGGTGATCCGCATGGCTAACCTTTCAGGCCGGACATCGTGATGCCTTGGACGAAGTACTTCTGGGCGATCAGGAACAGCAGCAGCGGCGGCAGGATCGTCAGCGTCGCGGCGGCCATCATCAGGTTGGTCTGGGTGAAGTACTCGCCCTTGAAGAGCGCGAGCGCGATCGGCATCGTCTGCAACCGCGTCGAGTTGAGGAAGATCAGCGGCCCGAACAGGTCGTTCCACGAGCCCATGAAGGTCAGCGCGCCGACCGCGGCCAGGGCCGGTTTCACCTGCGGCAGCATGATCCGCCAGAAGGTGCCGAAGGTGGACGCGCCGTCGAGCTTGGCCGCCTCCTCGAGCTCCATCGGGACGCCGCGGAACGCCTGCCGGAGCAGGAACGTGCCGAACACCGGCGTCAGGACGTTCGGGATCCAGAGCGGGTAGTGGGTGTCGATCCAGCCCATCTCGCGGAACAGCATGTACTGCGGGACCAGGTAGACGATGCCCGGGATCATTGCCGTCGACAACAACAGCGCGAAGGCCAGGTTCTTGAAGGCGAAGTTCAGCCGGGCGAAGCCGTAGCCGGCCAGCGACGCGAACAGCAGCAGGAAACCGACGTTCAGCGCGGCCAGCTTGCAGCTGTTCAGGAAGAACGGCAGCAGCCCGCCGGCGGCCTGGGAGTAGTTGGCCCACTGGAAGGTGGAAGGGACGAACGTCGGCGGCGACTGCAGTACTTCGTTCTCCGGCTTGAGCGATGCGCTGATCATCCAGAGCAGCGGCATCGCGAACACCACGGCGAAGAACAGCAGTACGACGATCAGCACGGCGCGGCGCGGGATGTGCCTGGGTGGCCGGTTCACCGGGATCCGGAGAGCCTCAGTTGTCATAGTGCACCCACCGTTTCTCCATCTTCCACTGGATCGCGGTGACGACACCGACGATGACGAACAGCACCCAGCCCATCGCGGACGCGTACCCCAGCCGGCCGTGCCCGAAGGCCGCCTCGTAGATCTGGAAGATGAACACCGAGGTGGCGTTGTTCGGCCCGCCGGACGTCATCACGTAGATGATCCCGAACACCTGGAACGAGGTGATGAACTGCGTGATGGTGAGGAAGAACAGGCTCGGCGTCAGCAACGGGAACACCACCGACCAGAACCGCCGCCAGGCCGACGCTCCGTCCACGGTCGCCGCTTCGATCAGCGACTGGTCGATGCTCTGCAACCCGGCCAGCAGGATCACCATCGGGTAGCCGACGCCCTGCCAGAGCGCGACGATGATCACCGCGATCAGCGCGGTCTTGGTGTCGGACAGCCAGGCCGGCCCGTCGATGCCGATCGTCTTCAAGGTGGAGTTGAACAGGCCGTTGTCCGGGTTGTACAGCCAGAACCAGACGAAGCCGATCGCGACAACGTTGGTGACCGCGGGCGAGTAGTACAGCGTCCGGAAGATGCCGATGCCCTTGATCTTCTGGTTACACAGGACGGCGAGACCGAGCCCGATGAAGATGGTCAGTACGACGACGACCAGCGTGAAGATCACCGTGTTCTTCAGTGACGGCCAGAACGTGTCGTCGGCGGTGAACAGCTCCTTGTAGTTCTCCAGGCCGAGGAACTTCGGCGCGTTCAGCCCGGACCAGTTGGTCAGCGACACCACCAGAGAGGCCGCGACCGGCAGGAGCTGGAAGAACAGCACCCCGAAGATGACCGGTCCGACGAACAGCCAGCCGGCCAGATTCTGCCGCTTCGGTTTGACCTTGACCCTTTTCCGGGCCGGTGGTCCGCCCTCGACGTCGGGCGGTTTGACGGAAGGAAGGACTGCGTTGACCATCGGTCACACCTCGATCCCGATGTACTTCTCCTCGAGGAATTCGAGGATGCCTTCGGAGCTGCCTTCGCGGCCCAGCCCGGACTGTTTCGTCCCGCCGAACGGTGCCGCGGGATCGCTCAGCACGCCGCGGTTGACCGCGACCATGCCGGCGTCGATCTTCTGCGCGACCGCGAGGGCCTGCGCGGGATCGCCGTACACGTAGGCGATCAGGCCGTAGATGGTGTCGTTCGCCATCGCGATCGCCTCGTCGACGTCGCTGAAGGACACGATCGCGATGACCGGGCCGAAGATCTCGATCTGGTTGATCTCGCTGCCGTGCCGTACGCCGGTGAGCACCGTCGGCGGGTAGAACGCGCCGACCTCGGAGGACTCGCCACCCAGGGTCAGCTCGGCGCCGTCCGCGACAGCCTGCTCGACCAGCCGGGCGACCTTGTCACGTTCCTCGGGTGACACCAGGGCACCGAGGTCGTTCGACCGGTCGGCGCCCGGGCCCATCGCGAGCTCCTTCATCGCCACGGTGATCCGGGTGGTGAACTCCTCGACCAGCGAGTCGTGCACGTAGAACCGGTTGGCCGCCGTACAGGCCGATCCGCCGTTGCGCATCTTCGCGACCATCGCGCCCTCGATCGCCGCATCCAGGTCGGCACCGGGCAGGACGACGAACGGCGCGTTGCCGCCGAGCTCCATCGACGAGCTGACCACCTGGTCGGCGGCCTCCCGCAGCAGCACCCGGCCGACCTCGGTCGAGCCGGTGAAGGACAGCTTGCGTACGGCGGGATGGTGCAGCATCGCGCTCACCGCCGGACCAGCGGGCACCGGCGTCACCAGGTTCACGACACCCGCCGGCACACCGACCCGGCGAAGTACGTCGACGACGTACGCGGCCGTGAGCGGAGTCTGGCTGGCCGGCTTCAGCACCACCGAACACCCGGCCGCCAGCGCCGGGGCGATCTTGCGGGTCGCCATCGCCGCGGGGAAGTTCCACGGCGTGATCAGTACCGACACCCCGATCGGATCGCGCCGGACCACGATTGTCTTGTCGCCCGACGGGGAGAGCCGGAAGTCACCGCCGATCCGGACCGCCTCCTCAGCGAACCAGCGGAAGAACTCGGCCGCGTAGGTGGCCTCACCGACCGCGTCGGCCCAGGCCTTGCCGTTCTCGGCCACGATGATGGCGGCGAACTGCTCGCGCTCGGCGGTCAGGACGTCGAAGCAGGCCCGAAGGAGCTCCGAGCGCTGCCGCGGCGGGGTCGCCGCCCAGCCGGCCAGCGCGTCCGCCGCGGCGTCCACGGCCGCCAGGCAATCGGCCTCGGTGGCCGCCGCGAACCTGGCCAGCTCGGACCCGTCGGCCGGATCATGAACGGCGAACCGCTGACCGTCACTGGCGGGCCGCCACTGACCATCGATGAACAGATCGTGCGGAGAGATCATCTGCTGTGCTCCAAACGCCCGGTGAGAGTCCGGGTCAGAACGGGTTGCTGCGATCGCCGGCGTACGCGGCCCGAGTGATCTCGGTCAGCGCCTCGACGTCGAGCGGACGGGGGTTGTTGTCGACGAGCCGGGCCGACTTCAGGCCCATCGACGCGACGTACGAGAGTTGGTCTTCGGTGAGGCCGAGCTCCTTCAGCGTCGGCGGGATCCCGATCCGGTCGAGCAGGCCTTCGACCGCCTCGATGCCGGCCACGGCCCGGTCCTCGGGACCACCGGACGCCGGTACGCCGAAGATGGTCGCGATCTCGGCGAACTCCGCGACCCGGGCGGGAGCGTTGTAACGCATCACGTACGGGAGGAGTACGCCGACGCCGAGACCGTGAGCAGTGTGGGTCAGGGCGCCGAGCGGGTACTGGAGCGCGTGCGCGGCCGCGGTTCCGGCGACACCGAGTGCGTACCCGCCGGCGTTCGCCGCCAGCATCACGTCCGCTCGCGCTTGTGCGTCGCCCGGGTTCTCGAAGGCGGCCGGCAGTGCCTCGGCGAGTAGGGCGAGACCCCAGCGGGCATAGGAATCGCTGATCACGTTCTTGCCGACGAAGACGCGGTTCTCGCCCGGCGCGGACGCCGGCCGCTGGATCGCGGTGAACGACTCTACGAGGTGCGAGACCGCGTCCGCGCCGGCGCTCGCGGTCAGGCCGGGTGGGCAGGTGTAGGTCAGTTCGGGATCGCAGATCGCGACCATCGGGATCAGGTGCGCGGACGAGATCCCGGTCTTGAGTTCGCGGTGGCTGTCGCTGAGGACGCAGACCGGTGTGACCTCTGAGCCGGTTCCGCCGGTCGTGGGCACGGCGATGATCGGCATCACCGGTCCGGGTACGGCGTTCTCCCCGTAGTACTGGTCGAGCGGGCCGCCGTGTGTCAGCAGGAGGGCGATCGCCTTGCTCATGTCCAGGCAACTGCCGCCGCCGATGCCGACGACCAACTCGATGCCTTCGTCCCTGGTCGCGGCGTAGCAGGCCTCGATCCCCGCGGCGGGCAACTCGGCCTCGGTCTCGGACCAGACGGTCACCTCGAGGCCGTGATCCTTCAGATCGCTGAGTAGTTCGTCGAACTCGGCCGAGGCCGCCAGCCGTTGATCCGTGCAGACGAGCCCCTTGCGCCCGTACTCCGCGGCGTACTGGCCGAGCAACGTGCGCTGGCCGGCGCCGAAGATCACAGTGCGGGGGGCTCGCTGGACGCCGAAGGAGGCAGGGGTGATCGTCATCGTGGCAGGGTCCTTGTCCGGTCGTGGGGCGGGGATCAGTCGGCCAGAACTGCTTCGGGGTGTGCCGCCTCGGTCAGTGCGGTCAGCTCGCGCCACAGGTCGTCGGCGATGTCGATGCCTTCAGCAACCGACTCCTGGTAGCGGGCTCGGGCGCCGTCACCAGGAACCGCCACCGGCGTGCCCGGGTCGGCGGGCCGGCTATGGCGTACCTGGTCGAGGTACTCGGAGGCGGAGTGGCCGCCGCCGCTCATCAGAATGAACAGGTCGCCCTTGTTGCTCGGGCGGGTGTCGTCCAACGTTCCGCCGACGGCCGTGCCGTACGCGGCGCCGGTGAGGAAGGTGACCATCGCGCCCAGCCCGAGCCCGAGCCCGTAGCCCTTCGGTCCCCCGAACGGTGCGATCGAGCCGGACTTGGCCGCCACCGGGTCCACCGTCGGGTGACCGGCGGCATCCAGCGCCCAGCCTGGCTCGAGCGGTACGCCGCGGAGCGCGTGGTCGTGGACCTTGCCCATCGAGATCTGCGACGTCGCCATGTCCAGCACCAGCGGATGCGGCTGCGCGGGGACGCCGAGGGCGAGCGGGTTCGTCCCCAGCATGGCCTCGGTGCCACCCCACGGGTGAACCAACGCCTCGCTGGTCGTCATACCCAGGCAGACCAGGCCGCGCTCGGCGATCCGGCCGGCGTAGAAGCCGAGCATGCCGAGGTGGTTGTTGTTCGTGATCGAGCAGACCGCGACGCCATGACGCTCGGCCGCCGGAACGACGGCCGCCAAGGCGCGGTGCGCGACCACCGGACCCAGGCCCTGCTCGCCGTCGACGGACAGGTAGCACGGGCTGAGCCACTCGTGCTTGCCCGTGTTCGTCGGGCTCGCCGTCCCGTTCCTCAGTCGGCGGAGCAGCCTCGGCAGCCGGAGCAGGCCGTGCGAGGGCACTCTCTTCGCCTCGGCGACGAGGAGCAGCTCGGCTTGCTGAGTAGCGGCGGAGGCCGGCACTCCCGCGGAGACCAGGAGTTGTTCGGCCAGGGACTGTGCTGTGGCGAGGTCTGTGCGCATCGCGGCCATCCCGGGGTTGACCTTGCAGGTTTTTGGAGGCTAGATCAGATCAGATAGGATTTGCAATGGTCTGTGTATACGAATTCACAGATTCTGCCGATCGGATGGACACCCCATGAGCCAACGCGGTACCGAGCGTCCCGGACGCACCCGGATGAGTGACGTCGTCTACGAGCAACTGCAGGCATTCCTCCTGGACGGCACGATTCAGCCCGGTGAGCGGATCCGGGTCGACGAGCTCAGCCGCCGGCTCGGGGTCTCCCAGACGCCGGTCCGGGAGTCGCTGAACCGGCTCGAGGCCGAGGACCTGGTCACCAAAACACATCTGATCGGATATTCCGCCAGCCCGAAGCTGACCCCGGAGCGGTTCGAGGATCTCTTCGAGGCACGGTTCCTGATCGAGCCGTACTGCTCGGGTCTGGCGGCCGGCCGGCACCAGCGGGTCGAGGTCGAGCAGATCGCCGGCATCGCCGCCGATCTACAGGCCCGCTACCAGGCCGGCACGATGTCGTACGGCGCCTTCGCCCGCAAGGACGCCGAGTTCCACCAGGCCATCATCGCCGCGACCGGGAACAGCTACTTCGGCGAGATCTTCGCCAAGCTGCACTGCCATCTGCAGCTGTTCCGGCTACTCCGCGACTCCCGGGTGACCGAGGAGGCGCTCGAGGAGCACGACCTGATCGTCACCGCGATCCGCCAACGCGACACCGAAGCCGCGGACCGCGCCATGCACGCCCACCTCACCGCCTCCCGCAGCCGCTTGCGGTCGGCGTTCGAGACCGCTCCTCAGCCGGTCCCGGCCGAGGAGATCATCACCAGCCCGTGATCAGCGTTCGGGGCCGGGGACGGAGAGGGGGTTGAAGCCGTAGGGGAGCTCGAGGCGGTGCGCGGACATCAGGTCGGCGTCGCCGAGGAGGTCGCGGGTCTTACCGTCGGCGACGATCCGGCCGCCGTCCATCAGGAGGCTGCGCTCGCACAGCTGCAGCGCGTACGGCAGGTCGTGCGTGATCATCAGCAACGTCACGTCCAGCCCGGACAAGATGTCCGCGAGCTCCCGCCGGGCCGCCGGGTCCAGGTTGCTCGATGGCTCATCGAGGACGAGCACCTCCGGCCGCATCGCGAGTACGGTCGCGACCGCCACGCGCCGGCGCTGACCGAACGACAGGTGATGCGGCGCCAGGTCCGCGTGGTCCTGCATCCGGACCTGTACGAGCGCCTCCTGCACGCGATCGTCGAGCTCGGACCCACGCAGGCCGAGGTTCGCCGGTCCGAAGGCCACGTCGTCGCGGACCGTCGGCATGAAGAGCTGGTCGTCCGGGTCCTGGAACACCAGCCCGACCTTCCGCCGTACGACGGCCAGATGCTCGCGGTGCAACCCTGTCCCGCCGATCTCGATCCGCCCGCTCCCGGTGCCGCCGGCCACCGAGCCGAGGATCCCGTTCAAGTGCAGGACGAGCGTGGTCTTACCGGCGCCGTTCGGCCCGAGCAACGCGACCCGCTCACCCCGCTGAACGGTGAAGTCGACCCCGAACAGCGCCTGCCGCCCATCGGGATACGCGAACACCAGTCGCTCGACATGAATCGCAGGACCGCTCACAAGGCGACCACCCTAGCCGCGACTGCGATCAGCACGGCTGCCAGGGAGATCGTCATGCCCTGCAGCCATTGCGCACGCGATGCACCCGCGACGCTCAACAGCGGCATCCGGCCGCTGTATCCGCGCGACCGCATCGCCAGGTGCACCCGTTCACCCCGCTCGAAGCTGCGCACGAACAGTGCCCCCACTCCCCCGGCGACCGCCTTCAGATGACCGGCCCGCCCACCGGCGTACCCACGCGACTCCCGCGCGATCCGCATCCGGTGCAGGTCGTCCGACACCACACTCAGGTACCGGACCATGAACGACAGGATCGCCACGAGCGTGGCCGGAAGCCGCAGCCGCTCCAGGCCGGCGAGCAGGTCACGCGGCGCGGTGGTCGCCGACAGCAGGATCGCCGCGACGACCCCGAGCGTGCCCTTGGCCAGCACGTTCCACGCACCGAGTACGCCGGACTGCGACAACTCCACGCCGAGCACTGTCACGGTCGGCCCGGTGGCGACGAACGGCAGCAGCAACGCGAACACGATGAACGGCGTCTCCACAGCGAGCCGCCGGGACACCACAAGCGCGGGCACCTGGGCGACGACCACGGCCGCCACGAGCATCACGGCGTACAGGCCGAAGGCCCAGAAGGCGGGCGCCGGCGTGGACACGACGGCGAGCACGAAGACGAACAGGGCAACGAGCTTGACCTGCGCCGGGACCCGGTGGACCCGGCTGTCCGCCGCTACGAGGAGACCGTCACCACTCACGATGCTTTGTTGGTGCGGAGGGAGGCCAGCTTGGCGATCGCCAGGCCGACGACGATCGTGACCAGTACGCCGATGATTCCGGCCAGCGCACCGGACACCTGTGAATTGCCGATTCCGCTCACGCCGTAGTCGGCGAGCGGACTGCTCGCGACTGCCGAGCTCTTCGCGGCGCTCTCGAAGCCGAGCTTGGCGCCAACGAACTCCAGACCGTCCGGATGCGCGCTCGCGAACAGGCTCACCCCGCCGGCCACCACGAGGGTGACCGCGACGCCGACGCCGACTGAGCGCCCGGCGGGCTTGGCCGCGATCGGCTTGTCCGGCGAAACCGTGGAGGTGTTGCCGTCGGCATCGACGAGGATCAGATCCTGCTGCAGGTGCCGGGCGGCGTACACGAGGTCGGGCCGGGTGGCCACGACCGCGCTCAGCACGGCAGCGGTGATGACGGCCTCACCGATCCCGACCAGGATGTGCCAGCCGACCATTGCGGTCGCGAGCTTGCCCAGCGGGATGTCGACGGCGCCGCCGATCGCGTACAGCCCGGTGAACGCCA
Source organism: Kribbella sp. NPDC020701 (assembly GCF_055562215.1). Taxonomy (NCBI): domain Bacteria; kingdom Bacillati; phylum Actinomycetota; class Actinomycetes; order Propionibacteriales; family Kribbellaceae; genus Kribbella; species Kribbella sp. NPDC020701. The sequence continues at coordinate 250,482 of NZ_JBVHFT010000004.1, read as the reverse complement.
GCGCGGCGATCGGCACCGACACGAGCGCGCCGACGGTCGCCGCCGGTACGACGCTGCCCACCCGCCGGGGCAGCACCCGCAGCACCGCGCGGGTCAGGAAGTACCCGACGAGCACCGTGATCAGGCCCATCAAAGTGATGTTCGTACCGAGCGCGGTCAGCCCGCCGTCCGCGAACAGCAGCCCCTGGACCAGGAGCACCGTCGACATCACGAGCACGGCGGTCCACGGGCCGACCAGCGCGGCCGCCAGCGCACCACCGAGCAGGTGCCCGCTGGTCCCCGCGCCGACCGGGAAGTTCACCATCTGCACCGCGAACACGAAGGCCGCGGTCAGCCCGGCCAGCGCCGGACCGGTCTCGCGGATCTCCCGGTTCGCCCGCTGCAGGCTGAACCCGACTGCACCGGCCGCGATCAGGCCGGTGGCGACGGACGTCGGCGCATCGAAGAAGCCATCAGGAACATGCACGGCCTCATTCTTGATCTAGTTGCGACCCATTCGCAACAAGCGATCTCATAACTCGTGCACGGCGGCCCCGATCGCCCGGTGGAACGTCGGGTAGGCGTAGATCATCTGTTGCAGAGAGTGCACAGGAACCCGCGCGTGCACCGCGACCGACAGCGAGCTGAGCACCTCGCCACCGGTCGGGCCGGCGCTGGTCGCGCCGACCAGGATGCCGCGCTCGTTGTCGGCGATCAGCTTGATGAAGCCCTCGTTGCCGGCCTTGTGGATCCAGCCGCGGGTCGAGGCCGGGATCTGGGTCAAGGCGGTGCGGACGTCCAGCCCCGCCTCCCGGGCCTGCTTCTCGGTCATCCCGACCGCGCCGATCTCTGGATCGGTGAAGGTGACCCGCGGCATGGCGTGATAGCTGGCGGTCGGCGCGTCCGGCTCCTGGAGGATGTCGCGGACCGCGATGTCGGCCTGGTACATCGCGTTGTGGGTGAACACCCCGACGCCGGTGACGTCGCCGATCGCCCACACCTTGTCCCCCGCCCGGACGTGCTCGTCCACCTCGATCCGGCGGGCCTTCGGGTCGAGCCCGAGCTTGTCGAGGCCGAGCTCGTCGGTCGCGATCCGGCGTCCCGTTGCCACCAGCAACTTTTCGCCGCTGACCGAGGATCCGTCGGCGAGCGTGACCGTGAACGTGGCACCGGAGTACCCGACCCGCTGGGCCCGTGCCCCGGTGAAGAAGGTGACGCCGTCGCGCTCCAGCGCCTCACGGGCCAGTACGCCGGACTCCGGCTCCTCCATCGACAACACCTCGGCCGCGCCCTCGACCACGGTCACCCGCGTCCCGAACCGGGCGAACACCTGGGCCAGTTCCATCCCGATCGCCCCGCCGCCGAGGACCACGAGCGACGCCGGCAGCGTGTCCGCCTCGATCGCCTCCCGGTTCGTCCAGTACGGCGTACCCGCGAGGCCCTCGATCGGCGGGATCGCCGGGATCGTGCCGGTCGCGATCACCAGACCGCGTGATGCTTCGTACTCGCGGTCGCCGGCCCGGACCGTGGACGGCCCGGTGATCGTGGCGCGGTCCTTGATGATCGTGGCGCCCTTGTTCACCAGCCGGTCGACCGCAACCTTGTCGTTCCAGGTGTCGGTGGCCTCCTCGCGGATGCGCTTGGCCACCGGAGCCCAGTCCGGTTCGACCGTCGCCGTACCGGCCATGCCGTCGACGCGACGGGTCTCGGCGAGCAGGTTCCCGGCCCGGATCATCATCTTGCTCGGGATGCACCCGTAGTACGGACATTCGCCGCCGACCAGCCGGGACTCGATACCGACCACCCGCAGCCCCGCCTGCGCCAGCCGGCCGGTCGTCTCCTCGCCACCGACGCCCACCCCGATCACGACCACATCCACGTTGTCAGCCATGCCGCCCAATCTCGCAGACCGGCCGGGACCGGCCAAGCGCTGAGCCTGCGTGTCATCGCGCGGTAAGCGTCCGTTCACCGCGCCGGGCTACGGTCGGGGCTCAGAGAAGTGGGGATCGCAGTTGTTCGATTTCTCGGGTTTCGGCAGCATCAATCTCGAAACCGTCATCGCCGCCGTCGCCCTGATCGGTACGGCCGTCGCCTGGCTGCTCGACCGGTACGTGCTGCGCCGCAAGCGGCTCGTCTACCGGGTCCAGGTGGACGCCCAGATGGGGGTGTATCCGAGCCAGGACAAGACCCAGCGGATGGTCGACGTCGAGGTGCGGCACCAGGGTGCCGTGGTCGAGGACCCGAGCATCGTGCTGCTCCGGCTGGACAACGCCGGCGGGATGGACATCGACCCGCACGACATGCACGAGAAGGTGTCGTTCGCCTTCCCGGACCGCAAGATCGTCGGGCTGAAGGTGACCGAGGCGCACCCGAAGTCGCTCGGCGAGATGCTGCAGCGCCGGATGGTCCCGGCCAACTTCGTCGACACCAGCAAGCTGGTGCTGCCCCGGATCGCGATCAACCGCGGCGACCACTTCAAGTTCCTGCTCGTGCTGTCCGGGACCGGCAAGGGCGTCGGCCACTCGGGCTATCTGGCCGGCGGGTCGACCGGTGGCGGGGTCTATCACGAACCGCGGCCGCGCGGCCCAGGTCGGCGTACGTTGATGTTCGGTGCGCTGTCGCTCGTGCTGGTCGGTGCGCTGGTCGCGTTCTTCCTGGTCGACGTCTTTCAGCCGCCGGACGACTGCGTGTCAGGTCAGCTGCGGGTGATCGGCTCGACGGCGGTGGAGCCGACCATGCGGGAGCTGCGGACGGCGTACGCGGCCGAGTGCACGCACGCCGACATCACCATCGCCGCGAACGGCAGCCGCAGCGGGGTTCGCAGCCTGAACGAGATGGACGCGAAGGCCGCGGACAAGGTCATCGCGATGTCGGACGGGCCGGCCGAGGACGCACCCAACCTGCGCGGCGAACCCGTCGCGGTCGTCGTGTTCGCCGTGGTGCTGAACCGGGCGGCCGACGTCACGGCGCTGAGTACGACGCAGTTGCGCGAGATCTACAGCGGGAAGATCACCAACTGGAAGCAAGTCGGCGGCCGGGATCTGCCGATCCGGATGGTGAGCCGGGTCGGACCGGACTCGGGATCGCGGCGGGTGTTCCGGGAGAAGGTGCTCGGCGGTGATCAGGAGCTCGGGATCTCCTCCGACGACTGCCGGCGCGACGACGATGCGATCGCCAAGTACCACCGCTGCGAGGTCGGTACGACGGAGGAGTTGCTCACCCGGGTCAACGAGATCGACGGCGCGATCGGGTACGCCGAGCTCGGTGGTGCCCGCAAGTTCCCGGAGATCGCGGTCGCGACGGTCGACAACGTCGTACCCGATCCGTCGAAGGTGGCGTCGGGGTCGTACAAGTTCTGGGAAGTCGAGCACGCGTACACCTACCAGGTGCCGGAGGCCGGCTCGCTGACCGCGGCGTTCCTGGACTACCTGCGGTCGTCGCCGGCCCGGCCGGTGCTCGAGCGCAGCGGCTTGGTCCCGTGTGGCGATCTCCCGACCGGGTTCTGTGGTTAAGGTGCACGCATGTACGTCATCGCGCACCTGAGTGACCCGCATCTCGACGGCTCGGAGGAGGCGCGCGGCCGGCTCCGGCGGATCACGTCGTACCTCCGCGACTTCCGGCGTCCGGTCGACGTCGTACTGGTCACCGGCGACCTGGCCGATCACGCGCTGGAAGAGGAGTACGCCGAACTGGCGGCGGAGCTCAAGCTGGACGTGCCGGTGCTCGTGCTCCCCGGCAACCACGATGTGAGTGCCCCCCTGCGATCCGGGCTGGCGTCATTCGTCGACGCGGCCGGCGAAGGCCATCCGGTGCACCAGGTTCGGGACGTCGGCGAGGCACGGTTCGTCCTGCTCGACACGACCGTTCCCGGTGAGAACCACGGCCTGCTGCCTGACGAGTCGCTGGCCTGGCTGGACGGCGTACTGCGGGAGCCCGTCGACGGACCGCTGTTCGTCGCGTTCCACCAGCCGCCGTTCAACCTCCATCACCCCACGATGGATCAATGGATGCTCCGCACCCGGGAGCCGTTCGCGGCGGTCCTCGAGGGCAAGCCGGTGACCGCGCTGTTCGCCGGTCACGTCCACAACGCCATCTCGGCGACGTTCGCGGGGATCCCGCTGCGCGTCGCCCCTGGCATCCGGTCCTCAGTGCCGCTCCCCTTCGAGCCCGCCACCGCGGCCGGCACCCTGGTCGACCCCACCGCCCACCCCGGCTTCGCCCTCCACGTCCACGTAGCCGGCGAGCCCCTCCAAACCGTCTACCGCTACCCGGTCCGATGACCGATCTCGCCCTGCGGGTCCTCGGTCGGGTCGAGTCCCCGTTGGCCAGCCGAGCCGACGCGCCACGGCAAGGCGACGAAGGCGCCCCGGACGCGTGGGTCGTTTTCGACGAGTCTGTCCGCGCCGCTCTCGCCGACCTCGCGGCCGGTGACGAGATCATCCTGGTCAGCTGGTTCGATCGGGCCGATCGCGACGTCCTCACGGTGCACCCGCGCGGCGACCGCACCCGGCCACCGACCGGCGTCTTCAGCACCCGATCCCCCGACCGCCCCAACCCGCTCGGCCTGCACCGGGTCACCGTGCTCGCCGTCGACGATCTGCGCCTGCTCGTGAACAACCTCGAAGCTCTCGACAACACCCCGATCGTCGACGTCAAGCCTGTGCTCGGGGACGTCACCGACCGCTGATCGGAGACCGGCTCGGGTAGGGGCCGGTGAGGTAGGTGTTGACCTCCGCGATCGTGCCGTCGGCGTCCCTGATCAGGTGCCGCAGCCCGTTCCATCGGGCGACCTCGACTCCGATCGCGATCAGCCGCAGCCGGCTCGCCCCGGAGGCGAACGGCTCCGTACTGTCACAACGCCGCGTGTACCACGTGCCGCCCTGGTGGTAGGTCTCCACATCCGCGTGCAGCTCGTGGGTGCTGTCCGGCTCGTACTGGTCGCACGATGTCATTCGTCCCGCCCTCAGTTGGAAATCCCGCCCACTGAAGTTCATCAGCCGACACCCCTCCACCACCCCGGCCGAAAGTCCCCTATCACAGGGACCTGGGTCCCAGGATCAGCGGCTCACCGTGGGAAAGGTCCAGGATCTCGGGTCGCGGCCGGGGCCGGCATCACCCACCACAGCTGACGACGTCGGGATGTCACCCGCGCCTGTCGGCCCGGCGGAGCATCGCGTCTGTTTCGGGGTCGGGCATGAGCTCCCGCACCTCTTGCGCGCAGCGGCAAGCGGCGGCGATCTTGGCAGCCCACGCCAGCGCCTCCTCCCGTGTGGCCACGTCGACAACCGAGAACCCGCCGATGACCTCCTTGGTCTCCGGGTAAGGCCCGTCGGTGACCATCCCGTCCGTGGCTACGACACTCGCCCGCTGCCTCTCGAGCCCGCCGCCGTACACCCACACGCCGGCGTTCACGGCCTCCTCGACCACCTCGTGCGAGGCCTTGCCCACGTCCGGCCAATCCTCGGCGGGGATGTGGTCCATCGCACCGTCATTGAACGAGATCAAGTACTCCGGCATCCCATGACTCCCTTGTCCCGGCGGCCCCTCAGACCGCCTCTCGCCTGTTCTACGAACGACTCGTCCCGGATCCGACGCTATGCCAGAAGAAATTCTCACGGAATCTCCGCCGCCACCGAAAACGGCGGCAGACGATGAGAACCGCCGAGTGGCGAGATCCCTCGTCTGCCGCCGTTCCGAGGACCGTCGAGCGTGGTCCGGATACGCCTGATCAGAAGTTGATCATGTGGCCTTCGAGGCCGTGGAAGGCCTCTTGGAGGGCCTCGCTCAGGGTCGGGTGGGCGTGGACGTTGCGGGCCAGTTCCTTGGTGGTGAGGTCCCACTTCTGGGCCAGGGTGAGCTCGGGGAGGAGCTCGGTGACCTCGGGGCCGATCAGGTGCGCGCCGAGCAGTTCGCCGTACTTGCTGTCGCTGATCACCTTGACGAAGCCGGTCGGGTCGCCGAGGCCGTGCGCCTTGCCGTTCGCGGTGAACGGGAACTTGGCGACCTTGACGTCGTGGCCGAGCTTGCGGGCCTCCTCCTCGGTGTACCCGAAGCTGGCGATCTGCGGCTGGCAGAACGTCGCCCGCGGGATCATCGCGTAGTCGAGCTCCATCGTCTCGTGCCCGGCGATCGTCTCGGCCGCGACCACGCCCATCGCCTCGGCCGCGTGCGCGAGCATCAGCTTCGCGGTCACGTCACCGATGGCGAAGATGTTCGGCACGTTGGTCCGGCAGTAGCCGTCGATGCCGATCGCGCCGCGCTCGGTCAGCTCGACGCCGATCTTGTCCAGGCCGTAGCCGTCGACGCGCGGCTGGAAGCCGATCGCCTGCAGCACCTTGTCGGCCTCGATCGTCTGCTGTACGCCGTCCTTGCCGGTCACCGTCACCTTGACCTGCGAGCCGGAGTCGTCGATCGAGTCGACCCGGGTCGAGGTCAGCAGATCGATGCCGAGCTTCTTGTACGCCCGGGCCAGCTCCTTCGACACCTCCGGGTCCTCGAGCGGGACGACCCGGTCCAGGAACTCGACGATGGTCACCTTCACGCCGTAGTTCGCCAGCACGTAGGCGAACTCGACACCGATCGCACCGGCGCCGGCGATCACCATCGAGCCCGGCAGCTCCTCGGTGAGGATCTGCTCCTCGTACGTCACCACGCGCTCGCTCAGCTGCGTGCCCGGCAGCAGCTTGGTGGTCGCGCCGGTGGCGAGGATGCAGCTGCCGAAGGTGACGGTCTCCGAGGAACCGTCGTTCAGCGTCACATCGAGTGTGTTGGCGTCGGTGAACGAGCCCCAGCCGTCGAACTCGGTGATGTTGTTCTTCTTCATCAGGAAGTGGACGCCCTTGACCCGGCCGTCCGCGACCTTGCGGCTGCGCTGCACCGCGGTCGGGAAGTCGAAGCTGACCTCGCCGCTGATACCGAAGGTCTTCGCCTCCGCCCGGAAGATGTGCGCCAGCTCGGCGTTGCGCAGCAGCGCCTTGGACGGGATACAGCCTACGTTCAGGCAGACACCGCCCCAGTACTTCTTCTCGATGATGGCGGTCTTGAGGCCGAGCTGGGCAGCGCGGATCGCCGCGACGTACCCACCCGGACCCGCGCCGAGGACAACAACGTCAAAGTGCGAGGCCATGGTGTGAACTTTAGTGGGTCGCACCAGCCGATCGGACCACTGGTACGACGCTCGCCCGCAGGCGTGACCGGGGTCACTGGAACGTCCCGATCGGGCAGTGTTCACGGCCGCTCCGCGCCCTGTGCGGTTACAGTCCGTTCACCCGGGTTCCGTCAGGACCGTTCGCCGCCTACGCTGGGCACGCGCGGGGGCCGTCTCCCTCCGCGCGCGTGAGGCGAGACGAATGGGGGCCTGATGGTGCTGGGGAGCCGTCGGGGGCTGCGATTGGCGGCACTCGGCACACTGCTGGCGGCGGTAGCGCTGCCGGCGTACGCCGATGACCCGACACCTCCCCCACCCGCGTCCGTCACGGACGTGAACCGCTCACTCGAGCAGCTCCAGGCCGAGGCCGCCGCCGTCCAGGCCGACTTCGCCAAGGCGACCATCGCCTACACGAACGCGCTCAAGGCCGCGCAGACCGCCGAAGCCGCCGCGAAGAATGCGGAAGCCAGCGCGACCGTGTCCAAGAGCAGGGCGGACACGGAGCGTCGCCACCTCGGACTGCTGACCGCACAGGCCTACCAAATGGGCATCCCGACCGTGCTCGGCACGGAGTCGATGCTGTGGTCGCTGGCACCGATCGCGGAGAACCTGCAGGAGATCGCCGACCGGCAGACCGCCATCACCCAACTCGGCAGCACTCAGGTCGCGCAGTACCGGACCGCGATGGCGGCCGAAGCCGAGTCCAACCGGCTGACCGCGGACGCCGCAGGCAAGCGGGCGGCCGCGAACGAGGCCGCGGGCAAGGCCAAGGAGCTCAGCCTGCAGGTGCAGCAGAAGGCCGCCTTCGCCGCGGCCGCGATGGAAGGACAGGTCGCGGACCTCGATGGCGCGTCCGAGCTGTCCAAGCAGTTGCAGCTCGCCCGCAACCAGCAGGCCCTCATCCGCTGGCAGACCTACCTGACCGAGCTCGCGGCCGCGAAGGTCAAACCCCCGGCGGCCGCCGTACTGAAGAACCCTGCCAAGCTTCCGGCCGGCCTGCAGCCGCTGACTCGCCGCGGCGCCTCGGTCGCCGGCGTCGCGAGCGTGGTCGACGGCGGCCGGACCGTCCGAGTGCTGTCCGCCGAGACGATCCGCGCGGTCAACCAGGCCTTCAGCCTCCTCGGCAAGCCGTACGGCGTGGCCGCGACCGGCCCGGACAAGTACGGCTGCCTCGGTGCCGCGCGGGTCGCGTGGCAGCCCTACACGACGCTCCCCAACCTGGTCGGCAAGGTCTACCCCGACTACCAGGCTGTGCCGACGACCCAGATCCAGCCAGGCGACCTGCTCGTGATGGGCAGCAAATCGCTCGGACTCGTCCACATCGGCGTCGCCCTCGACAACGGCGAGATGATCGCCGCGGACGAGGCGAAGGGCTCGGTCGTCGTCACCACCGTCCCGGACAACCTGTACGCCGCTCTGCGCCCGACGCTCGGCGCACCGGCCAAGCCGCAGGTCGCCCCCACCGCAACCTCCGACGCCGTCGCGTTCCGCTGCGGCAACACGGCAACGTCGGTCAACGTCGGCTCCGGCGCCTGGACCTGGCCGCTGGCCGACGGGACCTTCGAGATCGGTACGGCGTTCGGTCAGGCCGGATCGATGTGGGCGACGGGCTTCCACACCGGCCAGGACTTCCCGGCCGCCGTCGGTACGTCGGTCCGCGCGGTGACCTCGGGTGTCGTCCGGGTCGAGCACCCGGCCTGGGCCGGGAACCTGGTCCGCATCGACCACGGCAACGGCCTGGAGACGCTCTACGCACATCTCAGCCGGATCGACGTCGCCGACGGCCAGCAGGTGACCGCCGGCCAGCGGATCGGGGCCGTCGGCACCGAAGGCAACTCGACCGGACCGCACCTGCACTTCGAGGTGCACCTCGGCGGTGACCCGGTCAACCCGATGCCGTTCCTGGCCACCGGCTCGGCGAGTGTCGGGTGGGGCGGTTACAGCAACGGCATGATCCCGGCGAGCAAGCTGTGCGCGATCGGGTCCGGCCACCGGCTCCGGTGCGACGCCGCGGCGGCGTACCTGCGACTGGCGACCGCTTACCGCGCCCAGTTCGGCAGGACGCTCTGCATCACCGACTCGTACCGCTCGTACTCCTCCCAGGTCGACCTGTACGCGCGCAAGCCGTCCCTCGCCGCCCTTCCGGGGACGTCGAACCACGGCTGGGGTGTCGCGGTCGACTTGTGCGGTGGCATCGACAAGTACGGCACGGCGCAGTACCAGTGGATGAAGTCCCACGCCGACACCTTCGGCTGGGTCCATCCGGCGTGGGCGGATCAGGGCGGCAACCGCGAGGAACCGTGGCATTGGGAGTTCGGCAACCCTGCCACCGCGTAGGCTTGGTTCGTGGCCGAGCAAGAGACTCCCGACCGCACTGATCACAACATCACCCTGGACGCGAAAGACGACCGGTGGGAGTGGCGGCGGCGGATCCGGGAGAACCCGAAGAAGCTCCTGTTCTACCGGATCGGGGTTGGGGTGGTCGGTGGCCTGCTGATCATCGCCGCACCGTTGACCGGCTGGCTGCCGGGTCCGGGTGGCATCCCCTTGTTCATCGCGGGCCTCGCAGTGCTGTCCAGCGAGTTCGAGTGGGCCCAGCGCCTGCTCTACAAAGTGAAGGACTGGGTCAAGGCCCTCACCGCCTGGACCGGCAAACAGCCCGCCTGGTTGAAGGCACTCGGCACAGTCGCACTGTTCCTCTGTGTGATCGTCGCGATCTGGCTTTACCTCGCCGTCCTCGGGGTGCCGGGCTGGTTCCCGGACCCCTGGGAGTCATTCCTGCGCAAGCTCCCGCTGCTCGGCTGAGTCGTAGTCGGGCAGCTCGATCAGGTTGCTCATCTTCTGGGCCATCTTCAGCATCTGGTTGAGGAAGAACCGGGTGTCGAGCATCCGGTTCCGCGCGGTGATCCCGAAGCGCGTGGACGGTGCGAGGAACTGCCCGGCCCGGCTGCCGTCCTGCGTGGCCGAGACCGCCTTGCGCAGGCGTGCCTCGTACTGCTCGAACGCGATTCGATGGTCGTTGCCCGCCCGCGCCAGCTCCCCCGCCAGGACGTACGCCCCGACCACCGCCGTCCCCGTGCCGAGTGCTCCGAAGGTGGCGCCGTACCCAGCGTCGCCGAGCAGTACCAGCCGGCCCTGCGACCAGCGATCCACGTGCACCCGGCTGATCGAGTCGAAGTACAACTCCGTTGCCGTCGGCAACCCATCGAGCAACGTGGGGACATGCCAGCCGACCTCCGCGAAGTGCTCGCGCACGATGGCCTTCTGCTCGTCCAGGTCGCGCCGGTTGTAGCTCAGTTGCGGTGATTTGAACACGAACAGGGTCTGCGCCAGCGCCGGATCACGCCGATCCTCTCCCACACTCGCCAGCTTCCCTGGCACGTTGTAATTCAGCGAGTCGCCGGTGATGCCGAGTGTGTTCGGGACCTCCCACCCGGCGACGTAGTACCCGAGATGACGCTCGGTCACCCGCTCCGCCGGCCAGGCGAGCCGGCGTACCACCGAGTGCATCCCGTCCGCGCCGATGACCAGATCGTAGGTCTCCTCCAGGCCGCTCTCGAACCGCACGTCCACACCGCCCGCATGCTCACGCAGGCTCGCGATCGAGTCGCCGAACCGGTACGCCGCAGTGTCGCGACTGTGCTCGTACAGCACCCGGGACAGGTCTGCCCGGAGCACCTCGAGCTCGCCGCCCGCGAACTCGATCGGCAACCGCATCAACCGCCGTCCGGACTCGTCGACGAACCGCATCGCGGTACCCCCGGTCTGGAGCGCCCGTAGGTCGTCGAGCACACCCATCTTCCGCAGGACCTCCTTGTTCACCTCGCCGCGGAAGTCCACGGCGTACCCACCCTGCCGGAGCGCCGGCGCGATCTCGACCACGGTCACGTCGTGGCCGGCCCGTCCCAGCCAGAGCGCCACCGACGGGCCCGCGACACTCGCACCCGATACCAGAACCTTCATCGCTTCCTCCTGAGTAATTGTGTCCGCTGGACACAGTAATGTGTATGGTAGACACAGTTCAAGCGAAAGCGGAAGGACGCCGATGACCGAACTGCTCTGGGGCACCCAGCCGGTGCCGAGCCGCGGCCCGAAACCGGCGATCACCCTGGCCGGGATCGCGGAGGCCGCGATCCGGATCGCCGACGCGGAGGGGCTCGACGCGGTCTCCATGCAGCGGATCGCCGGCGAGCTGCCGGTCACCAAGATGGCGCTCTACCGGTACGTGCCGGGAAAGACCGAGCTGATCGCGGTGATGAGCGACCTGGCGATGGGCCCGCCGCCGGAGCACCCGGCGCTACTGTGGCGCGAGGCGCTGCACACGTGGGCGATGGATCTCTACGCGGGCTTCACCCGCCACCCCTGGCTCCTGCAGTCGACCATCGGGCGCCGTCTGCTCGGGCCGAACGAGCTGGCCTGGATGGAGCGTGGCATCGCAGCCCTGGTCGACTCGGGCCTGCGCGGCGGCGAGCAACTCGACTCGATCCTCGTCATCACCAGCCACGTCCGGAACATCGCCCAGCAGTCCACGACCTTCCCCGGGCACAGCGTCGGCCTCACCGAGGAGGAGATCACCCAGTCGCTGGCCGAGATCCTCAGCACCGAGGGTGATCGCTTCCCGAGCCTCACCGCGGCCATGCGCACCGCGGCCGGCAGCGAGAATCAGGGCCTCGAGTTCGGTCTCGACCGCATCCTGGACGGTCTCGAGTTGCTGATCACCGCGACGGAAGGACTGAGCTTCTTCGAATTGAAACGTTGCCGATAGGCCGATGCGCTGAGCCCGTAGTGGGACTTGAAGCGGCGGGCGAAATAGTTCTGGTCCGGCCAGCCGACCGACTCGCCGATCCGGTTGATCGGCAGGTCCGTGTGCAGCAGCCGATCGGCCGCGAGTTCGACCCGGTGCCGCGACAGGTAGGCCATCGGCGGCATCCCGGTCACCGACTTGAACAGGCGCACCACGTACCCCGGCGCAAGGTGCAGAGCGTGCGCCAACTCGGTCAGCGTCCACTGCCGCGCCGGGTCGGCTTCCATCATCCGCATCGCATCCAGTACGGCGGGATGCGTCTGCTCACTACGGTCGTCGCGTCCGGCCACCGTCCGCGCGACACAACTCAGGTACAGCGACAGCCAGCCGATCACCTCGGCCCGATGCCGGCTCACCGGCTCGTTGCGTAACTGCCGCAATCCCTCGAGATGGCCGATGCCCTCCTTGAGCTCGGCAGGATCGAGATGGGTGGTCAGCATTCCCCGGCGCTGCGCCGAGAAAGGTCCGGTCCACAGCAGGTAACCCAGCAAGGGATCCTCGCGCGCCCAGGCGAATTCGCGGCGGACCAGATCGGCCGAGAAGCAGCAGTTGTAGACCTCGAGCGAACGGCATTCCTCGTACTCGTGCCAGACCCCCGGACGCAGCAGGATCGCGTCGCCGACCTGGAGCCGCTGCCGGCCGGCCAGGCTGTGGTGCACTCCTTCGCCGCCGGTCACCAGCGCGATCTCGAAGAAGCTGTGGGTGTGCAGTGGATGGGAGTCCTCGTGCACGTGCGGACCGGCGTGCACCAGCGTCCCTTCGACGAAGTGCAGCACCGTCCCGCGGGTCCTCACCGGCTCGTCGGCCATGCCTCACGATACGGGCCAAGGTGCATTTTGTGCTACCACGAGTGCACTGCGGGCTAGTCCTCGACGAGTACCGGCCGCAGGGTTGGGGAACAGGCGAAACGTCCCTGGAACGGCGCAGCCATCAATCCGCAACAGCACGAGATGTTTCGTCGGAGCACCCAATGAATCGTTTCACTCGTCGGTAGGAGTCACATGTCGAACCTCGCCGCACCCACGTCTCTCCGCTTCGAGCATCGGGCCGCCCCCGTCCTGGGGATCGGCACCGCGACGCCACGGTTGTCCTGGCAGGTCCCGGCCGCGGACGCCGGCTACGCGCAGACGGCGTACGAGGTAGAGATCAGCACGGGCACGACGCAGGTCTACACCGTCCAGTCCCCCGACCAGGTCCTGGTGTCCTGGCCGGGCGATCCGCTTGAGTCCCGCGAGTCCGCGCAGGTTCGGGTGCGCGTCCGCGGCAACGACGACTGGAGTGAGTGGAGTGAGCCCGCGACCGTCGAGGCCGGTCTGCTCAACCCAGCCGATTGGAGCGCGCAGTTCGTGAGCCCGCGCGACAACGCGCTCGGCTCTCCCGCTCCCCTGATCGCCGGTGTCGCCGACCTGCCGGCCGGCATCGTGAAGGCCCGCCTCTATGCGACCGCGCACGGCGTCTACCGTCCCGAGCTCAACGGCGAGCGGGTCGGCGACGAAGAGCTCGCGCCCGGCTGGACGGCGTACCAGTACCGGCTCCGCTACCAGACCTACGACGTGACGAGCCTCGTCAAGGACGGCGCGAACCAGCTGGAGTTCCTCCTCGGCAACGGCTGGTATCGCGGGCGGCTCGGCTTCCAGGACCAGGACCAGGTGTACGGAACCCGCCTCGCAGTCCTCGCCCAGCTCGAGGTCACGACGTCCGACGGCCGGCTTCACACCATCGGCAGCGACGGCACCTGGACCACCCGCGAGAGCGCGATCACGGCCGACGACCTGTACGACGGCCAGAGCACGGACCTCCGCCGTACGCCGGGCGAAGCCGGGCCGGTGGATGTCCTCGACGCCGACCTCGGCCTGCTCGTCGCACCCGACGGCCCGCCGGTCCGTATCACCGAGGTGCTGCCCGCGGTCGAGATCAGTACGTCGCCGTCGGGCAAGACCCTGGTCGACTTCGGCCAGAACCTGGTCGGCCGGGTCCGGCTGACCGTCCGTGGTGGCGCCGAAGGCGACCAGATCGTCCTGCGGCACGCGGAGGTGCTCGAGAACGGCGAGCTGGGGGTTCGGCCGCTCCGGACCGCCAAGGCCACCGACACCTACGTCCTGGCCGGCTCCGACGAGGTCACCCTCGACTCGCCGCTCACCTTTCACGGCTTCCGGTACGCCGAGGTCACCGGCGTCAGCGAGCTGCGCACGGAAGACCTCGAGGCGATCGTGGTCGGCAGCGACCTGACGCGAACCGGCTGGTTCGACTCGTCGCACGACCTGCTGAACCGGTTCCACGAGAATGTCGTCTGGGGTATGCGCGGCAACTTCCTCGACGTACCGACCGACTGCCCGCAGCGTGACGAGCGGCTCGGCTGGACCGGCGACATCCAGGTCTTCTCCCCGACAGCGAGCTTCCTGTTCGACTCTGCCGGCTTCCTCACGAACTGGCTCGCGGACCTCGCCGCCGAGCAGCAGAAGGACGGCTCGGTGCCGTACGTCGTACCGGATGTCCTGAAGAACAAGGCCCCCGCCACCGCGGCTTGGGGTGACGCGGCAACGATCGTGCCCTGGGTGATCTACGAGCGCACCGGCGACGCCGGGCTGCTCGCCCGGCAGCTGCCGAGCATGCGCGCGTGGGTCGACAAGATGGCCGACCTGGCCGGCAGCGACCTGCTCTGGTCCGGCGGTTTCCAGTTCGGCGACTGGCTCGACCCCACCGCGCCGCCGGAGAACCCGTTCCGCGCGAAGGCGGACCCGGACGTGCTCGCGACCGCGCACCTGGCCCGCTCGGCCGAAGTGGTCTCCAAGGCCGCCGAGGTCGTCGGCGACGCCGACCTGGCCCGTGAGTACGCCGACCTGGCCGCGCGCGTCCGGCAGGCCTTTGCCAGCGAGTACGCCACCGAGGGCGGACGGGTTTTGAGTGACGCGGCGACGAACTACGCCCTCGCGCTGCAGTGGGCACTGTTGCCGACCGAGACCCAGCGCCAACGGGCCGGAGAGCGCCTCGCCGATCTGGTCCGGACGGCGAGCTTCCGGATCAGTACCGGATTCGTCGGTACGCCGCTGGTCGCGGACGCGCTGGCCGATTCCGGACATCCTGACCTCGCGTACCGCCTTCTGCTACAGACAGGCTGCCCCTCTTGGCTGTACGCAGTGACGATGGGCGCGACGACGATCTGGGAACGCTTCGACAGCATGCTGCCCGACGGCAGCATCAACCCCGGCCAGATGACGTCGTTCAACCACTACGCCCTCGGTGCCGTCGCCGACTGGCTGCATCGTCGCGTGGCCGGGCTGGCTGCCGCCGACCCCGGCTACCGGACGATCGACGTACGCCCGCTCTTCACCTCGCACCTCACGAAGGCGTCCGCCAAGCACGTCACGCCGTACGGCGAGGCCGCGGTCGAGTGGACCCGGTCCGACGGCGAGATCCGGCTCAGCGTGACCGTGCCGGTCGGGTCGACGGCGAAGGTCGCCGTACCGGGTGAGAGTGAGCCGGTCGAGGTCGGGCACGGCACGCACGAATGGACCGCGACAGACCCGTCCGGCGAGACGCCCGGACTGGCCGCCGAACCGACCGTCCGGCAGCTCATCGACCACGAGTCCAGCTGGGACGCCCTCGTGGCCGCGGCTGTCGAGGCCGACGTGGTCACCGACGACGCCGAGCTGGCCGCGCGGCTGGAGCGCTACCTCGACCTGCCGGCCGGCCAGCTGGTCGACGCGATCAGCCGGCGCGACTTCTCCCCCGCAACCCAAGCCCTGCAGGCGAAGCTCGACGCCCTGCTCGACAACTGATCCCTGCTCACAACTGAACCTTTGCACCGATTCCGCCCCGCTGCAGATGCCCTGAAGAAACATCCCCTTGGAGGTCATGATGACGTTCCGCCCAGGCGCGAGAGGACTGGCCGTCATTGCCGTCTGCTCGCTCGCCCTGACCGCGTGCAGCGCGGGCAGTCTCGGTTCCAGTGACGACGCGGGCGGTGGAAGCTCGGTCGAGATCACGTACCTGACCACGAATCAGGATCAGGACGTGAAGGAAGCCGAGCAGCTCGCCAAGGACTTCCACGCGAAGAACCCGACCATCACCGTGAAGGTGGAGACCCGTCCCGGTGGCACCGAGGGCGACAACATCATCAAGACCCGGTTGTCCACCGGGGACATGGTCGATGTGTTCAACTACAACACCGGGTCACTGTTCAATGCGATCGCACCGCAGAAGAACCTGCTGTCGATGAACGACGAGCCGTGGGTCGCCGACCTGGACGACAACTTCAAGAAGACCGTGACCGCCGACGACCAGGTGTACGGCGCACCCGTCGGCGGGTTCATGGGCGGCGCGGTGCTCTACAGCATCCCGGTCTACACCAAGCTCGGGCTGCAGGTACCGACGACCTGGGCCGAGTTCATGGCCAACAACGCCAAGATCAAGGCCGCCGGCGGCGTCGCGCCGGTGATCCAGACCTACGGCGAGACCTGGACGTCGCAGCTGTTCGTCCTCGGCGACTTCCACAACGTGGCCGCCGCCGAACCGGACTTCGCCGACAAGTACACCAAGAACGAGGCGAAGTACGCGACGTCGCCGGCCGCGCTGAAGGGTTTCGAGCACACCGAGGCCGTCCATGACGCCGGGTACGAGAACACGGACTTCGCTTCGGCGAAGCTGCCGGACGGCCTCAAGATGCTTGCCACCGGCAAGGGTGCGCACTACCCGATCCTGTCCGGTGTGGTCGCGAACATGATCGCCACCTACCCGGACGCGGCCAAGACCGTCGGCCTGTTCGCACTGCCTGGTGACGATGCGAGCAAGAACGGCCTGACGCTGTGGACGCCGGGCGGTCTGTACATCCCGAAGACCACCGAGGGCGACAAGCTGGACGCGGCCAAGAAGTTCATGGCCTTCGTCGCCAGCCCCGACGGCTGCAAGTCCCAGTCCGAGGCGGGTGCGCCGACCGGTCCGTACGCGGTCAAGGGCTGCACGCTGCCGGACGACGTACCGCAGGCGATCAAGGACATGCAGCCGTACCTCGACAAGCCGGGCGCGTCCAGCCTGGCGCTGGAGTTCCTCTCGCCGGTCAAGGGCCCCTCGCTGGAGCAGATCACCGTCGAGGTCGGCTCCGGCATCCGGAAGGCGAAGGACGGCGCCGCCCGGTACGACGAGGACGTCAAGAAGCAGGCCCAGCAGCTCGGGCTCGCGGGTTGGTGAGGCTTTATGACCATCACCTCGGCCCGTCCGCGCACCGGCGCTGACGCAACCCCGGCCGCTGCGGCGGCCGGGGGGAAGGTCTACTCGCCGTACTCGTTCTGGTTCTACCTGCCGACCGCGGTGATCTATGCCGTCCTGTTCCTGGTTCCGACGTTCGCGTCGTTCTACTACAGCCTGACCCGGTGGAGCCTGTTCGAGTCGAAGTTCATCGGGCTGGAGAACTTCGTCACGTTCTTCCAGGAGCCCGCGCTGGTCAAGGGTTTCACCAACACGCTGATCTTCGCCGTCGTGACGTCGGGCTCCAAGGTCGTGCTCGGCCTGCTGCTCGCCGTTCTGCTGACGTCCCAGATCGTGGGGCGCGGGTATCTGCGGTCGGTCGTCTTCTTCCCGGTGCTGGTCAGCACCGTCGGCGTCGGCCTGCTGTTCCAGGTGCTGATGAATCCCGAGCGCGGCATCATCAACGGCGCGCTCGGGGTGATCGGCATCAACGGCCCCGGGTGGCTGACCGACCCGAAATGGGCGCTGATGTCGATCGCCGCCGTCGACGTGTGGAAGGGCGTCGGGCTGGCGACCCTGATCTACATCGCCGGCATCGTGTCGATCCCGCGTGAGTACATGGAGGCCGCCCGGGTGGACGGCGCCGGGTCGTGGGAGACGTTCCGCCGGATCGTGCTGCCGCTGTGCAAGCCGGCCACCGTCACCGTGATCATCCTGTCCCTGATCGGCGGCCTGCGGTCGTTCGAGCTGATCTGGGCGATGACGCGTGGTGGCCCCGGCTTCACCTCGGACGTGATCTCGTCGGTGATCTACAAGCAGTACCAGGCCGGGTTCTACGGCCTGTCGACGGCGGGCAACGTGATCCTCTTCCTGGTGGTCACCGCGATCATCCTGCCGCTGTCGTGGTTCCTGAACCGTAAGGAGGTGGACATGTGAGCACCGCCGAGCTTGTCAACCACAGACCGGGCCGCAAGTACCTGCTCAGCGCGGTCGCGATCGTGTCCTCGATCGTGGTGTTCGTCATCCCGTTCGCGTTCATGGTGCTGGCCGCGGTGAAGGACCGGACGCAGGCCGCGGACCTCGACTTCACCTGGCCACACCAGTTCCGTTTCGCACAGAACTTCATCGAGGTGGTCCAGGCCCGCGACTACATGCTGGTGATCGCCTTCATCAACAGCACGATCCTGACCGTGGCCAGTGTGACCGGCATGGTCGTGCTGGCGGCGATGGCCGGGTTCGTGCTGCAACGCCGCAAGAGCAAGTGGAACGGCTTCATCAACTTCCTGGTGCTGTCCGGGCTGATCATCCCGCCGGCCGTCGTACCGACGATCTGGGTGCTGCAGAAGCTGGGGCTGTTCCGGACCATGCCGGGGCTGATCCTGATCGAGATCGCGTTCGGGTTGTCGTTCTGCATCCTGCTGTTCCGGGCGTTCGTCGCGACCATCCCGCGGGAGCTCGACGAGGCCGCGATCATCGACGGGGCCGGGCCGTTGCGGTTGTTCTTCCGGGTCATCTTCCCGCTGCTCAGATCCGTCATCATCACCGTCGTCGTGGTCCAGTCGGTCAACGTGTTCAACGACTTCGTGAATCCGCTGTACTTCCTGCCCGGCGACAAGAACGCGACCGTCCAGCTGACCCTCTACAACTTCTCCGGTCAGTTCAGCACCCAGTACAACCTGCTGTTCATGGACATCCTGCTGATCACGATCCCGCCGCTGATCATGTTCCTGTTCTTCAACCGCCAGATCGTGGCCGGCATGACCTCGGGCGCGATCAAGGGGTGAGCGCCGCAGGGAGGAGCTCGGACAGTTTCTGGTAGTCCTGCAGCGAGTTGTAGGCGTGGGCGGAGAGGCGGATGAAGCCCCGGCCGTCGAAGCCGGTCAGGGTGATCTCCGCCTTGAGGTCGCGTGACACGCGTTCCTTGATCGCTTCGCCCGCGCTGAGGTCCACGGTCGAGGGGAGCTCGACGAGGCGCATCGTCGGGGCGGGGTGGGCAACTTCCGCCACCCCGGTCCCGAGCGCCTTCGCCACCAGCTTCGCCCCCTCGTCCAGCATGGCGCTCAGCTGCGCACGACGTACCGGCCAGTCGAGTTCGGCCAGGACGCGCAGCGACTCCGGCGCGGCGATCCAGGGCGTGTAGTCGTACGTCCCCTGCATGTCGAACCGCTCCGGCAGGCGCTCGTCGTACTCCGACCACGACACGATCAGCGGAACCGTTGCCGACCGCCACTGCTCGGCCACCACCAGACCGGCCGTCGCGCGCGGCGACGCCGGCCACTTGTGGAAGTTGCCGGTCCAGAAGTCGGCGCCGTCGGCCGCCGGTGCATCGATCAACGCCGGAGCATGCGCACCGTCGACCACGACCGGGACACCGCGGTCGTGACACACCTCGACCAGCGCCGCGATCGGGAACACGGCAGCGGTGCCCGAGCTGATGTGGTCCACGATCAGTACGGCGGCATCCTTCAGTTCAGCCGCGATCAGGGAAACGACGGTCTCGTCGTCGGCCTCCAGCGGTACGTCGACCACGACCACCTCGGCCTGGTGGATCCGGCCGAACCGCTCGGCGGCGTACCGGACCGCGCCGTACGCGTGGTTGGTCAGGACGATCCGGCTGCCCGCACGGATCGGCAGCGTGGCGAGCGCGGCCGTGACACCGGCACTGGCGTTCGGCACGAGGGCGAAGCCGGCCGGGTCGGTCCGCAGGTACGACGCCAGCTCGAGGCGGCTCGTGGTCAACTGGCCGGCGACCGACCGGAACCACGCCATCGGGTTCACCTCGGTCTCGGCCCGCAGGGCGGCCAGCCTGTCCTGGGTCCGTCGCGGCACAGCGCCGTACGAACCGTGGTTGAGGTGCAGGACTTCGGGGTCGAGGGTCCAGAGGTCGGGGCGGGGGGTGAGTAGCGTCACCACCCAAACGGTACATACTTCCTGTCGTGTATCCCTACCTCGACCACGGCGGGCCGATCGCGATGGCTCACCGGGGCGGCGCGCTGCACCCGGACAACATCGGCTACGAGAACTCGCTGCACGCGTTCCAGAACGCGGTGGATCTGGGGTACCGGTACCTCGAGACGGACCTGCACGCCACCAGCGACGGCGTCGTGATCGCCTTCCACGACAGCAAGCTGGACCGGGTCACCGACCGGACCGGGGTGATCGCCGAGCTGCCCTGGTCGGAGGTGAGCAAGGCCAAGATCAACGGCCACGAGCCCATCCCCCGGCTGGACGAGCTGCTCGAGCACTTCCCGGACATCCGGTTCAACCTCGACATCAAGGCGGAGAACGGCCTGCGGCCGGCGGCCGACGTACTGCGCTCGGCCGGCGCGATCGACCGGGTCTGTGTCTCGTCCTTCTCCCAGTCCCGCGTCCGGCGGATGCGCAAACTGCTCGGGCCTCGCCTGTGCACCGGGTACGGCGAGTGGGAGATCGTGCTGATCCGGTTCCTCCCGATCGCGCTGCCGGCGGGCGGGGCGTGCCTGCAGATCCCGCAGGGCTACGGACCGCTCCGCGTGCTCACGCGGGGGCTGATCAAACGAGCGCATGCCCGGGGCAAGCAAGTGCACGTGTGGACCGTGGACGATCCGGCCGCGATGCGGCGGATGCTCGACGCCGGGGTCGACGGCATCATCACCGACCGCACCGACCTGCTCCGCGACGTCCTGATCGAGCGCGGCCAGTGGGATTGAAGTGTTATCCGCGGGCACGCCGCTAAGTCCCCGGGACCTGACACACTTCCGCGCATGGGACTTCTTTCCGCCCCGGCGTCGGTGGACAAGCGCGAGTACTGGGGTTTCAGTCTCTACGACTGGGCGAATTCCGGCTATGTGACCACGGTCGGCACGGTGCTGTTCGCGCCGTACCTGACCTCGGTCGCCGAGCAGGCCGCCTGCGGGTACGTCGGGACCACGGACAAGCCGTGTCACACCAACCTCGACGTCCTGGGGCTGGGTATCTCCCCAGGCTCGCTCGCCTTCTACGTCGTCACAGTGGCGACGCTGGTGTCGGCGCTGTTCCTGCCCGTGGTCGGGGCGATCGCGGACCGGCTGACGCGCAAGAAGCTCCTGATGTGCGCGTTCGCCTGGACCGGCGCGCTGGCCGCCTGCTGCATGGTGTTCGTCGGCGGTGGCCGCTGGGGGCTCGGCGCGCTGCTGCTGTTCATCGGCAATCTGTGCCTGGGGTCGTCCCTCGTCGTGTACGACTCGATCCTGATCGACATCGCACCGCCCGACCAGCGCGATGCCGTCTCGTCCCGCGCCTGGGCGTTCGGGTACGCCGGCGGGTTCATCCTGCTGCTGGTCAACCTCGCCTTCGTCACCGCGCACGACGCGCTCGGGGTCAGTCAGGGCACAGCGGTCCGCCTCAGTCTGCTCAGCGCCGGGCTGTGGTGGGGACTGTTCACCTTCTTCCCGTTCCTGCGTCTGCGGGACCGCCCTCCGACGAGCGTCGTCCAAGTCCGGAGCGGGAGTCTGGTGCGGCAGAGCTTCGGGCAGCTGTCGGCGACGCTCAAGCACCTGCGCAGCTACCGGATGACGATGCTGTTCCTGATCGCGTACCTGTTCTTCAACGACGGGATCCAGACGGTCATCTCGGTCTCGTCGACGTACGGCGAGAAGCAGCTCGGGTTCGAGACCCAGATCCTGATCGCGACGATCCTGCTGGTGCAGTTCGTGGCGTTCTTCGGGGCGCTGGCGTTCGGCCGGTTCGCCCAGCGGTACGGCGCGCACCGGACGATCTCCGGCGGCCTGGTGATCTGGATCGTGATCGTGATCGCCGGGTTCCTGCTGCCCGCCCACCAGATCGTCCCGTTCCTGGCCATGGGCGTCGCGATCGGCATCGTCCTCGGTGGCACCCAGGCGCTGTCGCGGTCCGCGTTCAGCCAGCTGATCCCGAAGGGCCGCGAGGCCGAGTACTTCTCGCTCTACCAGGCCGGCGAGCGCGGCACGTCCTGGCTCGGCACGCTGGTCTTCGGCCTGGTCCACCAGATCACCGGTTCCTACCGCCCAGCCATCGTCGCCCTCGGCCTGTTCTTCGTCGTCGGCCTGATCCTGCTCTCCCGCGTCGATATGCGCCGCGGCATCACCGAAGCCGGCAACGCACAGCCCACCGTCGTCTAACCGGGTACGACGGAGCCGACGAGCTTCCGCACGTCCTCCGGCGTGGGGCGGTCGCCGGTGCGGTCCGCGAAGAGCATGTGCGCGGAGCCGATCAAGGTCAGCGCCAACGTGGCGACGTCCGCCCCGGCCGGTATCCGGCCGAGATCGCGCTCGGCGGTCAGGTAGCCGATCACCACCCCGCCGGCATCGGTGAGGATCGGCACCCCGGTCGGGACCGCCTGGCGGAGCCGCGCCCGCAGCCCGTCCCGCGAGATCGTCAGGCTCACGATCGCCACCGCGACCGAGCTGAACAACTCCGTCAGCATGGTGGTCAGGTTGTCGGCGACACTCCCCTGGCCGACCGAATCCCGCAGTACGGCGGCCTGGTCGTCGAGCCGGCGGATCCGGTCGAGCACCAGCTCGGCCAGGAAGCCGTCGAAGTCCGTGAAGTGCTTGTGCAGCACGCCCTTCGCGCAGCCCGCCTCGGTCGTCACGGCACGACTCGTCAGCGCCTCCGGCCCGTCCCGGAGCAGGACCCGCTCGGCCGCGTCGAACAGCTGCTCGCGCGCATCCAGCAGCGCCACACCTGTCGGCATCCAGACCCTTCCCTCGACCCGAGTGGGCACCCGCCCATTATGGTGGGCACATGCCCACTTTACCGCACGAGCACCGCGAGATGGCCGAGTCCTTCGGGTCCGGCGCCGAGCTCTACGACCGGGCCCGGCCGCGCTATCCGGAGGCTCTGGTCGAGGCGGTCGTCGCATCCGCACCTGGCCGCGACTTCCTCGACGTCGGCTGCGGCACCGGGATCACCTCACGTCAGTTCCAGGCAGCCGGGTGCAACGTCCTGGGCGTGGATGTCGACGAGCGGATGGCGGAGTTCGCCCGCGGTACGGGCGTCGAGGTCGAGGTGTCGCCGTTCGAGTCATGGGACGTGGCCGGCCGGACCTTCGACGCGCTCGTCGCCGGCATGACGTGGCACTGGATCGACCCCACGGCCGGCGCTGCCAAGGCAGCCGGCGTACTGCGCCCCGGCGGCCGGCTCGCCGTCTTCTGGTACGTGCTGCAGCCACCGGCCGAGCTGGTCGAGGCGTTCGCGGCGATCTTTCGCGACGCCCTGCCGGACACCCGGGTGAGTCCGCGGGTCGCCGCCTCGCCACTCGGGGCCTACGAGATGTTCCTCGACCGAGCAGCCGAGGGTCTCGACTCGACCGGCGCGTTCGGGAATGTCGAGCGGCCGCGATTCCCCTGGAGTCGCCGGTACACCCGCGAGGAGTGGCTCGACCAGATCCGGACCGGCGGCAACGCGAAGCAACTCGCCGACGCCGGCAAGCTCGACGCGATCCTCAGCGACGTCGGGACCGCGATCGACGCCGTCGGTGGCACCTTCACCATCAACTCCACCGCAGTAGCCCTCACCGCCACCCGAAACTGACGTGCGCCCGGCCGGGGTGCACGGTTGGGGGTGGGCAGCTCGACAGGACGTATGCGCCCACTGGCGGGCTCTCGCCGCGCGCGGACGCCTGGAGTCCGGCATGACCGCTGGACACGTCCTGTCGACCTGCACGGCATCTAGCGGGCCGGGGTCGCCCCCGGGTTGCGGAAGCCGCCTCCGAACGCGCCTTGGCGGACCGTGGTTGCGGTGATCGAGCCGTCGGCGCTCTGGCCGCTGACGACGACCTGCTCGCCGGCCTTCAGGTCGGTGGCAGTGCCCTTCGAGGTGATCTCGTACGTCGTGTTGCCGGTGAGCTTGACCGTGACGTTGCCGTTCTGCGTCTTCACCACGAGCTCGGTCGCGGTCGCCGAGACCACCGTGCCGATCGCCGCGCCGCCGCCCTGACCGCCGGCGCCGCCCGGCAGCTGGCCCTGGCCCGGCCCGTTGCCGTTCTGGCCGCGGTAGCCGCCGTACCCGTTCCCGAAGCCACGGCCGCCGGCCTGCGGCTGGTTCGACGTACTGTCCGAGGCGAAGGCCGCGTGCAGACCCGCGCCACCGGCCAAGCCGACGGCCAGCACCACAATGCCGGCCAGGATCGCTGTCGCCAGCGGCAGGTTGAGGCTCTTCTTCGGCTTCAGCGCCGAGTCGACCTCCTCGTCGGACCCGATCTGGGCGAAATCATCGGGCGTCTGGTTGCTCATCGGAGGTTGCCTCTCACTCGTGACGTAGTGCATCGATGGGACGAAGACCGGCGGCTCGGTGCGCCGGCATGCTGCCGAAGAACAGGCCGACCGCCGCGGACACGCCGAGCGCGAGTCCGATCGACGACGGCACCAGCACCGGCTGCACACCGGCCAACTGGAATCGGGTGACGATCAGCGCGGCGCCGACCCCGACCGCACCGCCGATCAGGCTGAGCAGGGTCGCCTCGATCAGGAACTGGCCGAGGATCGTCCGCCGCCGCGCGCCGAGCGCCTTGCGGATGCCGATCTCGCGGGTCCGCTCGGTGACGGTGACCAGCATGATGTTGGTGACCCCGATCCCGCCGACGACCAGGCTGATCGCTGCGACGGTCGCCAGCAGGGCGGTGAAGGTCGCCGCGGTGTCCTGGCTGGTCTGCAGGATCTGCGCGGAGTTGGTGATCCGGAACGGCGAGGTCTGATCGGACGGCACCTGATGGCGTGCGGTCAGCAACTGCGTGACCTCAGCCTGAGCGGTGTCGACGCGATCGGTGTCCGCCGCCTGGACCACGATCTGGCTGAGTGCGCCGTACCCGGCCTGGGTCGCGCGGAGCGTGCTGATCGGCATGATCGCGGTCGCGTTCGGATCCGAGAACCCGGTGCTGTCCTTGCTCGCCAGTACGCCGCGAACGACGAAGTCGATGGCGCCGAGCTTGATCGTCTGACCGACCGCGCTCGCGGGCCGGGTGAACAACTCGGTCGCGGTCGTCTGCCCGAGCAGGACCACCCGTTCGGAGTCGTCGACGTCCTGCTGGGTGAAGGACGCTCCGATCCCGACCGGCGTGTTGGTGGCCGGCATGTACTCCGGCGTCGTACCGATCACCTGGCTCACCGTGTAGCTGGTGTCGCCGTTCGTCGCCGTCGCACCGCTGCTGGTCATCACGGGGGCGACGGCGGACACGTCGGGCGCCAGCCGCTCGTCGGCCAGCGCGGTGGCGTCAGCCAGCGTCAGGCTGTACTGCTGGGACGACGGGCCGGCTTGGCCGCGCTGGAAGCCGCCGCCACCGCCGGTCGTGGACACCGTGAGCAGGTTGGTGCCCATCGCCTCCAGCCGGGCCTGCACCGCCTTGCCCGAACCGTTGCCGACAGCAACCAGCACGATGACCGCGCCGACGCCGATGGAGACGCCGAGGATGGTCAGCAGGGAGCGCAGCTTGTTCGCGTTGAGGCCGCGCAGGGCGGCCCCGAACAGGTCGCGAGGTGACATCAGCGAGTCACCTCGTCGGCGACGATCCGGCCGTCCGCGACCTGGATCAGCCGCCGGGCCCGGGCCGCCACCTCATGCTCGTGGGTGATCACCACGACCGTCCGGCCGTCGGCGTTCAGCTGGTCGAACATGTCCAGCACCTCGTCGGTCGAGTGCAGGTCCAGGTTGCCGGTCGGTTCGTCGGCGAGCAGGATCCGCGGCCCGGTCGCCAGTGCCCGAGCGATCGCCACTCGCTGCTGCTGACCGCCGGACAGCTGATTCGGCCGGTGGCCGGCGCGGTCGGTCAGTCCGACCAGCTCCAGCGCGCGGCCGGCCCGCTGACGCCGTTCGGCCCGGCGCAGATGGGCGTAGGTGAGCGGGAGCTCGACGTTGGCGAGCGCGGTGGTCCGCGGGATCAGGTTGAAGGACTGGAAGATGAATCCGATCTTGCGGCCGCGGACGAGGGCCTGCTGGTCCTCGGTCAGCCGGGCCACGTTGCTGCCGTCCAGCCAGTACTCGCCCCGGCTCGGGACATCGAGGCAGCCGAGGATGTTCATCAGGGTCGACTTGCCGGATCCGGACGAGCCCATCACGGCGACGTACTCACCGGCTGCGACTCGCAGGGACACCCCGCGGAGCGCGTGCACGGCGGTCTCGCCGCTGCCGTACGTCTTGGTGACGTCCCGGATGTCGATCAGGGCGTCAGCGGCCACGGTTACCCCCGCCGCCCGTACCCGCGCCGACCGGGAACTGGCCGCCACCGCCGGGGAACTGCCCCTGACCGAACTGTCCCTGCCGGCCCTGGCCGGTCTGGTTCGCGGTCCCGCCGATGGCGCCCTGGAGCAGCTCGATCCGGTCGCCCTCGTTCAGGCCGGAGACGACCTGGGTGTAGCTGTCGCCACGGACGCCGATCTTCACTTCGCGCGTCCCCGCACCGTCGGCCATCGTCACGGTGTACGTCGTACCGCTGGTCGCGATCGCCGTGGTCGGGACGTAGAGGGCGTTGGTCGCCTTCGCGGTCTGGACGGTCACGTTGGCGGTCTGGCCGATCCTGGTGTTCGCCGGGAGCTTGGCCAGGGAGAAGGTGGCCGCGTACGAGACGACGCCGTTGGTCGTGGTCGGGGTCGGCGAGACGGACGCCAGCGACGCGGTGAGCGTCGTACCCGGTTCGGCGTTGAGCGTGACGGTCGCCGACTGGCCGGCCTTGATCTTGATCGCGTCCGCCTCCGCGAACGACGCGACGACCTGGAGCGCCTTCAGGTCCGAGATGTCCACGAAACCGGAGCCCGAGGTAGTCGTCGTACTCGAGGTGCTGGACCCTGAACCTTGACCTGAGGTCGAGCCTGAACCACTGCCCGAGCCTGACCCTGATCCGGAACTCGAACCGCCGGTGACCGAGCCGACCGAGCCGTTGATCGCGGTGATCGTGCCGGCGATGGGCGCCTTCAGCGTGGTCGCGTCGACCGCGGCCTGGGCGGCCTCGACGTCCTGGTCGGCCTGCTCCTTGTCCGCCTTGGCCCGGGCCAGGCTCGCCTCGGCGTTGCTGACGGCAACTTCCGGGTTCTGGGTCTGGCCCTGGTTCTGGCTCTGGATCTGCTGCTGTCCGTTGGTGGGCGTCGGGGTCGGTGAGGCCGACGCCTCCTCGGCCTCTTCCGCGGCGTCCTCGGCATCGTCGAGCGACTCCTGCGCGGCGGTGACCGAGTTGGCCGCCGCGATCTGGTTCTGGTCGGAGATCCGGAGCTGCCGCTCGGCGGCGGACGGATCGACCTTGGCGATCGCCGCGCCCTTGGCCACCACCTGGCCGACCTTCACCAGGATCTGGGTGACGGTGCCCGAGGTCTCGAACTGCGGTGACGCGGTCTGGGAGCTCTGCAGGGTGCCACTGGAACTGACGCTCGCGGTCACCTCGCCACGGGCCACCTCCGCCGTCGGACGCGTCGCACTGGCGGCCGGCGGGTCCTTCTTGAAGAAGAGGAAGTAGGCGGTGATGGCGATGGTCAGGACGATGGCCACCAGGGCCACGTTGACGAAGCTGAGGCCACGGAGTTTGTGGCGGGGTAGCACCATGGCAGCAGACGCTAAAGCCGCTTGCTGAGGAAGTGATCCTCGATTCCTGGCAACTGCCTGTGAACTCTGCATCGGTTCGGTGCGTCGTACGTCGGACGGTCCGCGACACACCGTGATGAGTGAACGCGCGAGTACAGGGCGTCACGACGGTGCTGTCAGGTGCGTACAGAAGGCTCGGGCATGCCAAAATGGGAATGATCCGGGCCGGCCGACCGTTGGCACGGATGACGATCTCGGAGGTTTGACATGTCTAATCGCGTACTGCGTGGTTCGGGGCTGGGTGGGGTCAGCTTCGAGGATGACCGCGGTGTGGAGTTCGCTCCGCGCCAGATGATCACGTACGACTGCCCCCGCGGCCATGTGGTCGAGGTCACGATGGCGCACGACGCCGAGGTGCCCGCGATCTGGGAGTGCCCGCATTGCGGCAGCGAGGCCGCCCGGTCCACCGGAGAGAAGCCGGAGCCGAAGCAGGAGAAGCCGGCCCGTACGCACTGGGACATGCTGCGCGAGCGTCGCAGCATCAGCGAGCTCGAGGAGCTCCTGGCCGAGCGCGTGGAGCTGCTGCGCAAGGGCGAGATCGGCCCGGCGCACCTGCACCGCACGAAGCGCACCGCCTGACCCTCAGGCCCTGACGGGCTCTCACCGCAACGGCGCGGTGGGGGTCCGTTTTTGTTGTGCTGATTTGCCTAAAAGTTTTAGGTTATTTCATAATCAGGTATGGCAAGAGCGGGGTTGACGACCGAGCGAGTGGCGCGGGCCGGGGCCGAGCTGGCCGACGAGGCCGGCTTCGAGCAGGTCACCGTGTCGGCGCTGGCCCGGCAGTTCGGCGTACAGGTCGCGAGTCTGTACTCGCACGTTCGCAGCTCCCATGACCTGAAGACGCGGATCGCGTTGATCGCTCTCGAGGAGATGGCCGATCTGGGCGCCGCGGCGCTGGCCGGACGCGCCGGTCGTGATGCCCTCGCCGCCTTGGCGAATGTCTATCGCGACTACGCCCGCGAACATCCCGGACGGTACGCCGCCGCCCAGTTCCGGCTCGATCCGTCGGCTGCCGCCGCCAGCGCCGGCGACCGGCACGCGGAGATGACCCGAGCGATCCTGCGCGGCTACGACTTGACCGAGCCCGCTCAGACCGACGCGATCCGGCTGCTGGGCAGCGTGTTCCACGGCTACGTCAGCCTGGAGCTGGCCGGATCGTTCAGCCACAGCAAGCCCCCGAGCGACGAGAGCTGGCCGCGCATCCTCGACGCGCTCGACACCCTCCTGCGCAACTGGCCCGACCACAAGTAGAGGTTCTTCCGTTGATCACCACCCCCATCACCCTTGATCTCCTGCGTGGCGCGCTCGATCTCGAGCGGACGGATCGCGGTGTGCTCCCGCATCGGTTGCCTGCCTGGGCCCGGAAGCAGTACGACGACGGGCAGATGACGATGGTCGAGTCGCAGCCCTCCAGCGTACGGCTGGTGTTCTCCAGCCG
Source organism: Kribbella sp. NPDC020701 (assembly GCF_055562215.1). Taxonomy (NCBI): domain Bacteria; kingdom Bacillati; phylum Actinomycetota; class Actinomycetes; order Propionibacteriales; family Kribbellaceae; genus Kribbella; species Kribbella sp. NPDC020701. The sequence continues at coordinate 221,367 of NZ_JBVHFT010000004.1, read as the reverse complement.
GGCCACCGTCATCGAGCTGGAGACGCTGCCGACGAAGCGGGACTACGTCAGCGCTCCCCCACGACCGGACGGTGTGTACGACGTCCTCGTCGATGGTCAGCTGGTGGCGCAGGCGAGCCTGCCTGGTGGTGACATCATCACGATCGACCTGACGACCGGTTCTGCCGAGACCCGGCGCGGTGAGCCGGGGATACTGCGGTTCGACCGGCTGGCCGACGTACCCAAGACCGTCGAGATCTGGCTGCCGCACGACGAGACCACCGAACTCGTTGCCCTCCGCACCGATGCCCCGGTCGAGCCGGTTCCGGTCACTCGCCGGGTGTGGCTCCACCACGGCAGCTCGATCAGCCACGGCTCCAACGCCACCCATCCCACCGGCACCTGGCCGGCCCTGGCCGCCGCTCAGGCCGGTGTGGAACTCGTCAACCTGGGCTTCGGCGGGAGTGCTTTCCTCCAACCCTTCATCGCGCGCACCATCCGCGACACCCCCGCCGACCTGATCAGCCTCAAACTCGGCATCAACATCGTCAACACCGACGGCCTCCGCCTCCGCAGCTTCACCCCGGCCGTCCACGGCTTCCTCGACACCGTCCGCGAGGGCCACCCGGACACACCGCTCCTCGTCGTCTCCCCCATCCTCTGCCCGATCCACGAGGACACCCCCGGCCCCACCGGCTGGGACCTGTCCGCACTCGCCGAGGGCGAACTCCGCTTCACCGCCACCGGCAGCCCCGACGAGATCCCCGCCGGCAAACTGACCCTCTCGATCATCCGCGCCGAGCTGTCCCGCATCATCACCCAGCGCGCGATCGACGACCCCAACCTCCACTACCTCGACGGCCGCACCCTGTACGGCGAACCCGACAACGCGGCCCACCCCCTCCCCGACGATCTCCACCCCGACGCGCAGACCCACCGCACCATGGCGGACCGCTTCACCACCCACACCTTCAGCCCCAAAGGCCCCTTCACAACCCCCGTCGACTGACCCGGCCCTCCGGACTGGCCCGGGACCTGGACCGACCGCGCCGGCCGGGACCGCACGCCGAGCGTCCTCGGCCACGAACTGTCCGGTGTGGTCGTCGAACTCGGCTACGGCACCACCGGTCTCACGGTCGGTCAGCGGGTCTTCGGGCTGACCGACTGGCGCCGCAACGGTTCGCTCGCCGAGTACACCGCTGTGGAGGCCCGCAACCTGGCCCCGCTCCCCGGCGATGTCGACCACATGACCGGGGCCGCCGCGGTGATGCCCGGTCTGACCGCCTGGCAAGCGCTGTTCGACCACGCTCACCTGCAAGCAGGCCAAACCGTCCTCATCCACGGCGCCGGCGGCTCGGTCGGCTCGGTCGCCGTGCATCAGCTCCAGGCCGTTGGCCGCGTGCAGGGCAACTGGCCCGCGAGACCGGGGCCCACATCATCGGCACCGGCCGGGCTTCCGACCGGACCTGGCCGGCACCCTTGGCGCCCACGAGTTCCTCGACCTGGACGGCGACCGCCTGGAGGACGCCGGCGAGGTCGACGTCGTGTTCGACGTCATCGGCGGCGAGATCCGCGATCGCTCCACCGCGCTGTTGCGCCCCGGTGGCACCCTCGTCACCGTCGCCGAACCGCCGACCGTCCAGCCCGACGACGGCCGGGCGATCTTCTTCGTCGTCGAGCCCAACCGCGAACAGCTGACCCAACTCGCCACCCGCCTCCGCGAGGGCCGGCTCACGCCGCTCGTCACCAGCGTCCGCCCCCTCGCCGACGCCCCCGCCGCCTTCAGCACCCGCGGCAGAACCATCATCACGGTGGCCGCGGAATGACGCGGTTTGTCGGGGCACGCAGGTAGTGTCCTGGCCCGTGGACGTTGGGGAGCGCATTCAGGAACTGGCCGATCGGATCGTCGTACTGCGGGACGCCTACTACCGGGGTTCGCCGGCGGTGGCCGACGCGGAGTACGACGTGATCGAGGACGAACTGCGGACGCTGATCGAGGCCAACCCCGAGCTGGCGCCCGACCCGAACCCATTGGATCAGGTCGGTGCACCCGCGGTGCTGCACGCGCCGATCCGGCACTCGCGGCCGATGCTGTCGCTGGAGAAGGCGACCCGCCCCGAACAGGTCGAGGCCTTCTTCAGCCGCTTCCCCGGCCAGTCGGTCGTGGTCATGCCGAAGCTGGACGGCCTGTCACTGGCCCTGGTCTACGAGAACGGGCAACTCGCACGAGCGATCACCCGCGGCGACGGGACCACCGGCGACGACGTGACCCCGCTCGTGCGGGCACTCGCCGACGGAGTCCCGGACCGGCTCGAGGTCCAAGACCGCACCGAGGTCCGCGGTGAGGCGGTCATGTTGCGCTCCACCTTCACCGCCTACAACGCCGCTCACCCCGACAAGCCCTTGATCAACCCGAGGAACGCCGCTGCCGGCACACTCCGCGCCAAGGACCCGGCGACCGTCGCCGAACGACGCCTCCAGTTCCTCGCCTTCGACCTGCTCAGCGACTCCGACAACGCCGACGCCGATCTCGAGCGCGCGCTGCAGACGATGGGATTCACCGTCGCCGAGATGCGGCACTGCGACGACGCCGCCGCGGCGCAGGCGGTGATCACCACGATCGAGCAGCAACGCAACGAACTGGACTACGACCTGGACGGCGCCGTACTGCGCCTCGCCGATCGCGACGCCTTCGCCGCCGCGGGCACCCGGTCCAGCTCGCCACGCGGCGCCCTGGCGTTCAAGTTCGCCGCCGAGGAGAAGACGACCGTGCTGGCTGACGTCGTCTGGGACGTGGGCAAGACCGGCAAGATCGCGCCGGTCGCCTGGCTGGAGCCCGTCTTCGTCGGCGGTACGACGGTCACGCGCGCGACGCTGGCCAACCAGGAGGTGATCCGTGCCCGCGGCATCAAGATCGGCGACACGGTCCTGGTCCGCCGCGCCGGCGACGTGATCCCGTTCGTGGCCGGCGTACTCGACGCCTCCAAGCGCACGGGAGCCGAGCGAGACATCGTGCCGCCGTCGGTGTGCCCGTCGTGCGAGCAGCCGCTGACCGAGCAAGGCAACAGCCGCGAACTGTTCTGCACCAACGTCAGCTGCCCAGCCCAGACCGTGCGGCGGCTGATCCACTGGGCGTCCCGGGCGGCCGCCGACATCGACGCGATCGGCGGAGTCTGGATCGAGCGGCTGGCCGAGGCCGGGATCCTGGAACACCCGTCGGACTTCTACCAGCTGACCAAGGACGGGCTGCTCGAGTTCGACCGCATCGGCGAGATCTCGGCCGCCCGCATGATCGACTCGATCGACACCAGCCGCCAGGTCGGCCTCCGCCGGGCACTCATCGGCCTCGCGATCCCGATGGCCTCCGAAGGCACCGCGGCCAGGCTGTGCCGCGCCGGATTCGCTTCCCTGGAAGAGGTTGCCGACGCAGGCGTCGACGGGCTCGTCGCCGTCGACGACATCGGCCAGAAGGTCGCCGCCTCACTGATCGAGCACCTCACCCGGCTGCGCCCCGAGCTCGAACGGCTCCGAGCGGCCGGCGTCTCGCTCGACGTACGCGAGGAGGATCGCCCACCGGTCGTCGTCGCGGGTGCACCGCTGGCCGGCAAGACGGTGGTCGTCACCGGCTCCATCAGCGATCCACGCTCCGGTGAGAAGGTCGCGCGCCCAGCCTTCCAGCGACTCTGTGAGAAGGCCGGCGCGTCTATCGCCTCGTCGGTGTCGGCGAGCACCGACCTGCTCATCACCGGCGCCGATGTCGGTGCGTCCAAACTCACCAAGGCCGAGAAGCTCGGCGTCACCGTCGTCGACCAGTCCGAGATCTGGCAACAACTCCAGGCCGCCGACGTGCTCCCCCGCTGACCTCACGGCCCGTGTCCAGTTCCTGACAGCGGGCTGGCGCCCGGCGTACCGGACCGGCAAGGGTTGACGTATGACGGACACCAGCACCAGCAAGGACCGCGAGGCGACCGGCTTCCAGGAGCAGGCGCCGTACGACGAATCGATCGACCTACGCACCGACTTCGTGATGGTCTACGGTCTCAACGACACCACGCCGCAGCGCATCGCCCGCTGGCGTGAGGCCGGCTATCGCGTCCACCTGATGACGGGCATCTCCTGGGGCAACTACCAGGACTACCTGGATGGACGGTGGGACGGCTCCGACCACTGGGCCGACGCGCAGACGGCGGGCGACGGATCGCCGATCCTGCACGGGCAGAGCACCGATATCCCGTACATGGTCCCGACGTTAGGCTTCACCGAGTACCTGGTGCAGAAACTCCGCCCGATCATCGAGCTCGGCGTCGAAGGCATCCACCTCGAGGAGCCGGAGTTCTGGGCGCGCGCCGGCTACTCGGAATCGTTCAAGCGGGAGTGGCAGGCCTTCTTCGATGAGCCGTGGCAGGCCCCGCTCAGCACCGCCGAAGCGCACTTCCGCTCCGGGCAGCTCAAGCAGCATCTGCTGTCCCGCAGCCTCGACCGGGTCACCTCCGTGCTCCGCGACGAAGCGCTCCAGCAGGGCCGCCTGGTGCGCTTCTACGTCCCGACGCACAGCCTCCTGAACTACACCCAGTGGCAGATCATCAGCCCCGAATCACGCCTGCGGGCGCTGCCCTCGATCGACGGCGCCATCGCGCAGGTGTGGACCGGAACCTCCCGGACGCCCAACGTGTACGCCGGAAAGGTTGCCGAGCGCACCTTCGAGACGGCCTACCTGGAGTACGGCATCGCCCAGGACCTCACCCGCGGCACCGACCGCCGCATGTGGTTCCTGCACGACCCGATCGAGGACCACCCGGACCGCACCTGGGAGGACTACCTGGCCAACTGGCAGCGCACGCTTATCGCCTCGCTGCTGCACCCGGGCGTCTCGCGGTACGAGGTCGCGCCGTGGCCGAACCGGATCTTCAACCGGCCCTACCTGCGCGAGGGATCTACTGAACGGGAATCGATTCCGCAGGACACCGCCACCAGCTACCTCATCGCGATGAACAGCCTGCGCGACCTGGATCAGCCGGAGGTGCGCTGGGCCAACGACGGACCGCGGATCGGGATCGCGCTCTCGGACACCGCCATGTTCCAGCGCTGGGCACCCGGTGGCGAGAGCGGACATTACGACGGCCTGCAGGACGCCCTGGCACTCGAAGGCCGCGAGCAGCTGCACTTCTCCGACTTCTACGGTCTGGCGCTGCCACCGCTGTGCGACGGGCAGAAGGTCTGTCCGGTCCAGCTGGAGAACGTGATCGACACTCCTGATGCACTGGACGATGTCGACGTACTCGTCCTGAGCTACGAATTCCAGAAGCCGCTTGCCCCCGGCATCCATTACGCGCTGGCCGGGTGGGTCAGCCGCGGCGGCAGCCTGCTGTACGTCGGCGACGGCGCCGACCCGTACCACGAGATCCGCTCCTGGTGGACCGGCCGCTACGACACCTGCGCCGACCACCTGGCCGAGGCACTCGGCGCGGACCGCAACCACGTCGGTGTCCAGCCGATCGGCAAGGGCCAGGTCCGGTTCCTCCCGTCCCGGCCGGCCGCCTTCACCGAGTCACCGGAACGCGCCGCCGAGCTGGTCGCGGCGATCCGCGAACTGGCCGAGGCGGGCGGCCACAGCTGGGAGTCCACCAACTGGCTGTCGGTCCAGCGCGGCCCGTACCTCGTCGGCGCCGTACTGGAAGAGGCCGGCGGCTCACACGTTGTCGAGGGCACCTACCTCGACGTCCTCGACCCGCACCTCGGCATCGTGCGCCGGCGAGAGCTGGGCCCAGGCCAACTGACCTGGCTCCGCGACCTCACCTACGACGAGGAACCCCTGCTCGCCTCCGCCGGCCGAGTAGTGGGCTGGGAAAGCCACCAGACCGGCATCCGCTTCATCTCCGAGGCACCCCGCGGCGTCCAAGTCACCACCGCCCTCCGCGCCCCAACCAATCCAACGGCCGTCCGAGCCGACGACGCCAACCTCACCGACCTCCAGTACGACGCCGAGCTCGCCATCCTATGGCTCCGCCACCCCGGCGTACCCACCGGAACCCACATCGAGATCGACTTCTGACGCTGGCCTTTCACGATCGACGCGAGCCTCCCGGCTGGTCAGCTGGGAGGCTCGGGGCCGACGCGGGGGTGCTGGATCGTGACGCCTGTGATGGCTGGGGAACGGCGAGACTTGCTGAGGACACGGGCGACTGTCCACGGGCGTAGCAGGGCCGTTGGCGGGTCGGTCAGTTGGAGTACACGGTTGAAGGCCCCCGCCACGGGAACCGAGACGTGAGCTGCCCGGATGACCTGCAGGATGTAGGCATTGAGCCGGGCGGTTCCCGTGGGCTTGGGACCTACCGTGGCGGGGTGGCCGAAGTCACCACCCACGGCGATGCGCCAAGGTGCGTCGATGAGGCGAGCGACCTTGCGGTGGAATCGTTTCGGCAGCTCCGGGGAGACCACCCCGACAGCCTGGGCCACGTCGCCCAGAACGGCCGCCTGTAACGCCGCCGACGACATGCCTTGGCCGTAGATCGGGTCGAAGCTGCTCGCTGCGTCCCCGAGCGTGACGAGCCCCTCCAGCAGGTCCGACGCCTTCTCGTAGTGTCGTCGCTGACTCGACGGGAAGCGGTAGGCCACGATCTCCGACAAGCGCTCGCAGCGGTCGACAAGCTGCCCGAGGGTGGGGCTCGGCAGGGAGGCCATGAAGGCGCGGACGCCCTCCTCGTCGGTGGGCGGGGCATCGCCGCGCACACCCGCCACGGTCACCTGCCAGCGGTCGCCCTCGACCGGCAGCGCGGATCCGGCGCGGAATGAGCCCGGGTTGTCGACGCACACAATGAGCTCGCCCTCGAAGTCGTCCGGTGAGCGACGCATCAGGAAGGACGCATACCCGATGTCGATGCCGACCCGGGTGACCGGCGGCTCGAGGAGGCCCGACGCCGCGAGGTCGTGGGCGATGCGTGAGTTGCGCCCGGAGCAGTCGACGACGAGGTCGACCGGCCGCTCGACGCCGGCCGCCACGACCCCGGTCACCCGGTGGTCCTCGACAACAGCCCGCTCGACGGTCACGCCGTCCTCGACGGACACGCCGGGCAGGGCGGCTACGCGAGTACGGACGACGTGCTCGAGCAGCGGCCGGGTAAGGCAGAGCACCGGCCCGCCCCAGTCCCCGCGGGCTCGGTAGGCGCCGCCCTGGAACACCCACGCTCCGTATCCGTCGGCATGCATGGCTCCTTGGGACACGAGTTCGTCCTCGATACCGGGGAACCAGTCGCGCAGCAGATCCAGCCCAGCGGACAGGAGCAGGTGCAGGTGCCGGCCCTGTGGCACGTGGCCGCGCGGTGCCACGGCATCCGTGAGCCGCTCGCGTTCGAGCACGACAACCGACGCTTGGTCGGACATGGCTCGCGCCGCGAACAAGCCGGCCATGCTGCCCCCGACAACGACCACCCGCGGTACTGCCACGGCACACCCCCAACTCGCTGCCGGACACCCTCAAGGCTAGTGCTCGCCGCTACCTCGCGATGGACTGGGGAGGGTTTCTGCCCGATTCGGGGGTAAAAGTCTCCCCAGTCCACGGGAGCATGCGTGGGAAGGAAACTACTTCTGGTCGGGGTCTATTACTTCGCCTTGGATGACGTCGTCGGAGGTCGGGCGGGGGCGGGTGGGCTCTGCGCCGGGGATGAAGTTGCCGAGGTTCGGGGTGCCGAACTGGGTGGCTACCCGGCGGCTGAAGAACGCGGACATTGCCCGGCGGGCGACGGGGCGGGTGAAGGGGAGGACGAAGAAGAAGCCGAAGATGTCGGTGACGAAGCCCGGGGTGAGCAGGAGGGTGCCGCCGACCAGGACGAGGGCCGCGTCGGACAGTTCGCGGCCGGGCAGCTTGCCGCTCTCGAACGACGCCTGCAGGGCGTTCCAGGCCCGCCTGCCCTCACGCTTGATCAGCCACGCACCGAGCGCGCTCTCCACGAGCAGCAGCCCGACCGTCGGCCAGCCGCCGATCACCTGTCCGACCTGGATGATCACGTAGATCTCCAGGATCGGCACCACCAGCAACGCGAGCGCCACGAGCCACGGCATGTCCTACCCCTTCCGGCATGGAACATCGGGCGGCCTGGAACATCAGGCGGCCTAAAACACCAGCGTACGGAACGAGTGGGAACGGCGGACCCTGAGAGGACCCTGGCTCAGACCGGAACCTTCTCGCGGCTGGGCGTGGCGGCCGGCGGCGTCTGCGGGCCGTCGTTCGTACGCCGCCGACGACGGGCGACCAGGGCCAGCACGATGCCGAGCAGCCCCAGGCCGGTCAGGATCCACTGCGGCCAGCCGCCGATGGTGCTCGCGAGAGTGTGGGTGTCGCGCACCGGAACCGTGGCGACGTACACATCCGGCACGAACTGGGCCGACTTGTGCTCGACCGTCCCGTCGGGCCGGATGACGCCGGAGATCCCGCTGGTGGACGCGATCAGCACGGTCCGGCCGGTCTCGATCGCCCGCATCCGGGTGATCGCGAACTGCTGCTCGGGCTGCCCGGTCCCGCCGTACGTCGCGTTGTTGGTCTGGACGATCAGGACCTGGGCGCCGCCGTTGATCAGGTCCGAGATCACGTTGTCGTAGGCGAGCTCGAAGCAGATGATGTCGCCGTACGTCACGCCGTTGATCGGCATCACGCCCGGGACCGTGCCGGGCGCGGTCTGCCGGCCGATCATCTCCAGCCGCTTGATGTAGGGCAGCAACTGGTCGCGGAACGGGATGTACTCACCGAACGGCACCGGGTGCCGCTTCGCGTACCGCTGGCCGGGGCCGGTGACCGGGTCCCATACGATGCCGGTGGTCTGCCGCTCGTCCGGACCGGGGCCTTCGGTGACGGCACCGACCAGGATCGGTACGTCGACGGCCTTGACCGCCTCCTCGATATCGGCGCGGGTCTCGTCGTCCTTGTACGGGTCGATGTCGGTCGAGTTCTCCGGCCAGATCACCAGGTCCGGCTTCATCTCCGTGCCGTCCTGGACCCGCTTCTCCAGGTCGAGAGTCGCCGACAGGTGGTTGCGGGTGACGGTACGCGCGCGGCCGAGGAACTCCAGCCCCTTGCCGGGCACGTTGCCCTGCACCATCGCGGCCTTCACGGTCTTGCCGTCGCCCTCGGTCGACAGGTTGATCAGCGAACTGCCGAAGACGATCGCCAGCCCGGCGACCACTGCGACGGCCCGGAGCCGCAGGCCGCTGGCCGGCCGCAGTACGGCGTACAGGAGGACGCCGACGAACGCGATCACGAAGCTCAGCCCCGGAATGCCCACGAAGGCGGCGAGCTTGCCGAGCGAGAGATCGGAGAACGCCCACGCGAGCTTGCCCCACGGGAAGCCGCCGAACGGCACCGAGGCGGTGGCGAACTCGGTCGCCACCCACAGGCACGGGATCCACAGCATCCACAGCTTCAGCTTCAGCACCTGCGTCGCGAACAGCCCGAAGACGGCGTAGAAGAGCCCTTCGAGGATCGCCAGCGCGACCGCGGCGTCGCCACCGATCACCGTGATCCACGGGATCAGCACCGCGTAGTAGGTGATGCCGAAGCCCGCACCGATCAGGAACCCGCCTTTGGCCGACGCACCGTTCAGCGCGGCCAGGAACAGCGGTACGGCGACGATCGCGAGCCAGGGGTGGTCATGCGGTTCGAAGGCCAGGCCGAGCAGTGCGCCGGCCGCGACCGCCACGGCAATCCTCGGCAGCAACCGCCCGAAAGCCTTCAACCGGTCCACGCGGTAACCCCTTGTCCTCACTGTTCCGGCGGACGCCGGTCGCACGACCGTACAACGTCCCGGACACGCAAATGTATCCGGTCAGTAGCCATTGGGCACCGATTGCGGAAAGTGAGGATGTCGTCACACAATGAGGAAAGAGGCTCGGCACTCCTTCGGACCAACCGCCGGCCCACTGGCTGCGAACCGCCCGGCTGTTGTCTACTGGGCGCCGAACCTCTTCCACCTCTGCCCCGCGGGGGGCTCACCACCAGCGATCTCAGCCCCCGTCGACTCAAGCCTGGCACTGGCCTGGTCAGCGTCGCGGGATCATCCGGTGGCCGAACTTCGTGTGACCGTTGCTCAAACGGGATATGACGACTCCCAAAACGATGCTCGCTGACGGCGACGGTGTCAACCTCTGCGCCGGCTCCTTGAGGCCGTTGTAACACGATCGGCTGCCCTCCAAGGAAAAACGAGGATCCTTCAGTCATGTCACGTTACAGAGCCGTCTCGGCACTCCATGTGATCGTTACCCAGGGCAACCAATCGTCACCCAACCGGTACGACGACCGTTCCCTTTGCGCGCGTGATCACAAGCGGCTCGGCCAGCACCTCGGCCGCGGACTCGGACTGGTCCGGCCGGCCGCGGCAGACGACGTACGCGCTGAACTCGAGGTCGCGGCTGCGGTTGCCGACCCGGGTGATCGTTGCCTTCACCTCCACAACGTCGCCGGCGCGCAGCGGCTGCAGGAACTGGACGTCGGAGTACGACGCGAACAATCCCTCGTCGCCGTCGGACTGGATGCAGACCTCGGTCGCCACGTCCCCGAACAGCGCGAGCACGTACGCGCCGTCGACCAGGTTCCCGGCGTAGTGCGCGTGGCTGTACGGCACGTACCGCCGATGCGTCGCCGTGAGTCCGATAGTTGCCTTTGACACCTTTATGCCGTCTTCCTGTGCGGGGTTCGCTTGGTCACGAGTGCGTCGACCAGATAGCTGGCCACCTCGCCAGGCGTCGTACCGCGGCCGAACACCCGGTCCACCCCGAGCTCGCCGGCCATCTGCTCGGTGAAACGGGGGCCGCCGGCAACCAATACCGGCCGGGCGTCCTCGGCGTACGCCTCCCGGAAGGCGGCCGACATCTCCTTGGTGTTCAGTACGTGCGCCTCCCGCTGGGTCACCACCTGCGACACCAGGATCGCGTCCGCCTTCTCCGCCTTGGCCCGCCGGACCAGCTCCGGTACGGCGACCTGCGCGCCGAGGTTCACCACCTTGAGCTCGCGGTAGTACTCCAGGCCCTTCTCCCCCGCGAACCCCTTGATGTTCATGATCGCGTCGATGCCGACGGTGTGCGCGTCGGTGCCGATACACGCACCGACGATGGTCAGCCGGCGGCGCAGCGTCTTGCGGATCGAGAGGTTCACCTCCTTCGGCGACAGCAGCGGGTAGTCGCGCTCGATCACCTCGACCTTGTCGGTGTCGACCAGGTGGTTCACCGGCCCGTAGACCACGAAGAAGGTGAAGTCCGGACCCATCGCCTTGGCGTGGACGACGAGGGCGGGGTCCATGCCCATCTTGTTCGCGAGCTGGACGGCGGCGCCCTCGGCCCGCTTGTCGTGCGGGATCGGCAGCGTGAACGACAGCTGCACCATGCCGTCGCCCGTGGTGTCGCCGTACGGCCGGATGATGCTCACTGGTCCTCCTCCAACAGCTCGATCGCCGGGTTGTAGTACTCGGAGGACCTGCGAGCCACTCCGTCCAGACCGCGCCCGGCGTCCTGCGGGCGCTTCATCAGTCCGAAGGTCCCGTCGCCGATCGCGTTCAGCAGACCGTCGTCGACGATCTCCTCGAGCAGCTCCACCGACTCCCCCAGCACCTGCCGGGCGCGGGACGCGATGAAGCCGTCCGGAGCCGGCCGGACGTCCTCATGAAGGTTGCCTGCGGCACCCAAAACGTAGCGGACGTTCTGCAGGGCCAGATCACGGTCGGAGATCCACGGCGTGACCACCGCCTCGGTCATCATGCCGACCAGCAGGATGCCCTGCCCGGTCATCGCCCCGGCCAGGTTGAAGAAGCCGTCCAGCAGGTACCCGCGGAACACGTCGCCGGTCATGTGCCGGGTCGGCGGCATCCACTTCAGCGGCGCGTCCGGGAACAGCTGCCGGGCGAGCATCGCGTGCGCCAGTTCGAGCCGGAACGAGTCCGGCAGGTCCGGGTTGATCTCGAACGCGTGCCCGAGCCCGAGCTGCCAGTCCTCCAGCCCGGCCTCCTTGGCGAAGTACTCGTTCAGCAACTGCGACACCGTCACCGTGTGGGCGGCCTCGACCGCGTCGGCGGTGGTCAGGTAGTTGTCCTCGCCGGTGTTGATGATGATCCCGGCCCGGGCGTGGATCTGCCGGCTGAACCGCTGGTCGACGAACGTGCGGATCGGGTTGATGTCGCGGAACAGGATCCCGTACATCGAGTCGTTCAGCATCATGTCCAGCCGCTGCAGCCCGGCCAGCGTCGCGATCTCCGGCATGCACAGCCCGGACGCGTAGTTCGTCAGCCGGATGTAGCGCCCGAGCTCCTTCGACGACTCGTCCAGCGCCGCCCGCATCAGCCGGAAGTTCTCCTGCGTCGCATAGGTCCCGGCGAAGCCCTCGCGGGTCGCGCCTTCCGGAACGTAGTCCAGCAACGACTGCCCGGTCGACCGGATCACCGCGATGACGTCCGCGCCCGCCCGCGCCGCCGCCTGGGCCTGCGGGATGTCCTCGTAAATGTCGCCGGTGGCAACGATCAGGTAGATCCACGGCCGCTGTTCCGGGTCGCCGTGCCGCTTGATCATCCGGTCGCGCTCACGCCGCCGCCCGTCGACCTTCTTCAACCCGGCGGCCGCCGCCTTCCGTGCCGCCGCCCGCGCTCGTACGGCGTCCCGTCCCTCGGGCAGCCGGAACGTCACCGACCCCGACGCGGCCTTCTGCGCCAGGACCCCCAGGTCCTCCGCCTCGCCGCGCACCAGCGCGTCCCAGACTGGCAGGGCGAACCCGTGCTCCAGCCCGACATCCGCACGGACCGTGTCCGCCAGCCGGTTGACCCACGGGATCCCTTCCGTGTCCGCGCCGGACAGCCCGGCCAACCGCAGTACCGCTCGCTCGACCGACACCGTCGTGTGCTGCCGGGCCAGGTTGACGATCGGCCGCCCGGCCTTGCGGGCCAGGCTCCGCGCCTTCCGGACGGTCACCGGATCAAGATCAAGCTTCTTCACCGCACGCGTCACAGCGACCATCCTTCTGCTTCATAAACCACGCGGCCGCCGACGGCGGTTCGCAAACAAGTGGGGACGCCCTCGCTCAGGTCCGGCAGCACGGGCACGCCGGCGCGCGGGTCCGTCGACCACGCCGCTACGCGTGAGTCCGGCGTCTGCACGACCAGGTTCGCGTCGCTCTCCCAGATCGCGTACGTCGCTGCCGTGCTCGGCGCGAGGACACCGGCGTCATCGATCCCGGCCGCCCGCCAGCCACCCCGGGTGTGCGCCTGGAACGCCGCCCGAACGGTCACCCGCTCGGACTTCTCGTGGTGGAACGCGGCCGCCCGCACTGCCTCCCAGCCACCGAGCTCGGTCACCGGTGAGTCCGAACCGAACGCCAGTACGACGCCGGCCCGGGCGAGCGAACCGAACGGGTTCATCCCCTGCCACCGGTCGCCCACCCGCTCGGCGTACATCCCGTCCGGCCCGCCCCACAGCGCGTCGAACATCGGCTGCACACTGGCGACGACACCGTACCGGGCGAGGGTCGCGATCGTTGCCTCGTCGACCATCTCGACGTGTTCCAGCCGGTGCCGCGCGGCGACGAGCGCCTGGACGCCGACCTTCTCGGCGGCGAGGCCGAAGCCGCGGGCGATGTTGTCGAGGGCCTGGTCGCCGATGCAGTGGAAGCCGGCCTGGACGTTCCGCTCGGTGCAGGCGATCACGTGCTCCGCGATCTGCTCGGGCGTCAGGTAGGCGTGACCACGGTGGTCCGAGCGATCGGCGTACGTCTCCCGCAGAGCCGCCGTCCGCGAGCCCAGCGCGCCGTCCGCGTTCAGGTCACCGGCGAGACCCGCGAGGTCGTACGTCGCGATGTGCTCGAAGACACCGGGCTCACCCCAGTACAGCGTCGCGGACAGCCCAAGCTGCTGAGCGATCTCGCGGACCAGCGGAAGTTCCCACAGCGGGCCGATGTGCGGAGCCGCCATCTCGTGGAAGGCGCCGATCCCCTTCGACGCCATCGCCTTGAGCGCGGCCGCGATGTCCGTACGCCGCTGCTCCGGCCCGATCAGCTCGCTCAGCGCATCCCGGACGGCGTGATGCGCGTCGCGCTCCACGCGGCCGCTCGGGTCGTAACCGTCGCCCGTCGCCGCCGGGACCAGAGCTGACGAGATGACTCCGGAGTGCCCGTCGATCCGGGACAGGTACACCCGGCGACCGTCGGCCGCGCGATCCAGCTCGTCGGCCGTCGGCGGGCGGCCCTCGGGCCACTTCGTCTCGTCCCAGCCGGCACCGTCGATCACCGCGTCCGCCGGAAGAGTCCGCGCGAAGGCGGCGAGGCGATCGAGGGCTTCGGTCAACGAGGTCGTGCCTGCGAGGTCGAGCCCGGTCAGCAGCGCGCCGGTCTGCGCGGTGTGGACGTGAGCGTCGACGAAGGCCGGCGTGACCAGCTTGCCGTCGAGGTCGATCACCTCGTCGGCGCCGTCGGCGTACGAGCCCGCGCCGGTGTCGTCACCGAGCCAGGTCACCACGCCGTCGTCGAAGGCGACCGCGGTGGCGTGAGGGTCGACGGGTGAGTAGACGGAACCGTTCGTCAGAAGTGTGCGCACGAACTAATCCTCCGCCAGCCTGCTCTCGAACAGTCCGCGGACACCCGGCTCGGCTCGCAACAGCTCCAGCGCGTAGTCCGCGTGCCCAGGCACGTACCCGTTGCCGACCAGCATCGTCACGTCGGCCGCGAGACCTTCCGCACCGAGTGCCGCGGCGGAGAACGACGTGGCCATCGAGAAGAAGATCACCGTGCCGCCGGCCGCCGTCGAGAGGACGGCTCCGTGCTCACAGCCCGGTACGTCGACGCAGACAACGGTGATGTCCGCCGGTCCGCCGGCCTCCTCGACCGCCTTCGCCAGCGCCACCGGATCACGGGCATCGGCCAAGGTGACCGCGTCGGCGATCCCCGCAGCGGTGAGCCGCTCAGCCTCGGCCTGCACGGGAACGATCCCGATCGTGCGCTTGGCGCCGGCGGCCCGTGCCGCGGCCAGCGACAGCGACCCTGATTTGCCTGCGCCGCCAATAACTGACACGACAGGCTTTATGCCTTTGTCGACATACTGGCGGACCACGCGAGCGGTCAGGGCGGGTGCGCCACAGACGTCCATGACGGCCAGCGACAGCTCGGGCTTCAGGTCGTCGGGCAGCTTGGCGACGATCGAGCGGGCGAACAGGATCGCGTGGCCTTGCGCCGGAACCTGCTCGCTCTTGCCGTCCCAGTTCGCGAGCTCGTCGGTGATCTGCAGCGGCGTCAGCGTGAGCGAGACAAGCGTGGCGACGCGGTCGCCCTTGCGGACGCCGAGGGGTGACTCCGGACCGGTCTCGTCGACCACGCCGACGAGCATGCCGCCGGAGCCGGTGACCGGGTTCTGCATCTTGCCGCGGGTCGCGACGATGTCGAGGACCGCTCGGCGGATCGCCGGACCGTCACCGCCGTGCGCTTCGGCGAGCTGGCGGTACGACGCGGCGTCCAGATTCAGCCGCTCGACCGCGATCCGGACCTCGTCGGGCCAGATCTCGGCCCGCGCGTCGAGCTTGTCCGCCGCCTGCGGCAACACGCCGGACGGCGCGAGTACGCGATGCAGTCCTACCGGGCTGGATGACACGGATCCTCCTCGTTGCGGTCAGGCAAAATACTACTGATAGTGCGGTGTGACGAGAATTCTTGCGGCGTACTGTTGGATTTGAGGGAAGTTCTATCGCTATCCTCACATGTGACCGCATCACCACTGAAGCCCCTTCGGAGCCCGCATGACTGACCTGATCAGCCCTGATGTCGCCGTACCGGAGCCTGCCGACCTGGCCGGCCAGCCGTACGCGTACCGACGGGCCGAGCTGGTGGAGCCGGATTGGACCCGTCTCCCCGGGTGGAAGAACGTCACCGCCGAGGAGTGGCGCTCGGTGCAGTGGCAGCGGTCGCACTGTGTGAAGAATGTCAAGCAGCTGCGTGACGTGATGGGTGATCTGCTCGAGGAACGGGTCTACGAGGACCTGACCCGCGACCAGGCCGAGCGGGCGACGATGTCGATGCTGCTGCCGCCGCAGATGCTCAACACGATCGTTCCCAACGACGACTACGCGGGGACTTTTTCCGAAGCGTTCTACGCCGACCCGGTCCGCCGCTACATGCTGCCGGTGTTCAGTGATCGTCGTGCCGACTGGCCGTCCCACCCGCACGCAACCCGGGACTCGCTGCACGAGCACGAGATGTGGGCCACGGAGGGGTTGACCCACCGATACCCGACCAAGGTCCTCGCGGAGATCCTGCCGACGTGCCCGCAGTACTGCGGGCACTGCACGCGGATGGACCTGGTCGGGAACTCGACTCCCGTCATCGAGAAGCTGAAGTTCGTCGCGAAGCCGCAGACCCGGCTCGACGACATGCTCGACTACCTGCGCCGTACGCCGGGAGTCCGGGACGTCGTCGTGTCCGGTGGCGACGTGGCGAACATGCCGTGGCCGCGCCTCGAGGCGTTCCTGACGAGCCTGCTGGAGATCGAGAACATCCGCGACATCCGGCTGGCGACCAAGGCGCTGATGGGGATGCCGCAGCACTGGCTGTCGGACGACGTCCGGGCCGGGGTCGAGCGGGTTGCTCAGCTCGGCCGGCAGCGAGGCGTGATGATCGCGATGCACACGCACGTCAACGCCGCCCAGTCGGTGACGCCATTGGTGGCCGAGGCAACGAAGGCGATGTTCGAGGCCGGTCTGCGGGACGTCCGCAACCAGGGTGTGCTGATGCGCGGCGTGAACGACTCGGTGCCGCAGCTGCTCGACCTGTGCTTCGCATTGCTCGATGGCGCGACGATCACGCCGTACTACTTCTACATGTGCGACATGATCCCGTTCTCCGAGCACTGGCGGGTGTCGGTTCGCGAGGCACAGCACCTGCAGCACGGCATCCTCGGCTACCTCCCCGGCTTCGCGACCCCGCGCATCGTCTGCGACGTTCCGTACGTCGGCAAGCGGTGGGTGCACCAGTTGTCGGAGTACGACGAGGTTCGCGGCATCTCGTACTGGAAGAAGAACTACCGCACCGGTATCGAGCAGCAGGACCCCGAGGCGCTGAACCGCACGTACGAGTACTACGACCCGATCGACTCGCTTCCGGCCGAGGGCCAGGAGTGGTGGAAGCAGCACGCCGGCACCTCGCTGGCCGAGGCCGAGACGCGCGCCGCCGCCTCCCGCACCGCCGCCGAGGCCCAGACACTGCTCGAGATCAACTAACCCGCCCCGATCCGCCTTCGGTGCCACCAATGCAGGGGTGGCACCGGAGGCATTCTCTTGTTGCCTGCTGCAACCTGATGCTCCGGTGCACCGGGTGGCCGCTAGTCTTCCGTCGTCAATCGTTCGGCATGTCTGGGGCATGCCGCGATCTCGGGAGTCTGCGTGCGGGTCGTCCGCTCTGTCCTTGGTGTCCTGCTTGCCCTCATCGGCCTGCTCGTCGGTCTGGCCGGCGCCGCGGCCGCGTTCTGGCTGATCGGCCCGGACGACACGGTCAAGTCGGGTGATCAGCACCTCACCAGCAAGGGGCTCGCGATCGCCAGCTCCCCCGATCTCCTGGATCGGCACGGACCGGTACTGCATGTCGAGGCCCGGTCCAGCGACGGCAAGCCGGTCTTCGTCGGCGTCGCCCGGGACTTCGATGTCGCCAGCTATCTCAAGGGCTTCGCGCACACGTCGCTGGTTCAGGTGCAGTACCCGATCGCGCTGACCACCCAGGAGAAGAAGGGCGCCGCCGGTCCGCTCACCGCGCCGGCGACGCTCGACTGGTGGGTCGCGAAGGCGAACGGCGCCGGCAGTCAGTCGATCGCGTGGCCGATCAGCGATGGGCCGTACGACGTGGTTGTCATGAGCGCGGATGGGAAGACCGCGCCGGACGTTCAGGTCGACCTCGGGATCGAGATCCCGCATGCGTTCCTCGCCGCGCTGGGTGTCTTCGTGGCCGGTCTGCTCTTGGTTGCCATTGGCATCTTGCTGCTCCTCTTCCGGCGACGTCGCCCCACCTCACCGCAGCCGGTGTTCGCACCGTATGTTCACGGACAACCTGTTCAAGGGCCACCTACCCAGGCTCCTACTGGGTCGGTGCGGCGGGTTGCGGTGATCGGGGTGGCGCTGAGCCTCGTCACGGGCTGTTCGGCGATTCCGCAGCGGGACACCGTCGGGAGCCTCACCCGCCCGGCGGTCAGCAACGAGACCGCGGCCGCCGTCGTCAAGCACTACAACGAGGTCAACAACGCCGCCAACCGCCGCCGCGACGACAAGCTCATCGCGACCATCGAGGCCGGGACCGTCGTCCGCGAGAGCCAGGCCGGCTACACCATCAGCCGAACGCTGGACAAGTCCGGCAAGGACCTGATCAAGCCGTTCACGTATACCAAGCCCGTGGTCGGGGCACCGAACTACGGCACGTACCCGATGCACTTCGTCGTGTCCGCGGGCATCTCCGACACCAAGGACTACCGCTACCTCGGCGTCTGGGAACGCACCACCGCAGGCAGCCCGTGGATGCTCACCTTCGCCGCCGCTCCCCCGGTCGCCGCCAAGGTCCCGGACATCACCGGTCTGCGCCCGGTCACGAACGCCGACGCGAAGAGGCTGGCCGCCGCTCCCCTGGCCGCCTCGACTGCACTCGCCGAGTACCTGACGGCGGGTGCGAAGTCCCCGCGTGCCGCGTCGTTCGCTCCGAACGCCGACGTCACCAAGCTTCTCGCGACCGTCGCCGACTGGCATTCGACCGCGGCCAAGGAGCCGAAGATCTACCAGCACGTCAGCGACCAGTTCACCATCGCGACCCCGCCGACCGCCTTCGTCACCAAGTCCGGCGCGGCCCTCGTCTTCGCCACAGTCACCGAAGACTTCAAGCTCGACATCGGCACCAACTACAGCTTCAACTGGTCCAGCGGTGATCCCATCGGCTTCAGCCCCGCCACCGTCAAGTACCAGAACGCCCTCACCCGAACCACCCTGCACGACGCCGTCCTCCTGGTCCCCGCCAAGGGCGCCGGCAAGATCACCGTCCTCTCCTTCGAGTCCCAACTCATCGACGCCGGCGGATACTGAACAGCAGCTCGACCGGAGGAGGCGTGATCCGGGCCGGCGGTCCGTAGTCCTCACCACCGGCGTCATCAGCCCAGACGACCCCATCGTGGTCGTCCTTCCGGACCGTCCCCACGTTCCCCTCGAGGTGGTCTGATCACACCCCGAGCAGCGCGCGCAGCTCGGTGAACGACGAAACCGTCGGGCCGGTCCAGCTCGGGTCGCTGTCCGAGTGCTCCGTCGTCCGGATCGCGTACATACCGAGCGCGGCCGCCGCCTGAAGCTCGTTGTCGCGTCCGTCACCGACGTACACACATGAGGCTGGCGGCACTTCGAGCGCGGTGCAGGCGGCGAGGTAGATCTTCGGATCCGGCTTGGCAGCGCCGACCTGGGTGGAGAACGCTGTCGCGTCGAAGTACGGCGGAAGCGGGCTCGCCGGCCACTGGAGCTCGGTGTGGGCGGTGATGTTGCTGACCAGCCCAATCCGCCAACCGGCCGATCTCAGCCCGGCCAAGGCGACGAGTGTGCCGGCCGGTACGGCGTCCACCAGCCGGCGGGACAGGCCCTGCCGGACGTTCGTTGCCCGCTGCACCTGTTCGTCCGTGGGGTCGCCGCCGGCGCGGCGGCTGATCACCCGGATCGTGTTCGGCAGGTCGCCGTACGCGCCGACAAACCGCTCCCGCGAGGTCGCCTCGAACTCCCGAGCGAACGCCACCGGGTCGACCCCCAACACCTGAGCCATCTGTGCGTGGATCACATCCCGCTCGGCCTCACCACCAGGAACCAGAGTGCTGAACAGATCACTCAAAAGGACTCTGCGCACACGCCGACCCTATCCCGGCCCCAGTGTCGCTTTGCGGAACAAAACCGCCAGGGCCTCTCACCGCAAACTACTTACCGCAAACCGTCTGCATTCGAGTCAGCCCCGCGGTCGGAAACCAGCCATCGGAGCCGGCCGAAGGAGCTGTTCGCCGCCGAAGGCGGTGTCCTTTGACCAGTGTGGTTAGAAGGCTGGTGGGCGGCGTTCGTAGGGGGTGCTGAGGACGATTGTGGTGGTGGTGGAGACGTTGGCTCGGGCTCGGATGATCGCCAGGAGGTTTTCGAGGGCCGCGGGGGACGCCACGCGGACGACGAGGATGTAGCTGGAGTCGCCGGCTACCGAGTAGCAGGACTCGATCTCGGGGACCTCGCGGAGGCGCTCCGGCGAGTCGTCGGGCTGGGACGGGTCGATCGGACGGATCGAGATCAGGGCGGTCAGCGGGAGGTCGAGGGCGGTGTGGTCGACCTTCGCCGCGTACCCCTGGATGATGCCGCGTTGCTCCAGCCGCTTCACCCGCTGGTGCACCGCCGACGTGGACAGGCCGGTGGCCTTGCCGAGGTCGGTGAAGCTCATCCTGCCGTCGGACGCGAGCAGCCCCACGATCTTGCGGTCCAGGTCCTCCATCTTGGAGACACTACTTGAGTACGGCGCGCGCCCGCATGCGTTCTCACGTCAGCGAGACAGCGTCAGCACCACCCCGGCATGGTCGGACGGCCACAAGCCGGTGACCGGATCCTTGGCGCTGCTGTCCGCACCCGTCACCTCGCCGGCGATCACGCGAACGTGCTCACCGGGTGCCGGCCGGGCGAAGATCATGTCGATCCGGTGGTCGAATGACGGCGGCGCCGGTTCGTCGACGGTCTCGTTCAGTCCGGACGTCCACCCCTCCGACGCGGGCCGCCAGGTCAGCCAGAGATCGGTGAACCCGCCGGGGCCGGTGATGAAGTTGTACGGCCCGTTGTGCGGCGTCCTGAGCGGATCCGTTGGTTTGACCGAACTGTTCAGCGGATCGGAGTTGCAGTCGCATCCGATGATCGTGGTCCGCCCGCGATCACCCGCCGGGCCGGTCAGCAACTCCACCGCCTGGGCCAGCGCCAGATCCGAGCTGAAGGCTTCGAGATGAGTATTCACGAACCGGAACGACCGCCCCGAGCCGTGCGCGACATCCACCCAGTTGTATCCGCGAACGAACGATGCTTGCAGACCAGCCAGCGAGAGCACGAGTTTGTGGTCGTACTGCCCGCTTCCCGAGTCGAGCACCCGCAGGTTGCTCGAGGCACGCAGCAGGATCACATCGCGCATGGTGAGCCGCACGTCCCGCCCGTCGGTCGCCGTACCCGTGAACGGGTTGCCGAGGAAGGCCGGCGCCTCCACGTCGGATTCCTGCTGTACGACGACCGCCTTGTACGGAACGCCTTGCCGGCGGAGATCCTGGAGCAGGATCGCCAGGAAGTCGTAGTCGACCGTGGTCGCGTTGAGCGCCCCTGGACTGCCCGACCCCGGCAGCTCCAGCGGCCCGTGCCGCCACAGCGCCACCTCCTGGACGCCGATCAGATCCGGCTTCGCCCCGGCGATCTCACGGGCGAGGAGTTGACTGCGGCGCGGGAAGTTCGTCCGGTCGACGATGGCCCGGGTGACGTGGTTCGCGTTGCCGAGGGCGACGAATGCTGCGGCACCGGTCAGCCCGGCGGTCGCCTCGATCGGTCGCTGGATGTCGGCACCCAGATAGATGTTGCGGGTCATCACGCTGACCGGCTTGTCCACGACGGCTCCGGCAGGTGCGGCCTGCAGCGGTACGGCGATCAGCCCGAAGACTGCGATGGCGACAGTGAACCTGTACAACAGCGACCGGCGCATACGATCCCCTCCCTGGGTGACGCTGACCCGATCCTTGGCCGGTCCTGGCGGTCTGGCAAGAGTTCGTCGCAGTTGTCGGCGCGCTGTGAAAGCATCTGCCCATGGCTGACAGACCTCAGCGGTTGATGCTGCTGGACACCGCGTCGCTCTACTTCCGCGCGTTCTTCGGCGTGCCGGACACGATGAAGGCCGCCGACGGTACGCCGACCAACGCGATCCGCGGGCTGCTCGACTTCATCGCCCGGCTGACCGAGAACCACCGGCCGACCCATCTGGTCGCCTGCTGGGACGACAACTGGCGCCCGTCGTGGCGGGTCGCACTCATCCCGTCGTACAAGGCGCAGCGGGTCGAGTTCGTCACGCCGAAGGGTGAGCAGGTCGAGGACGTCCCGGACCGACTCGAGGTCCAGGTGCCGTACATCCGCGCCTGCCTCGAGGCACTCGGTATCGCCATCGTGGGCGCGCCCGACCACGAGGCCGACGACGTGATCGGCACGCTCTCGCACCAGGCGACAATGCCGGTCGACGTGGTCACCGGCGACCGCGACCTGTTCCAGTTGATCGACGACAGCCGCGGCATCCGCGTCGTGTACACCGCCGCGCGCGGCGTCGGCCGGGCCGAGGTGTACGACGAGAAGGCGCTGCTCGCCAAGTACGACATCCCCGCGAATCGGTACGCCGACTTCGCCACCCTCCGTGGTGACGCCTCCGACGGACTGCCCGGGGTGAAGGGCATCGGCGAGAAGACGGCCGCCTCACTCGTCACGGCGTACGGCGATCTGGACGCGATCCGCGCCGCCGCCGCAGACGCGAGTACGCCGATGTCGGCGTCGGTGAAGCGGAAGATCCTGGAGGCGGCCGACTACCTCGACGTCGCGCCGAAGGTCGTCGCGGTCGCCAAGGACGCGCCGGTCGGCACCTTCGACCCGACGATCCCGCACGAGGTGAAGGACCCGGAGCGCTGGCTGGACCTGGTCGAGCTGCTCGAGCTCGGCGGCAGCGCCCAGCGGGTCATGTCCGCGCTCAACCTGGGCCCGAAGGCGTGAGCACCCGCGAGCTCGCCGAGCAGTTCCGCGACGAGATCGTCACGCTCCGCCGCGCGCTGCACCAGGTTCCGGAGTACGACCTCGAGCTGCCCAAGAGCCAGCGCCTGATCCTCGACGCGCTGGAGGGTCTGCCCCTGGAGATCACTCTCGGCAAGGAGCTGTCCTCGGTCACCGCCGTACTGCGGGGTGGTCGCGGACCAGGTCCCGTCGTACTGCTGCGTGGCGACATGGACGCGCTGCCGGTGACCGAGCGGGTCGACGTGCCGTACGTGTCGCAGCATCCCGGGATGATGCATGCCTGCGGCCACGATCTCCATGTCGCGGGACTCGTCGGCGCGGCCAAGATCCTCTCCTCGCTGCAGGCCGAGCTGGCCGGCGACGTGGTGTTCATGTTCCAGCCCGGCGAGGAGACCAGCGGCGGCGCGCCGATCATGATCCGCGAAGGTGTGCTGGACGCGGCCGGACGTCGGGCGGATGCCGCCTACGGTCTGCACGTCGGGTCCGCGGGCCAGCCGCTGGGGATGTGGAGCAGCCGGCCCGGCTCGTTCATGGCCGCGGCCGACCAGTTGCACGTCCGCGTCGTCGGAGCCGGGACCCACGGATCGATCCCGTACCGCGGCAAGGACCCGATCCCGGTGCTCTGCGAGATGGTCGGGGCGTTGCAGACCATGGTGACGCGGCAGTTCGACGTGTTCGACCCGGTCGTCCTCACGGTCGGGCGGATCGCGGGTGGGACGAAGGAGAACATCATCCCGGACGACGCGTTCTTCGACGCGACGGTACGGACGTTCTCCGCCGAGGCCCGCGCCAAGGTGCAGCAGGCGTCGGTGCAACTGGTCGAGGCGCTGGCGACCGCGCACGGCCTCACCGCGGAGGTGGACTACCAGATCGGCTACCCGGTGACGGTCAACGACGCCGCGGAGTACGAGTTCGCCCGGAGTACGATCGTCGATCTCTTCGGCCCCGACAGGTTCCGCGAGCGCCCCAATCCGAGGTGCGGCGCCGAAGACATGTCCTACGTCCTGCAGGAGGTCCCCGGCGTCTACCTCAACCTCAGC
The DNA here is from genome assembly GCF_055562215.1 of Kribbella sp. NPDC020701. Classification (NCBI taxonomy): domain Bacteria; kingdom Bacillati; phylum Actinomycetota; class Actinomycetes; order Propionibacteriales; family Kribbellaceae; genus Kribbella; species Kribbella sp. NPDC020701. The sequence goes on along the minus strand of NZ_JBVHFT010000004.1, from coordinate 197,572 downwards.
GCCTGCCGCACCGCCAACCCCGATGCCGCCGCCGACAACCACTCCCCGTTGGCCGATTTCGACGACGCCATCCTCCCCGACGCCGCCGCCCTCCTCGCCGAACTCGCCGTACGCCGCATCGCCCGGACCTAGGAGCCGGGCCCAGGAACTCTGCCAGGGAACCCTGGGCTCAGCGGCCGAGGCCGGCGTTGCGGGCTTGGATGATGGCTTCGGCGCGGTCGGCGACGTGGAGTTTGGCGAAGATGTTCGAGACGTTGTTGCGGACGGTCTTCGGAGACAGGTACAGCTCGGTGGCGATCTGGGCGTTCGAGCGGCCGGCCGCGACCGGCGCGAGGATCTCGTGCTCGCGGGTAGTGAGCTGGGGGAACGGGCTGCCGGCCGAGGCGACGGGCGCCGCGGCGAAGAACTCGGCCACGCGCCGGGCGATCGCCGGGCCGAAGATCGCCTCGCCCTGGGCGACCGCGGTGATCGCGCGGACGATCTCGGCCTGGTTCGCGCCCTTCAACAGGTACCCGCGCGCACCGGCCGGCATGGCGGCGAACAGCGATCCAGTTCAAGACCCGTGCCACTGGGAACTCGACCGTACTGCTGAAGGTGGAGGCGGTGATCCTCGGGATCGCCAGCGTCTGGTCGCTGCTGCACGGCGTACTCCCGTCGAACCTGCAGGACGCGGCGTGGCTGGTCCCGATGGACATCTGCTGGCCGTTGTCGATGATCGGTATGGCGGTGATCGCGGTGAAGATCGCGGTGGCCGGACGCTGGCGCGGCGTACTGCGCTGGTGGCCGCTGGTCGCGGAGAGCTGGGCGATCGTGACCGTGCCGTCGATGGTCGTCTTCGGTGACGGAGCTTCCCGGTGGATCGGCGGGACGCATCTGCTGATCGGGTACGCGACCTTGGGTGTCCTGCTCGCGCTCCGGCCGCACCTCGTCGTACCGAAGAACTGAGACACGGGCGCCACTCCTCTGTGGGGTGGCGCCCGCTCTAGTTCAGTTGAGCATCGAGCCAGGACATGAAGGCGCTGTAGTCGGCACTGATCGACATGATGATCTCGGTGCCCAGCTCACTACGGCTCATCCGCGCGATGGAGTCGAGCGCGACCCGCTCCCGGGCGAACCGGATGCCCGGCCAGAGAGTCGCGGCCGCGAGGGTGAGCGCGTCGTGCTGCATCGAGCCCGGGTAGCGCTCCATCCAGCGGTCGAGATGCGACTGGAGGATCCTCGCCCACGGCGGCGCGTCCGGGCGGGTCCACCGCTGGTAGATCGGTGAATCGGCCGTGATCTCCATGGCCTCGCTGAACGTGACATCGGAGACGACCAGCGTGGGAAGCCAGGGTTCGAGCGCGGGCAGCATCCGGATCGCCGCCTCCGGATCCACCCGGAAGTTGTGCTCCGCCCGCGACGGATCGCGGTACTTGATCGCCCCACCCATCTGTGTCACAACCATCCGCGCAACCAGGTCCGGCCGCTCGTCCTGCAGGGTCGCCAGATTCGACAACGGCCCCATCCCCACCCACCGAATCCGCCCCGACACAGACCCGCACACGGCAACCACGGCCGAGACGACATCATCCGGCTGCTTCGGCACGTCGGCCGGAAACAGCCCGTCGACGAAGTACAACCGGCTGTTCCCAAGATCCGACCCGGCAACCACCTTCACATCCGGCCGCCCCACCAGATCCAGCAGATACCGCGCAAACCGAGCCCGCTCCCCGCCGTACTCATCACTGGTGATCACCAACGCCAACTCCGCCACCCGCCGAGCCGCCACCACCAACGCCACCGTGTCATCCGGATCCCCACCAATATCCGTGTCAATAATCATCGGCGCACGGGCGATCGGCGGCCGTCCGACCGGCGGCGGTGGCCCACCCGACGTCAGCGCGTCGGCGAGGTCACCCAGCTCCTCATGACTCTCGCTCAGCCCAACGAGCGCCAGCCAGTCGCTGGTCGGATCCCCTTCGCTCCGGCTGCCGCCCATGCATACCTCCGCCTGTTTGTGCTGAGTTGAGAACATTCTGTACGAACACCCGCTTGTCGTCGTCGCTGGCGCAACGGTCGTACGCAGCCCAGATCGGAGCGCTGTCCCCCGCGGTCATCCGTGCGCCCTCCAGCGTTCGTTGGAGGAGCTCCGCGTGCTGCTTGTCGGCTCGGTGAACGAATGAGTCGAGAAACTCCTTGAGCCGAGGATCGGTCTCGCCGCCGCCGATCCAGGCTCGAATCTCGGTGCGATATCGCTGAGCACCGGCCTCCAGCCCTCGACGGTAGTCTCCGCCGGAGTCCCGGAGCGAGGCCGCGTGCTGCGCGCAGTCCGCGACCGCGAGGAGATTCACCACCTTCACACCCTCACGCACCCGCAACTGCCGAAGTCGTGGCGAGACGAGTCCTTGGCTCAGGCCCACGAGCAGAGCCGGCTCGTTGCGTTGCCCGGTCTGGGCTGGACCGTCGGCGCGGAGCCGCACCGGACTCGTCATCGGACCGTCGAGCAGCTCTTCGACACTGTTGAGCGCGAGCTGATGTGCGAAGGTCTTCGACTCCTCGGCGGGGAGGTCGTAGAACGGACGGCCCTGCCGCGTCTCCGAGGCGTTCAGATGAACCTCGTAGCCCTTCTTGCTGCCCGGATGCGGATCGTGCGGTGATTCGCCGAAGAACGCGTACCGCCCGGTGAAGGTCGTTTCCGGGTACGCCGCCGCGAGAAGCTCCTGCACCGTCCCCTTGAAGCTCGTGTCGAACACCGTGACCCGGCTGTGCGGCGCGCCGACTGGCACCTGATGTGCCTGCAGGTAGTCGCTGAGCACCCGGAATCCACCGATCGTGTCCGCTGGATCCACCCGCGGTGCCACGCGCCGATAGCCGTGGACCTGGGGAAACTTCAGACCCTGGTGGTTCTCCAGATCCTGGAGGGCGTTCTCGACAAGCGCCCTGGACAAGACAAGGTTCGAGACATGCCGCCGGACGAACCGACTGTCGAGCCTGGTCATTGCCAGCGCGAGACTGTGTCCGTCGCGTCCGAGTGCGACGACGCGGCCGGTACGGCGTGAGCCGACATCAGCACGCAGATCGGCAAGCATGTCGTCAGCGATCCTGACCATCAGCGGTGCCGGAAACTCGTACGCAACGAGGTAGGCGTCGCGCAATGTCTGAATGTCGTCGTGGCCGGCGATCCCCAGCTTGGTGGCCACCCGATGAGCAGCCGCGGTGCCTCGTGCGCGGACGGATTCTGCGGGTTCGGTCGCCATGCATCAAGTAGCTCATACTCGGCGACGACGCCGCGGAAGTTATCCACAGGGGCGGAAGGGGACGCCGGGATGGCGTCCCCTTCCTTGGGTTAGCGGCGGGCGGCTGGGGCTCCTACTGGGGTGGGGATGGCGGGGGGTTCTTCGTCTATGCCTGCTACTGCGCCGCTGAATTGGGCGTTGTAGAGGCTGGCGTAGGCGCCGTCGGCGGTCAGGAGCTCGGTGTGAGTTCCCTGTTCGACGATGGAGCCGTTCTCCATGACGAGGATGAGGTCGGCGTCGCGGATGGTGGACAGGCGGTGCGCGATCACGAAGCTCGTACGGTCGGAGCGGAGAGCCGCCATCGCCCGTTGGACCAGGACCTCCGTGCGGGTGTCGACCGAGCTGGTGGCCTCGTCGAGGATCAGCAGTTGCGGGTCGGCCAGGAACGCTCGTGCGATGGTCAGCAGCTGCTTCTCACCGGCACTGACGTTGCTGCCTTCCTCGTCGATCACCGTGTCGTACCCGTCCGGCAGGCTGTGCACGAACCGGTCGACGTACGTCGCCTTGGCCGCGGCCAGCATGTCGTCCTCGGTGGCGTTCAGGTTGCCGTAGAGGATGTTGTCCCGGATGGTCCCGCCGAACAGCCAGGTGTCCTGGAGCACCATGCCGATCCGCGACCGCAGGTCGTGCCGGGTCAGCTCGGTGATGTCCACGCCGTCGAGCGTGATCCGGCCGCCGTTCAACTCGTAGAACCGCATGATCAGGTTGACCAGGGTGGTCTTGCCGGCACCGGTCGGGCCGACGATCGCGACCGTCTGGCCGGGCTCGGCGACCAGGCTCAGGTCGGTGATCAGCGGCTTCTCCGGGGCGTACGAGAACGACACGTGCTCGAACTCGACCCGTCCACGCGCATCGGTGACCTTCTCCGGTGTCGCGTCGTCCGGCACCTGCTCCTCGGCGTCCAGCACCTCGAAGACCCGCTCGGCCGAGGCCACCCCGGACTGCAGCAGGTTGGCCATCGAGGCCACCTGCGTCAGCGGCTGGGTGAACTGCCGCGAGTACTGGATGAAGGCCTGGACATCACCCAGCGACAACGTGCCGGACGCCACCCGCAGACCACCCAGAACCGCGATGACCACGTAGTTGACGTTCCCGATGAACATCATCAGCGGCATGATCAGTCCGGAGATGAACTGCGCGCCGAACGCGGCCTGGTACAGCTCCTCGTTCTTCTGCGCGAAGCTCGCCTCGATCTCCTTCTGCCGGCCGAAGACCTTCACCAGCTCGTGCCCGGTGAACGCCTCCTCGATCTGGCCGTTCAAAGCGCCGGTATGACGCCATTGCGCGACGAACCGGACCTGCGACCGCTTGGCGATCGCCGCGGTCAGGACCATCGAGATCGGGATCGTGACGAGCGCGATCAGGGCCAGCACCGGCGAGATCACGAACATCATCGTCACCACGCCGACCACCGTGAGCAGGGACGTGAGCAGCTGGCTCAGCGTCTGCTGCAGGCTGGTCGAGATGTTGTCGATGTCGTTGGTCACCCGGCTCAGCAGCTCACCGCGGGGCGCGCCGTCGAAGTAGCTCAGCGGCAGCCGGTTCAGCTTGGCCTCGACCTCGGACCGCAGGTCCAGGATCGTCCGCTGGACCACGCCGTTCAGGATGTAGCCCTGCATCCAGGACAGGAAGAACGCGCCGACGTAGAGCGCCATGACTCCCAGCAGGACGTTGCGGAGGGCATCGAAGTCGATGCCGACGCCCGGGATCAGGTCGATCCCGCCGAGCAGGTCCGCGAGCCGTCCGTTGCCGGCCGCCCGGGTCTGCTCGATCACCTGCTCCTTGCTCATGCCGCTCGGGAACTGCTTGCCGATCGCGCCGGAGAAGATGATGTCGGTCGCGCGGCCGAGGATCTTCGGCCCGAGCACCGACAGCGTGACGCTGGCGACGGCGAGCATGATCACGACACCCACCTGCAACGCGCGCGGTCGCAGCCGGCCGAGCAGCCGCTTCGCCGACGGCAGGAAGTTCATCGACTTGTCGCCCGGGATCCCACCGGGTGGGCCGAACGCACGGCCGGTCGTCGGCCGCTCGGTCGCCTTCACGGTCTTCGTCGTACCGCTACCCTCGGCCGATGGTCCCTGACCGTTGGGAGAAGCCGGCGGCGTCTGCTGTTCCTCGCTCATGCCGCCTCCTCCGCGGATTGCTGGGACTCGACGATCTCGACGTACGTCGGACAGGTCTCGAGCAACTCGTCATGCGTACCGTTGCCGACGATCGCGCCATCCTCGATGACGAGGATCTGGTCGGCGTCGATGATCGTGGACACCCGCTGCGCGACGACCACCACGCAGGCGTCCGCTGTGATCGGCCGCAGCGCCGCGCGCAGCCGGGCGTCGGTGGACAGGTCGAGCGCCGAGAACGAGTCGTCGAACAGGTAGATCTCAGGCTTGCGGACCAGCGCCCGCGCGATCGCGAGCCGCTGCCGCTGGCCGCCGGACACGTTCGTGCCGCCCTGCGCGATCGGCGCGTTCAGCCCCTCGGCCATCGCCTCGACGAAGTCCTTGCCCTGGGCAATCTCCAGGGCCTCCCAGAGCTCCTCGTCGGTCGCGTCCGGGTTGCCGTAGCGCAGGTTGCTGGCGACCGTCCCGGAGAACAGGTACGGCCGTTGCGGCACCAGCCCGATGCGCTCCCAGAGCGCCTCCGGCTCGATGTCGCGTACGTCGATGCCGTCCACGAGCACCCGCCCGCCGGTCGCGTCGAACAGGCGCGGCACCAGTGACAGCAGCGTGGTCTTGCCCGCGCCGGTGCTGCCGATGATCGCGGTCGTCCGGCCCGGCGACGCGACGAAGCTGATGTTCCGCAGGACCGGCTCGGCGGCACCCGGGTACTGGAAGGAGGCGTTCTCGAAGACCAGCTGCCCGCGCCCGGTGAAGGTGCTGATCGGGGTGGCCGGCGGCTTGACCGAGGAATCGGTGTCGAGCACCTCGGTGATCCGGTCCGCGCAGACCGAGGCCCGCGGCACCATGATCATCACGAACACGCCCATCATCACCGAGAACAGGATCTGGATCAGGTAGCTCAGGAACGCGGTCAACGCGCCGACCTGCATCGTCCCGTCCTCCACCCGGGAGGCGCCGAACCACAGCACGGCGATGCTCGACATGTTCAGGATCAGCATCACCACCGGGAAGACCAGCGCCATCAGCCGGCCGGCCCGGATCGCCGTGTTGGTCAGGTTCGCGTTCGCCTCGCCGAAGCGCTCGACCTCGTGCGGCTCCCGGACGAAGGCCCGGACCACCCGGATGCCGGTGATCTGCTCGCGCAGTACCCGGTTCACCCCGTCGATGTTCTTCTGCATCTTCCGGAACTGCGGGACCATCCGGCTGGCGATGAACCCGACCGATGCCGCCAGCAACGGTACGGCGACCGCCACCAGCCAGGACAGCCCGACGTCCTGGCGGACCGCCATGAAGATGCCACCGATCATGGTGATCGGCGCCGCGACCAGCATCGTGCAGCCCATCACGACGAGCATCTGGATCTGGGTGACATCGTTCGTGCTGCGGGAGATCAGCGTCGGCGCGCCGAACTGGTTCACCTCGCGGGCGGAGAACTCGCCGACCCGGTGGAAGACCGCGGCGCGGACGTCGCGGCCGAACAACGCCGCCGTCTTGGCGCCGAAGTACACCGCGATGATCGTGCAGGTGATCTGCAGCAGGCTGACCGCGAGCATCCAGACGCCGATGCGCATGATGTAGGCGGTGTCACCCTTGGACACGCCGTTGTCGATGATGTCGGCGTTCAGTTTGGGTAGGTAGAGGGAGGCGATCGTCCCGATCAGCTGCAGGACGACCACCAGGGACAGGTTTCCCGCGTACGGACGCAGGCGCGTACGCAAGATGCGAAGTAACATCAATCTTCCCCAGAGTCGTGATGGCGGGCACCGTCGAGCGCGAACTCGGCGGTGTCCTCGGTGGCCAGTGGCTGACCTGTGTCGTGCTTGCGGACACCGTCGAACGCGAAGTCGACGATCTCCTGGGCGGTCAGCACGTGGCCGCCGGAAATCATTGGGTGGGTCGCCGAGAAGGTGAGCATGCCGATCATCCGGACCACGTCCTCGGGCGAGCACGTCAGTTGGTCCGCGTCCGGCCGGAGCAACTCGGCGAACGCGGCGTTGGCGAGGTCGGACTGCCGCTTGCGGCGGGCCTCGTCCATCGGCGTGGACTTGAGATCGGGTGGCCGCCGGAGCCGCAGCGCGAACATCAGCTTGAACACGCCCCGCAACCGGTTCTGGCCGACCTCCACGGCGGCGATGGTCCGCTCCCGCAGCGGCAGTGAACGGTCGATCCGTTCGAGCGCCGTGATCAGGTCGGTGGTGTCCATGGCGGCCGCCATGGTGGCGTCGATGAGCGCGTCCTTGCTCCCGAACGCGCGGAAGATCGTGCCCTCCGCGATCCCGGCCGCCTCGGCGATCTGCTTGGTGCTCACCTCGGTCCCGTACTCCTCCAGCAACGGCAGCGTGGCCCGCACGATGGCGGCGCGCCGTTCTTCGGGTGGGAGTGGAGTCGCTCGTGGAGTCACGCTTCGAGGTTAACTGAGTGAGTACTCACTCACAACTACCTTGACGCTTGTGGCGCAGACCGGTTCGCCACCAGCGTGGAAACACCGTCCAGGAGCCGTTCGAGACCATACTCGAACGCATGATCGGAGTCGTACGGGGCGTCGAACTCATTCCCGACCGCCGTCCCGACCCGGGACGCCAGCGGGAACTTCTTGCTGTCGCCGATCTGGTCCAGGTGCGGTACGTGCGCCAGCCACCACTCCTTGTCCGTGATCCCCGACCGCTGGATCACCTGCCGCGCCTCCACCGCCGTACGCACGGCGCCGTGCACGTAACCGTTGACCAAGGCCACGGTGTCGTCCATCTCGATGTCGGTCAGACCGATCCCCTCGACCGCGGCCAGCTCGTACTCGTACTTGGCCATCACGTTCGGACCGAGCGGCGGCCGGCTGACGGCGACGTGCAGCATCCACGGGTGACGCAGGTACAGCTCGCGATTCTCCCGGGCGACCTCGTCGAGCCTGGCTCGCCAGCCGCCATCCACGTCGCGTCGCGGCAGTTCGCCGTACACGTTGTCGAGCATCACGTCGAGGAGCTCGCCCTTGCCGGGGAAGTAGCGGTACAGCGTCATCGCGCCGGCCCCGACCTCGTCGGCGACCCTGCGCATCGACAGCGCGGCGAGGCCCTCGGTGTCGGCGACCCGCACCGCGGCCTCGACGATCTGGTCGACCGTGAGGGCCGGCTTTGGTCCGCGGGTCGGCTGCGGACGCCGGCGCCACAGCAGTTCGAGGCTCTTCGCCGGGTCCCCGCTGCCGCTGTACTCCTGCTTCATGTGCGCGACTCTTCCGGATTGGCTAGGGTGGTCCGGTTACGTCGTACAGTGTACGCAGTGAGAAAGCGATTGACCTCAAGGGTTGTCGAGGTTCTAGCGTCGGGTTTTGTCGGTGGTGTCCGGAATCATCGACCTTTCCCGATCGACCGATTCATCGGAGCACAGCCGTGAGCATGGAGATGACCGCGTGGAACTCGCTGTACCACGCGATGCACGCCCAGGACGAGAAACGCCCGTTCTCACGGGCCACACTGAAACGCATCCTCGCCTTCGCGAGGCCACACCGGAAGCAGCTGGTCTGGTTCCTGGTGCTCAGCATCGTCGCGGCCGTCCTCGCGGTCGCCACACCGGTGCTGGCCGGGAAGGTGGTCGACGCGATCGTGGACGGCAAGGCCTTCAGCGTCGTGCTGCAACTCGCCGTACTGATCGCGGTCATCGCGATCGCCGAGGCGGGGATCAGCATGCTGACCCGATGGCTGTCGGCCGGGATCGGTGAGGGGCTGATCCTGGACCTGCGGACGGCCGTGTTCGACCACATCCAGCGGATGCCGATCGCGTTCTTCACCCGGACGCGGACCGGCGCGCTGGTCTCCCGGCTGAACAACGACGTGATCGGCGCCCAGCGGGCGTTCAGCGACACCCTGTCCGGCGTGGTCAGCAACCTGGTGATGCTCGTGCTGACGCTGGTGGTGATGATCGGGGTGTCCTGGCAGATCACTCTGCTCGCGCTGATACTGCTGCCGGTCTTCGTCGTACCGGCCCGCCGGATCGGCACCAGGCTGGCCGGGCTACAACGCGAGGCGGCCGACTACAACGCGACCATGAGCACCCAGATGACCGAGCGGTTCTCGGCGCCGGGCGCGACGCTGGTGAAGTTGTTCGGACGGCCGGCGCGGGAGTCGGCGGAGTTCGCGATCCGGGCTCGGCGGGTGCGCGACATCGGCGTGCGGACCGCGATGGTGCAGTGGATCTTCGTCACCGCGTTGACGCTGGTCTCGGCGCTGGCACTGGCCGTGGTGTACGGGCTGGGCGGCTTCTACGCGTTGCGCGGTCAGCTCGACGCGGGTGCGGTGGTGTCGATGGCGCTGCTGCTGACCCGGCTGTACTCGCCGTTGACCGCGCTGGCGAGTGCGCGACTCGAGGTCATGACGGCGCTGGTCAGCTTCGAGCGGGTCTTCGAGGTGCTGGATCTCGAGCCGCTGATCAAGGACAAGCCGGATGCGGGTCGGGTGCCCGAGGGTCCGGTGTCGGTGGAGTTCTCCGGGGTTGGCTTCGCGTATCCGTCGGCGGACAAGGTCTCGCTGGCGTCGCTCGAGGAGGTCGCGAAGCTCGACACGCGCGGCGGTGTCGACGTGCTGCACGACATGTCGTTCCGCGCCGAGCCGGGGCAGATGGTCGCGCTCGTCGGTTCGTCCGGCGCCGGCAAGTCCACGATCGCGCAACTCATCCCCCGCTTGTACGACGTGGACTCGGGCGCGGTGAAGCTGGGCGGAGTCGATGTCCGTGATGTGTCGGCCGAGTCGCTGCGGGAGACGCTCGGCATGGTCACGCAGGACGGTCACCTCTTCCACGACTCCATCCGGGAGAACCTGCTGCTCGCGCGGCCCGAGGCGAGCGAGGACGAACTGTGGGATGCGCTCACGCGGGCGCGGTTGGGTGAGTTGATCCGATCGCTGCCGGATCAGCTGGACACAGTGGTCGGCGAGCGCGGGTACCGCTTGTCCGGTGGTGAGCGGCAGCGGCTGACGATCGCCCGGCTGCTGCTGGCGCAACCGCGGGTGGTCATCCTCGACGAGGCGACCGCGGCGCTGGACTCGACGAACGAGGCTGCCGTCCAGGCCGCGCTCACCGAGGCACTGGCCGGGCGTACGGCGGTCGTCATCGCCCACCGGTTGTCCACGATCCGTGCCGCTGATCAGATCCTGGTGATCGAGGCGGGCCGAATCGTCGAGCAGGGCACGCACGGCAACCTCTTGGCCGCCGGCGGGCGGTATGAGGAGCTCTACCGCACCCAGTTCGACCAGCCCGGGACCGAGGGCGCGTCGGAGGTGGTCACGGTCTAGGCGGCCGTTTCGCGGTCCGAGAGGTGGGTGGGGTTCGTCGGCTGGTCTTGATGGGTGAGCAGGAGGGCGTTCGGGTTGGTGGGGCAGGAGCTGGCTGGGTGTGCGGTGGTGTTCAAGCCGGCGGATCCACCACGGGAGGGGCGGGTCGCGTTCTGGGATCCCGAGGGTGGGTCACTCCCCTTCGGTGTCGGTGAGCAGACCGAGCTCGACCTGATCGTCGACGCGTCGCCGCGGTCCGTGCGCGCGATCGAGCTCCCGGTCGGGCAAGCCGTTCCCATCCTCGGCCGCGCCCGTCAGGCTTCCGCCGCCCATCCGTCGGCGGCCTTCTGGGGCGGCGCCGCCCTGGTCGCCCTCCAACTGGTTGCCCGAGGCAAACTCCTTCCCGGTGTCTCCCCCACCGGCCACGACGCCTGGCGAGTCGGCCCGCTGGACACGGCCGACGTGACCCGAGTCCTCGAACTCGCCGAAGCCATGCCACCCTCAGCGCGATCGCTCCCCCTCTCAACAGATGACTCCTCGGTCCGGCTGCCGGTGGCTGAGGACTTGGTGCGGGGGTTCCTGGATGCGGTGGCGGATGGGATGCCTCGGTCGCCGGCGGCTGCCAAGGCACACCGGACCGGGCTGTTCGCCGGCGTCAAACCTCAGCGAGCCGAACACCTGCGGTCCTGGGCCGACGAGGTGTCGGTCGGCCTCGACACCGGCGTACGGATCTCGTTGCGGATCGAGATGGCCGACTCGCTCGCCTTCAGCGCGGTCGTGCAACTGCACAGCTTGAAGGATCCGACCCTCGTACGCGACGCGTACGACGTCTGGGCCGGAGACGTCCCCGGCTTCGGGCCACGCGCCCGCATCGACACCACCCTCGCCATCCGCCGGGCGGCTCGCGTGTGGACGCCACTCGGTCGGTTGCTGGATTCCGCCGTACCGGATCGAATGGAGTTGGCGGACGAGGAGGTCGGCGAGTTGCTGGCCGGGTCCGCGCAACGCTTGTCGTCTGCCGGTGTGGACCTGCACTGGCCTCGCAGTCTCGGGCGAGCGCTCACCGCGCGGGCGGCGATCACGTCGTCGGACGGTCCGCCGAGCAACCTGCCCAAGTTCTTCAGCGGCGGCGCGACCCTGGAGTTCAGCTGGCAGATTGCGCTGGGCAACGAGCCCGATGGTGAACCACTGACCGAAGCGGAGCTGGACCAGCTGGCCGAGGCGACCCGCCCGGTGGTCCGGCTGCGCGACCAGTGGATGCTCATCGACCCGGACCTCGCCCGCAAAGCCCGGGAACGGATCCTCAAACCGGTCACGCCGATCGACGCCCTCGGCGCAGCCCTCACCGGCAGCACGGAGGTCGACGGCCGCCGGATCAGCGTCACCCCGACTTCCTGGCTCGACGACCTGCGCGCTCGCATCGCCGATCCGGAGCGTGCCGACGAGCCGATCGACGCGCCCGCGGGTCTCCAGGCCACCTTGCGCGACTACCAGCTGCGCGGACTGCGCTGGCTCGCTCGGATGACCTCCCTCGGCCTCGGCGGCTGCCTCGCCGACGACATGGGCCTCGGCAAGACGATCACGCTGATCTCACTCCACCTCCACCGGCAACAGTCGGAGGACACTGCCGGCCCGACCCTCGTCGTTTGTCCGGCGTCCCTGCTCGGCAACTGGGAGCGTGAGGTCCAGCGGTTCGCACCCGGTACGCCGGTGCGACGCTTCCACGGTTCGTCGCGGTCGCTCGACGATGCCACGGAGGGTTTCGTGCTGACGACGTACGGGACGTTGCGCCGGGACGCTGTACGGCTGGCTGAGCATCGGTGGGCGCTCGTGGTCGCGGATGAGGCTCAGCACGTGAAGAATCCCTCGTCCGGTACGGCGAAGGCGCTGCGGACCGTGCCATCGCCGGCGCGCGTGGCACTGACCGGCACCCCGGTGGAGAACAACCTGTCCGAGTTGTGGGCGATCCTCGACTGGACGACGCCGGGGTTGCTCGGGCGGCTGGGCACGTTCCGGACGCAGTGGGCGACGCCGATCGAGGCGGACAAGGACGAAGACGTCGCGCAGCGGCTGGCGAAGCTGGTCCGGCCGTTCCTGCTGCGGCGGCGCAAGTCCGATCCCGGGATCGCGCCGGAGCTGCCACCGAAGACCGAGACGGATCAGCCGGTGTCGCTCACCCGCGAGCAGGTGGTCCTGTACGAGGCGACCGTGCGCGAGCTGATGGCGGCGGTGCAGGCGAGCGATCGGATGGCGCGACGCGGGGCGATCGTGAAGCTGCTGACCGGGCTGAAGCAGATCTGCAACCACCCGGCGCAGTACCTGAAGGAGGGCGAGGAGGCGCGCCTGACGGGCCGCTCCGGCAAGCTCGAGCTCCTCGACGAACTGCTCGAGACCATCGTGGCCGAGGACGGTGCCGTTCTCGTCTTCACGCAGTACGTCGCGATGGCCCGGCTGCTCGAACGACATCTGGCCTCTCGCGGGATCGGGACCCAGCTCCTGCACGGCGGGACGCCCGTCCGGCGGCGTGAGGAGATGGTCGAGCGGTTCCAGGCGGGTGCGGCACCGGTGTTCCTGCTGTCGTTGAAGGCGGCGGGGACCGGGCTGAACCTCACGCGTGCGGATCACGTCGTGCACTACGACCGGTGGTGGAATCCGGCGGTCGAGGATCAGGCGACGGACCGTGCGTACCGGATCGGTCAGACGCGGCCGGTGCAGGTGCACCGGTTGATTGCCGAAGGCACCATCGAGGACCGGATCGCGGCGATGCTCAGCAGCAAGCGCGAGCTCGCCGAGGCGGTCCTGTCCGGCGGCGAAGCGGCCCTCACCGAACTCTCCGACACCGAGCTCGCCGACCTGGTCGAGCTACGAGGTGGTCTCCGATGACTGAAGCGCGCGGGTTTGTGGCTTTTCCGGCGCAGCGGCGGAGCACTCGGGGGCGGTCGTGGTGGGCTCAGGCCTGGGTGCAGGCGCTGGAGGACACCTCGCTGGATGCGGGTCAGCTGCGAAAGGGCCGGATGTACGCCAACTCCGGGCAGGTCGGGGCGATCACGATCAGCGCGGGCCGGATCGCGGCGATGGTCTACTCACCCGACGACACCTACGAGGCCGTCGTGCACGTGGACGAGCTCACCGACGACGCCTGGAGGCGGTTCCTCGATCAGGTCGCGGCGAGGGCCGGGCACATCGCCGCGTTGCTCGACGGTGACATGCCGCACGACCTCGTCGAGGCCGCCACGGACGCCGGCGTACCGCTCCTGCCCGGCATCGGCGACCTCGACCCCAGCTGTACCTGCGACGGCTGGGAGCTGCCCTGCCAGCACGCCGCCGCCCTCTGCTACCAGGTCGCCTGGCTCCTCGACGACGACCCGTTCATCCTACTCCTGCTCCGCGGCCGCTCCCGCGACGACCTCCTCGACCAACTCCAGGCCCGGAGCCAGTCCGGGACGAGCGCCGAAACAGCGGACGCACCGGATGCGCCGGGCGTCTCGCTCGGCGACGTACTCGAGGCTCCGGTTCGTGCCCTGCCCGCGGTGCCGGACCTTCCGCCGAAGGTCACCGTCGACGACCTGGCCGTGAGCGGGATCGAGCCGCCGCACGGGTTCACGCCCGCGACTCTCCCGCTGCTCGTGCTCGACGCGTCCCGCCGGGCGCGAGCGGTGCTGAACGCGCTCCTGCACGGTACGCCGGAGCCGCAGCCACTCGACGAATGGGCAGACTCGGTCCGCCTGGCCGCCGACTTCCCTGAGCTGATCACGCAGCCGGCGACGGGTCGGCCCGAAGAGCTTGCCCTCGGCATCCAAGCCTGGCGGTACGGCGGTGCGCCCGGCCTCGACGTACTCGAACACAGCTGGACGCCTGACCCAGCCGACCTCGCCCGGGCCCGGACCGAACTCCTCGCGGCAGACGACGACGTCACGATCAGCACCCTCGACAACCAACTGACGCTCGGTGAAGACCTCCAGCTCCGCCTGGACCGCCGAGGACGCTGGCACCCGTATCGCCTCGTCGACGGCACCTGGACCCCGACGGCACCAGCCACAACAGACCCGCTCACCGCACTGGCCACCGACTGGTGACACGGCGGCCGGCGACTGGCGACTGGCGACTGGGTGCGGCGCCGACCGCCGACTGGTAAATCCGGTGCGGCGCCGGCGACAGCCCACTAAGGTGACGAGGACTTCGGAGGAGGTGAGTTGATGATTGCGCGAGCAGGTGTCTTGGCATGCCCGATCATCCAACTCACCGTGGAACCTGCCTGACGCAGCTTCCCCTTGCCCGAAAGGGACTCCCGTTGTCCAACACCTGGAACACCCGCGTCGAGACCACAGCCGACGTCGCAACGATCCGTGACATCACCCTGCACGCCTTCGGCCGGCAGTTCGAGGTCGACTACCTCGACGCCCTCCGCGCCGACCCGATCGCGTGGTTTCCCGGACTGTCGATCGTCGCGACCACCCCGGACGACCGGCCCGTCGCCTACGCGCTCCTCACCCGTTGTCACATCGGCGATGCGCCGGTCCTCTCGCTCGGGCCGGTCGCCGTCCTCCCGGCGTACCAGAAGCTAGGTGCCGGCAGCGCCGCGGTCGTCGCCGCTCTCGCCACGGCGCGTGATCGTGGTGAGCAGAGCGTGGTGGTGCTCGGACATGCCGAGTACTACCCGCGCTTCGGGTTCCGGCAGGCGACCGAGTTCGGCATCCATCACCCGCAGTACGACGGCCCGAACCTGATGGCGGTCGCCCTCGACGGTGCCGCCGTACCGGCCGGCGATCTCCGGTATCCGTTCACTGCCTGACCAGCCCCCCGCGCCGCCGGAGGCCGTGCCGCAGCCTCCGGCGGCCCGTACGGCAGTCGGTGTTGAACGTTCCACCCGAACTACGGCGGACGGTCGTAAAAGGTTCAGTCAAACTCGCCGAATCACTTGCGCAGGTGCCTTGTATACATGAAACAGTCGTCGAGACCGCCTACCCAGGAGCACGCGATGACTCGTCGACCCTCGTTCCCACTGAACCGCTCCAGTTGGAGCAAGCGCCGCCATACGGTGGCCGGAGCCGTCGCGGGGGTGATCGTGCTCGCCCTCGCCGGAACCGCCTGCTCCCCCGTCGAACCGGCCGGCAGTGACAGCAGTGGAGCGAGCCCGTCGGCGACCGGGCAGGACGTGTTCGGCGAGCCGGCCGACGCGGCGCAGGTCAAGCAGGGCGGCACGCTCACGGTCGCGCTCTCCGCGGACCCGGACAAGCTCGACCCGACGCTGTCGCGCAGCCTGTACTCGCGGTACGTCTTCCACACCATGTGCGAGAAGCTGTACGACCTCGGTCCGGACGCGAAGATCGTGCCGCAGCTCGCGACCGCGCTGCCGACCATCTCCGCCGACGGCCTCAGCCTCACCATCCCGCTCAAGCAGGGCGTGAAGTTCGCCGACGGCGGCACGCTCGACTCGAACGCGGTGAAGATCTCGATCAACCGCGGCCTGACGCTGGCCGGCTCCGCCCGCAAGAGCGAGCTCGGCCCGATCAGCTCGGTCGAGACCCCGGACCCGAACACCGTGGTCATCAAGCTGTCGAAGCCGTTCGCCCCGCTCACCGCGGCGCTGGCCGACCGGGCCGGCATGGTGCTCAGCCCGGCCGCGGTCGCCAAGCTCGGCGCGAACTTCTCCACCGCGCCGGTGTGCGTCGGCCCGTTCAAGTTCGCCAGCCGGGTCGCGCAGAACTCGATCAAGGTGGTCAAGGATCCGCTGTACTACGACGCCGCCAAGGTGCACCTGGACGCGATCGAGTACCGGATCATCACCGACTCGAGCATCCGCTCGGCGAACCTGAAGTCCGGTGACGCGCAGGTCGCCGACTCGCTGTCGTCCCAGGACGCCCCCGCGCTGCAGAAGGACAGCACCGTGACCGTGCTGCAGTCGCAGTCCCTGGGGTACCAGGGCCTGACGATCAATGTCGCGAACGCGAACGGTGTCGGCAATCCGCTCAAGCAGCTGGACACGCCGATCGCGAAGGACCCGCGGGTCCGCCAGGCACTCGACCTGTCGATCGACCGGGCGGCACTGGTCAAGTCGATCTTCAACGGGCTGAACACGGTCGCCTGCTCGCCCGTTTCACCGAAGAGTGAGTTCACCTCCGACGCCGCGCAGGTCTGCCCGGCGCACGACCCCGCCAAGGCCAAGCAGTTGCTGGCCGACGCCGGCGTGAGTACGCCGTACAAGGTCACGATGATCACCTCGAACAACCCCGACAGCCTGCGACTCGCGCAGGCGCTGCAGGCGATGGTCAAGGACGGTGGGTTCGACCTGGTGATCAAGCCGGTCGAGTACGCCGCTCTGCTCGACCAGCAGGACCGCGGTGACTTCGAGCTCCTGCAACTGGGGTGGTCCGGCCGCGTGGACCCGGACGCGAACATCTACAACTTCGTCGGCACCACCGGCAGCCAGAACGTGGCCGGCTACAGCAGCCCCGACGTCGACAAGCTGCTGACCGACGCCCGCCAGGCCACCGACAAGGCCCAGCGGATCAAGCTGTACGGCGACGTCGTCACCAAGCTCCAGCAGGACGACCCGCTCATCTACATGTACCGCCAGCGCAACCTCACCGGCGTCAGCAAGAAGCTCCTCGGCATCCAGGTGTATCCGGACGGCGTGATCAGAACAGCCTTCGCCGGGTTCGCCAAGTGAGAAGGTATCTCTTCAATCGGCTGTGGCAGTCGATCGTCACCTTGATCCTCGCGACGATCGTCGTGTTCGCCGGCGTGCGCGCGTTGCCGGGTGACCCGGCGCTCGCGCTCGCCGGTGAGGACCGGGATCCGGAGTCGCTGCGCGCGATCCGGGAGCAGTACGGGCTGGATCAGTCATGGCTCGTGCAGTTCTGGCAGTTCGTGAGTCACGCGGTGCGCGGAGACCTCGGTCAGTCGATCCGGACCGGCGAGCCGGTCCGGACGATGATCGTGACCGCGTTGCCGGTGACGATCGAGTTGTCCGTACTGGCGATCCTCGTAGCGAGTGTCATCGGCGTCGGCGCGGGCGTGGTCGCCGCCGTACGGCGTGGCCGCCCGGCCGAATGGGCCGCCAACGCGCTCGCGCTGCTCGGACTCTCGGTGCCGAACTTCTGGCTCGGACTGATGGCGATCCTCTACCTGTCCGTTGCCCTGGGCCTCTTTCCGGCGTCCGGCTTCGTGCCGTTCTTCAGCGACCCGGTGGCCAACCTGCACCACCTGATCCTGCCCGCCCTCATTCTGGGTACCGGCCTGGCCGCGGTGATCATGCGCCAGACCAGATCCTCGATGCTCGACGCCCTGAGCGCCGACTACATCCGTACGGCGGAAGCCAAAGGCCTCCCGCCGCGCGAGGTGATCGGCCGGCACGCGCTGCGCAACAGCCTGATCGTCGTCATCACGATCGTCGGCCTCCAACTCGGCGCTCTGATCTCCGGCGCCGTCGTGACCGAGCGGATCTTCGCGCTCCCCGGCTTCGGCAAGCTCACCGTCGACGCCGTCTTCCAGCGCGACTACCCGGTCATCCAAGCCGTCGTCCTCGTCACGGCGACGGCCTACATCGTCATCAATCTGCTCGTCGACCTGCTGTACTCCGTCATCGACCCGCGGATCCGCGTTCGAGGTGATGCCTGATGGCCGTGGCCGAAGCTGTCACCGCCGGCGCAACACTGCGCAGCAACCGAAGCAAAGTGGTACGCCGGATCCTCCGCAACCCGCTCGCGATCACGGGACTCGTCGTCCTCGGCATCGCCGTCATCCTCGCGGTGTTCGCTCCCTGGCTCGCACCGCACGACCCGACGCAGACGCACCTTGACCAAGCCTTCGCGCCACCGGGAACCGCCGGCCACCTTCTCGGCACCGACGACCTCGGACGTGATGTGCTCACCCGGATCATGTACGGGCTCCGCGCCTCGCTCCACGTCGGACTGCTCGCGGTCGCGACGTCACTCGTCATCGGCGTACCGCTCGGTCTGATGGCCGGCTACTTCCGCGCCATCGACGCACTCATCTCCCGCTTCACCGATCTCGTCCTCGCGTTCCCGTTCCTGATCCTTGCGGTCGGGCTGGCGGCGATCCGCGGCGCGAGTCTCGGTAACGCGGCGATCGCGATCGGTATCGCGCAGATCCCGGGCGTGATCCGGATCGTCCGGTCGGAGACGATGCGGCTGAAGTCGCTCGACTTCGTCGCGGCCGCGATCGTCGAGGGCGCCGGGGACGCGTGGGTGCTGGGCCGGCACATCCTGCCGAACGCGGCGTCGGTGATCATCGTCCAGGCGACGGTCGCGATCCCGGCGGCGATCCTCGGCGAGGCGGTGCTGTCGTTCCTCGGGCTCGGCATCCAGCCGCCCGCACCCAGCCTCGGCACGATGCTGTCCGACGCCCAGCAGTTCGCGTCGCGGGCTCCGTGGGCGGCGGTGATGCCCGGCCTCGCGATCATGTTGCTGACGCTGGCCTTCAACATCGTCGGCGACAGTCTGCGCGACGCGCTCGACCCGAAAGCGAGTCGGCGATGAACGCTGTTCTAGAAGTGAAGGATCTATCGGTCACGTTCCGGACGGAGGACGGCCTGTTGTCGGCCGTCGACCGGGTCAGCCTGGAAGTCGGCGACGGTGAGGTGCTCGCCGTCGTCGGCGAGTCCGGCTGCGGCAAGAGCGTCACGGCGATGAGCCTGGCCGGTCTGCTCCCCCGCACCGCGACCGTCGAGGGTTCGGTCAGGCTGGACGGGACCGAACTGATCGGCGCCGACAAGCGCACCCTCCGGTCGATCCGCGGCCGCGAGGTCGCGTACATCTTCCAGGAGCCGATGACCTCGCTGAACCCGGTCTTCACCGTCGGCACCCAGATCGGCGAAGTCCTCCGCACCCACATCGGCCTCGGCCGCCAGGCCGCCCAGGCCCGCGCGATCGAGCTCCTCAAGCTCGTCGGCATCCCGTCCGCCGAGCGTCGCGTCAGCGACTACCCGCACCAACTCTCCGGCGGCATGCGCCAGCGCGTGATGATCGCGATGGCAGTGGCGTGCGACCCCAAGGTCCTGATCGCCGACGAGCCGACCACAGCGCTCGACGTCACGATCCAGGCCGGCATCCTCGACGTACTACGGGGGCTTCGCGAACGGCTCGGTACCAGCATCGTCCTCATCACCCACGACCTCGGAGTGGTCGCGGACCTCGCCGACCGGGTCGCGGTCATGTACGCCGGACGCGTCGTCGAAACCGCCGAGGTCCACCAACTGTTCGCCAACCCACAACACCCCTACACAGCCGGCCTCCTCGGCGCGTCACCGGCAGCCGGCCGCCATGCCGAGACCCATCGACTCAACGAGATCCCCGGTCTCGTCCCGGTTCTGACGGAGCAGCCCGACGCCTGCACCTTCGCCGACCGCTGCCCCAGAGCAGTCGACACCTGTACGACGTCCCAGCCGCAACTGACCGATGGCCAGCACCGTGTCGCGTGCTGGAGCCCGGTCAGAGAACCAGTGGAGGTCTAGTGGCTGTGCTATTGGCCGGGCCTTCGGCGCCGGCAGGGTCATGGGGCCTTTACTCCCGGCCTTCCCTCGTCGCCCCAGTCGCTTCGCTCCCTCCGCTCCTCAGTCCAGGCCGGGAGGCCCCATGACCGTGCTGATGCCACGCCTCCGGCGCGGCGGGTCATGGGGCTGTAACTCCCGGCCTTCCCTCGTCGCTCCAGTCGCTTCGCTCCCTCCGCTCCTCAGTCCAGGCCGGGAGGCCCCATGACCGCGCTCGCTCTGGAAGTCGAAGACTTGGTCATGCACTTCGGGCCGGTCCGGGCCGTTGATGGGGTGACTCTGCGGATCCGGCAAGGCTCGGTTGTCGCACTGGTCGGTGAGAGTGGGTCCGGCAAGTCCACGGTCGGCCGGTGCATCGTCCGACTGCTCGAACCGAGCGGTGGGACCGTCAGAGTCGCGGATGCCGACATCACTCATCTCAACCGCCGTCAGCTCCGGCCGCACCGCCGAGACGTGTCCATCGTGTTCCAGGACCCGGCCGGCTCGCTTGACCCGCGCTTGTCGGTCGGAGACATCGTCGGCGAACCGCTCCGGCTCATGCGTCGCAAAGACATCTCCGCCAAGGTCGCAGAGTCACTACGCCGGGTCGGACTCCGGCCTGAGGTCGCACAGCGTGCGCCGCATGAGTTGTCCGGCGGCCAACGTCAGCGAGTCAGCATTGCTCGCGCACTGATCTCAGAGCCACGTCTGCTCGTCGCAGATGAGCCGACCAGCGCACTGGATGTGTCGGTCCAGGCTGCTGTGCTCAATCTGCTCGCGGACCTCCAACGTGACCTGGGCTTCGCCTGCCTGTTCATCACCCACGACCTCTCAGCCGTCGAGTACCTCGCCGACGAGGTCGCAGTGATGTACCTGGGCCAGTTGGTCGAGCAAGGCCCACGGTCCCGCATCTTCGGCGCCCCCGCGCACCCGTACACCCAGGCGCTGCTGTCGGCGGCGCCCGTACCCGATCCTGCCGAGCAGCGGGCGCGCAAGCCCGTACTGCTCGGCGACGATCTCCCGTCCGCCATCGACCCGCCGCCCGGGTGCCGCTTTCACACCAGGTGCCCGGTCGCGATCGACACATGCCGGACAGTCGTACCCGAGCAGCGCGTGATCGGAGAAGGTGGACACCAGGTGGCCTGCCACCTCGTCAACGACGACGGCACCGGACCCGACGTACGCATAGTTGCAGAAGGAGCTCACCAATGACCTCACATATGCCACGCCTCCGGCGCGGCGGGTCATCGGGCTTTGACTCCCGCCCTTCCCTCGTCGTTCCAGTCGCTACGCTCCCTACACTCCTCAGTCCAGGCCGGGAGGCCCCATGACATTCACCACCCGGCCTACGTTGCGCGGCACGTTCGGGATGGTCTCGTCCACGCACTGGCTGGCCTCACAGTCGGCCATGCGGATTCTCGAGCTGGGCGGCAACGCGTTCGACGCGGCCGTCGCGGCCGGGTTCGTGCTGCACGTCGTGGAACCGCATCTCAACGGTCCCGGTGGTGAGGTCCCGGCGATCGTCGCCACCGCCGACGACCCCACACCGCGCGTGCTGTGCGGTCAGGGCGTCGCACCGGCCGGTGCGACGATCGAGCACTACCGCTCACTCGGTCTGACACTCGTCCCCGGCTCCGGGCCGCTCGCGGCCACCGTGCCGGGCGCGGTCGACGCCTGGCTGCTCCTGCTGCGTGACCACGGCACTCTGTCGTTGCGCGTCGTACTGGAACTCGCCATCGACTACGCGCGCAACGGTCATCCACTCGTGCCGCGCGTCGGTGACACGGTCAGCACCGTGCAGGAGCTGTTCGAGCAGCACTGGCCGACATCCGCCGCGCTGTGGTTGCAGGACGGTCGTCCGCCGACTGGCAGGTTCCGCAACGAGGCGTACGCCGCCACACTCGAGAAGCTCGTGACCGAGGGCGAGACGGCCGGCGCGGACCGGCAAGTGCAGATCGAGCAGGCGCGGAAGACCTGGCGGGAAGGGTTCGTCGCGGAGGCGGTCGACAAGTTCTCGCGGCTACCCCACCGGGACTCCAGTGGCGAGGACCACGGAGGCCTCATCACCGGCGACGACATGGCCGCCTTCCAGGCGAGCTGGGAGGAGCCGGCGACGGTCGACTGGAACGGGTACACCGTCGCCAAGACGGGGCCGTGGGGCCAGGGACCAGGGTTGCTGCAGTCGCTCGCCGTACTGTCGGAGCTGGGTGACGTCGACCTGGACAGCGCCGAGGGGGTGCACACGACGGTCGAGGTGATGAAGCTGTCGTACGCGGACCGCGAGGCCTGGTACGGCGACGGCGCCGACGTACCGCTGAAGACGCTGCTCTCCCCCGCGTACGCCGCCGAGCGCGCCAAGCTGGTCGGCCCGGACGCGAGCCTGGAGCTGCGGCCCGGGCACCCGGACGGTCGCCGGCCCAGTCTCCCGTCGATTGCTGTGGGCAACGATCTCGGCGACGCGACCACGGGTGAGCCGACCGTCTCGTCCGGTGGCGTGACCCGCGGCGACACCTGCCATGTCGACGTCATCGACCGGTGGGGCAACATCATCTCCGCCACGCCGAGCGGTGGCTGGTTGCAGTCGTCGCCGACGATCCCGGAGCTCGGGTTCTGCCTCGGCAGCCGGGCACAGATGTTCTGGCTCGAGGAAGGCCTGCCGGCCTCACTGGCGCCGGGCAGGCGTCCGCGGACCACGCTGACGCCGACGCTGGTGCTGCGCGACGGCCAGCCGGTGATGGCCTGTGGGTCGCCGGGTGGAGACCAGCAAGACCAGTGGCAGCTGCTCTTCCTGCTGCGGCATCTCGGCAGTGGCATGGATCTGCAGGAGGCCATCGACGCGCCGGCCTGGCACACGACCGGCTTCCCGTCGTCGTTCTACCCGCGCACCACCGAGCCGGGTGGTCTGGTGATCGAGAGCCGGGTCGGCGCCGCCGTCCGCGATGACCTGGCACGCCGCGGGCACGTTGTCACCGAAGGCGATGCGTGGAGCCTCGGCCGGTTGTGTGCCGTACGGAAGGAGCCGGACGGGGTGCTGGCCGCGGCGGCCAACCCGCGCGGCATGCAGGGGTACGCCGTCGGCCGTTAGGCGCTTTCGGGCCGACTGCTCAGTGCGGCCTTGGCAGCGGCTGCCACGTGATCGCGTGCGGCGATCGTGGCAGCCGCTGGGTCGCCGGCCTCGATGGTCTCGACCAGGCGGATGTGTTCCTCCCACGAGTGCGGTGCGCGCTGGGCGGCGCCGACGCGGAAGACCCAGTGGACGTGGTGGTACATCGCGGCCGAGATCGACAGCAGCCAGCGGTTGCCGCTGACCTCGATCACCGCCCGGTGGAAGGCGCTGTTGAGCTCGGCGACCTGGTCGAAGTCCTTCGCATCGGTCGCCGCGCTCGCCTCGTCGAGCAGCCGACGCAACCGGGCCACGTCGGCCGGCGTCGCCCGCTCGGCCGCGAGCCCACCGGCCAGCGTCTCCAACTGCTCCCGTACGGCGAACAGGTCGCGTACCGCGGTCTCGTCGAGCGTCGCCACCACCGCACCCCGGCGCGGCAGGATCTGGACGAAGCCCTCGGCCTCGACCACGCGCAAGGCTTCCCGCACCGGATTGCGCGACACCCCGAAGTCGTCCGCGAGGCGAGTCTCGGTCAACCGCTCACCTTGCGCGTAATCGCCGTCCACGATGCGCCGGCGCAACTCCGCGAGTACCTGCTCGCGCAACGCCACATGGTCGGCACCGATCGTACGCACTTCGCCGTCCCCCAAACCCGGTTGCTCCACCCCATGCTCCTCTCCCCGTTCGGCTTCGCGCCACGGTAGCCGATCGGCCGAGCCTCGGCACGTGATCCCGGCGAGAGCTATGTTGACGGCTTGAGCATCAGACTGACTCCCCTGACGGATCCCGACGTCCGGCCGTTCAGCCGCCGGATCGCCTGGCTCGCCGCGGACGCCGACGGCAACCCTGTCGGATCCGCCTTCCTGCGACTCAACAGTCGCGAGACCCAGTCGCATCTGGCCGAGCTCCAGCTGAACGTCCACCCGGCCGAACGCCGCCGAGGTGTGGGCTCTCGACTGCTGGATGCGGTCATCAACGCGGCCCGCGACCACGAGGTCCGCACGCTGCTCGGCGACGCGACCGCGGGCTCCCCCGCCGACCTGTTCCTCCAGCACCACGACTTCGCGATCGGCCTCACCCTCGTGTACGCGCGACTCCGGCTGTCCGACGTGGATCCCGGCGTGGAGGACGTCCCGGGCTACCGGTTGATCTCGTGGCCAGGCGTCGTACCGGATGAGCTCGCGCAGAGGTTCACCGACGCGCGGACCGGGATGAACGACGCGCCGTCCGGAGACATCGCGTACGGCGCCGACCCGTGGGACGTGGCGCGGACACGGTACGCCGCGGAGATCATCGAGCAGCGCGGTGAGCACCTGACCACGGTGGCGGCCGTCGACGACGCCACCGGCGCGATCGTGGGCTTCACCGAACTCGTCGTACCCGGTGACGGCAAGGGCGACGCCCAGCACTACGGCACCGCCGTACTCCCGGAACACCGCGGGCACGGACTGGCGCTGTGGATGAAGGCCGAGCAGATCCGCCAGGCGCGGCTCCACTTCCCCGACCTGGCCGGTCTCCTCACCGACACCGTCGACACCAACACGCCGATGCGACGCGTGAACGCCCAACTCGGCTACGAACCCACCGAGTCAGTCCACCGGCGCACTCTCGACCTCTAGTAGAGCTACTGGCCGAGGATCTTCTGGACGGCCGCGGTGGTGATGGGGTGGTAGCCGGGGCGGGCCTTGGCGAAGACCTCGGCGGCGAATGCGCGGTCTGTGCCGGCGAGTGCCCGGTAGACCGGAAGGACCAGCTTCATCCGGCCGACGTTGGTGAGGAACTCGGCGAGCTCGGCGTACGCCGCCTCGTAGCTGCTGGCCGCGACCACCTGGTACCAGCGCCGGGCGATCTCGCCGTTCGCCGTACCGGTCAGGCCGAAGGCCCGGTCGAGCTGCTGCAGCAGAAGCGGGCTGAGTACGTCGGGGGCCGCGTCCAGGAACCGGAGCCACTCCTGCGTGGTCCACTCCTCCGCGCCAGCCGGAAGCTCACCAGTCGTCAGCCACCGGTTCCGGGCGCCGTCGACCACCTGGAAGCGCTCCGACACCGCCCGGCGGGCGAACGACGGGATCCCGGGCTCGTCCAGCCACGCGGCCAGCTCCGCGTCCGTCACGACGCCTGGGTGCGGCTCGACCAGGTGCTCGCGCAGGTGCTCGACGAAGTCGTCGGACTTGATACTGCGGAACGCGAAGCGGTCGAAATACCCGCGCAGGAACGGGTCGAACACCTCGCGCGAGAACCGCTCCTCCAGCCAGGACAGGAACCAGGACCCCTTCAGCGGCCCGGTCGCCGTGTTCCCGTGGTACTCGGACCGGTGGTTCAGCCCCGGCAGCTCGACCGCCAGCTCGGCCGGCGTCAGCGGGTCCAGCTTCACGACCGTCGCGTGCTGCTTGATCGCCGTCTCCATCACCGCGAACTCGCTGCCGTAGACCGCTTCGACGATCCGGTTCTCGACGTACGACGTGAAGCCTTCGTTCAGCCAGATGTCGTCCCAGCTGTCCTGCGTGACCAGGTTGCCCGACCAGCTGTGCGCGAGCTCGTGCGCGACGACGCTGACCAGGGACTTGTCCCCGATCACCACGGTCGGCGTCGCGAACGTCATCCGGGGGTTCTCCATCCCGCCGTACGGGAAGGACGGCGGCAGCACGAGTAAGTCGTAGCGGCCCCAGCGGTACGGGCCGAAGAGCTCTTCGGTGACTCGCATCATCTCTTCGGTGTCGGCGAACTCGGTCGCCGCGCGCCGGGCCATCTCCGGCTCGGCCCACACACCGGACCGCTCACCGATCGGCTCGAAGACCAGGTCGCCGGCGGCGATGGCCAGCAGGTACGACGGGATCGGCTCGGGCATCACCACGTCGTACGAGCCGGTCCGGCGGGACGTCGTACCGTTGTCGGCACTCATCAGGACCATCAGCTCGGGCGGAGCGGTCACGTGGGCGGCGTAGCTGAACCGCACGCCCGGAGTGTCCTGCACCGGCACCCAGCTGCGTGCGTGGATCGCCTGCGACTGGCTGAACATGAACGGCAGCACACCACCGGCCGTCATCGACGGCTCGAGCCACTGCAGGCCGGTCGCTGTCGGAGCGGTCCGGTAGTTGACGCGCACACGCTCATGCAGAGCGGTGCTGATGGTCAGCGCCGAGCCGAGCTCCTTGTCCGCCGCCGCCAGGCTGTACTCCAGGGGCTCCCAGCCGTCGGCCGTCGCGCCTTCGACCGCCAGCACGGTCAGGTCGCGGGTGTCCAGGACGAGCCGGTCACCGGACCCTGTCCAGGCGAGCGTGTGCGTGGCGGTCCCGGCCAGCACCTTCGCGCTGAAGTCGAGCTCGACATCGAGCTCGAGATGGGTCGTCCGAACCAGAGCAGGTTCGGCGTAGGAGTGGCGATCGTGCGTCACGGATAACTCCCCGAGTGAAGGTGTCCGGGGAACAGTACCCACGCCACAGCCCGATCGGGCGGCCATAATGAGCCAGCCGCACCATGGTGCCAAAACCCTGCTTTGATCCTGACGCCGATTGCGAAAACCGGGGCGGCTGCTAGCAGACTGTGACCATGATGTCGCAGGGAAGTCCCGAACTGGTGCTGAAGCGGCGGCCGTTCGGGTCATGGCTGCTGGGACCGGCCGACCAGAGCACGCGGCTGCTGCGCTTCCGGCTGCAGGTGCTGATGACGACGTTCTCGATCGGGACCAACCTGATCGGTGCCCTGGTCGTGTTCGTGCTCGCGGTGTTCGTGCTGCCCGGGCCTCCCCTGCTCGACGACCTCAAGCTGTTCGAGGCGATCGTCATCCCGCTGTACTTCTTCCTCGCGGTGGCGATCGGCTGCATCTGGAGTACGCGGCTGACCCGGCGCGTGACGCGGTGGGTGGAGGAGGAACGGCCGGCCACCCGCCACGAGCAGATCGCCACCCTCCAGCTTCCGCTGAGGCTCACGCTGATCGAGGTCCTGCTCTGGCTGGGGGCCGGGGTGATCTTCACGATCGTGACCGTCGTGCTGCAGCCGGAGAACGCGCTACGCATCGCGGTCACCGTCTTCGACGGCATGATCATCACCTGCGCGGTGTCGTACCTGCTGACCGAGTTCGCGCTCCGCCCGGTCGCGGCCCGGGCGCTGGTCGACGCACCGCCGCCGCGCCGGTTGCTCGCGGCCGGCCTGAAGGCGCGAACGGTGTTCTTCTGGGCGGTGGGCTCCGGTGTGCCGGTGGCCGGGCTGATGCTGGCCGCCGTCCTCGCGCTGATCGAGAAGGACGTCTCCTCGACGCGGCTATCGGTCGTGATCCTTGCGCTGGGCCTCGTGGCACTGGGCAACGGCTGGCTGCTGACGATGCTGTCGGCCAAGTCCGTGGTCGCGCCGGTCCGCTCGGTGCGGACCGCCTTGAGCCTGATCGGCGAAGGGCAGCTCGACGTGAGCATCCCGGTCTTCGACGGCACGGAGCTCGGGTCACTGCAGGCGGGCTTCAACCGGATGGCCGACGGTCTCCGGGAGCGCGAGCGGATCCGGGACGTCTTCGGACGGTACGTCGGTCCGGGCGTCGTCCAGGAAGCGCTCACCAGCGATCGGCTCGGTGGTGAGGAGCGGTTCGTCGCGGTCCTCTACGTCGACCTGGTCGGGTCGACCGAGCTCGCGGCGGAACGACCGCCGGCCGAGGTGGTCCAGTTGCTCAACCGCTTCTTCGAGATCGTGGTCGACGAGGTGGACCGGCAGGGAGGCTTTGTGAACAAGTTCGCCGGCGACGCGGCGCTGGCCGTCTTCGGTGCGCCGGCCGAGCTGCCGGACGCGGCAGGGAGCGCTCTCTGCGCGGGCCGGGAGCTGGCTCGGCGGTTGGCCGATGAGTTGCCGGAGGCAACGGCTGGGATCGGCGTGACGGCCGGGATCGTGGTCGCCGGCACGGTCGGCGACGTACGGCGGCACGAGTACACGGTGATCGGCGACCCGGTGAACGAAGCCGCCAGGCTCAGTGAGCTGGCCAAGTCCGTGCCCGGCCGGCTGATCGCTTCGATGACGGCCGTCGAGGAGTCAGCCCCAGCGGAGGCCGACTGCTGGCAGCCCGGCGATCAGGTCACGGTCCGCGGCCGCTCGGCGCCGACCCATCTCGCTATCCCTCAGTGATCAACTGATACAGGAGTGCTGCTCCGTGCAGCATCGCCTTGGTCTGGCGGTCGTGGGCGGCGCGGCGCTCCGCGATCGCGTCTCGCAAGGCCTCAGTGCTCCCGGTACGGCGAAGTCCGTCGAGCACCGGCTTGATCTGCTCGAAGTAGTACCGCCCTTGCCGCAGCATGTGAATGACTCGCGCATCCCGCACCTGCTCCGGTCCGTACCGCCGGTATTTCGTCCCGGGCTCCCGCGTCGGCGCCAGCAACCCCGCGGCTTCCCAGACGCGCAGCGCCGACGTGCGGACGCCCAAGCGGTGCGCCAACTCCCCCACCAGCAGCGAAGGCCCGTTCGCCGGCGACTCGTCGACATACTCGGCGGCCATCGCGCCGAGCGCCTCACTCGCGGCATCGGTCGCCAGCCGCTGCTCGTGCAGGGCGGCATGGGCCGCGTCGACCAGCCGGTAGGCCAGCGGTTCGTCGCCGTTGTGCACGGCCCGCATGATCTCCGTGGCGGTCTCCGCGCCGAAGCCCGGCGCCAACGCGCGGTAGGTCAGCAGCGCGGACAGATGCTCCGGGCCGTACTGCCGGTAGCCGGTGTCGGATCGCGGCGCCGGCGGCAGGATCCCGGCCGCCTCGTAGTTCCGCACCAGCTGCGTCGAGATGGCTGCCCGCCGCGCCAGATCAACCGGCCGTAGTCCCATGGCTCTAGCGTCCGCCAGAGACATCAACAGTGGTGCCGGTCATGTACGACGACCGATCGGAGGCGAGGAACGCGATCACCTCGGCAACCTCTTCGGCCTTGCCAGGGCGGGCGAGCGGTGGCGTCGTACCCAGGCGGTCGAGCCGGCCCGGTTCGTGGATGTCGGTCTCGATCAGGCCCGGGCGGACGCCGAGTACGCGGATGCCCTCCTTGGCGACCTCGTTGGCCAGGCCGATGGTGAGGGCGTCGACGGCCGCCTTGCTGGCCGCGTAGTCGACGTACTCGCCGGCTGAGCCCAGCACGGCCGCGCGTGACGACACGTTGACGATCACTCCGCCGGATCCGCCGTACGCCGTGGACATCCGGCGTACCGCGGCACCGGCGACCAGGAAGGCGCTGATCGAGTTGATCCGGAACACGCGGTCCAGCCGCTCGGCGTCATACTCCGCGACCCGGCCGGACGGCGACACGATGCCGGCGTTGTTGATCACGGCCCCGATCGGCCCGAGCTCGGCGGTGACGGTGTCGAAGAGCCGCTCGATCTGGTCGGCCTCGACGACGTCGGCCTGGACCGCGATCGCCCGCTGCCCGAGCTGCTCACACGCCTTCACCACGCGCGCAGCCTCATCGGCCCGGGTCCGGTAGTTGACCGCGACATCCCATCCGTCCGCCGCGAGCGCCACCGCGGACGCGGCACCGATCCCCCGGCTCCCGCCCGTGATCAGCACGACCCCACTCTCAGTCATGCCCCTACCCTGTCATGTCTCAGGAGGCAGGCGGCAGCGCGAACCCCAGCTGGGTCTCGGTGTCGTCGAATCCGAGCGCGCGATAGATCCGGATCGCGAGGTACTCCGGGTCCGCGACCATCACCAGCGTCCGCGCCCCGCCCTCGGTCAGCCCGTACGTCGACGCGCGGTGGACGAGCGTGCTCGCGAGCCCACGGTCGCGATCCTCCAGCGAGGTCTGCACGTTCTGGAACCGCGCCAGCCCCTTGCCGTCGAACATCAGCCCGAGCGAGCTCTGCAACCGGTCACCGTCGAACGCCCCGAACCACGTCCCGTGGCCGGCCTCCACCAGCGCGCGCTTCGCCGCCAGCTTCCGCCGGGTGAACAGCACGTAGTCCTCGTCGACCGTCATCGTCGCGGTCGCCAGGCTCTGCTGGACCAGCTGCTCCCAGTCGTCGTCACTACTCAGCAGCCGGTACGTCGCTTCCTCGTTCGGCCGGCGTGGTGCGACGACCTCGCTCGCGGTCATCACCACGCTCCGATCGACGTCGAAGCCGGCCGCGATCAGCTCGTCCTCGGCCCCGATCTCCGCGTCCACACTGTCGATGCCCAGGGCAACGTGCTCCGCGTCCGGGAACTCCTGGCGGAAGGTCTCCGTGCGGGCCTTCGTGTCACCGGGCGCGAACGGCGTGCGGTAGAGCAGGAAGTTCCCCCACCAGAAGCCCGGGTTGTCCGGCGTCCGCACCACGACGTGCTCACCGCGGTCTTCGAACACGCTCCCGCTGAGCTCCAGCAGCAACAGGTCGGTCCGGTAGCCGAGGCTCTTGATCTCCACGCTGCCATCCTCGCGGATCCGTCAATCGCATTCCGGTTGACATGCAGCCTTTCGGCTGCCTAATGTGGTCATGCAGCCAGACGGCTGCATGAACCGATCGGAGCGGAATGGACGACGAGGTGTTTCGCGCCCTGGCCGACCCGAGCCGCCGGCAACTGCTCGACATGCTGAACACGCGCAACGGGCAGACGCTGCGAGAGCTCTGCGCCGGTCTGGACATGGCCCGGCAGTCGGTGAGCAAACACCTCACCGTGCTCGAGGCCGCGAACCTCGTCACCACCGTGTGGCGCGGCCGGGAGAAGCTGCACCACCTCAACGCCGAGCCGATCAACGCCATCGCGGACCGCTGGATCCATCAGTACGACCGTCGGCGGGTCCAGCTGTTCGCCGATCTCAAAACGGCTTTGGAGGCCGAAACCATGAGCGACAACGACTTCGTCTACACGACCTACATCAAGACCACGCCGGAGCGGCTGTGGCAGGCGCTGACCGACCCGAAGTTCACCGAGCAGTACTGGCACGTGCAGCACGAGACCGACTGGAAGCCCGGCTCGGAGATGGTCTGGCACCTGGGTGACGTCGCGATGGCCGGGCCGGGCCAGGTGGTGCTCGAGCACGAGCCGTACACGCGCCTGTCGTTCACCTGGCACCACATCACGCCGGAGTTCGCGAAGGCGGTCGGGATGGACGACGACCTGTACCAGCAGACCAGCCGCGAGCCGCTGTCGCGGGCGACCTTCGAGCTCGAGCCGGTCGACGGCCAGGTCAAACTCACCGTCATCCACACCGGTTTCGAACCAGGGAGCGCCATCCGCGCCATGATCAGCGACGGCTGGATCCAGCTGATCTCCGACCTCAAGTCCTTCGTCGAAACCGAACTCGCGGTGAAGTGACTACGGGCGCTTGTGTATGAGGAGGGGTAGGACGGCTGCGGCGCCGGCTTCGCGGAGTTTGGCGGCAGCTACCGTGACAGGCCATTGGGAGGAGCTCGCGTCGACGAGTAGGAGGACGGTGCGGGCGGTGACGGCCTGGGCGGTGGTGCCGTCTACCGACAGGCCGTCGCGCCACACCCGTGCTTCCTCTGCGGAGGAAAGGTCGTCGGTGAAGCCGCTGCGGTCGACTGTCAACTCCGCCCGGTCCAGGCGCCCGACGGTGGCGACGTGGTCGGCGATCGCGGACGTCAGCTCGCGGTGACCGGCAGCCGGCAGCGGAACGACGACCTCGGGGCGGCCGGACCACGATCCGCGCCAGCGGGAGAGGGCCGCGACGGCACCGGCCTTCAGGGCTTCGAGAGCGTCATCCGTAGGCGTTCCGTCGAAGGCAGCTTCCAGGACCTCGCGCCACTCGGGGGCGTCGGCGTACACGATGATCCGGCCGGGCTCGGCCGAGAGCCCGGCAGGGATCTTGCCCCGCGCGCCGAATGCGCCACCGGGCCACATCTTGCGCGTATCGAGCACGTGCACCTCGCCACGCAGTAGTCGCGTGATCGTCCCGACCGTCTCCGGATCGGGGCGCGCCGCCAACGGATCCGGCAACTCGCCCAGGCAGACCGAACACCGGCCGCACGGCTCGGCGGAAGGATCGTCCAGTGACTCCTGCAGAAGTTGCATGAGGCAACGGTCGCCGCGGGTGTACGCGCGCATGATGTCGGCCTCGCGGCGGCGGACCGCGACGATCCCGTCGTAGTGCGCCGCGTCGAAGGTCCACTCCGCCCCGGTCCGCACCCAGCCACGTTCGACCCGGTCGACGACTCCGTCCACCGCCAACTGCTTCAGCATCAGTTCGACACGCGTACGACGCAGCCCGGTCTCGGCCTCCAGCGCCGGAACGGTCGCCGGCTGATCCGGCCCGTAGCCCTCGAGCCCGCGCAGCAAACGCTGGACGTTCTCCGGCACGGGGATCGTCGCGGTCGCGAAGTAGTCCCACACCCCGGAATCCGCGTCCGACGGCAGCAACACCACCACCGCGTGATCGATGCCTCGCCCGGCACGCCCGACCTGCTGGTAGTACGACACCGGCGACGGCGGCGAACCCACGTGCACCACGAATCCGAGGTCCGGCTTGTCGTACCCCA
Source organism: Kribbella sp. NPDC020701 (assembly GCF_055562215.1). NCBI lineage: Bacteria > Bacillati > Actinomycetota > Actinomycetes > Propionibacteriales > Kribbellaceae > Kribbella > Kribbella sp. NPDC020701. The sequence goes on along the minus strand of NZ_JBVHFT010000004.1, from coordinate 164,905 downwards.
TCCCCAATGCCGACGTAGCGATGAGTGCCTTCAACTGATTGGCCCGCAGCGCGTCCTCGAGGCTCTCCCGCTCCCCCGCGTCCAAACCACCCGTGTACGCGGCGACCGGTACGTCGCGACCGTGCACCTCCTGAATCACGGCCGCGAGCCGCTGCGCATCGGCCACGGTCAGCGTGTAGACGATCCCTGAGCCCGGCAGCTTCGGCAGGTGATCGACCACCCACGCGAACCGATCAAGCGGCGACAACGCATCGACCACCGCCAACTGCAGACTCGATCGCGCCAGCGGCCCGCGCAGTACCAGAGTCGACTCGCCCAGCTGATGCGCGACGTCTTCGGTCACCCGCGAGTTCGCTGTCGCGGTCGTGGCGAGGACCGGAGTCTTCGGGTTGAGCTGCTGAAGAACGTCGGACACCCGCCGGTAGTCCGGCCGGAAGTCATGTCCCCAGTCCGACACCGCGTGTGCCTCGTCGATCACCAGCAGCCCGACCTGCCCAGCCAGCCCATCGAGCACCCGCCGCCCGAAGCCGGGGTTCGCGAGCCGCTCCGGTGACACCAGCAGTACGTCGATCGCACCGGAACGCAGGTCGTGTTCGATACTCGACCACTCGTCGATGTTGTTCGAGTTCAGCGTGGCAGCGCGCAGGCCGGCGCGGCTCGCGGCCGCGACCTGATCACGCATCAACGACAGCAACGGCGACACCACCAGTGTCGGACCGGCTCCCTCGGCTCGTCGGATCGCGGTCGCCGCCCAGTAAACCGCCGACTTGCCCCAACCGGTGGCCTGCACGACGAGCACTCGCGCGGCCGCCTCACACAGGGCCGCGACGGCGGTCTCTTGATCGGCTCGCAGCCGCGCGCTCTCGCCCGCGATCGCCTGGATCACGCCGCCCGCGATCCCGGCGCGGGCTTCGGTCAGAGTGAGCGTTCCGCTGGTGTCAGCCATGCCGAAACCCTAGACGCCCGCACCCCCAGTCCGCTGACGCCAACCCCCACCCTGTGGAAAACCACCCCGCCCCGCCCCCTGGTCGGCTGCTCGAGGAGCACTTCACGCCGCTGGTGGTCAGGCGCACTTCCCCGGATGACACGGTTCGCCCTCGGTGGTCACCAGTCGCTGCGGACCCGGGCCCTTCGCCGCGAGAGCGTCGTACGGGTTGGCGAGAGCGCAGCGGTCGAGGGACAGACAGCCGCAGCCGACGCAGTCCTTGAAGTCGTCGCGCAGCTGTTCCAGATGCAGGATTCGCCGGTCGAGCTCGGCCTGCCAGCACTCGGAGATGCGTTCCCAGTCCGCGCGCGTCGGCGTCCGGTTCTCGGGGAGCAACGCCAGGATCGCGGCCACCTCGGCGAGCGGGATCCCGACCCGTTGCGCGATCCGGATCAACGCGACCCGACGGAGCGTGTCCCGCTTGTACCGGCGCTGGTTGCCCGACGTACGGCGGCTGAGAATCAGGTTCTGCCGCTCGTAGAAGTGCAGAGCCGAGATCGCCACGCCACTGCGCTGCGACAGCTGTCCGACTGTCAACTCACCCGGCTCGATGTCCATCGCTCATCCCTCCAACCTCAACCTAGATCGAGGCTAGCGGACGGGCTCAGGCGGTCACGAGTCGGCGCCCGATGCTCGCGGACATCAGCGCGGCCGCCGCGCACAGTCCGCCGGCCAGGTACCAGGCGAGGTTGTAGCTGCCCTGCGCGTCCCGGATCCAGCCGGCACCCGTCGCAGCCAGAGCCGCACCGATCTGGTGGGAGGCGAACACCCACCCGAACACGATCGGCCCGTCCACTCCGAACCACTCCCGGCACAGCGCCACGGTCGGCGGCACGGTCGCAACCCAGTCCAGCCCGTAGAAGATGATGAACACCCAGACGCTCGGCTGAGCCGTCGGACCGAGTAGCGATGGCAGCACCAGCAGCGAGAGCCCACGCAGCGTGTAGTAGGCGATCAGCAAGTAGCGCGGATCCCACCGGTCCGTCAGCCATCCGGACACGATCGTCCCGCCGACATCGAACACACCGACCAACGCGAGCAACGACGCCGCAGTCGTGGCGGGCATGCCATGGTCGTGCGCAGCGGTGACGAAGTGCGTACCGATCAGCCCGTTCGTCGACGCACCGCAGATAGCGAACCCACCCGCCAACAGCCAGAACGGCGGACGCCGCATAGCTGTCCGCAACGCGTTCAGCGCCCGCAGCGCGCTACTACCGGTCGACTCGACCCGCTGCCCAGCCGTGCTGCCCTCAGGAGCGCCGTACGCGCGCAGTCCGACATCACTCGGGTAGTCCCGCAGGAAAAACAGCACCAGCGGTACGACGGCCAACGCCGAGCCGGCCGCGACGAGCGCCGGGATACGCCAGCCGTAGTGACCGGCCAGACTCGCGATGAGGGGCAGGAAGATGAGCTGCCCAGTCGCACCGGCCGCCGTCAGGATTCCCGTGACCAGACCGCGGCGGTGCACGAACCAGCGGCCGGTGATCGTGGCGACGAACGTCATGGACATCGATCCGGTACCGATGCCGACCAGCAGACCCCAGCACAGCAGCAGTTGCCACGACGAGTTCATGAAGACGGTCAGTCCACTGCCGAGCGCGATGAGAACCAGCGCTCCACTCACCACCCGGCGCAGACCCAGCCGGTCCATCAGCGCGGCGGCGAACGGCGAGATCAAGCCGTAGAGCAGCAGGTTGATCGACACCGCCGACGAGATCGTCGCATGCGACCACCCGAACTCGTCGTGCAGCGGATCCAGCAGCACACCCGGCACCGACCGGAAGCCGGCCGCCCCGATCAGCGTCACGAACCCTACTGCGGCGACTGCCCAGGCCAGATGGACCCGGGCAGCCTTCTTCGTCTCCAGAATCTGCGTCACCCGGCAAGATTGCCGGTTCGATCACCGTCGAACCAGTGGCCGGAACGCCATCATGTGTCAAGATATGGCCATGGCTGCCAAACGTCACCTGAGCTCGGTCGGTCCGCACGTCGTAGCCGTGCTGGCCCTCGAACCTGTGGTCGGGTTCGACCTGACTATTCCGCCGACCGTGCTCGGTGCGGCCACGAAGGCGGACGGTACCCAGCTGTACGACGTCCGGATCTGCGGGCTCGAGACCGGGCAGCCGGTCCGGGCCGGCGCCGGGTTCAACCTCATCCCGGATTACGGACCCGAGGTCCTCGCCGAGGCGGACACCGTGATCATCCCGGGCACCTACATCGCCAAGCCCCGCTATGAAGGCACGCTGCCGGACGACCTGGCCGAGGCGTTCGCGACCATCCGGCCCGGCATCCGGATCGCGTCGATCTGCACGGGCGCGTTCGTCCTCGGCGCGGCCGGACTGCTCGACGATCGGCCGGCAACCACCCACTGGGAGCGCGCCGAACTGTTTCGCAGCGTCTATCCACAGGTGAACCTCGACGAGAACCGCCTGTTCATCGACGACGGCGACATCCTCACCTCCGCCGGGCTCGCGGCGGGCGTGGACCTCTGCCTGCACCTGATCCGCCGCGACTTCGGCAGCGAGGTCGCGAACCGGGCCGCACGGCACTGCGTCGTGGCGCCGTGGCGCGACGGTGGGCAGTCACAATTCATCGAGCGCGTCGTACCGGAGGAAGGCAGCGAAGGTACGGCGCCGACGCGAGCGTGGGCGCTCGAGCGGCTCGGTGACGAGCTCAGCCTGCCGACGCTGGCCGCGCAGGCGCAGATGAGTGTGCGCACGTTCAGCCGCCGTTTCAAGGCGGAGACCGGACAGTCGCCGGGCACGTGGCTGCTGCAGCAACGCGTGCGGCACGCGTGCCAGCTGCTGGAGACGACCGACCTGTCCGTCGATCGCGTCGCCGAGTTGGCGGGCCTTGGCACTGCTGCTTCCCTGCGTCATCACCTCCGTTCCGAGCTCGGGGTCTCTCCCCTCGCCTACCGCAAGACCTTCCGCGCGGGCTGACCACTGCCGGGTGGCGGGCTGAGGTCAGAGCACGACCAGCTCGTGCGGCCGGTTGTTCATCGACTCGACGCCATCCGCGGTGACCACCACGATGTCCTCGATCCGCGCACCCCAGCGCCCCGGCTGATAGATGCCCGGCTCGACGCTGAACGCCATCCCCGGCTCGAGCGGCAACCCGTTCCCGCTGACAATGTACGGCTCTTCGTGCACGTCGAGCCCGATCCCATGTCCGGTCCTGTGGATAAACAGGTCGCCGAACCCGGCCGCCGTGATCACCTCCCGCGCCGCCGCGTCGATCGACTCCGCCGACACTCCCGGCCGGACCGCGTCCACCGCCGCTTGCTGCGCCTGCTGCAGGACGGCGTACGTCGCGGCGACATCCGCATCCCGTGGTGCGCCGACGGCGTACGTCCGGGTCGAGTCCGAGTTGTAGCCCTCGGCAACGGGTCCGCCGATGTCGACGACCACCACGTCGCCCGCCTCGATCACCCGGTCGGACACCGCGTGGTGCGGACTCGCGCCGTTCGGGCCGCTGCCGACGATGACGAAGTCGGCCAGCACGTGGCCTTCCTCGACGATCGCGGCGGCGATGTCGGCGCCGACCTCGGCCTCGGTCCGGCCGGGCCGCAGCCACTCGCCGACGCGCGCGTGTACGCGGTCGATCGCGGCGCCGGCCTTCCGCAGCGCCTCGATCTCCGCCGCGTCCTTCCGCATCCGCAGCTCGCGGACGATCGGGCCCGCCAAGACCTGCTCGGCCTTCGGCAACGCATCCCGCAACGCGAGCACGTGCAGTGCCGGGGTGAAGTCGCTGACCGCAACCCGCTCAGCGCCACGCAGCCGATCCGCGGCCACGCTGTACGCGTCGTCGCCGTCGACCCAGGTGACGACGTCGACACCCAGCTCTTCGAGCGGCGAGCCGGCGAACCCGGGCGCCTCGAGCTTCGGTACGACGAGGGCCACCGGACCATCGGCCGGGATGACCAACGCGGTGAGCCGCTCGAACGAGCCACCCGCCTGGCCGATCAGGTAGCGCAGGTCGGAACCCGGCGCGATCAGCAAACCAGTACCGGCAGCGGCCTCACGAGCACGCTCCAGGCGGGCTTTGAGAACGGCGGCTTCGGGGGCGGGACCTTGCGGTGTGCGACTCGACATGAGGCGACTCTAGTGTCCCGTGAGTGATGTGGGTTGAACGATAGCGGTGTTCAGGTGCGTGCCTGGGCGCCGATAGCGTCAAGCCACATCACTCACGGGACACTCGAACTGTCGGCGGGGCTTGCTACAACTGGTCCGGCTTGGATCATGCTCGGATCCGGCTTGGCGAAAGGTGATCACGATGACACTGCACCATGTGTCCTACGGCGACGGCGTTCCGGTGCTCGCGCTGCACGGCTGGCCCCCCGACCACCGCCTGATGACCGGCTGCCTGGAGCCGATCTTCGCCGAGCTGCCCGGATACCGGCGGCTCTACCCCGACCTCCCCGGCATGGGCCAGAGCCCGGCGGGCGATATCGACAGCTCGGACGGCATCCAGGCAGCCGTCCGCGAGTTCATCGACGAGCAGATCGGCGCCGAGCCGTTCGTCGTGATCGGCGAGTCGTACGGCGGCTACCTCGCGCGCGGGCTGATCGCGGAGCGACCGGAGCAGATCCTCGGCCTCGGCCTGATCTGCCCTGTCGGCGAACTGATCCACAGTGAGCGGACCCTGCCCGAACACGTCGTCCTGCGCACCGAGCCGGGCGTGCTCGAGTCACTCACCGAGGGCGAGGATTTCACCGATCTCGCCGTGGTCCAGACGGCGGCCGCCCTGGCGGCGTACCGGTCCGACGTGGCGCCTGGCCTCGCCGTCGCCGATACGAAGGCGCTCGACCGCATTCAGCAGAACTGGACGTTGTCGATCGGGCCGGAGAGCGGACCTGTCTACACCGGACCGACGCTGATCGTGTGTGGCCGACAAGACTCGGTGACCGGTTACGCGGATCAGTACGCGCTGCTGCCGCATTACCCTCGCGCCACCTTCGCCGCTCTCGACGTTGCCGGGCACAACTTGCAGCTCGAGCAGCCCGAGTTGTTCGGCGCACTGATCCGCGAATGGCTGCAACGCCTGCCATCCGCGGCTACCAGCGGGTAATGTCTGGCGCATGGTGACTGGGAAGCGTCCGATCGGGTGGCCATTGCTTGTCGCGCTGACCAACGGGCGCGCCCGGATCTCCGACGAACGGCTGGCCGCGGCCGTGCGGGACCAGGTGATCCTGGTGACCGGTTCGTCGTACGGGATCGGCGAGGCGACCGCGCGGCGGCTGGCCCGGGCCGGGGCGACGGTCTTGCTCGTGGCTCGGACGGCGGATCAGTTGGAGGTCGTGGCCGGCGAGATCCGGGAGGCGGGCGGTACGGCGTACGTCTATCCGGCGAACCTGGCTGAGCCGGCGGCGGTCGAGGAGCTGGTTCGCACGGTGCTGGCCGAGCACGGGCGGGTCGACGTACTGGTGAGCAACGCCGGCAAGTCCATCCGGCGGTCGATCGCGGACTCGTACCAGCGCTTCCACGACATCGAGCGAACGAACGCGGTCAACTATCTCGGCCCGGCCAAGCTCGTGCTCGAACTGCTCCCGTCGATGCGCGACCGCGGCTCCGGCCACATCGTGAACGTCTCGACGGCTGGTGTTCGGACTCCGCCGATGGCGAGGTGGTCGGCGTACCTGGCGTCGAAGGGCGCGTTCGACGTTTGGCTGCGTTGCATCGCGCAGGAGATCCGGGGCGACGGTGTGACCACATCGACCGTCTATATGGGGCTGGTGCACACGCGGATGAGCGAGCCGACCCCGTTGCTGAACAAGATGCCCGGGCTCACACCGGAGCAGGCCGCGGACCAGGTCTGTACGGCGGTCGCCGAGCGGCCGCACAACATCACCCCACCGATGGTTCGCCCGGCCGATGCCCTGGGCAACCTGTTGCGCGTCCCGACGGACCGGTTGCTCGAGCAGTACTTCCGCCGTACCGGGGGTCGCACCAAGCGAGGCAAGTCATGAGAACCGTGCGTCCGATCAGGCCGATGCGGCCGCCGGAGTGGCTGGTGCAGGGCGCGGCCGAGGTCGGCGGGGTATCGCTCGCGCTGATCAAGTCCGGTGTTTGGCGGTCGGCGCGGCCGGGACATCTGATCGGCATCGAGCGGGCACTGCGCACCTGGGGCCAGTCGATGGCCGCACTCGGCGCGATCGCGGCGATCCGCTATCCCGATCGCGCCGCGGTCATCTCGGGGTCGGACGAGATCACGTACGCCGAGCTCGACCGCCGCTGCGAGCGCATCGCGGCCGGCCTCCACGACCGCTACCAGATCGTTGCCGGCAGCAAGGTCGCAGTCCTGTGCCGAAACCACCGCGGCTTCCTGGAGGCAACACTCTCCGCCTCCCGGATCGGTGCCGACGTCCTCTTCGTGAACACCGAGTTCGCTCCCCCACAGCTACAGGCCGTCCTCGACCGACACCGCCCCGACCTCCTCATCCACGACCCCGAGTTCACTCCCCCACCCGACATCCTGGCCGTCCTCTCGGACCTCAACGAACCGGCCGGATCAACAGCGTCTCCGGCGCCGCCGCCGGAATCGCCCGGGCACATCACGATCCTCACCTCCGGTACGACCGGTACGCCGAAGGCCGCGCCACGCGTGCCGACCGCGCTCGGTCTGGCCGGACTGACGGCGAGCGCGCTCAGCCGGTTCGGTCTGCGGTCCGGTGAGCCGATGATCATCTGCCCGCCGCTGTTCCACGGCCTCGGCCTGCTGACCTCGATGCTCGCGCTGTTCCTCGGTTCACCGCTCGTACTGCGGCCGAAGTTCGACCCCGCCACAGTGCTCGCCGACGCCGAAGCAACCCGCGCCGGCGCGATCGTCGCCGTACCGGTGATGCTGCGCCGGATGCTGGACCTCGGGCCGACGGCGATCGCGGAGCACGACCTACGGTCGCTGCGCGCAGTCATCTCCGGCGCATCCGCACTGGGCGCGCCGCTCGCCGAGCGGTTCATCGAACGCTTCGGGCCCGTGTTGTGTGACGCGTACGGATCCAGCGAGGTCGGCATCGCCACGATCGCCACCTCGGCCGACCTGATCGCGGCGCCTGGCACGGTCGGCCGCCCCTGCCTCGGCAGCTCGATCCGGATCCTCGACGACGCCGACCGACCGATGCCCGTCGGCGAAACCGGCCGCATCTTCGCCGGCGGCGGCCTGGTCTTCGGCGGCTACTCCGACGGCTCCAGCAAGACCGTCGTCGACGGCCGGATGAGCACCGGCGACCTCGGCCACCTGGACCAAGCCGGCCGCCTCTTCGTCGACGGCCGCGAGGACGACATGATCGTCTCCGGCGGCGAGAACGTGTACCCGGTCGAGGTCGAGGAATGCCTCGCCACCCACCCCGCGGTCGCCGAGGCGGTCGTCACCGGGGTGCCCGACGACGAATTCGGTCAACGCCTCGTCGCGTACGTCGTACTCCACGAGCCGGTCACCGAGGACGAACTGATCGCCCACGTCCGCGCCAACCTGGCCCGCTACAAGACCCCTCGCCAGATCGTCATCCTCGACGACTTCCCCCGCAACGCCACCGGCAAGGTCCTACGGAGCAGGCTCGGTCCCCAGTGACGTGTCACCCGATCGCACTCGCCACGACAGACATCATCGCCGCGGCCCAGAACGCGCACCCGTCGCCGTGACCCGTGCCTGCCGTGGCCCACGGGTGCACTCCGTCCTGGAGGTAGTACGGGCGGCGTTCGGGACTCGAGGAGAACCACGCCGACCACGGGATGATCTGGGACTTCGGGAGGTTCTCCCGCAGCTGGTTGTTGACCCACATCGAATTCCGCTCGTCCGCCAGCTGGACGGCTGGGGCGTAGCGAGTTCGGGCGACCTGCACATCCGACCAGAACAGTCTGGTGCCGATCGGGAGGCCGGCCTTCACGCGGACGACCTGCGCGGCGACCGCAGGTGGATCAAAGATGTCGCTCGGACCTGACTGCACCAGCAGCACTCTCGGAGTCCTCGGCTGGGCCAACAGCCAGTCGACGGCCGGAGCCGCGGGACGTCCCGACCAGTAGTTGACCGCGAGCGTGCTGCCCGCTCGCGCCACTAGCGTCGCCAGCGATCGGTAGCACCGCGTGGTGACGGAATCGCCGATCAGCCCGACCTCCGCCGTCGACCAGTTGCCCACGATGCCGTGCGACATCGTCGGCCAGTTACCCAACGTCCCGGAGCCGAAGTCGGCCCGTGCCGGAACAACACCCCGGTCCTGACCGCCGCGCAGTGGAACAGCCATGCCGACGAACAACGCGACTGTCACTACCGCACTCCCCAGGATGGCAAGGTGCTTCATGCTTCTCCCCTTTGAAGACGCCACCGCTCCCTCCAGAACAGAACCGTTTCGCCCCAGCCTCAAGACCTCGCCAACCCCTGACTGTGCCAGACCCCGCCGTAAACGGCTGCGGAGGGGGGCTCGGCCGCCCGGGAATGGGATGTGCGGCGGGTTCAGTTGGGCTTGAAGAGGCTGTGGAAGCGGGTCATTCGGGCCAGGGAATCGTGCTCGTCGCCGAAGTAGATCGCCAGGGTGTCGGCGCCGGCTTCAGCAAGCTCGTAGGCCGACCGCACGACCGGCCCAGGATCCCCGCCGGACCAGTCCAGCCGCGTCCCAACCCGCACCGCGCGCCCCGATCGGCCCGTGTGGTCCGAGCGGCCCGTGTGGTCCGGCTGGCCTGGGCCGCCAGGCTCGGCTGCCTCCGCGCGGAGGCGGGTGACGGCTGCGGCGAACCCGGCCGCGTCCAGGCCGAGGCCTTGCCACTCGTCACCGAAGCGCGCGGCACGGCGCAACGCGGGGACCGTCGTACCGCCGATCATGATCGGAAGCGGCGCACGCAGCTTCGGCTCGAACACACCGCCCAGATCCGCGCCGGAGAACAAGCCCCGAATGATCCCGAGGCACTCGTCCGTACGCCGGCCGCGATCCTCGAAGGACGCACCCACCGCGGCGAACTCGGTCGCCTCCCACCCGGCGCCGACTCCGAGGACGAGGCGCTCACCGGACAACCGATGCAACGTCGCGGCCTGCTTGGCGACGACGTACGGGTTGCGCATCGGCAGCACCAACACGGAGGTGCCAAACCGGATCCGCGTCGTTCGCGCTGCCAGGAACCCGATGGTCACCAGCGGCTCGTAAACACCGCCGTACGTCGAGCCGAACTCACCCGGCGGCAACAGATGATCCGGCAACCACGCCGTACCGTATCCAAGTTCCTCGGCCGCGACGGTGAGCTCGACCAACCGTTCGGGAGCCATAGCCGCCGACTCGTCCGGCAGAACCACCTGCAGTTCGACCATGCGCCCGACCCTAACCGCTCTGAGGGGCCTAGCGGGTCGCCGTGCAGGTGAGGCGAGCGCCCGGCCGGACGTGTGCCACTCACCAACCTGGGTGCCTGACCGCTGCCGCGAGGTGGCCGAGCGTGAGCTATCTGTCCGTCGGTTGGTTGGTGAGTGGTGCAGGTCCGCCATCGAGTAGTCAGCGGGTACTGGGGAGTGAGTGGTGCAGGTCCGGGGCGGAGTGGTCAGCGGTCTTGGTGGAGGGGGCCAGGCGGGCGTGTACCGGAGGGTGGGACGCCGGTCCGGGTGCGGCGTGGAGGGTTAGTCGGGTTGGCGAGTGATGGGAGAGTGAAGGCGTGAAGATCTTGGTCGGTTATGTGCCAACTCCCGAGGGTGAGGCCGCGCTGACTGCGGCGGCTGCGGAGGCTGGGCTGCGTGGGGCGTCTGTTCTGCTGCTCAACACCAGCCGTGGTGATGCCTACATCGACGCTCGGTACGCCGACGCCGATGAGTTGGCCGCCGCTGAGGCCAAGCTGCGCGAGCACGGTGTCGAGGTGTCGGTTCAGCAGGCGGTCTCCGGTGGAGACGTAGCCGGCGAACTCCTCAAAGCAGCTGCCGCCGAAGATGTCGGCCTGATCGTCCTCGGTCTCCGTCGCCGGAGCCCTGTCGGCAAACTGATCCTCGGCAGCACCGCCCAACGCGTCCTCCTGGAGTCCCCCGTCCCAGTCCTGGCCGTCAAGGCTCCGTCCGCACACGAGTAAGGGCAGGCCGGTGGGGTGGGCTGCGGACGCGCAGGCCATCACATCTGCGGTTGATGTCGCATCGGGCCGCCTTGGAGTTGGTTGGACGGCCGGTTGTGATGGCTTGGGGGTCCGGTTCGGCTGGTCGGCTTTGGTAAACCGGGTGAGGGGCTGGGGGTGGGCGCTTAAACTGGTCGGGTTATGCCTGATGCCCGGACCGAGTCGTCGAGTCCTTCCCCAGCCACCGGTCCCGTCCAGGACCCCGCCGTACGCCGCCGGCCTCGTCGCCGGCGTGGACCGAAGCCGGGCGGTGCGCCGGGAGCCAAGCAAGGCTCAACTCAGACCGACACCAGCGACAACTCCCCCGGCGAAGGTGGGTTGTCGGTCGGTGAGGTGGCGGCTCGGTTGGATGGGTTGCTGACGTCTGATCGGGAGCAGCTTGGGCGGCGGTTGGAGCGGGTTCGGGGGACGCAGGATGCGCGGAAGCGGGCGCAGGCGCTGCAGACCCTGGTCGGGGCCGTCGAACAGGCTGAGCGGCGGGTGGAGGTACGGCGGGCTGCCGTGCCGGAGATCTCTTATCCGGAAGAGTTGCCGGTCAGTCAGCTGAAGGACGAGATCGCGGCCGCGATCCGGGATCACCAGGTGGTGGTGATCGCGGGTGAGACGGGGTCCGGGAAGACGACGCAGATTCCCAAGATCTGTCTCGAGCTGGGTCGTGGTGTGCAGGGCATGATCGGGCACACCCAGCCGCGGCGGCTGGCGGCGCGGACGGTGGCGGAGCGGATCGCGGAGGAGCTCGGCACCGAGCTCGGCGAGACGATCGGGTTCGCGATCCGGTTCACCGACAAGGTCAGCGACCGGTCGCTGGTCAAGGTGATGACCGACGGCATCCTGCTGAACGAGTTGCAGCGCGATCGCGACCTGACCCGCTACGACACCCTCATCATCGACGAGGCGCACGAGCGCAGCCTGAACATCGACTTCATCCTCGGGTACCTCAAGCGGCTGCTCCCCCGCCGCCCCGACCTCAAGGTGATCATCACCTCGGCGACCATCGACCCCGAGCGGTTCGCCGCGCACTTCGCCGACAGCAGCGGTACGCCGGCCCCGATCGTCGAGGTCTCCGGCCGGACGTACCCGGTCGAGGTCCGCTACCGCCAGATCAACGACCCGGACGACCCGAGCACGATCGACCGCGACCAGACCCAGGCGATCCTGGATGCCGTCGACGAACTCGAGTACGAGGCCGACGGCGACGTACTGGTCTTCCTCAGCGGTGAACGCGAGATCCGCGACACGGCCGACGCGTTGAACGACAAGTTCAAGAGTGATCGGCGAAACACCACCGAGATCCTGCCGCTGTACGCACGCCTGTCGAACGCCGAGCAGCACCGCGTCTTCCAGGCGCACTCCAATCGCCGCATCGTCCTCGCGACCAACGTCGCCGAGACCTCGCTGACCGTCCCCGGCATCAAGTACGTGATCGACCCCGGTACGGCGCGCATCTCGAGATACAGCCATCGCACCAAGGTCCAGCACCTGCCGATCGAGCCGGTCTCGCAGGCCAGCGCCAACCAGCGCAAGGGCCGCTCCGGCCGGACCAGCGACGGCATCTGTATCCGGCTGTACTCCGAGGAGGACTTCGAGAACCGTCCGGAGTTCACCGATCCCGAGATCCTGCGCACCAACCTGGCGTCCGTCATCCTGCAGATGACCTCGATCGGGCTCGGCGACATCGCCGCGTTCCCGTTCATCGACGAGCCGGACAAGCGCAGCATCACCGACGGTCTGCAGCTGCTCACCGAGCTCGGTGCCATCGAAGCCGCCAAGGCCTCCGATCGCCACCGCCGGCTCACCCCGATCGGTCGCCAGCTGGCCCAGATCCCGCTGGACCCGCGCCTGGCCCGGATGATCGTCGAGGCCGACAAGCACGCGTGCGTCCGCGAGGTGATGGTGATCGCCGCCGCGCTGTCCATCCAGGACCCGCGCGAACGCCCGACCGACGCCGAGGCTCAGGCCCAGCAGGCGCACGCCCGCTTCCGCGATCCGAACAGCGACTTCCTCGGATTCCTGAACCTCTGGAACTACCTGAAGAAGCAGCAGAAGGAGCTCTCCGGCAACCAGTTCCGCCGGATGTGCCGCAGCGAGTACCTGAACTACCTGCGCGTCCGCGAGTGGCAGGACATCTTCGCCCAGCTCCGCCAGGTCGCGTCCCAGATCGGCGTCACCCTGAACACCGGCGAGCCGGCCGATCCGCAGAGCGTCCACGTCGCGCTGATGTCCGGTCTGCTCTCCCATCTCGGCATGAAGGACCCGGCCAACCAGCACCAGTACCTCGGTGCCCGCGGCACCAAGTTCGCCATCTTCCCCGGCTCCGGCCTGTTCAAGAAGCCGCCGCAGTTCGTGATGGCGGCCGAGCTGGTCGAGACGTCCCGCCTGTGGGCCCGGGTGAACGCGAAGATCGAGCCGGAGTGGGCCGAGGATCTCGCCGGGCACCTGATCAAGCGCTCGTACTCCGAGCCGCACTGGGAACGCAAGGCCGGTGCTGTGATGGCCTACGAGAAGGTCACGCTGTACGGCGTACCGATCGTTGCCCGGCGCAAGGTCAACTACGGCAAGGTGGACCCGGAGGTGTCGCGCGAGCTGTTCATCCGGCACGCGCTGGTCGAGGGCGACTGGGACACCCACCACAAGTTCTTCCATGAGAACCGCAAGCTGATCGAGGAAGTCGAGGAGCTCGAGGAACGCACCCGCCGCCGCGACCTGCTGGTCGACGACGAGACGCTGTTCGCCTTCTACGACGAACGTATCGGCTCCGAGGTCGTCACCGGGACCCACTTCGACACCTGGTGGAAGAAGGCTCGCCAGCGGGACGCCGACCTGCTCGACTTCGAGCGGTCGCTGGTGGTCCGCGAGGGCGCCGAGGTCAGGGCCGAGGAGTTCCCGCTGCACTGGACCCAGAACGGGATGACCTTCGATCTCACGTACGCCTTCGAGCCCGGAACCGACGCGGACGGCGTGACCGTACACATCCCGCTGCTGGTGCTGAACCAGGTCACCGCGGACGGGTTCGAGTGGAGCGTGCCCGGGTTCCGCGAGGAACTGGTCACCACGTTGATCAAGTCCTTGCCGAAGGCAATCAGGCGGAACATCGTGCCCGCGCCGGACCACGCCCGCCAGGTCCTCCCCCAGCTCGACCCGGCCTCCGGCCCGCTCACCGACGCGCTGGCCCGCGAACTGCGGAACCTGCGCGACGTGGTGATCGAGCCCGGCGACTGGGACTGGACCCGGGTTCCGGAGCACCTGCGGATGACGTTCCGGGTGATCGACGACAAGGGTAAGACCGTGGCCGAGAGCAAGGATCTCGCCAAGCTCAAGGAACGCCTGAAGCCGAAAACGACGGCGGCCATCTCCAAGGTCGCGTCGAAGGCGGTCAGCGGGCTGGAGCGGTCCGGCCTGACCGACTGGACGTTCGGTGACCTTCCGCGCAGCTTCTCCGAGCACCGCAACGGCCTGACCGTGGCCGGCTATCCGGCGCTGGTCGACGAGGGCAAAACTGTTGCGATCCGGCTGCAGGAGACCGAACGGGACCAGGCCGCCGCGATGTGGAACGGCACCCGCCGGCTCCTGCTACTGACGATGCCGTCGGTGATCGACGTCGTACAAAGGAACCTGACCAACCAGCAGAAGATGACGCTGATGGCCGGTCCGCACCGCAACGTCGGTGAGCTGCTCGACGACGCGATCTCCGCGGCCGTCGACCAGTTGATGGCCGCTGCCCACGGCCCGGCGTGGAACCTGACCGCATTCTCCGTACTGCGCGACGCCGTACGCTCGGAGCTCGCGGACACCGTTCTCACAATCCTGCGCCAGGTCGAGCAGGTGCTCGCCCACGCGCGCACCGTGGACAAACAGATCTCGCGAGCCTCGAGCCCAGCACTGATCGCAGCGTTGTCCGACGTGCGCGGCCAACTGGAGAGTCTGGTCCACCCGGGCTTCATCACCGAGACCAGCGCCCGGCGGCTTCCGGATCTGGTCCGCTACCTGCGCGGGATGGAGCAACGCCTCGACAAGATCGGTGCCAACGCGATGCGCGACCGTTCTGGCATGGCGATCGTCCAGACCCTCACCGACGAGTACCGCAAACGCCTCCAGGCCGTCCCCACCGGAAAGTACCCCAGCCCCGAACTCCTTGAGGTGCGCTGGATGCTCGAGGAGCTGCGGATCAGCCTGTTCGCCCAGACCATCGGTACGCCGTACCCCGTGTCGGAGAAGCGGATCCGGAAGGCTCTCGCCGCAAGCTAGACCAGATCGTCAGAGGTGATGCTGTCGGCGATCAGCTGCACGAAGTTGGCGGTTCCATCGAAGGGGGCAACATGGCCGGCACCTTCGATGCGCCCTCCCACGTCCTCGTAATAGAGGTCGCATCCGTTCGATCGCACGGTGTTCATCACGGTCCTCCTCCGCCCGCGGTCTGCTGGCTCCGTCCGCCGGCCTCTGGTAGCAGGACATTTCGCCCGAGCTCGTCCAGGGCGTCGTGCACGCCTTGGGTGAACACCTCCACGTCCGGACAGCTGTCCCGGTCGACGGCCGCGGTGAGGTTGAGTTGCCCGGCGTACGACAGCGCGGCGACGACGAGGGTCAGGTTGCCCATCGGCGGCATCAGCGGGAACGTCTCGAGCACCCGTGCGCCGGCGAGATACAGCGGCACCGGCGGGCCCGGGACGTTGCTGACGACCAGATTCACCGACCGCTGCCGCGGAAACATCCGGTACCAGACGCGTTGACCTGCGACGAACCGGAAGATCCCGCTGCCGGCCTCCGGCCGGGTCTCGTGCTTGCGCGCGGCCGTCTCGCTCGCGATCAACTGGAGCCGGCGTACCGGATCGGACTCGCCGAGCGGCAGCGGCACCATCATCCAGCCGGGCTTGTTGCCACGCGCCTGTCCAGGCCGCTCCTGATGCTGGGAGATGGTCACCATCGCACGCTGCACGAGCCCGTCGAGCTCTTCGCCACGGCTTGCCAGCAGCCGGCGTAGGCCGCCTGCCACCGCGGACAGAATCACGTCGTTGACCTTGGCGTGGTGAACGTGGGCGACCTGCTGGGCGACGTCGAGCCGGCTGCGTACGACGGCCAGCCGACGCTCGGTACCGACCGGGTGGTTGAGGCTGGTATGCGGGGCAGGCTGCTCGGTGAGCACCTCCCGCCACGCCGGCAAGGTCCGTCGTGCCTCGTGCAGCGTCCGCCGCGGATGGACCATGCCCGAGACCCCCCGACCCAGCTCCTGCCCGCGCCGGCGCAGGTTGTCGCGCAGCAGCTCACCGACCGACGGGATCGGCGTCGGCGTCCACAGCGGTGCTGCGGGAGTGGACGCATCGACAGTCCGGTCGAGCAGCGCGCCGAAGGCAGCCATCGCGGCAGGCCCGTCGGCGAGGACATGATGGACCTTCAAGAACGCGCCCATGCGTCGCTCCGGCAGGCCGGGGAGCAGCCACAGCTCCCACAGCGGCCGGGCTGGATCGAACCGTGTCCGGGCCAGTTCCTGGCATGCCTGCAGCAGTTGGGCTTGGTCGGCGGAACCAGCGAGCGGGTGAACCTTGATGTGATCCGCGAGGTTGAAAGAGGGGGCGTCGACCCACAGCGGCCAGCCCAGCCCCAGCCGAGGCCGGTAGAGCAACTGCCGGAAGCGCGGCACGAGCTGCAGCCGCGGCTCCAGGTGCCGGCGGACCACGTCGATACGGACGCGGCCCTGCTCGTCGAGCAGGCTGGTGCCGTCGAGGATCGCCAGCCCGCCGATGTCGGTGGACCAGCCGTAGTCGTCCCACAAGAGTAGGAACAGATCCGACGCTGTCACTCGGTCGAGGAGACGTGTGCCGGCCATGACGTCACGCCCTCTCCTTTTGGTCTACCTGGCCGGGACCGCTTCGAGTCCCTGCAGGAACGAGTACGTCGCGAGTCCTCCGGCGTGCTTCTTCCTCAGCTGCTTGAGCTCCTCCGAGACCTCGCCGAAGGCGGTCATGCGGTGGTCGTACGCGTACTTCTCGAAGAGAACCGCCCGCGCCGCCATCACATGCGTGTTGTGCTCGATCAGCCCGTCACCGCTCTGGTACGCCTCGTGCACCTGGCACTCGGTGCCTTCGGAGTCGAGGAACCAGTCGTAGCGAACGGTGTGCGTGTCCAACTCTTCGGTCAGCCGCATGATCTCGGCTGCCTGCGCCTTGAAGCCCTCCAGTTGACCTTCACGGATCTTCAGATGAGCGTGCACCTCGAAAGGACGGGCACCGCCCGCCGGTGCCGGCTGTTCGAGTCCTTGCAGGAACGAGAAGACGGCCGGTTCCGTTCCCGTTCGGGCTTCGACGAAGTCGACGAACTTCTGCGAAACCTCGCCGTACAGGGCCGACCGATGGTCGTACGCGAAGTCGCGGAAGAGGATCGTCCGCGCCTCCATGATGTGCATGTTGTGCTCGATCAGTCCCGGTTCGTCCGTGAACAGCTCGTGGGCCTCGCACTCGGTTCCGTCTTCGTTGACGAACCAGTCGCAACGAAGGGTGTGCGTGTCCTGCTCCCGGGTCAGCCGGAGGATGTCGGCCGCTTGGGCCTTCACCCCCTCGAGCTGACCTGGGCGAACCTTGATGTGAGCGATGACTTCCAGCTTCGCCATGACGTCCTCCCCTGCTCAAACGCTCTTCGGAACGTGACTGCTGTAGATCACCCGCATGATCTTGTGGCCGAAGTCGGCCGTCGGCTCGAACATGAGCGGGCATCCGCCGTCGATCACGGTGATGCCGTGCTGCCGCCCGTACTCGGTGGCGGCGCGCGAGACGCTGCCCGCGCCCGGGCCGCGGTGCATCCACACCTGCTTGATCCCGAGCTCGGCGCACTCGCGCATCGTGCCCTCGGCCCTCGAGGGCGCGGTCCCGATGACGACGGCGTCGACCCCTCCGGGGATGCTCTTCAGGTCGTGGTAGCTGCGGCCACCCTCGACCTCGTCGGTGTTGGGGTTGACCGCGAACACGTCGTACCCGCGCTCCCGCAGACGCTTGTACACGGTGTTGGACCCGTGCTCCTTGGGCTTGCGCGATACACCTGTCACCGCGATCCGCTTGTTCGCAAGGAACGCGGACACTGCTTCCTGCATCGTCGGCATGGTCGAACCTCCCGTCATACCGTGCTCGGAGCGTCGTGCGAGATCAGACCGAGTTGGGCCGCGACGGCCACGTTGTCGTAGTACAGGTTGTCGACCACGACCTTGCCGTCCCGGACGCGCACCAACTCCATCCCTTGGACTTCTACGTGTCGGCCGGTCGGCGGCAACTCGGTGCCGTCGGGCAGCACGACCGGACCGGTGTGCGTTCCGACGAACACGAATTCGTCCGCGAACGCGTCACCCTCCTCGACGTAGCTGATATAGCGGTGGGCGAGATCCGAGAACGCGCCCAGTTCCTTGGCCAGACGGTCGCGGATCGCGTTTCGGCCCCTGAAGGTGCCGTCCGGCATCAGCTGTACGGCGTCCTCGGCGCACAGCTCCATCACACCGTCGAGATCGCCTTTGTTGTACAACTCGATGTACTCCTCCAGGAGACCTCTGTAGTTCTCCATGGCCCTCTCCTCCTTCTGGCCCTACTCAACGGATCGTTGTCTTCGCGACCGTGTCGAGGCAGGGCCGAAGGGCACCTTCGCTCACAGGACCCTCGTCCCCGCCCGGACAGGTCCGTCGCCCCTGTCCGGGACCGCCCGGACAGGTGTCAGATGGGCGTCGCGTGCCTTCGTCCCGAAGGGATCGCCGGGTTCAACGCCGCAACAGGCCCACCTTGTACGCGGTGGCGACCGCGGCGACTCGGTCTTTCACCTCGAGCTTCGCGTAGATGTGGTTGAGGTGGGTCCGTTCGTACCGGCGATGCCGAAGATCTCGCCGCGGTCCACCGTCAGCGAGAGGCGATCGACCGCTGTCCTCGACTTGTACGTGTTGCGGAGATTCTCGATCTCGATCACTGTCATGGATCGAGAATCCCGGCCCGGGCCGGTCCCCCACATCAACCGATCGGTCGATGCTAGGAGTCGAGGAGACGGTGGGCGTGGTTGTGGACGGCGGTGCGTAGTTCGGGTGGGTCGAGGATCTTGAAAGGCCAGTAGAGGCGGGTGACCTGGGCGACGAGGGGGCCTAGCTCGTCGGCGGCGACGCGGAGCTCGCAGGTGGTGGCATCGATTGGCTCGACCACTCCCTGGTGCGGCGGTATCGCCTTGCTCACCGTCTCGGCGTCCGCGTGTACGCGGATCCGGGCGACGATGTCCCAGGGCGCCACTCCGGTGCCTTCGGCAACGAGCTTGACCGGGTCGGGTGGGTCGTCGAACCGGTAGCGCGCGCCGGTCAGCACGGGGTGGGCGATGCGGTCGACGCGGAAGGTCCGCCAGGCCTGCCGATCGCGGTCGCGGGCGACGAGGTACCAGCGCCGGCCGGTGTGCACGATCTGCAGCGGCTCAACGCTGCGCTCGGACTCGGCGCCGTCGTGGGTGTGGTAGCGGAACCGGATCCCTTCGACATCACGGCACCCGGCCGCGAGCGTGACCAGAACCTCGCCATCGACGGTCGGCAGCTCGCCCTGGGGCAACTGGGTGGTGTGCGCACCGAGCGCCGCGACCTGCGCGCGTAACCGGGCGGGCAGCACCTGATGGAGTTTGGCCAGCGCGGAGATCGCCGCCTGCTCCACCCCCGACACCGTCGTGGTCGTCGCGACGCGCAGGCCGACGGCGATCGCCACCGCCTCCTCGTCCTCGAGCAGCAGCGGTGGTAGCCGGCCGCCGGGTCCGAGGCGGTAGCCACCACCGATCCCGGCTTCGGCGTCGACCGGGTAGCCGAGTGATCGGAGCCGGGTGACGTCACGCCGTACGGTGCGGGGCGTGACATCGAGCCTTGTCGCCAGTTCGGCACCGTCCCACTGGGGGCGCGACTGGAGCAAGGACAGCAGGCGGAGCAACCGGGCCGCGGTATCCATGGTCCGGCCATTCTGCCTCGACCTGCGGACCGATTCTGTCCGCAGGCCGTTCTACGGTGACGTCATGGCCACGACGCTGAAGCAGAACCTCCTGGACCTGTCCGACTTCGCCTGGCAGCGGCTGCGCGGCCGGGTGGAGGGCCTGACCGACGAGGAGTACTTCTGGGAGCCGTTCGACGGCTGCTGGACGGTCCGGAAGACCGCGGCGGGCTTCTCCGCGGACTGGGCCTGGATCCCCCCGGAGCCGGCGCCGTTCACCACCCTCGCGTGGCGGATCACCCATATCGTCGACATCCTGCAGGAGGAGCGCACCGCCACCTGGCTCGGACACGAACCGGCGGCCGGCGACGGCGAACCGCCGGTGCCGGAATCGGCCGAGGCCGCCCTGGCAGCGCTCGATCACGCGTACGACGTCTGGCGCCGACGCGTTGCCGCACTCAGCCAGGACGATCTCGACCGGCCGATGGGTGAGATCGCCGGTCCGTGGGCCGAGCACGACGGCACCGCGTTCGCCCTGCACATCCTGGACGAACTCATCCACCACGGCGCGGAGGTGGGCACCGTCCGCGATTTCTACCGCGGGGTGCGAGCCGAGGACCCCTTCGCCGCCGCCCTGGCCGGTGAGGTCACACCGGCTGAGCGCCCGGCCCTGCTCGCCGAAGCTGCCGCGGCCCAGCGATGGGATGCCGTTCCGAAGCTCGCCGGCCTGGGCTTCGGCATCAACGAGCGGACCGCGGATGGAGTCTCCGCGGCGCACCTGGCCGCGGGAACCGGCTCGCTGGACACGTTGCGGTTCCTGGTGGAGCGCGGCGCGGACCTGTCGGCGACCGATCCCCGGTTCGGCGCCGACGTACTCGGCTGGGCGAAATGGTTCAAGCAGCCGGAGATCGTCGAGTACTTGGAAACGCTCTGATCAGGGCACGAAGGCCCGTTGGGAGCGGTGGCGGAAGTCGCGGGGCGAGAGTTGGTGGGCTGTGGTGAAGCAGCGAGTGAAGTAGGACTGGCTGCTGAAGCCGCAGCGGGTGGCGATGGTTGCCACCGGGGCGTTCGTTGCCGCTAGCAAAGAAGCGGCATGCTCGAGGCGGAGGTCGGCGACGAAGGCTGTCGGCGTCACGCCGTACGTCGAACGCATCGAGCGGGACAGATGTGCCGGGCTGACACCGGCCAGTTCGAGGAGACGTGGGACTCCGCCGCGGAGGTTGTCCTCGGCACGCATCGCCGTACAGGCCTTGGCGAGCCAGCTGGGTGTGCCCGGACCGGCTGTCTCGTCCGTGGGTGCCAGCAGCTCGAGGAGATCAATCCAGAAGCGGACCAGGTCGTACGGGCCTGGCTGGTCTTGGAAGCGTTCCAGTGCGCGGTCGAAGACGGCGATCGCCTCAGTAGCGCGGAAGGTGACAGGCCACCGCGCCGACGCCCAGCTCGCGGTCGGGTTGGTCCGGGTCAGGTCCAGAAACCCCAGCCAGGCAGAGCTCGGAAAGGCCACGTTGACGAACTCCAGCCCGTCGGGAGCCGAGCCCCGAACGGCGTGCCGGTCGCTCGGCCGGACCAGGACCACGTCCCCGGCCCGGAGCCGCTCGACGCCGGTAGGCAGCAGGTGTTCGCCGCTCCCGGATACGACGCCCATGAACTCGTGGAAGTCCGCATGCGTGTGCAACTCGGTATCGCGGGCGCGGGCCGGGATCCGCACCCGGGCGGCGTGATACGGCCGGCCGAACGCGTGCGACTCGAACCGCAGTGCCTGTTCCACATCAACACGCTACAAGTTCTCGTCAGCTCGCTGCTAGCAGGCAACTGCGGCAACCCAGCAGCATGAAGCCATGTACGAGACCGACGGTTACGTCATCTTCCGCAATGTCATCGACGAACAGCTGATCAAGGAAGTGAACGACCATGTCGAATGGTTGCAGGCCCGGCATCCCGACGTACGGCCCGAGCAGCTCGGGCACATCTACCTGCGCGACGATCCGTTCTGGGTCCGGCTGATCAGTGACGAGCGACTGCTCGACATCGCGGAACAGTTCGTCGGGCCGGACCTGGCGCTGTTCGCATCGCACTACATCTCCAAGCCGCCGTACTCGGGCCAGCCGGTGCTGTGGCACCAGGACGCCGCGTTCTGGCCGCTCGACCCGATGAACGTGGTGACGCTGTGGCTGGCCGTCGACCACTCGACGCCGGAGAACGGCTGCGTACGGGTGATCCCCGGGAGTCATCGATCCGGCGTCTCCGGAATGCGGGACAACACCGAGGTCGAGAGCGTCCTCGGCAAGGAGATCGCCGTCGAGGTCGACGAGTCGGCGGCGGTCGACATGGTGCTGGCGCCTGGCGACGTCGAGGTGCACCACCCGAACATCGTGCACGGGAGCAACGCGAACACCTCACCGAACCGGCGCTGCGGCCTGACGATCCGGTACATCCCAACCTCGACGCGGATCACCGATCCCGAGGTGCCGTACCCGAGCGCCTTCCACCTGCGCGGCGAGCCGGGCGTGAACAGCTACCAGCCACGGCCGACGTACGTCGAGGGCCGCCACTTCTCCTTCACCGGCAGCAGCGAGTGGGGCTGACGCAGACAAGAGCCCGCCCCGGCCAGGTGGCCGGGGCGGGCTGTGCGAATGCCTACTCGAGGCAGATTCTGAACGGGTGTCCCGCGGGATCGGCGTAGATACGCCAGCCGCGGGCGTTGTCGGCGGGTGGTGGGTCCAGGGGGTCGAGCGGCTCGGCCCCGAGCGCGACCACGGTGGCGTGGCCGCTGGACAGATCCTCGACGATCAGGTCGAGGTGGAGATCCTGCGCGTCGGTGCCGGGCCACGTGGCCGGCACGTACTCCTCCGAGCGCCGGAAGGCCAGCGTCGAGAACCCGAGCGACGAGCCGGGGCCGGTCAGGCTCCGCCAGTCGTCGTCACCGCTCTCGTCGATGTCCAGGCCCAGCAGCGCCGAGTAGAACTGGGCTAGCTCGAGTGGGTCCAGGCAATCCAGCACCACCGAGCCGAGCCGCCCGGCAGTACTGCCCGGCTGCTCTGCCACCTGCGTCATCTGTCCTCCAACTTCTGTTCATGACTGCCTGCCCGTGTCGGGGCAGGACCGGCCAGGGCCCATCTGGTCGGAAGGCCCGGCCGCCTACGATGACAGGTCGGACGGACAGTTCGCATCTTTCGACACGCCTTCTTGACCTGTCAGCCGGTCGCGGACAGTGAACGAGCGCCAGGATTACCGGTGTACATCGCTCACGGTGGTAGCACGGCGGCGCTCGGAGAGCTTGCGGATCTTCGCCCGGGTGCCACAGTCCTCCATGGCGCACCAGCGGCGCGAACGGTTCCGGCTGCGGTCGAGGAAGAGCCAGCCACAGCCGCCCTCGCCGACCGGACAGGTCCGCAGTTGCCGCAGCTCGACCGACCGCACCAAGTCGACCGTCGCGAACACCAGCCGATCCGGGATCATCAACGCCGGCGCCGTGCCGACACGCAGGTCGGCAACCCCCGGACCGGCGGCCTTCGCGACCAGCATCGACCGGGCCGCGGCGGCGGCCCAGCGCAGCATCAGCCGTTCATACGTTGATTCCTGACCGGTCTCCGCCGGCACCGGTACGGCGTCGGCGGCGCGCGGAGCCAGGACGCGATAGGCCGCCTCCCGGATCTCGCCGGTCGCGCGCAACGCCTTCGCGGCGAGGTCCGGCGCGCTCTGCCAGACCGCGGCGATCGCCTCGCCCTCGGCCGGATCGACGAGCTCGATCCGGAGGCTCCAGGCGAGCAGCTCGGCGGGCCGTCTCAGATAGTCGTAAACGTCGAGACGGCCGGGAACGCGCGGCGTTACGGTGTTCACGAGGTCCAGGGCGGGATGCCCACCGACAATCCTGAACTCGTCGCGAAAACTGTCGGTCATGGATGAGACGCTACCACCATACAGCCATTCACTGGAATCACAGGTGAGGTCATGCCCATCACATCCCGCCGGGCCAACGCGGCCCTGCTCATGCTCGCGCTCAGCACCTTCTCCTACGTGACCATCGAAGTCCTGCCGATCGGCCTGCTCACCGTCATCGCCGCCGACCTCGGCCGGTCCCGCTCCGAGGTCGGCCTCCTGGTGACCGGGTACGCCGCGGTCGTGGTGGTCGCCTCGATCCCGCTCGCCCGGCTCACCCTCCGGCTCCCCCGCCGGCTCGTGCTGGGCAGCACGCTGGGCGTCCTGACCGTGTCCACCGCGCTCTCCGCGCTCGCACCGACGTACGAGATCCTCTTCGCGAGCCGGCTGGTCACGGCGCTGTCGCAGTCGCTGTTCTGGGCGATCGCGCCGCCGATCGCGACCAGTCTGTTCCCACCGCAGGTCCGCGGCCGCGTGGTGGCCCGCCTCGCGATCGGCACCGCACTCGCGCCCGTCCTCGGCATCCCGCTCGGCACCTGGCTCGGCGAACAGGCCGGCTGGCGGGTCCCGCTCGCCGTGATGGCCGGGCTCGGCGCACTCGCCTGCGCGGGGATCGCGTGGCTGCTCCCGGCCGCCGGGGGCCGCAACGGCGCCACCGGTCTCGGCAGCTCGCCGGACCTGCGTCGCTACGTCGTGATCCTCGCCAGCTCTGCGATCGGCGTGACGGGCTTCCTGACGTTCAACACCTATGTCACGCCGTTCCTGCTGGACATCACCGGCCTGCCCCGGGATGCCCTTGGCCCGATGCTGCTCGCCAGTGGAGTGGGCGGCCTGGCCGGAACGCTGATCGTGGGCCGGATCCTCGACCGGTACCCGTGGGGATCGGTGGTCGTCTCGTACGCCCTCCTCAGCTGTGCGCTCGCGGGCCTCTACGTCTTCGGTGGCCACCTGGTGGCCACGATTTCTCTGATCGCCGTGACCGGTCTTGCCTTCAGCGGGATGGCCGTAGCGGTGCAGAACCGAACGCTGCTGGTGGCACCCGGCAGCACCGATCTCGCCTCGGCCGGCACGAGCTCCGCCTTCAACGTCGGCATCGCGGCGGGCGCCTTCGTCGGTGGTGCGCTGATCGACGGCGCCGGTGTGCGCAGCGTGGCCCTGATCGGCGCCCTGCTGGCCGCTGCGGCGGTCCTGACCCTTCTCTGCGAGCCGGTGCTGGCTCGGCGCCGGGTGGCGGTGGCAGAGTGCGAACATGAGCGACCTGGGCGACAGGTTTGTGAAGAGGCGGCATGACCCGCCGACGGGGTTCTTCGAGGTCGAAGCGGCCGGCCTGCGGTGGCTCGCCGTACCCGGTGGTGCACTGGTCGCGGAGCCGCTCGACGTCTCCCCCGGCCAGCTGAGCACGGCCCGACTCGACATCGTTCCGCCGACCGGTGCCGCGGCTGACGAGTTCGGCCGGCGGCTCGCCGTCACGCACAACGCCGGCGCTCGGCACTTCGGCGTACCGCCGGACGGCTGGGACGGTGACGGGTACATCGGGACGATCAGACTGCCGCATGCGGTGGAGCCGCTGAAGTCATGGGGTGGGTTCTACGCGAATCTGCGGCTGCGGCCGTACGTACGGACGGCGTACCAGCAGGGCACGATCGACGGGCACCAACTGCAGGTGTTCGAGCGGGTGTGCATCCGATTGGAGGCCGGAGAGTACGACGACCCGTCCGACGAGCCGAGCCGGATCCACGGCGACCTGTGGTCGGGGAACGTGGTGTGGGCGAAGGGCGGCGTACATCTGGTCGATCCGGCCGCGCACGGCGGTCACCGAGAGACAGATCTCGCCATGCTCGGCCTCTTCGGGCTACCGCAGCTCGAGCGGGTGCTGCGCGCGTACGACGAGGCGCACCCGCTCGCGGACGGCTGGCGCGACCGGGTCGGACTGCACCGTCTGCACCCCCTCTTGACTCACGTAGTCATGTTCGGTGGAAGCTACGTTCCACAAGCCATTGCGATGGCTCACAAGTACGGCTGAGTCACGACCTCCGGAGGCCACCCTGATCCCCCAGCCCGTCACACAGACCGCTCTGCAAGGCCAGACCTTCACGTTGCAGTCCTCTGCGACCGTAGGAGTGGTCACCCCGTCCGAGGCCGCCAGCAGGGTCGCCGACCAGTTCGCCGCCCGGCTGCGCCTCTCCACCGGCTTCCCACTGCCTGTCCAGCCAGGCGCCGGCACCATCACGCTCTCCACCGACGGACCGAGCTCTCTCGGCGCAGAGGGTTACGAGCTCCGCGTGGACGACTCGACCGTGACCATCACGGCAGCCACGCCAGAGGGCCTGTTCCGCGGTGTCACCACGCTCAGACAGCTCCTGCCTGCCAAGGCCGAAGCCGCCACGGAGCAAGCTGGCCCCTGGGAGATCGCCGGTACGACGATCTCCGACGCACCGCGCTACCCCTACCGCGGCGTCATGCTCGACGTCTCCCGGCATTTTTTCTCGGTCGCCGACGTCAAGCGGTACATCGACCTCGCGTCGCTCTACAAGCTCAACCGGCTCCACCTGCACCTGTCCGACGACCAGGGCTGGCGGATCCAGGTGGACTCCTGGCCGGAGCTGACGAAGTACGCCGCCGGCTCCGAGGTCGGCGGTGGGCCGGGTGGCCACTTCACGAAGGCGGACTTCGCCGAGCTCGTGATGTACGCCGCTGAGCGCTTCACGACCGTGGTCCCGGAGATCGACACCCCGGGACACACCAACGCGGCGCTGGCGTCGTACGCGGAGCTCAACGCCGACGGCGAGGCAACGCCGCTCTACACCGGCACCGAGGTGGGGTTCAGCTCGCTCACCGTGGACAAGGACCTCACCTACGAGTTCCTGGACGACGTGTTCCGGGAGGTGGCCGAGCAGACCCCCGGTGACGTCATTCACCTCGGTGGGGACGAGGCGCACTCGACTCCGCACTCGGACTACCTCACCTTCGTGCCGAAAGCGGCCGAACTGGTCGTCAAGCACGGCAAGCGGGTGATGGGCTGGCACGAGATCGCGGATGCCGACCTTCCGGCCGGGAGCATCGTGCAGTACTGGGGAACCGACGACGACCGGGCACAGGCGCTGGTCCGCAAGGGTGTGACGCAGGGGGCCGAGGTGGTGATGTCACCGGCCAACCGCGCGTACCTGGACATGAAGTACGACCAGGACACGCCCTATGGCCTGGACTGGGCCGGGCTGATCAGCGTGGAGAAGTCCTACAGCTGGGATCCGGCCACCCTGATCCCGGAGCTGCCTGAAAGCGCCGTGATCGGCGTGGAGGCGCCGCTCTGGACGGAGACGCTCGACAACATGGCCACGGTCGAGTTCATGGTGTTCCCCCGGCTACCAGGGGTCGCCGAGCTCGGCTGGTCACCCGCGTCCGCGCTGGAGTGGTCCACGTACAGGGACCGCCTCGCCGAGCAGGGTTCGCGGTGGGAGGTCCTCGGCGTGAACTTCTACCGCGCGCCGGAGATCGACTGGCGTTAGCGCTGCAGGATCCGGTCCAGTAGCCACGCTGTGGTCTGGTCCAGGTCCTGTTCGGCGACGGTGTGGTGCGTGGCGTCCGCGTCCGGGGCGTCGCGCACCTCCAGCCGGTAGACGTACCGATCCGGCTGGGGCCGCCCGGAACCCAGGTCGGCGGCGCCGAGGGCCTGTACGGCGGCCTCGAGCCGATCCGCGTCCGGCTCGGCACTCGTGTCGAGTTCGCCGTGTGCCATCAGGCCGGCGAAACCCCCGCTACGTGTGACTTTGACGATCAACCCAGCCTCCTTGCGGTTCACCCTTGCGTGCTGCGCAACGAATGTCCAGAGTCGCGCGACACGCCGGAAAACTCGATCAGAATCACGCGGCCATCACCCGGCGTACCGGTGAATGTCCTTCGTTGCCATCCCGGCGCAGGCGTGCGCGGCCGCGAATCAGCAGGTCGGCGCAGGGTTTCCGCCGCGGGCGGGCCGAGCGGGACCTGAATTCGCGCGGCCACGGAGCGTGGCGGGCGGCGACTGGCAGCGACACGTGTTCGTGGTCACCCCTTCCACAAGGCCACAGATCGGCTACAGTTATCGCGTTGCACTTTTGGACTCCCACTGACTTTCGCTGTGCTGCATGGCCGGTTCTGTCTTCTGGGGCCTTTCGGCGACACGTGGCTCATGAGGTGTGGGTCGCGGTTTGTTACAAGCCATCAAGGAGATAGACACAAATGGCTGTCGGTACTGTCAAGTGGTTCAACGCTGACAAGGGCTTCGGCTTCATCACCCCGGATGACGGTGGCGCGGACGTGTTCGCGCACTACTCGGCCATCCAGACCTCGGGCTTCCGCTCGCTGGACGAGAACCAGCGCGTCGAGTTCGAGATCACCCAGGGCCAGAAGGGCCTGCAGGCGGAGAACATCCGTCCGATCTGATCTTTGGATCACCCTTCTAGCAAGTGATCGAAGGGGCCGTGCACCACACCGGTGCACGGCCCCTTCGCCGTCCCGCCTGGGTCCGGCGTGCTAGCGCAGACGCGGAATGATGTCGGTGACGATCGTCTCCAGGGTGTCCTCGGAGCCGGCGTAGACGCCTTCGGGGCGGGGCCAGTGGGTGATGACGTCGGTGAAGCCGAGGGCGGCGGCGCGGCTGACGACATCTTCGAAGGCGTCGGGGCTGGACAGGGCGTAGCGGGCCGAGTCGAGCGCGAGGTAGCGGTCGAACGGGCGGCCCTCGAGGACGTCATCCACCCGGTGGCTGAGGTCGGTGACGGCGGCGAACCAGGTGTCGAAGTCCGGCGACTTCGGGCCGGTGGTGACCCAGCCGGCGCCGTACTGCACGGCCAGGCGGAGTGACCGCGGGCCGTTGGCCGCCATGATGAAGGGGACGCGTGGCTGCTGGATGCATCCTGGCAGCGTGCGGCCGTTGCGGGTCTCGAAGTACTCGCCCTTGAAGTCGACGCCGTCAGTCGTCAGCAACTTGTCCAGCAGCTCGACGAACTCCGCGAACCGGTCCACCTTCTGCCGCGGGCTCAGGTCCGGGCCGCCCTGGATGGTCGCGTCGAGGCTGCCGCCCGAACCGATGCCGCAGAGGAACCGCCCGTCGGAGACGTCGTCGATGGCGAGGATGTCGCGGGTCAGCGCGAGCGGGTGCCGGAAGTTCGGCGAGGTCACGAAAGTGCCGAGCTTGATCGTGTTCGTCGCCAGCGCGGCCGCCGTCAGCGTCGGCGTCGTCCCGTACCACGGCGAGTCCTGCAGGCCGCTCCAGGTCAGGTGGTCGTACGTCCACGCGTGGTCGAAGCCGTACTCCTCCGCCCGCCGCCACAACGGCGCGGCGTCCTTCCACCGGTACTCCGGCAGGATCGTGATCCCGAAGCGCATGCCCGCACCCTAGCCGCCGACCGGCACGCCGAGCGAATGTGGCCGAGACCACGATTGTTGCGTTTTGCCACGATCTTCGACACGGTCGTCAGGCAGTATCCCCGACCCAACAGAAACGGAGGCGCGCCGAAGCGAGGCGTGATATCACCTGTGGCGATCGAGATCGACAGCCCGGCAGAGACCACCGGCCACGCAGCACATCCCGCGATCGCACCACCCCCACCACCCGGCAGCGCTGGCCAAGGACCTGCGGACGGATCCCTTGATGCTGCGGCACGCGATCGGCTCGGAGGCGGTCGAGGCGGCAGTGGTCGAGGGTGTCAGCAACCACGGCGAGGACTTCTCGCTGGTCGTCAAACCCCCGGACGACTAGGGGTCTTGAAGGTGGCCAGGGAGCTCGTACCGATGCTCCCTAGCCACACCTTTCCGTCGCGTTCGCGGACGCCGGTGGGCATGTGGAAGCTGGGGTGCTTGGCGCGAAGGTCGTGGACCACCGTGCCGGTCTCGTCGTACGCCTGGATCTCGATGATGTCGGCTGCCTTGGGCTTCAGCGCGTCAGGTAGGGCCCAGACGCCCTTCCGCAGGACAGGATGCTTCGGCAGCAGCAGATCCAGCAGCGCGTTGCGTGGCGAGCCGACGGCGACCCAGATCAGTCCGTCCGAGCCGCGGGCGATGTTGTCCGGCAGTCCCGGGATCGAGGCGATCTGCTCAGGCTCGGCGTTGTCGACCGTGAGATCGAGCTTGAAGAGGCCGTAGGTGGCCGTCTCAGCCCAGAAGAGGGTACGGCGATCCGCACTGAGCGCGACGCCGTTCGGGAAGGCACGGCCGGTCGTCAGCCGGGTCACCACGCCGTCCGGGGTCAGCCGGTACACGCTGCCGGTCGCGGAGTGCTCGAGCAGATCCGCCATCCACTCGTCGATGCCGAACCGGGTCGACGAGTCGGTGAAGTAGATCGTGCCGTCCTCGGTCACGTCCGCGTTGTTGCAGAAGCGCATCGGCCGGCCGTCGATCTCGGCCACCAGGGTCGCGATCCGGCCGTCCTTGTCCATGGTCAGCAGACCGCGGTTGGCGTCGCAGATCAGCACCTTGCCGTCGGGCAGCCACTCCAGCCCGAGGGGACGGCCGCCGGTGTCGGCCAGTGTGGAGATCGTCTTGCCGTCGGCGCTGACCCGCAGGATCCGTCCGTCGTACAGACCGGTCAGGACGCTGCCGTCGTCGTCGATCAGCGTGTCCTCGGGGCCGTCCCCGGGCAACGCGACCGTTTCCACGTCGACGTTGTTGGGGTGCCGCACCGGCGGCGCGGGCGGAGGAGTCCAGCGAACGGGTGCGATCGACGACTTCATGCCGCAGACCTTAGCGCGCTGCATCCGGATGACCACAAGACGCCACAGCCCGGACCGATCCAGGATCGGTCCGGGCTGCGAACGTCGAACGTGTCTAGAAGATGACCTCGCCGCGGGCGCGCCGGGCGCGCAGCTTCTCCAAGGCCTCCTCGAGGATGTCGGCCGCCTCCTGCTCGGAGCGCCGTTCCTTCACGTAGGCCAGGTGGGTCTTGTAGGGCTCGATCTTCGGCGGCGGGGGCGGGTTGTTCACATCGGTGCTGGTCGGCAGACCGCACCGCGGACAGTCCCACGCCTCCGGAATCGACGCCTCGACCGCGAACACGGTCGCGGTCTCGTGCCCGTTGGCACAGAAGAACACGATGCGCTGCCGGGGCGCGGTGTCGCCGCGCTCCGCCTCGCCCATCGGGCCCGCACCGACCCGGCTGCCACGAATAGCGCTGCCACCACCAGCCACGGGAACCTACTCCCCTTCAGCCGAGCTTGTAGAGCAGGCCGAGCGCGACGATGGCGGCGAACCAGACCAGGCCGATGCCGACGGTGATCCGGTCCAGGTTCCGCTCGGCGACCGAGGAGCCGCCCAGGCTGGACGACACACCGCCGCCGAAGAGGTCCGACAGACCGCCACCGCGGCCTTTGTGCAGCAGCACGAGCAGCGTGAGCATGAGGCTGCAGATGATCACGACGATCGAGAAAGCGAGAATCACGAGGAGTAGCCTAACTGAAGGTCCAGGTAACGGCAGATTCCGGCGAATTCGTCCGCCTGGAGGCTCGCACCTCCGACCAGACAGCCGTCGACGTCCGGTTGGGCCATAATGCCACTTGCGCTGGCCATCTTCACCGATCCACCGTAAAGAATCCGTACCGAGTCGGCCACCGAGGGTGAGATCGTCTCCTCGATCCGGCCCCGGATCGCCGCGATGACCTCCTGTGCGTCCTCCGGAGTGGCCACCTCGCCGGTGCCGATCGCCCAGACCGGTTCGTAGGCGATGACGAGCTTGCGGATGTCGTCGGCCTTGATCCCGGCCAGCGCGCCGTCGATCTGCCCCAGGCAGTGGTCGACGTGACCCTCGGCCTTGCGGATCTCCAGGCCCTCGCCGACGCAGACGATCGGGACCAGGCCGGCCTCGAGCGCCTTGGCCGTCTTGGCGTTGACCAGCGCGTCGTCCTCGTTGTGGTACTGCCGGCGCTCGGAGTGACCGGTCAGCACGTAGGTGCAGCCGAGCTTGCTCAGCATCGCCGCCGAGATCTCGCCGGTGTAGGCCCCCGCGTCGTGCGTCGACACGTCCTGCGCGCCGTACTTGATCTTCATCCGGTCACCGTCGACCAGCGTCTGCACGCTGCGGATGTCGGTGAACGGCGGCAGCACCGCCACCTCGACCCGCTCGAAGTCGTGCTTCTTGTCCTGCAGCGTCCACGACAGCTTCTGCAGCAGGTGCACGGCCTCGACGTGGTTGAGGTTCATCTTCCAGTTGCCCGCCATCAACGGCGTACGGGCAGCTGTCGTGTCAGCCATGTGGGTCAGTCCTCTTCCAGTACGGCGAGACCCGGGAGCTCCTTGCCCTCCAGGTATTCGAGCGACGCCCCACCGCCGGTGGAGATGTGCCCGAACTGGTCGTCGGCGAAGCCTAGCTGGCGCACCGCCGCGGCCGAGTCACCGCCACCGACCACGCTGAGGCCGTCCACCTCGGTCAACGCCTGCGCGACGGCCTTGGTTCCGCCGGCGAACGCCGCCATCTCGAAGACACCCATCGGGCCGTTCCAGAACACGGTCTTCGCGCCGGCGATCTCGGCC
Organism: Kribbella sp. NPDC020701; assembly: GCF_055562215.1. Classification (NCBI taxonomy): domain Bacteria; kingdom Bacillati; phylum Actinomycetota; class Actinomycetes; order Propionibacteriales; family Kribbellaceae; genus Kribbella; species Kribbella sp. NPDC020701. Next base: position 132,557 of record NZ_JBVHFT010000004.1, on the reverse strand, counting down.
GCGAACGCCTTGCCGGACTCCGGGCCGATGTCGAGGCCGAGCTCGTCGGCCGGAATCGCGTCCGCGGCGACCACCGTCGCCGGCGAGTCCGCCTTGAACTCGGGCGCGACCACGATGTCGGTCGGCAGCACGATCTCGACGCCCTTGGACTTCGCGGTCTCCAGGTAGCCCTTGACCGCGTCCAGCTGGTCGTCCTCGAGCAGGCTCTTGCCGACCTCGTGGCCCTGCGCCTTCAGGAACGTGAAGACCATGCCGCCGCCGATCAGCAGCTTGTCGGCCTTGGCCAGCAGGTTGTCGATCACCGCGAGCTTGTCCGACACCTTCGCGCCGCCGAGCACGACGACGTACGGGCGGGCCGGCTCCTCGGTCAGCTTCTTCAGTACGTCGACCTCGGCGAGCACCAGGCCACCGGCGGCGTGCGGCAGCTTGCGCGCCACGTCGTACACGCTGGCCTGCTTGCGGTGCACGACACCGAAGCCGTCGCTGACGAACACGTCGGCCAGCGCCGCGAGCTCGTCGGCCAGCTGCTCGCGCTGCGCCTCGTCCTTGCTCTCCTCGCGCGGGTCGTACCGCACGTTCTCGAGCAGCAGGACCTCACCCTCGTCCAGATCCTGTACGGCGGACTGCGCGGAGTCACCCGTGACGTCGCCGGCGAAGTGCACCGTGATGCCCTCGGGCTGCAGCAGCTCGCCGAGCCGCCTGGCCACCGGGGCCAGCGTGAATTCCGGGTTCGGCGTGCCCTTCGGGCGGCCGAGGTGCGCGGTGACGATCACCTTCGCGCCGGCCTTGGCCAGCTTGATCAGCGTCGGCAGGGACGCCCTGATGCGGCCGTCGTCGCCGATCGTCTCGTCCTTGATCGGCACGTTCAGGTCGGAGCGGACCAGCACCCGCAGGCCGGCCAGGTCGCCAAGGTCTTCGATGGTCTTCACGGTTCAGCTTTCCTCGAGATCAGCGATGAGCCTGCGCCCGGGAAGACACCAGGTCTACCGGACGCAGGCTGCGATGTGTGAAGGGTCAGAGCGAAGCGCCGACGTGGTTGACCAGGTCGACGAGGCGGTTGGAGTAGCCCCACTCGTTGTCGTACCAGCCGACGACCTTGACCTGGTTGCCGATCACCTTGGTGAGGCCCGCGTCGAAGATGCAGGAGGCCGGGTCGGTGACGATGTCGGTGGAGACGATCTCGTCCTCGGTGTAGGTCAGGTAGCCCTTCAGCGACCCCTCGGCGGCGGCCGCCCGGTAGGCGTCCTTCACCTCGTCGACGGTGACCTCGCGGCCGACGGTGACGGTGAGGTCGGTGGCCGAGCCGGTCGGGACCGGAACGCGCAGCGCGTAGCCGTCCAGCTTGCCCTTGAGCTCCGGCAGCACGAGGCCGATCGCCTTCGCGGCACCGGTCGAGGTCGGCACGATGTTCAGCGCAGCGGCGCGGGCGCGGCGCAGGTCCTTGTGCGGGCCGTCCTGCAGGTTCTGGTCCTGGGTGTACGCGTGGATCGTGGTCATCAGACCCTTTTCGATCGTGAACGCGTCGTTCAGAACCTTGGCCAGCGGGGCGATGCAGTTGGTGGTGCAGGACGCGTTCGAGATCACGGTGTGCTTCTCGGCGTCGTACAGGTCGTGGTTCACGCCCATGACGATGGTCAGGTCCTCGTTCTTCGCCGGGGCGGAGATGATGACCTTCTTGGCGCCGTTGTCGGCGTGCGTCTTGGCCTTGGTGGCGTCGGTGAAGAAGCCGGTCGACTCGATCACCACGTCGGCGCCGACGTCGGACCACTTCAGGTTCGCGGGGTCGCGCTCGGCGAACGCCTTGAAGCTCTTGCCGGCGACGGTGATGTCGTCGTCGGTGGCGGAGACCTCGCCCGGGAAGCGGCCCAGAATCGAGTCGTACTTCAGCAGGTGAGCGAGGGTCTGGTTGTCGGTCAAGTCATTGACGGCGACGACCTCGATGTCGGCACCGGACGCCTGCGCGGCGCGGAAGAAGTTACGGCCGATCCGGCCGAAGCCGTTGATACCTACGCGTACGGTCACGGGACTGCGTCTCCTCAAAACTAGCTGTCGAGCACTGCCGCTACAGCCCGAAGACTAGCCCAACAGCCCACTGAGCCAACTGGTACCGTCCACATCAGACCACCATGACCGGCCGGTAGCTCCACGAGCAGACCACCCGGACGCAAGCACTGCCCCGGAAACCTCCCGGGGCAGTGGTTTGTATACCAGTTGACCAGCTGGTGACGTCAGCGCTCCACAGCCGGCTTGGCCCCGCGCGCGTTCAGCGCACCGGCGATGCGGCCCTTGGCCCCGTCCAGACGCCCGGGTGCGGTGGCGCCGTCAACCGGGCGGCGTTCGGCATCCAGCAGTTGCTTGGCGAAGGCCGCGTCGCCGGCCTGGCCCACACGCAACGTGCCGGCCACCTTGTTCAGGGTGCTCGGCGGGGCCGGTACGGCGTCGTCCGGCCAGCCGGCGGCAGGCCCGGTGTCGGCGACCATCTTGCTCTGGCCCTGCTGCTTCGCGGCCTCCTGCTGCTTGCGGTACTCCTCGAGGGCCCTTGCCTGCTCAGCGGCCTTCAGCAGGTTCTCGGTCTTCACCCGCTCGAAGTCGTCGCGTGCTCTGGCTTCGTCTTCTGCCGTGCCCATTGGTCTCCGATCGTCGTTCCCTGGGGTACGACGATCCAACCAACGTCGCCGGGGCGCCGTGGGCTCTGCGAGATAACGATCCGGTCAGGCCGGGTCGAGCATCTCGGGGGTGAGGTTGGCTTCGGTGTTGGGGATGTTGAGGTCGGAGGCGCGCTTGTCGGCCATCGCGAGCAGGCGGCGAATGCGGCCGGCGACGGCGTCCTTGGTGAGGGCCGGCTCGTGCAGTTGGCCGAGCTCTTCCAGGCTGGCCTGCTTGTGCTCCAGCCGCAGCTTGCCTGCCACCTGCAGGTGATCCGGTACGTCGTCGCCGAGAATCTCCAGCGCGCGCTCGACCCGCGCGCCCGCCGCGACCGCCGCGCGGGCGGAGCGGCGCAGGTTCGCGTCGTCGAAGTTGGCCAGCCGGTTCGCGGTCGCGCGGACCTCGCGGCGCATCCGCCGCTCCTCCCAGGCCAGCACGGACTCGTGCGCGCCGAGCCGGGTGAGCAGCGCTCCGATCGCGTCGCCGTCGCGGATCACCACGCGGTCGACGTTGCGCACCTCGCGGGCCTTCGAACCGATGCCGAGCCGACGGGCCGCACCGACGAGAGCGAGCGCCGCCTCCGGACCTGGGCAGGTGACCTCGAGCGAAGACGATCGGCCGGGCTCGGTCAGTGAACCGTGGGCCAGGAACGCCCCGCGCCAGGCCGCCACCGCGTCACAGGACGCACCGGACACGACCGCCGGCGGAAGGCCACGGACGGGCCGGCCGCGGTTGTCGACGAGGCCGGTCTGTCGCGCCAGCGCGTCACCGTCGCGGACGACGCGGACGACGTACTTGGTCTGCTTCCGGATTCCGGACGGGGAGATCACCACGACGTCCGACGGGTGCCCGAAGATCTCGGCGATGTCCTTGCGCAGCCGCCGGGCCGCGGCACCGCTGTCCAGCTCCGCCTCGACGACGATCCGGCCGGACACCAGATGCAAACCGCCCGCGAATCGCAACACGGACGACACCTCGGCCTTGCGGCAACAGGGTTTTGTGACCTGAATACTGGTCAGCTCGGACTTCACCTGTGCTGTCATCGCCATAGAAGGCATCCTCCCACCACTGTCAAAGACCCTCGGTGCTCGTCCCTCGATGCGAGCTTCCGCCGAGCGGAGCTCGGCGGAAGAACGGAAGGGGATGAGGAGGGACCACGTCACTCCAACGCAGTGAGCAGTGCCCTGTCATGGGGGTCTGCAACCTTTCGTGTGGCTGGTCGCGTTTCTTCGCCGACAGTGTGACAGGAGGGGCATGAAGGCACGGGACGAAGCCGAGTTCACCGAGTTCGCCGCGATCACGGTCCGGCGGCTGCGGCGTACGGCGTACTTGATGTGCGGCGACTGGCATCGCGCGGAGGACGCGGCCCAGGACGCACTGGTGAAGGTCTACCGGCGCTGGAGCCGGATCGAACGCAAGGACAACCTGAACGGCTACGCGCACCGCGCCGTCGTGACCGCGGTCTTCGACCAGTCCAGGAAGCCATGGCGCCGCGAACGCCTGCACGATCCGGACGACAACCACCCGGCGGTACCCGATCTCGCCGGACCGGTCGACGATCGCCTGCTCGTCGTGCAGGCGCTCGCCGCGCTGCCGCCGAGCCAGCGTGCGTGCGTCGTACTGCGGCACTACGCCGACCTCAGCCTCGAGCAGACCGCCGATGTCCTCGGGATCGGCGTCGGCGGCGTCAAGAGCCAGACCTCCCGCGGGCTGGCCCGCCTCCGCGAACTACTCGGACAGACCGAAAGGAGCGCCTCATGAGCACGGACATCGAACGCATGCTGGCCGCGGCCGCCGACGACTCGGACCGACCGCTGCAGACCGACGTCGACGACATCCTCGTCCGCGCCCGCCGGTCGGTTCGACGCGGCCGGATCGCCACCGTCTCCACCGCGGTCGTCACGACCGCCGCGATCGTCGGCGGCATCGCGGCCTGGTCCGCGACCCGCCCCGAGAGCGCGGGACCAGCCGGTACGCCGGAGGGCCAGACCATCACGATCGACGCGAAGACCGGCCGCATCATCGACAACGAGACCGGCAAGACGGTCACGCCGGCACCTCCGGTGAGCCCGTTGTCGGATGCCGAGATCCTCCGCCGCTGCACGCGGTTCGACACCACGTTCGAACACCTCGTCAAGCAGTCGCAGAAGAAGACCACCGACAAGGCCGAGCCGCTCAACGCCGGGTGGAAGCTCGTGGTGAAGAGCGGCGACCGGTCCGTGCTGAACGCCCTGTTCCTCTCACCGGACCAGTCGATGGTCTCGACGTGCACCATGACTGGACCGTCGAAGCCGGAGAGCTACGGGCGCACCAGCACGGCTGAGGTCCGGGCCAGGAGTCAGAACCGACAGCCCTTGACCGTGCGGGACAGCCTCCTGGTTCCGGTCCCCGGTGTCACCCGGGTGCTGGTGGACATCGATGGTGAAAGCAGTTCTCGTGAGGCCCTGGTCGGAACCGACGGATTCGTCACCCTCGGCAACGCCGGGAGGATCGACCAGTTGATCACGGTGAACCGGATCCGCGGCTACGACGCCGCCGGCACGATGGTGTACGACCAGACCCCGAAGCCGGTCACTGCCCCGGCCCAGCCGACCGTCGATCCGTCGGTGACCGTCACGACCGCGGAGCCGATCACACCGCAGATCCTGCTCACCAAGGATCCCCTGACCGGGAAGCCGCTCGCTCCCCCGCCGCCGGTCAGTCCGCTGACCGACGAGCAGATCACCACCCGTTGCCGCGGCGTCGACGACATCTACTTCAAGGACCTGGACAGGGGCGGAGCGTCGAACCCGAGTACCTCGGTGATCAAGGCGGCCGGGCCGGTCACGAAGGACTGGCAGGTCGCGCTCAAAACCGGCACGGGTGACAAGCTCACCGCCGTCCTGGTCTCGCCGGACAAGCGGGTGTACGCGTGGTGCCACATGCTGACGCCGACGGCCAAGGGCGCGTACGACTACACGCGGGGCGCGGTGCAGGCCGACGGCACGTTCGGATCCGGCGTCGATTTCGGGATGGTGCCCAAGGGAGTCGCGCAGATCGTCGTCGACCTGCCGAAGCAGGGCCCGACCCGCGCGCTGATCTCCAACGGCTACTACATCTGGGGACTGACCGGCGGGAACTCGGACATCCAGACGGTGCGGGTCCGAGGCTTCGACGCCCAGGGCAAGCAGGTGTACGACAAGCAGCTGCAGGTCGACGCCGACTTCGACTGAGCGGACCGGTCAGGCGAAGATCTCGCGGTAGACCTTGGCGAGTTTGTCCGGGGCGTGGTGGAGGTGGCGGTCGTCGTCGGCGATGTCGGCGATCACCAGCTCCGCGCCGAGGGATTCCGCGGTACGGCGCAGGGACGCGGGATCCGGGACGTGGCCGGCGTCGGCGAGGACGACGTCGATACGCAGGTCTGGAGCGTGTGCCGCGAGGACCTCGAGGTGGGTCTCGGGTGAGAAGCCGTCGGTCTCGCCCTTCTGCTCCCCCAGGTTGAGCGTCAGCAGCCGACGGGCGCTGGTCTGCTCGAGCCCACGACTCAACGCGGGCACCAGCAGGTTGGGGATGACGGACGTGAACCACGAGCCCGGACCCACCACGACCCAGTCGGCTTCCGCGATCGCCACCAGGGCCTCGGGGCAAGCCGGCGGGTCGGCCGGGTCGAGCGCGACGTCGACCACCTGACCCTCGGTCGTCGCCACCTCGGCCTGACCGCGGATCTCGGTGATCACCTCCGGATGCTCCGGATCCAGCCCGAGCACCCGCGCCGTGATGTCCAACGGCACGGCGGACATCGGCAGCACTCGCCCTTGCGCACCGAGCAATCGCGCCACCCAGTCCAGCCCGTCGACGGCCTCGCCGAGCAACTCCCACAACGCGACGATCAGCAGGTTGCCGACCGCGTGGTCGTGCAGCTCACCGTTGCTGCGGAAGCGATGTTGCAGTACGTCGGCCCAGGTCCGGCCCCACTCGTCGTCGCGGCAGAGCGCGGCCAGCGCCATCCGTAGATCACCCGGTGGCAGGACGCCGAGCTCCTGGCGGAGACGTCCGGACGATCCGCCGTTGTCGGCGACGGTGACGACCGCGGTCAGCTGGTCGGTGACGTGACGAAGTGCGGACAGGGATGCGGCCAAGCCGTGTCCCCCACCCAGTGCGACCACCCGGGGCGCCCGTGACACTACGCCGTCACTCCCGCCCCAGATCCCGGTGTACGACCAACGTCGGCGACCCTTTCTCACGCAGCCGGCGGGCGATCTCCTCGGCCATCGCGACGCTGCGGTGCTTTCCCCCGGTGCAGCCGATCGCGACGGTGACGAAGCGCTTGCCCTCGTTCAGGTAGCCGGTCCGCAGGGTGTCCAGCACGTCCACGTAGTTGTCCAGGAACTGCTGGGCCAGCGGATGGCCGAGCACGAAGTCTGACACAGGCTTGTCCTGCCCGGTCATCGGGCGCAGGTCGGGCTGCCAGTACGGGTTCGGGATGAACCGCATGTCGGCGACCACGTCGGCGTCGACCGGGATGCCGTACTTGAACCCGAACGACACCACGGTCGCCCGCAGCTCGGCGTTCTCCTCGTCGCCGAACGCGTTCACGATCTTCGCGGCGAGCTGGTGGATGTTCATGTTCGAGGTGTCGATGACCAGGTCCGCGCCGGCCCGGATGTCGCCGAGCAGCTCGCGCTCGCGCTGGATGCCGGTCAGCAGCCGGCCCTCGCCCTGCAGCGGGTGCGGCCGGCGGACGCTCTCCTGCCGGCGCACGATCACGTCGTCGGACGCCTCCAGGAACAGCGTCAGCGGCCGGTATCCCTTGAGCCGCAGATCATGGATCGCCGAGCTCAGCTCCTCGAAGAACAAGCCGGTCCGGACGTCCACCACGACCGCCAGCCGCGGAGCCGCGCCGGTGCCGACCACCTGCTCGACGAGCGTGGTCAGGAACATCGGTGGCAGGTTGTCGACCACGAACCAGCCGAGGTCCTCCAGTACGTCGGCGACGGAGCTTCGTCCTGCGCCGGACATCCCGGACACGATGATGAGGTTGCCGCCCGTGTCGTCCATCAGCTCTCAGTTCTCCCTGGGTCCCCGTCAGGCGCCCCGGCCGGCGCCGGGACGTCGTCGCCCAGTATCTCGCCCGTGGCCGTGTTCACCGACGGCGCCCGGCCGGTTTCCGCCTTCGTTGCCGCAGCGTTCACCGCGAGTACGACGGACTCCGCCGTCCGCCGGCCGAATCCGGGCAGGTCGGCCACCTCGTCGATCGTGGCCCCCCGCAACTTCTTCAGCGAGCCGAAATGCCGCAGCAGCGTCTTCCGCCGGACCTCGCCGAGCCCCGGGACCTCGTCGAGAACACTCTCCACCATCGACTTCGAGCGCCGGTTGCGATGGTGGGTGATGGCGAACCGGTGCGCCTCGTCGCGTAGGCGCTGCAGCAGATACAGCCCTTCCGACGTCCGCGAGAAGATCACCGGGTCTTCCTCGTCCGGCACCCAGACCTCTTCGAGTCGCTTGGCCAGGCCGACCACCGGGATATCGCCGAGGCCGAGCTCGTCCATCGCCTGGCGTGCGGCCGCGACCTGCGGCGGACCACCGTCGACGACGACCAGTCCGGGTGCGTAGGAGAACTTGCGCGCGCGGCCGGTCTCCGGGTCGATCAGGGCGGCCGAGGGATCCTCGTCCTCCTGCAGCGTGGCCCGCTCGTCGAGCAGTCGCCGGAACCTCCGGGTCAGCACCTCGGCGATGGACGCGACGTCGTTCTGCCCGTCGACACCCTTGATCACGAACCGGCGGTACTCGCTCTTGCGGGGCAGGCCGTCCTCGAAGACGACCATCGAGGCGACCACCTCGGTGCCCTGCAGGTTCGAGACGTCGTAGCACTCCAGCCGCAGCGGCGCCTCGGGCAGGTCGAGCGCGGCCTGGATCTCCTCGAGCGCCTGGTTGCGGGTCGTCAGATCGCTGGCCCGCTTGGTCTTGTGCATGGTCAGGGTCTGCAGCGCGTTCCGCTCGACCGTCTCCATCAGGGCCTTCTTGTCGCCGCGCTGCGGGACCCGGATGAACACCTTCGAACCGCGCAGCTCGGACAGCCACTCGGTCAGCGCCTCGATGTCGTCGGGCTCGGTCGGCACCAGGATCTCGCGCGGGATCGCGTCGCCGGAATCACCGGCGTACGTCTGCTGGATGAACCGGGACACCAGGTCGCCGGTGGTCGCCGTACCGTCGGCCTTGTCGGCGATCCAGCCGCGCTCACCACGGATCCGGCCGCCGCGGACGTAGAAGATCTGGACGGCGACCTCGAGCGGGTCCTCGCTCAGCGCGATCACGTCGGTGTCGGTGCCGTCGCCGAGGACGACCGCGTTCTTGGCCAGTGCCTTCTCGAGGGCGGCCAGGTCGTCCCGGATCTTCGCGGCCCGCTCGTACTCGAGCTCGGCAGCGGCGGCCCTCATCTCCTTCTCCAGCCGGCGCACGTACGTAGCCGTCTGGCCGGACAGGAAGGCGGCGAAATCGTCGACGATCTTGCGGTGCTCCTCCTGGCTCACCTGACCGGTGCAGGGCGCGGCGCACTTGCCGATGTAGCCCAGCAGGCAGGGCCGGCCGATCTGGCGGTGCCGGTTGAAGACACCCTTGCTGCACGAGCGCATCGGGAACACCCGCAGCAGCAGGTCCACGGTCTCCCGGATCGCCCACGCGTGGCTGTAGGGACCGAAGTACCGCACGCCCTTCTTCTTCTGGCCGCGGCCGACCATCACCCGCGGGTAGTCCTCGTTGAGGGTGATGGCGAGCCACGGGTACGACTTGTCGTCGCGGTACTTCACGTTGAAGCGCGGGTCGTACTCCTTGATCCAGGAATACTCCAGCTGCAGCGACTCGACCTCGCTGGCGACCACGGTCCACTCGACCTTCGAGGCCGTCGTCACCATCGCCTGGGTCCTCGGGTGCAGGTTCACCAGGTCCTGGAAGTACGACGACAACCGGGCCCGCAGGTTCTTCGCCTTGCCGACGTAGATCACCCGGCCGGCGGAGTCGCTGAAGCGATACACACCAGGCGAGTCGGGGATCGACCCGGGAGCGGGACGGTAGGAGGACGGATCAGCCACTCGACCACCCTAGTTCGGGTCGCCGACAAATCCGGAATCCGGCAAAAGTCTCTAACGCCGCTTCAATGACAGACTTGAAGGCATGACTGTTGAAGAGATGGATCGGCTGATCCGTGCGGACGACGGCATCCGGGTCCTCGAGGCTCAGGACGACCTGTTCTACCTCTACGACCCGGCGGCCGACCTGCCGGCGGAACGGCAGCAACCGTTCGCCACCATCGTCACCGGCGACCACTACGAGCATGTCTCGCGGCTGGACGAACCCGGCGCCTGGCGGCTCAACCTCGGCCTGACCAAGGCGACGTACACGTCCTTGTTCGGTCCGGTGCCGACCGAACGCGACGCCGACTGGGTGCTGGACTCCGGCCATGACTACTCCGTGCGGGACAAACTGATGCCACATCCGTTCTACGCCTCACAGCACTGGGTGTGCATCGTCTCCCCCACCGAACTCGCGCCGCTTCGGCCATTGCTCACCGAGGCCTACGAGTTCGCCGCCCGCAAGTACGCCAACCAGGCGGCCCGCCAAACCCGATGAACGTTGCGGTCGTGTTGCGGCTTATGTCATAAGGCCGGTTTGATCGCCGGTTGGGATGAGCGCGGTCTCTAGCGTGTGACCCAGGGTAGATGCGCAGGACCTTTGCGTGAGGCAATCGGGCCTTGCGCTGACTCGAGGGAGTTCCGCCCATGTTCCCCACCATTCGCAGACCGCGTGCTGTGCTGGGCGCGGTCGCCGCGTCCGCGCTCGCCGTCACCGGGATCGCCGCCATCGCGGCCGGGAGTGACGCATCGGAATCCGCAGCCGTCACCATCCGCGGCGCCGGTACCCCGGACGCCATCCCCGGCAGCTACATCGTCGTCCTGAACGGCCGGCGCTCCCAGGCCCAGACCCGGGCCACCAACGCCAGCCTGGCGAACAGCTACGACGTCAAGGTGCGCGACCAGTACGACGCCTCGATCAAAGGCTTCTCCGCGAGCATGAGTGAGGACCAGGCCAAGAAGCTGGCCGGGGACCAACGGGTCGCGTACGTCCAGCAGAATCAGAAGATCACCGTCGCGCAGGACGATCCGCCGTGGGGCTTGGATCGGGCCGACCAGCGTGACCTGCCGCTGGACAAGAAGTACGAGGCGGCCACCACCGCGGACAACGTCAGCGTCTACGTGATCGACACCGGGATCTACGCCGCGCACAAGGACTTCGGCGACCGTGCCTCTGTCGGCACAGACACCGTCGGCGACGGCCAGAACGGCGTCGACTGCATGGGACACGGCAGCCATGTGGCCGGCACCATCGCGGGTACGACGTACGGCCTGGCCAAGGGTGCCAAGGTGTTCGGCGTCCGGGTGCTCGACTGCAAGGGCTCCGGCTCGACCGAGACCGTGGTGGCCGGGATCGAGTGGGTGACCAAGAATGCGAAGACGCCCGCGGTGGCGAACATGAGCCTGGGTGGCGGCGCGGACGACGCGCTGGACGCGGCGGTGAAGGCGTCGGCCGACTCCGGCGTCACGTACGCCGTTGCTGCCGGCAACGAAAGCTCGGACGCCTGCCAGGGTTCGCCGGCCCGCGAGCCGTCGGCGATCACCGTCGGCGCGACCGACGACCAGGACCAGAAGGCGACGTTCTCCAACTGGGGCAAATGCGTCGACCTGTTCGCGCCCGGCGTCGACATCACCTCGGTCGGCATCACCGACCCGGACGCGACCGCGAAGATGAGCGGTACGTCGATGGCCACGCCGCACGTGGCCGGCGGGGTCGCGCTCTACCTGGCCGACCACCCGGACGCGAAGCCGGCGGATGTCGCGACCGCGCTCGTCGGCGCGTCGACGCCGGACAAGGTGGGCGACCCGGGCACGGGCTCCCCGAACAAACTGCTGTTCGTCGGCAAGGTCGACCCAGCGCAGAAGTGACAGTCACCTGAACACGAAAGGCCCGGCCTCGCGGGGTGGCCGGGCCCTTCGTTTCGCGCTCAGGCGGACTGAACGATGTTGCCGCCTTCGACGGCGACGTTCACCGCAGGGAGTGGCGACTGCGCCGGCCCGCTGACCGGGCTGCCGTCGGCAATGCTGAAGTGGCTGTTGTGGAACGGGCAGACGATCTGGCCGCCCTCCACCGATCCGATCGGGTTGCCCTGGTGCGTGCAGACCGCGGAGAAGCCCTTGTACTGGCCCGCGGTCGGCTGGGTCACCACGACCTTGGCGTCTTTGAACACCATCCCGCCACCGACCGGTACGTCGGACGTCGGGCCGAGGACCGTGCCGCCACTGGCCGGTGCGCTCGAGGACGGCGCACTCGACGACGGCGCGGAGCTCGTCGGGGCTGAACTGGTGCCCGTGCTGGTCGGTGCGGAGCTGGAGCTGCCGCCCCCGCTCGCGTCGTCGCTACCACCGCAGGCGGCGAGGATCGGGGCGCCGGCACCCGCAAGCGCGACCATCGCCGCGCAGCGGAGCACCGACCGCCGATCGCGCAGAGCGTCGGGCGCGGCTGCGCTGGACGACGGCGCGGTGGGTGGTGCTGCCATGGTGTCATCGCTCATGAATCTGGACCTCCAAGAGCCTGCCGGGTCAAAGTAATTGAACGCTTTGCATCTTTGTAGCCGACCGATCCAAATGGCCGGATACCGGGTCAAACGACCGGATCAGCCGATCGGTTCAACGATCGCCGGATTCAACCGACGTTTGAGAGTTTCCTGTGAGTCAGCTGAGCGCCGGTGACCAGTCCGCGGGACGCGGGGGGCCTTCGTCCTTCTTCTGGAACCGATGCGCGAGACACTGCAGTGGTGGCAGAGGTCGAGATATGACAAGCACGAGCGAAAGTTTCGCTGTTGTCGAGGTGATCGCGGATCTCGCGCCGATCTGGTTACCCGGCTGTGTCGTGGACACCGAGGAGCGTACGGTCGAGGTCGGCTGGGGACGTGGCGCACTGCAGATGTCTGCCGTCGTGGGCGTCGGCGAGATCGTCGACCGTTGCCTCCAGCTACCACAGCAACGGTGGTCGGAACAGATCGAGGCCTGGTTGCGGGCCGTCGTCGCCGAAGGTGAACTCGCCACCGAGGAACACCGCTACGGCGACGTCGCCGAGCGGCAGCGTGCCCTGCTCGTGCAGCGCGGCTGGTCGGCACGGACGGCCGGACCGGCCGCGGACGCGTTGATCCCGTTCGGCGAACACTTCGAGGTGGTGGTGTTCATCAAGACCGGCGCCGAGCTCCGGCGACTGACCGTCGTCCGGCGAGCGATGCTCGGACTGGGCGATCCGGGCGTGCCGTCGCCGGTGCAGCTGAGTCTGGCGGCGATCGCGGACCTGGAGCCGGTCGAACACGACGGCTTCACCGTGCTCAGCCGGGACGGCGATCCATTGGTGTCGATGGCGATCGTCGACCGGGAGGACTTGTTGCCGCCGGCCGCTCTGGGAGCGGGCGTGCTGGTCGGGGTGCCGCGGTTGAGCACGGTTGCCTACTGCCCCGCCGACGCCGGACAGGATCAGGCCGACGCGCTGGCGCGGTTCGTCACCGAGACGTACCGCGACGCGCCGGACCAGTGCTGCCCGGATCTCTTCTGGTTGCAGGGTGACCGGATGGTTCAGGTACCGGTGACGCTGGCGACACCGCCGACGGTCGTACTGCCGTCTGCCTTGAAGCCGCATCCGCGCCGGACCTGGCTGCGCCAACTGTTCGGCCAGGTGTTCGGCCGCTGAGCTACTGACGCGGCGAGCTACTCCACTGCCTGCCGCATCACGACAGCCCGGCCGATCTGTGGGCCAGGCTGTCGGCGTGCGGTCGGGCCGTCAGCTGGCGGCGCGTTTCCGCGCCGGCGCCTTCTTGGCCACGGTCTTCTTGGCGGTCCCCGTCTTCTTCGCAGCCGTTGTCTTCCCAGCCGTTGTCTTCGCGGCCGTGGTCTTCTTGGCCGCCGCCGTCTTCTTGGCAGGTGCCGACTTCGCCGCGGCAGCCTGCTGCTTCGCGCTCGGCTTGGCGGCGCGACCCTCGAGGATCTCCGCGAGGAACTCACCCGTGTACGACGCCGCGTTCGCCGCGACCTCTTCCGGCGTACCCTCCGCGACCAGCGTCCCGCCTCGGCGTCCGCCGTCCGGACCGAGGTCGATGATCCAGTCCGCGGTCTTGATCACGTCGAGGTTGTGCTCGATCACCAGCACCGAGTTGCCCTTGTCCACCAGGCCGCCGAGGACACCGAGCAGCTTGCGGATGTCCTCGAAGTGCAGGCCGGTCGTCGGCTCGTCCAGCACGTAGACCGTGCGCCCGGTCGAGCGCCGCTGCAGCTCGGACGCCAGCTTCACCCGCTGTGCCTCACCACCGGACAGCGTCGGCGCGGGCTGCCCGAGCCGGACATACCCTAGGCCGACCTCGACGAGCGTCGTCAGGTGCCGCGAGATCGCCGGGATCGCGGCGAAGAACTCCGACGCCTCCTCGATCGGCATGTCCAGCACATCCGCGACCGTCTTGCCCTTGTAGTGCACTTCGAGCGTCTCGCGGTTGTACCGCGCGCCGTGGCACACCTCGCACGGCACGTAGACGTCCGGCAGGAAGTTCATCTCGATCTTCAGCGTGCCGTCACCCGAGCAGGCCTCGCACCGGCCGCCCTTGACGTTGAAGGAGAACCGGCCCTGCTGGTAGCCGCGGACCTTGGCCTCCGGCGTCTCCGCGAACAGCTTGCGGACGTGGTCCCAGACACCCGTGTACGTCGCCGGGTTCGAGCGCGGCGTCCGTCCGATCGGCGACTGGTCGACGTGGATGACCTTGTCGACCAGCTCCATGCCGGAGATCTTCGTGTGCCGCCCCGGCACCGCGCGGGCGCCGTAGATCTGCCGCGCGAGCGACGTGTAGAGGATGTCGTTGACGAGCGTCGACTTCCCCGAGCCCGACACCCCGGTCACCGCGACGAACACCCCGAGCGGGATGGTCACGTCGATGTCCTTGAGGTTGTTCTGCCGGGCGCCGTACACGGTCAGCTCGCGGCCCTCGGTCAGCGGACGCCGGACGGGCGGAATCGGGATCTCCCGGCGACCGGACACGTACTGCCCGGTGATCGAGTCCGGGTGGTTGCGCAGGTCCTCGACCGTGCCGGAGACGACGACCTGGCCGCCGTGCTCACCGGCACCCGGGCCGATGTCGACCACCCAGTCGGCGTGGTCGATGGTGTCCTCGTCGTGCTCGACGACGATGAGTGTGTTGCCCAGATCCTTCAGCCGGACCAGCGTCTCGATCAGCCGTCGGTTGTCCCGCTGGTGCAGGCCGATCGACGGCTCGTCGAGGACGTACAGAACGCCGACCAGTCCGGAGCCGATCTGGGTCGCCAGCCGGATCCGCTGCGCCTCGCCACCGGACAGCGAACCCGCCGGCCGGCTCAGCGCCAGGTAGTCCAGGCCGACGTCGAGCAGGAACCGGAGTCGCTCGCCGATCTCCTTGACCACCCGCTCCGCGATCTGCTTCTCGCGCGGCGACAGCTCCATCTGGACCAGGAAGGCGTGCACCTCGTCGATCGACATCGCGCTGATCTCGGCGATGTTCTTGCCGCCGAGAGTGACCGCGAGCGAGATCGGCTTCAACCGGGCGCCGTTGCAGGCCAGGCACGGCACCTCGCGCATGTACTCCTCGAAGCGCTCCCGGCCGGTGTCGCTGGACGCCTCCGCGTGCCGGCGCTCGACGTACGGGATCACGCCCTCGAAGGTGGTGTAGTACGAGCGCTCGCGGCCGTAGCGGTTCTGGTACGAGACGTGGACCTGCTTGTCGTGGCCGGTGAGCAGCGACTTCTTCGCCTTCGCCGGCAGCTCGCCGAACGGCGTACTCGTCTTGATCTTCAGGTCCTTGGCCAGCGCAGCCAGCAGACGCTCGAAGTACTGCGAGACGTTCTGGCCGGACCACGGCTGGATCGCGCCCTCGTCGAGTGACTTCGACGGGTCCGGGATCAGCAGCTCCGGGTCGACCTCCATCCGGGTGCCGAGACCGGTGCACACCGGGCAGGCGCCGTACGGCGAGTTGAAGGAGAAGGACCGTGGTTCCAGCTCGTCGATGGCGAGCGGGTGATCGTTCGGGCAGGCGAGCTTCTCGGAGAACCGGCGCTCGCGATGCGGGTCGTCCTCCGGGAGGTCGACGAAGTCCAGCACGAGCAGACCGCTGGCCAGGCCGAGCGCGGTCTCGACCGAGTCGGTCAGCCGCTGCTTGGCAGAGCTCTTCACCGCGAGCCGGTCGACGACCACGTCGATGTCGTGCTTCTTCTGCTTGTCGAGCTTCGGCGGGTCGGTGAGCTGGATCGTCTCGCCGTCCACCCGGGCCCTGGCCAACCCCTGACCGGTCAGCTGGCGGAACAGATCGAGGTACTCCCCCTTGCGGCCGCGGACGACCGGGGCCAGCACCTGAAAGCGCGTGCCCTCCTCGAGCTCGAGCACCCGGTCGACGATCTGCTGCGGCGTCTGCCGCGCGATCGGCTCGCCACACTCCGGACAGTGCGGCCGGCCGGCCCGGGCGAACAGCAACCGGAGGTAGTCGTACACCTCGGTGATCGTGCCGACGGTGGAGCGCGGGTTCCGCGAGGTGGACTTCTGGTCGATCGAGACCGCGGGCGACAGACCCTCGATGAAGTCGACGTCGGGCTTGTCCATCTGACCGAGGAACTGCCGCGCGTACGCCGAGAGCGACTCGACGTACCGCCGTTGGCCCTCGGCGAAGATCGTGTCGAAGGCCAGGCTGGACTTCCCGGACCCGGACAGGCCGGTGAAGACGATCATCGCGTCCCGCGGCAGGTCGACCGAGACGTCCTTCAGGTTGTGCTCACGCGCTCCACGCACGATCAGACGGTCAGACACAAGCTCACTCTCAGCCGTTCTCGAGGGGTATGCGGGACATGCCCCGTCATGCTAACGAGGCCCACCGACAAAAACTTCCGGAGCCGGATCCCGCGGCCGCTTTCGAAAGTATATTCGATCGCCGAGGGTGGTTCTGGCAAACCGGCCCGATGTGACCTGACGAGTCGGGAGTGCAAGGATCGGCGGTATCACCGACATCTTGGGAG
Source organism: Kribbella sp. NPDC020701 (assembly GCF_055562215.1). NCBI lineage: Bacteria > Bacillati > Actinomycetota > Actinomycetes > Propionibacteriales > Kribbellaceae > Kribbella > Kribbella sp. NPDC020701. The sequence goes on along the minus strand of NZ_JBVHFT010000004.1, from coordinate 115,824 downwards.
GGCGCATGCCGGAGTACCACGGGAACGTCAAGGTCGGCGGGCCGGCGCAGACGCACGAGCTGGCCAACCTGATGATCACCAAGGTCGCGGTCGGGCCGATGGACAACAACGCCTACCTGCTGCGTTGTCGGCAGACCGACGAGCAGGTCCTGATCGACGCCGCCAACGAGGCGGACACACTGCTCACGCTGATCGGCGACGGCGGGATCGCCCAGGTCGTCACCACCCACCGGCACGGGGACCACTGGCAGGCGCTCGCCGAGGTCGTCGCCCGGACCAGCGCCACCACGGTCGCCGGCCGGTACGACGCCGAGGGCATCGAGGTGCCCACCGACCAGCTCGTCGACGAGGGCGACCACATCTCCGTCGGCAACTGCAGCCTGCGCGTCATCCACCTGGTCGGCCACACCCCCGGCTCGATCGCGCTCCTGTACGACGACCCGGACGGTGCCCCGCACCTGTTCACCGGCGACTCGCTGTTCCCCGGCGGCGTCGGCAACACCCAGGGCGACGCCGAGCGCTTCACCTCACTCCTCGACGACGTCGAGACCAAGCTCTTCGGCACCCTCCCCGATGAAACCTGGGTCTACCCCGGCCACGGCTCCGACACCACCCTCGGCACCGAGCGCCCGCACCTGAAGGAGTGGCGCGAACGCGGCTGGTGATGGAGTAGCCCACGCGTGCTCCCGCGGCCGCTCCTCCGTCGCGTCCGCTACGCGCGCTCCCACCCGCCCGGGTTTGCGCGCTGCCGCGCTTCATCGACCGCCTCGTAGTTGTGGGGAAGGTGGTTGGGTGCGTGCTCCCGTGGTTGAGATGCGAGTGCTCGCGGGTGAGCGGACGAGATCTGCGTCTGTGATTCAGCGGCACACACCTGCAGCCCCTCCCCCTAGACGGCTCGGAGCGCGTCTTCCAGGTCTGTCACGAATCCTTCGTCAGGGAAACTCCGCCGTAGTTCGTGGTCCAGCTCGCTGGCCACCATCCTCAGATGTGGCTTGCTCTGACGACCGTCCTTGAGCCCTTGCGTAGCCAGCGTCACGGCTTGTTCGAGGTCTCCGCCGCGTCCGGCGATGAACCCGAGAATGAGTCGGCTCTCTGCAATCCGCATCGGACTCAGCTCGGTACCGTCCGGGGCGATGTTGTCGTGGATGACGGCCTCGGCGTACTCACTGGCCTGCTGGTTGTCACCGGCCACCCTGTGCACGTCGGCGGCGTAGTAGTCCCATTTCGCCGGGTCGACCCTGAAGTGGTTGTCGGGGCGATCCGGATACGGCAGCTCGGTCAGTAGCTCGCGGCCGGTCTCCAGCAACTCGTGCAGACCGGACTCACCCAGACGGGCTCGCGCCTTGGCCTCCTGTGCGATGAGCTGCACATGTACCGAGGAGCGCCGGGCGGCCTCTTGGCCGCGCCTCGACGCGTCGACAGCCTGCCGGAACCTGCCCTGCGTCAGGGCAAACCAGGCCGTCATCTCGTGGCCCCAGCCGACGATCTCAGGGTGGCCTGCCTCGATGCCGAGTTGCGTTGCCGCCACGCGCGTTGACTCAGCCGCCGTGCCCATGCCGAGGTCGTACTCAACACACCCAGCCAGCAGGGCGAGCCATCCGCCGGCAACGAGCAAGTCTTGGTGAGCCTTGAGGCCTACGGGCCGCTTCAGCAGCGCTCCGACGTGTGCCAGCCACTCGTGCGCCTCCTGCCGCAGCTCCAGCGCATCCCGACGGTTGTACTGGCAGCACAGCTCCTCCACGGTCGAGTGCAGCGCCTCGATGGTGTTGGAGGTTGTATCGGATGCCTGCAGCCTGGAGACCAACTCGGCAGTCTGCCAGGGCGTCTCGTTGAGCTTGGACGCAACGTCCTGACGTGCGGCCGCGATCAGCTCGCCCTTGGCTCGTAGCGCAGCGTCGCAGGCGCTGGCCAGTTCCTCGGTCGGCGGCTTACGGCCGTTCTCGACGTTCGACAGGTAGCTACGGCTGTAGTGCGTCGCGCGCTGCAGGTCAGCGAGCGACCAGCCGCGATGGTCGCGGTACTCCCTCAGCCTCTCTCCGAAGCTCACGGAGTCGATTGTCCGTCATCGTTTGTATCCCTGTCTCCTCATGCCGAGGGATACGCGGGACCGATCGATCTCACGATCTGTGACGGGGATGCTTCAAACATGAACACGAACACGGGGCCTAGAGCTGGCGTTGAATGGGGCGGCGGTGACGTCGACAACGAGAGCGGCGGCAGCGACTGGCCCGACCTTCGACAGGCCGACCTCTGCGACGGTCGCGACCCGATGACCGAACGTCCCTGCATGCTCGGGTACCACCAGGGCTTTCACCGCGATGTCACCGGTGCGGAGTGGCTCGATGACGAGTAACGAACTACTGCGCCGAGCGCGGGGCGCGCACATGTCGCGGGCGGAGCTCGCCGAGGCGATTGGCGCGTGGCTGTGCCATAACCGGGTCGAGGACGCCGCGGTGGACGCTACCTACGTGGCCAAGCTGGAAAGCGGTGTCGTGCGCTGGCCCGGTGGCCGGCATCGAGTGGCACTCCTCAGGTGCTGGAAGCGGAGACAAATGACGAACTCGGACTGAGCCGCCCATGATCCGGCGAGGCCGCGTGCTGCTTTCGCAGGCCGCGCGGCCTCGCCGTTCCACGTCGGTAGGGTCACTCGGGTGAATCGTGAGTGGATGCGGGAGCGTCTGGAGACCTTCGAGAAGATCCACTACGAGCCCCGCGTTCGCGACAACGAACGCCGCACCGCCAACGGCCAGCCCCTCAGCGGCGGCCCCTCAGAGCCCTGACTGCGCCGCCTCGATCTGCTCACTGATCTTGACGGCTCGGGCTGAGGCAGCCAGTTCTGTTGCCTCGTCGGCCAGGGCGCGGGCGTCGGCGGGGCGGGACTGGGCGATGGCTACGTAGATGAGGCCGACGAGGTTGGCGGCGACACCGGCGGTGAAGCCGAGGGCGCGGCGGAGCGCGGTGGACTCCTCGAGGAGGGCGCGAGCCTGGTCGAGGTCGCCGGCCATGTGCGCGACGACGCCCAGGTGGCGGAGGGCGTAGGAAAGGGTGAGTTGGTCGCCGGTCTTCCGCGCCAGCTCGGCGGCGGTGGTCAGGGGTGGCACGGCGGCGGCGTTGTCCTCGCGGACCACCTGGTGGAAGCAGCCGATCCAGAAGAGGGCTACGGCTTCGCCGCGCTCGTCGCCGAGGGCGCGATAGAGGTCGGCTGCTCGCTCGAACGCCGGCAGCTCCTCGGGCGTCTCGACCTGCGTTTCCAGGTACCGGCCGTGCATGATCCGGCCGCGACCGATCAACAGCTCGGCCTCGACGGCGTCGAGTGCACGGTCAGCCTCGGGTAGGCCGTCGTACTCGCCGTTGAAGATCGCTCGCTCGTACAACTCCCCGACCAGCCGCATCTGCTCATCCACCCGCCTGATCCTAGGGTGTGGCTATGAGCAACTTCGCCGACTACCGGCCGGACGACAGCCGGCAAGATCCCGGCACGCAGGTTGAGGTTCGGCCGGCGCGGGTCGAGGATCTCGACGCGTGCGCGCGGCTGATCGTCACGCGCACCGGCGGGCCTGCGGCCGAACGCCTCGAACGCCTGCAGGCCGACCTCCAGCACCCCGACCGCTACACGGTGGTCGCGTGCGTCGACCGGGAGGTCATCGGGTACGGCGCCGTGATCCACCACGAGCTCTCCCCCACCGACCCGCCGAACACGGCACCCACCGGCTACTACCTCATCGGCCTGATCGTCTCGCCCGACTGGCGCCGGCACGGCATCGGCGACCTCATCACCATCGAGCGAATGCGCTGGACCGCCGAGCGCGCCGACGCCATCTACTACTTCGCCAACGTGGCCAATGGTGCCATCCTCGACCTCCACCAGAGGTTCGGCTTCACAGAGCTGACCCGCGACTTCACGTTCCCGAAGGCTCCCCTCGAGCCTGGCACCTGCGCCCTCCTCCGAGCTCCGCTGACTAGCGGTCGGTGAGTTCGGTGGGGTGCGCGATAACGTCGACCAGAGCGTTGTTGCGGATGGCGGTGATCTCGGTGCGCCGGGAGATGGCGTCGGCGAAGAGCAGGCGTTGGAGAGACTGAGCGTCGCGCAGCGGTACGCCGTCGACGGCCAGGACCAGGTCGCCGGCGCGTAACCCGGCCAGGTCGGCCGGGCTGTTCGTGATGACCTCGACGACGCGGAGCGCCGTCCGTTGATCGAACCGTTCAGCGAGCGCGGGCCGCAGCGGTGCGGGCGTCGTGACCAGACCGAGGTACGCGCGGCGGACCCGGCCGTCATGCAGGAGTGAGTAGATGATCCGGCGCGTGGTCGGGTTGACCGGAACCGCGAGGCCGAGCCCGATGCCGGCCACCGCGGTGTTGATGCCGATCACCCGGCCGTTGCCGTCAGCAAGCGCTCCGCCGGAGTTGCCCGGGTTCAGGGCCGCATCGGTCTGGATCACGTCCTCGATGATCCGCTGCGCCGACCCGCTCCGCACCGGCAGCGACCGGCCGAGCGCGCTCACCACGCCGGCGGTCACACTCCCGGCCAGTCCCAATGGGTTGCCGACGGCAACGACCAGGTTCCCGACCTTCAGGTGATCGGCGTCGCCGAACTCCGGCGGATCCGGGATCTCCCGGTCGGACCGCAGTACGGCGAGATCGGACAGCCGGTCGACTCCGACCACCCGGGCCTGTGCCGACGTACCGTCCGCGAAGTCCGCGGTCGCCTGCTCGCCCTCACCGACCACATGGGCGTTCGTCAGCAGGTGCCCGTCCCCGGTGAGCACCACCGCCGACCCGGACGAGTCACCGCGCCGGCTGTTGATCCGCAGGCTCGCGACCCGCGGGATCAGGTGTTCGGCCACACCCGAGACCACTCGGGAGTAGGCATCCAGTACGTCGTCGCCGGCAATCTCGTCAGCCATGATCCAGCCTCCTGAATTACATCATTACACCGCAAGCAAGCGCAGGCCATCGAGTGAAGCAGCCCACAATCCTGACCGATCGGTTGAAAACTGGCCGATCGGTCAGGATGATGACTGACATGGCAGTCACCACCCCGGCCCGGGAACGGACCAGGCACGAGATCGTCCGGCAGGCGATGGACCTGTTCCAGGCCAAGGGCTACAACGCGACCTCGCTGCAGGACATCGCGACCGCCGCCGGCTGCTCGAAGGCGACGGTGCTCTACCACTTCAGCGGCAAGCCCGCGGTCCTGGCCGCCGTCCTCGAACCGGCTGCCGCCGACCTCGCCGAGCTCATCGCCGCGGCCGAGAAGCTGGCCCGCCCCGAGGCGCAGGAGTTCGCGATCCAGCGCTTCATCGACCTGGCCGTGGTGCACCGCGGCGTCATCGACGTACTCCAGGACATCATTCCGGTGATCGAGCAGGTGCCCGAGATCGCCGGACTGGTCACGGACGGCATGCGCCTGACCGAGTACATGGCCGGCTCCGACGATCCGCTCGAGCACGACCTGGCCAAGTTCGCCGTCAACGGCCTGCTCGGCGAGTGCCGGCATCCCGGCGAACGCACCGACGAAGAACTGCGGAGACTCTGCGACATCGCGCTGCGGCGACTGCTCAGACGCGGCTGACCGATCACGCCGGCCACCGGCACCCCGCCGGTGGACGGTACCCCCTGCCCGTACGCCGTACCGACTCGAAACGGACGCACTTCCCGATGGCCACTCTGCTGTACCGGCTCGGCCGGTTCTCCTACCAGCGCCGGCGCCTCGTCGCCGCGGTCTGGGCGTTGTTCCTCGTGCTGCTGGGCGTCGGTGCGCTGACGCTCGGCGGCAAGACCACGAACACCTTCTCCATCCCCGGCACCGAGTCGCAGCGCGCGCTGGACGCTCTCACGCAGGAGCTGCCCGCGGCCAGCGGCGCCTCGGCGTCCGTTGTGGTGAAGGCGCCTGACGGCAAGACGCTCACCGATCCGACCGTCAAGGCCGCCGTCGGCGCGACCGTGGCCCGGGCCGCGAAGGTGCCCGAGGTGATCGCTGCGATCGATCCGTTCACCAGCAAAGCGATCAGCCCGGACGGCAAGACGGGCCTGATCAGCGTCCAGTTCGCCAAGCCCGCCGACGAGCTCGCCAAGGACAGCACCAAGGCGTACGACGCACTCAGCGGACTGAGCTCCGGTGATCTCCAAGTGGTCCCCGGCGGCCAGGTGGTCGGCGGCGTACCCGAGGTCGGCGCCACCGAGGTGATCGGGGTCGCGGTCGCGGCCGTCGTCCTGGTCGTCACGTTCGGGTCACTGGTCGCGGCCGGGATGACGTTGCTGACCGCGCTGCTCGGCGTACTCGCGGGCATGGCCGGGCTGTTCCTGGTCACCGCCTTCGTGGATGTGTCGTCGACCGCGCCGATCCTGGCGTTGATGCTGGGTCTCGCGGTCGGGATCGACTACGCGTTGTTCATCAGCTCGCGGCACCGCAGTCAGCTTGCCGAGGGCATGGATCCGGGGGAGTCGGTCGGTCGCTCGACGGCGACCGCAGGGTCTGCCGTGTTGTTCGCCGGCGCGACTGTCGTGATCGCGCTGGCCGGGCTGAGCGTGGTCGGCGTACCGTTCCTGACCGCGATGGGCTTCGCGGCCGCCGCGACCGTACTCACAGCAGTCCTCGTCGCGCTCACGTTGCTGCCGGCCATGCTCGGGTTCGTCGGGAACCGGATCCTCCCCCGCAAGATCCGCAAGGCTCCGACGGCAGCGCCGGTCAAGGAAGGCTTCGGATTCCGCTGGGGACGGTTCGTCACGCGGTTCCGCGTCCCGATCGTTGCCCTCGGCATCATCGGGCTCGGGCTGCTGGCGATCCCGGTCAAGGACATGCAGCTCGCGCTGCCCGACGGCGCCTCGGCCGCGGCCGGCACGAACCAGCAGGTCGCCTACGACCTCACCGCCGCCGCCTTCGGGCCGGGCGCCAACGGTCCGCTCGTCGTCGTGGTGAAGAGCGACAACCCGGCGACCTCCGACACGCTGGTCAAGCAGGTACTCGCGAAGTCGCAAGGCCTCAAGGATGTCGTAGCGGCCCAACCCGGGCCGGCCAGCGCGGACGGTACGACCCGGCTGCTACAGGTGATCCCCAAGAGCCGACCGGCGACGGAGGAGACCTCGGCGCTGGTGAAGAACCTGCGGTCCGAGGTGCAGCCGCTCGCCACCGGCGACGCGAGCATCTCGGTGACCGGCAACACCGCGGTCGGCGTCGATGTGTCCAACAAGTTGTCCGACGCGCTACCGACGTACCTGCTGGTTGTCATCGGGTTGTCGTTCCTGCTGTTGCTGCTGGCGTTCCGGTCGCTGCTGGTGCCGTTGAAGGCGACGCTCGGGTTCGTGCTCACAGTTGGCGCGACGTTCGGCATCACGGTCGCCGTGTTCCAGCTGGGCTGGGGTGCGGGTCTGCTCGGGGTGGACTCGCCTGGTCCGCTGGTCAGCTTCCTGCCGATCATCATGCTGGGCGTGCTGTTCGGGCTGGCGATGGACTACGAGGTGTTCATCGTGTCCCGGGTCCGTGAGGAGTTCGTGCACGGCAAGCACGCGACCGAGGCAACCATCGAGGGTCTCGGCCACGGCGCCCGCGTGGTGACGGCGGCTGCACTCATCATGGCGTCGGTGTTCGCCGGCTTCATCATGGTCCACGACCCGATCATCAAGGCGATCGGCTTCGGCCTCACCATCGGCGTCCTGATCGACGCCTTCGTCGTCCGCATGACCCTCGTACCGGCGGTGTTGTCTCTCCTAGGCGACCGAGCCTGGTGGTTCCCGAAGTGGCTCGACCGCATAACCCCCAAGGTAGACATCGAAGGCGAAAACCTGCGCGTCGACGAGGGGCCGGAGGCCAAGGAACTCGCGAGCGTGCACTGACGCGACGCGTGGGGCTTCAGCGCCTGCTGGTGCCCCACGAAGCAGGCTCGACGCATCACCCACCCGGTACGACACGTAGTTCTCCGCATCGATGGCAACGCGCCCGGCCAGGACAGCACTCGGGATGACGTAGATACTGCCGTCACCGAGCACGATGAAGAACAAGTCGAGCGAGTCAGGGTCATATGGCATCTTTCCGGCTGACTTGTCGAGCACGTAGGGCCGTCGTCCCACGCCCACATGCCAACGTCCCTTGCCATTACGGGACCCGCATGTCTTCACCTGCACCCGCTGAATGCCCTTGGCTGTCGTCACCAGCAGGTCGTACTCCTGCGGCTCGGTCGGCAGTGCGACTGCACAGCCACGCAAGCTGAACCAGGCCATCGCTACTGCCGAAGCCGCATAGCGGAGCATCTCTGGCCGGAAAGGCTGATCGAACACCTCACCAGCTGTCAACGAGGCTTGCGGGGTCTTCAGGTGCGTGCAGTCCAAACCCAACCGTGCAGAATGGCCCTTCACACGAACCCGGTTCTCACCGTTGTCGATCACGCCGAGACCAGTGAGTACATCGGCCCAGCAGGTCGCCCCGAGCATGACCTGCCGCAACTGGCTGTCTGACCACCGACGTTGGCCGGTGAAGTGCAATGTGTCGAGGCCGAGTCGGTCCGCATGCCGCTTCACCGTCCGGATCACGCCCGCGGAAGTCGCCTTCAATCCCAGCGCGCGGGCAACGGCACGCCAGGATTGACTGTCCGCGACCGCCTGTCGCAGTTGAGCATCGTTCCAGGTTCGCTTGTCCCTTGTTGCTGCCATGGGGTCAAACGTAATGAGGGGCACCGACAAGTCGGTGCCCCTCATCCGGTCGGGCTGCCGAGATTTGAACTCGGGCTCTCCGGTCCCCCAGACCGGCGCGTTAACCAAACTACGCTACAGCCCGGAACCCGCCCCGAGGAGCGAGCCGGGGTAAACCTTACCTCATCCGAGAAGGTGGTTCTTACCGGGTCGGGTCAGCGTTTCTTGTTCTTTTGGCGGGCTCTGATCTGGACGTGGACGGGGCTGCCGACGAAGCCGAAGTCTTCGCGGAGGCGGCGTTCGATGAAGCGCTGGTACGACGCCTCGATCTGGCCGGAGGTGAAGATCGCGAAGGTCGGCGGCATCGTGGTCGCCTGGGTGCCGAACAGGATCTTCGGCTGCTTGCCGGAGCGGACCGGGTGCGGATGCGCGGCCACCAGCCGGCCAAGGAACGCGTTCAGCTGGCCGGTCGGGACACGGGTCTGCCAGCCGTCCAGCGCCGCTTCGACGGCGGGCACCAGCTTCTCCATGTGGCGGCCGGTCAGCGCGCTGATGTTCACCCGCGGCGCCCACCGGAACTGCACCAGGTCGCGGTCGATCTCGCGCTCCAGGTAGTACCGCCGGTCCTCGTCGACCAGGTCCCACTTGTTGTACGCGATCACGAGCGCCTTGCCGGCCTCCTCGACCGCGCTCATGATCCGCAGGTCCTGCTCGGTCATCGTCTCCGAGGCGTCGATCACGACCACCACGACCTCGGCCCGCTCGATCGCGGCGTTGGTCCGCAGGGAGGCGTAGTACTCGTGTCCCTGCGCGTTCTTCACCTTGCGCCGGATGCCGGCGGTGTCGATGAACCGCCACTCCTTGCCGCCGAGCGTGATCAGCTCGTCGACCGGGTCCACCGTCGTACCCGCGACGTCGCTGACCACGACGCGGTCCTCCTTGGCGACCTTGTTCAACAGGGACGACTTGCCGACGTTCGGCTTGCCGACGATGGCGACGCGGCGCGGTCCACCGGACTCGGGATCACGCTCGGGCGGCGCCTCGGGCAGCGCCGCCAGGACGGCGTCCAGCATGTCGCCGGTGCCGCGGCCGTGCATCGCGGATACCGGGAACGGCTCGCCGATGCCGAGACTCCACAGGTTCATCGCCTCGGCCTCGACCCGCTGGTCGTCGACCTTGTTCGCCGCCAGCACGACGGGCTTGCCCGACTTCCGCAGCACGCGCACGACCGCCTCATCCGCATCCGTGATGCCGACGGTGGCGTCGACCACGAAAAGGACCGCGTCGGCCGCGTTGATCGCGACCTCGGCCTGGGCGGCGACCAGGGCCGCCATGCCCACCGCGTCCGGGTCCCACCCGCCGGTGTCGACGACCGTGAAGCCGCGGCCCGCCCAGTTGGCGTCGTACGACACGCGGTCGCGGGTGACGCCCGGCGTGTCCTCGACGACCGCCTCGCGGCGGCCGATGATGCGGTTCACCAGCGTGGACTTGCCCACGTTCGGCCGGCCGACGATCGCGAGCACCGGCAGCGGGCCGGTGTCTTCCCGGTCGTGCGTAGGCTCGGCGAAGTCGTAGCCGGTGGGCAGGTCAGTCATCAGGGTCCTTCTTGTCTGGTCCGCCCGGGAGGGGGTGGCCGGTGGCTGCGACGGCCGCCCTCACATGGGCCCGCAACACGTCGCCGATCTGGTCGGCAACCGCGCGTACGTCGGAATGCCTCCTGGGAAAGGGTACGCGGTCGATCGTGAAAGGCTCGCCATAGACCACGTCCACCCGGCTCCCCGCGGGCGGAAAGCGCTCCACGTCACCGTGCGTCAGCCTGGTCCCGAGCAGGGCCACCGGCAGGATCGGCGCACCCGTGACCATGGCCAGATAGCCCACTCCGACCCGGATCCGGCCGAAGTCGCCGGCGCCGCGGGTGCCCTCCGGGTAGATGTTCAGCACCCGGCCGTCGCGGAGCACCTTGATCGACTGCCGGATCGCGAGGACGTCGTACGACGACCGGTCGACAGGGATCTGGCCGAACCGCCGCAGGACCTTGCCCTGGAGACCGCCGAACGCCTCGATCTTGCCGAGCTGGTGCAGCATCCGGGGCGCGATCGCGCCGAGCAACGGGCCGTCCAGCAGGCTCAGATGGTTCGGCGTCATCAGCACCGGACCGGTCCGCGGGAACAGATCCTGGTTGTGGACGGTGAGCCGGTATTTGCGATGGAAGTACGGTTTGGCGACCCAGCGGGCCGGTACCGCGAGCCGGTAGGGCAGCCGGGGCAGATCGTCGGTGCGAGGCAGCTCCAGGTGCCCGGTCAGTTCAGCTGTCATGAATCCTGGTCGCCTCGGCCTCCTTCGCGAGTCGGCTGATCACGTCGATGACCTCCTCGAGGGAGAGATGTGTCGAGTCGATGGTGACCGCTCCGTCGGACGCGACCAGGAACTCCGAGACGGTCGCGTCGTCGGCATCCCGGCGGACGATCTGGTCGCGGAGCTGCTCGGCGGTCACCGACCCGGTGGCCAGCTCGGCGCCGCGGCGCGCCAACCGGGCGTCGGTGTCGGCGGTGAGCAGCACCTTGAGCTCGGAGTCGGTGGCGACCACGGTCGCGATGTCGCGGCCCTCGACCACGATCCCGCCGGTCGGCTGGGCGGCGTCGATGATCGCGCGCTGCCGCGGGATCAGGTCCGCGCGGACGTCCAGGTTGGTGGCGATCTTGGAGACCGCCTCGCTGATCCGCGGCTCCCGGATAGCGACCGTCACGTCGGTCCCGTCGGCGATCACGAACTGCCGCTCCGGGTCGGTGCTGATCTCCAGCCGCAGCTCCCGGGACCGCTGCGCGACCGCCGCGGTGTCGTCCAGGTCGAGGCCGTGCTCGAGCGCCGACCAGGTCACCGCCCGGTAGGTCGCTCCGGTATCCAGGTAGCGCAGCCCCAGCCGGCTGGCGACGCCTCGGGCGGTGCTCGACTTGCCGGAGCCGCTCGGGCCGTCCACAGCGATGATCATGCCCCGAAGATTACCTGTGCCCGGGGACAACTCAGGCACGGTATGCGAACCTCAGCGGTGCACGACCCACCCGCGCTCGGTCAGTACGTCGACCAGTTGGTCGACCGATCCCGGCTTCACCGCCAGCTCGACCTCACCGACCGGACGACCCGGGCTGTGGTCGATCCGCAGGTCCTCGACGTTCGCCCCGGATTCGGCCGCGTCGGCGAACAACCGGGCCAGCTGCCCCGGCCGGTCGGGGATCGTCACCAGAACAGTGACCAGATCGATGTGCGGCGTACCGTGCTTGCCCGGCACCCGGACCGCGCCCGACACCCCCAGCCCGAGGATCGAGGTGAGTTCCTCGGCCGCCTCTTCCTTGCCCAAGGCAACGAGTAGCCGATCGAGCTCACCGCGGATCTGCTCCAGCAGACCGGTCAGGGCGGTCGAGTTCGCGGACACGATCTGGGTCCACAGCTTCGGGTCGCCGGCCGCGATCCGGGTCACGTCCCGGACGCCCTGGCCGGACAGCTGCAGGTGGGAGCTCGGCGCGTCGGCCAGCGTGCCGGCGGCGAGCGCCGACATCAGGTGCGGCAGGTGCGACACTCGCGCGACACCGAGGTCGTGGTCCTCGACCGACAGCTCGACCGTCCGCGCCCCGGCGGCCTCGGCCAGCCGCCGGACCAGCTCGACCGCCTCGGGTGCGCTCGTCTCGTGCGGGGTGATCGCCCAGGTCGCGCCGTCGAACAGGTCCGCGCGGCCGGCGAGTGGGCCGTTCCGCTCGGAGCCTGCCATCGGGTGACTGCCGACGTACCGGCTGAGGTCGCCGGTGAGCTTGCGCGCGTCGGCGAGCGGCTTGGACTTCACGCTCGCGGCGTCGGTGACGACCGCGTCGGTCTGCTCGAGCTGCTCGGCGATCACCGCGCCGACATGATCCGGCGGTACGGCGACCACGACGAGTTGCGGCTCGATCTGGACCAGCCGCGACCCCGCGCCGATCCGCTCGGCCATCAGCGCGTTGTCCGGGTCGGCGTCGACAAGTTCGACCACGACTCCCAACCGCGCCAGCGCCAGGCCGATCGACGTACCGATCAATCCGGTACCGACGATCCGCACCGGGCCACGGAGCTCACTCACTGGGCGCCTGTCAGGTCGGGACGGAGAGCTACCGCGCCGTGGAGGTAGACGTGCTGGATCTTCTCGCGGGACCGCGGGGTTTCGGTGTGCACCATGAGGCGGACCACTCGCGGCAGCGCGTGCGGCACGGCGATCTCCTGCATGCACATCAGCGGTACGTCGGTCAGCCCGATCTGCCGGCCGGCTACGGCCGGAAACTCCGAGTGCAGGTCCGGCGTGACGGTGAACAGGATGCTGATCAGATCCTCGCTCTCCAGATCGTTCGCCTCCAGGACCGCCTTCACCAGCTCCGCGGACCGCTCGAGCAGATGCTCGCGCTCGTCCACGTCGAGCTGGGTGGCACCCCGGATCGCCCGTACCGCCACGTGCCCGCCTCCTTAGTCGTCTGTCTCCAACCCTAGGGCAGGGTAGTCAGAGCGTGGACAGCCGTCTCGGATGGTGCCATCGCGTCAGCCGCGCCGGGCCGCCTCGAGCAGCCTCCGGGCCACCGGAAGCAGCCCGGCCTCCCGGACCGGTGCGAGCGGATCCGACAGTTGCCGGCGACGCCGGGACGTTCCCGGCGGCTGACCGTACGCGAGGGAGAAGCGGCGGGAGAAGTGATACGGGTTGCTGTAGCCGCCGTCCGATGCGATCTCCGCGATCGTCGCGTTGTTGCGCAGGAGTGCGGTCGCAGCTCGGGCCAACCGGATCAGATCCAGGACGTACGCCGGTCCGCGGCCGTACCGCTCCCGGAAGAGCCGGTGCAGATGTCCCGCCGACAGGTTCGCCGCGGCGGCCAGCTCCGGGACGGAGATGATCCGCGGGCCACTCCTGGCCCACACCGCCGCGACATGCTCGACCAAGCGCCGGACTGCATCCGGCATCTCCTCGCTCGACTGGCCGGCTGGAGCGCTGACGAAGACCTCCAGCATCGTCGCCACCAACCGGTCGCTGTGTCCCCTGACCGGCAGCGTGGGCCCATAGGTTGCCCCGGGCGCGTAGTCCGCGACCTGGACCACGGAGTTCACGCTGATCACCGACGGTCGCGACGTCACGAACAGATAGTAATGCGCGAGCCAGCGGCATTGGCCGGGCCTGCCGGGCCCTGAGACCGTTAGCCGGTCAACGCCGCTAAAGCCGGATGGAGCATCAGATGCAGCCTGTCGCCGCCGTACCCAGCTTCGCCGAGGTCACCGACGAGTTGGTCGGGTCGTTCCGGCGGGACGGCTTCATCGTCCTGGATCAGGCCTTGTCGGCCGACCAGGTCACCGCGCTCCATTCCGCGGCCGAGGCCCTGTGCCGTGGTGACCTCGGCGTCATCGACGGCGGTCCGGCCGCCGAGCCGGCCGAGGACGTCCTGCGCCAGTACCTGTGCATCCACCAGCCGCACAAGGTGTCCGACGTGGCGCTCGCGGCGTTGCGGGCACCACGGGTGGTCGCGGCGCTGACCGCGGTGATCGGGCCGAACGTCAAGGCCATGCAGTCGATGCTGTTCATCAAGCCCGAGGGGAAGCCGGGCCAGGCGTGGCACCAGGACGAGTTCTTCATCCCGACCAGGGATCGCTCGCTGACCGCGGTGTGGATCGCGCTCGACGATGCCACCGTGGAGAACGGCTGCCTGTGGGTTCTGCCGGGCTCCCACCGTCGCGGGGTCATCTATCCCGACCGGGAGCAGGACGATCTCCGCTTCGATTGCACGGTGGAGGCGTTCGACTTCCCGTACACCGACGGCGATGCGGTCCCGGTCGAGGTGCCCGCGGGTTCGGCGGTGATCTTCAACGGCTACCTGCTGCACCGATCATTGCCGAACACCGGCCGGCACGGACTCCGCCGGGCGCTCGCCAACCATTACATGAGCGCGGAGTCGCTCCTCCCCTGGCAGTCCGTGCCATCCGGAGTCCATGTCGGCAAGCACGACTACCGCGACATCGTGATGGTGGCCGGGAGCGATCCGTACGCGTACAAGGGCATCGACGATCTTGCCCGGCCGCATTCCCGCCGGGACAAGGACGGCGGGTGCGACCGCTGACTCAGCCCGCCTGAGCCTCAGCGGCGTCGACGGCCTGCTCCAGCAGCAGCGCGATCGTCATCGGCCCGACACCGCCCGGAACCGGCGTGATCAGGCGGGCGACCTGGGCCGCCTCCTCGAAGTGGACGTCACCGACGTTGCCCTCGTTGTACCCCGCGTCGACCACGACCGCGCCCGGCTTGAGCCAGTCACCGCGGACGAAGTTCGGCTTGCCGACCGCGGCGATCACGATGTCCGCGGTCCGGACGATGTCCGGCAGGTCCGTGGTCCGCGAGTGCGTGTAGGTGACGGTCGCATTCGATGCCAGCAGCAACATCCCGACCGGCTTGCCCAGGATCGGGCTGCGGCCGATGACGACGGCGTGTGCTCCGGCGATCGGCACGTCGTACGCCTCGAGCAGGCGCATGATCCCGCCCGGCGTCGCGGACCGGAACCCGGGATCGCCGAACGCCATCGCGGCGAACGACCGCATCGTCACGCCGTCGACGTCCTTGCCCGGGTCGATCGCCTCGAACGCGGCCCGCTCGTCGATCTGCGCCGGCACCGGGTGCTGCAGCAGGATCCCGTGCACCTCGGGGTCCTGGGACAGCTTGGTCACCTCGGCGACCAACTCCTCGGTCGTCGTCTCCGCGGGCAGTACGACGCTCCGGGACGCGATCCCGGCCTTCTTCGACCGGTTCTGCTTCATCCGCACGTACGTCGCCGACGCGGGGTCGTCCCCCACCAGTACGGTCGCCAGACACGGCTGCACGCCCGTCCGCTCCCGCAGTTCGCGGGCTCGCTCGGCCGCCTTCGCCACCATCTCGGCGGCGATGTCGGTCCCGATCATCAGTTCGGCGGTCATGGCGCGCTCCTTCGGGCGTCGACTACAGGTCAGATGCCCAGGCGCGCGGCGCAGCCGGATCTCCGGCAGACCGTTCCCCGGTGGTCTTCCACCTCAACGCCAGTCGCGGTCCATCGCTCAGGATACCGAGTCGGTCACCCGGCTGATGAAGGTGTCGGCAACGCCGTCGCCGATGCGTGGGTGGGTCTTGGAGTGCGGGAGCCGGATGTCACGGATCTCCTCGGCCTGCGTGACCAGGTGGTTGATCTGGTCCCGGCCGGTGGCGACGTCCGAGCTATTACCTTCGGCGCCGGCTTCGAGGACGCGAAGGGCCTGGCGCAGCGCCTGACCCCAGTAGAAGGCCGCGTCGAGCCAGGCATCCGCCTCGTCGGCGAACGCCGGGTCGATCACGCCCTGGCGAATCTGACCCGGTGCGTTCTCGATCGCTTCGAAGTACGGCTCGAGGTCCGCGATCGCGCCGGCCAGGTCACCCGCATCCCAGGTCCGCCAGAACGCGGCGGTCTTCGCGGTCAGCGCCGGGGCGTTCGCGAGATGAAGCTTCCCGTCGTAGGTGGTGAGGTCGGCGAAGATCTCGAGCGCCGCGATCGTCTCGGCGTCTCCCCCGGCCGTTTCCGCGATCGCGCGGTGCCAGGACGCCTGCTCGTCGTACGTCGCAGGGTTCCAGCCGAACTCCGCGAACGAGTAGAGGGCGAGCTTGCTGGCCCCGGCCTGGTTCATCGGGTTCGAGATCACGCCGACGACGTGGTCCGCGAGGCCCGGCTCGCGGCCGCTGTACGCCGCGAGCAGGATCCGCCCGGCCGCGTAGTCGTTGACCGGGTAGTTGTCCCAGATCAGGATGTCGTGCCCGAACACCGCCTTCGCCTCAGCCGCCTGGGCGCTGGTGATCGCCTCCGGTACGACGCCGATGCCGGTCCAGTGCACGACCACCGCACTGTCCATCTGCTCCCGCAGCGCCTGCTTGTACGGTGTCTCGTCGACGTTGTAGTACTCGGTCGGGACCATCTGCAGCGGCGCGAGGTCCGGCTTGGTCTCGACCCACTCGCGCTGGATCCGGTTCAGCAGCTCGCTCTGCGCCAGCCCGGCGCCACCGCCGCCGGGGCCATACTTCTCCTCGTCGTCGGCGCTGTGCCATGTCTCGTACTCGATGTCGTCCAGGGCCACGTTGAACGCCCGCGCACCCAGCGCGTACAGCGCCTCGAACTTCGCGATCAACGCCCGGAAGTCGGCCTCCTCGGTGTAGCGCATCGACAGGCCCGGCGAGAGCGCGAAGGTGAAGTCGACCTTGTTCCGCCGGGCGCGATCGATCAGCTCGCCGAGCTCGGCCAGTTTGTCCGCCGGGTACGGGTCGCGCCACTGCTCGCGGTGGTACCGGTCGTCCTTCGGGGCGTACTCGTAGGTGTTCATCCGGTGCGCGCCGAGGTAGTCCAGGTGATCGAGCCGGTCCGCGTGCGACCACGGCGTACCGTAGAAGCCTTCGATCGAACCCCGGTACCGCATTGTCGGCCAGTCGCGGATCTCGACGCCGTCCACATGGTTGCCCTGGACAAGCTGTGCGAAGGTCTGCGCGGCGTAATAGATGCCGCGGGCATCGACCCCGTCGAGTACGACCTGCTGAGCGCCGACGGCCACGACGTACCCCTCGGCCGGCAGCAAACCGGCCGGCGCGACACCGAGCTGCTCGAGCGTGCTCGCGCTCCCGCCGAGCCAGACAGTCACCTCCGCCGGCCCGTCGGAGATGGTGCGTACGCCGGCCTTCGTGAGCGTCTCGCGGACGACGCGCTCGGCGTCGGCATCGGTGGCCGAGCCGTGCACAAGCGCGACGGTGTCACCGAGATCGAACCCGTCGTCGCGGCGGGTGGTCTGCTGAGGCTCAGGTGTCATGACTGCTCCTGGAGAAGCCCTGCATGATCGAGGGCGAGATAGGCCGCGTCGATCCCCGTCATCGCGCCCGGTGTCCGGAGTTCAGCGCGGAAAGCATCCACAGTCAGCTCGACCGGGACGCAGTCCTCGGTCTCGTCAAGCGCCTGCTTCCCGTCCGGACGGCAGCCGCGGGCGATCGCGACGTACTTGCGATAGGTCGAGGACGCCGACGACCACTGCCAGCCGACCAGGTCGAGCGACTCGCAGGTGTACCCGGTCTCTTCCTCGAGCTCGCGGGCGCCGGCCAGCGCCGGGTCCTCCCCCGGCTCGACCAGACCGCCGGGCAGGTTCGTGACGATCCGGTCGGGTCCCGCGCGGAACATCCGGATGGTGACGATGCGGCCGTCGGGGGTCAGCGGCAGCACGGTGATGCCCGACGTGATCCCGTCCGCCGACTTCGGGCCGAACACGTCCCATTCGACCTCGCGCCCGTCCGGCATCCGGTAGCGCCGCAGGTTCACGGTCAGGAACCGGTGAAACCCCGGCTCTTCTCCCAGCAACTCCCACGGCTGCGGGTCACCGGGACGAGACAGCGCAGCCGCCGCGGAGTCCGCGGCGGCTGCGCCATCGATCTGCTTGCTCACAGCGGCCGGTTGTCGCCACCGGGCTCCTCCGGTGGAGCGACGGGTGCGTCGTTCTCCGGCGGGACGACCGGTGCCTCGTCGGCCGTGGCCGTCGTGGTCTCCCCGGCCACCGGGGCGTCCTCGGTCGGCTTGGCCGGCTCGGAGTCCGGGCGGGACTCGGACAGGATGCGTTCGAGGGTCTCCTCGGAGATCCGCTTGAACTTGCGCACCTGCGTCCGGGTCCGGTCCAGGACGGCGACCTCGATCTGGTCCGAGGTCAGCTGCCGGACCTCGCCGCTGTCGTGGCCGAGCGCGTCCACGGCCAGCCGCAGCGCCCCGGCCAGCGAGATGCCCTCCTTGAAGTGCTCGCCGACATAGTCCGCGACCGTCTCGGCCGGCCCGCCCATCACGGCGTACCCGCGGACGTCCGCGATCGAGCCGTCGTAGGTGAGCCGGTAGATCTGGTCCTCGGCCGTGCTGGCGCCGATCTCGGCGACCAGGATCTCCACCTCGAGCGGCTTCTCACCGCCGGAGGAGAAGATCGCGCCGAGGGTCTGCGCGTACGCGTTGGCCAGCGCCCGGCCGGTGACGTCGCGCCGGTCGTAGGAGTACCCCCGCATGTCGGCCAGCCGGACGCCGGCGATCCGCAGGTTCTCGAACTCGTTGTACCGGCCGACGGCGGCGAACGCCATCCGGTCGTAGATCTCGGCGACCTTGTGCAACGCGGGCGAGCGGTTCTCCGCGACGAACAGGATGCCGTCGGCGTACTGCAGCGCGATCGCGCTGCGGCCCTTGCTGATGCCCTTGCGGGCGAAGTCGGCCCGGTCCCGCATCAGCTGCTCGGGCGAGACGTAGAACGGAACGCTCATCGAAGGTGTCGTCCTCTATGTGTCAGTCGATCGGGATCAGGTCAATGACGCCGTGGCGGGGCCGTCGGGACGCCGGTGCCGCTCGGCCCAGACCGCGTCCACGATGGCGGCGACCTCGTCCTCCGGCAGCCGCTGGTAGCCGTCCGAGGTGACCACACCGACCACCGGGAAGATCCGCCGCAGCATGTCCGGACCGCCGGTCGCCGAGTCGTCGTCGGCGGCGTCGATCAGGGACTGGATCACGGCCGTGACGCAGTCCGTCACGGACGCGTCCTCGTGGTAGAGCTTCTTCAGCGCACCACGGGCGAACACCGACCCCGAGCCGACACTGTGGAAGTGGGTCTCCTCGTACCGCCCGCCGGTCGGGTCGTAGGAGAAGATCCGGCCACCCTTGAGGTCCGGGTCGTAGCCCGCGAACAGCGGCACCACGGCCAGGCCCTGCAACGCCATCGCCAGGTTGCCCCGGATCAGCGCGCTCAGCCGGTTGGCCTTGCCGTCCAGGCTCAGCGTCGCGCCCTCGAGCTTCTCGTAGTGCTCGAGCTCGACCTGGAACAGCCGGACCATCTCGATCCCGAAACCGGCCGTGCCCGCGAACGCGACCGCGGAATACTCGTCGGCGGGGAACACCTTCTCGATGTCACGCTGGGCGATCACGTTGCCCATCGTGGCGCGCCGGTCGCCGGCCATCACGACGCCACCGGGGAAGGTGGCCGCGACGATCGTCGTACCGTGCGGGACCTCGGAGGAAAAGTCGGCCTGCCCCAGGCTGCGCCGTCCGGGCAACAGGTCGGGCGCGTGCCCGGCCAGGAAGTCCATGAACGACGAGCCGCCTGGGGTCAGGAAGGCTTCCGGCAGCCGGCCGGAGGCATCGAAAGTCATCGAGCGGTTCACTCCCCACCCTTTTGCACGAATCCGCGGACGAACTCCTCGGCGTTCTCCTCGAGCACCTCGTCGATCTCGTCGAGGATCGAGTCGACGTCGTCGTCGAGCCGCTCCTTGCGCTCCTGGACGTCTTCCGACGCCTCGACCTGCTCGACCTCTTCCTCGGTCGACGAACGCTTCGGCTGCTTGTGTTGCTGACCGCCGTCCTTCGCCATGGCACACACCTCCTAGAACCGCAGTGGAAGAGACGCCCAACCGACTCTTCCGTTGCTGTACTAGCGACCCTACCCGGCGGCACCCCCAGTAATGGTGCGAACCAGGTCACTCGCGGTGTCGCACTGGTCAAGAAGTGCCCCGACATGCGCTTTCGTGCCGCGCAGCGGGTCCAGGGTCGGGATCCGCTGCAACGACTCCTTGCCCGGCAGATCGAAGATCACCGAGTCCCAGGAGGCGGCCGCCACCTGCGGCGCGTACTGCTGCATGCAGCGGCCGCGGAAGTACGCCCGGGTGTCGGTCGGCGGGTGCGAGACCGCCATCCGGATCTCCTCGTCGGTGACGAGGCGCAGCATCCGGCCGGCCTTCACCAATTTGTAGTAAAGACCCTTGTCCGGGCGCAGGTCGGCGTACTGCAGATCGACCAGGTGGAGCTTGGAGTCGTCCCAGTCCAGGCCGTCGCGGTCACGGTACGACTGGAGCAGCTTGTACTTCGCGACCCAGTCGAGCTGGTCCGACAGCTTCATCGGGTCGATGGCGAGCTGGTCGAGCACCTGCTCCCAGCGGTGCAGCACGTCCTTGGTCTGCCGGTCCGCGTCGTCGCCGTACTTGTCCTCGACGTACTTGCGGGCCTGCTCCAGGTACTCCGTCTGCAATTGGACCGCGGTCAGCTTGCGACCGTCCTTGAGCGTCATCAGGTGCGTACACGTCGGGTCGTGGCTGACCTCGTGCAGCGCGGTGACCGGGCGGTCCACGCCCAGGTCGTCGGTCAGCCAGCCGTCCTCGATCATCGCCAGCACGAGCGACGTCGTACCGACCTTCAGGTACGTCGAGATCTCGGAGAGGTTCGCGTCGCCGATGATCACGTGCAGGCGGCGGTAGCGGTCCGGATTCGCGTGCGGCTCGTCACGGGTGTTGATGATCGGGCGTTTCAGGGTCGTCTCCAGCCCGACCTCGACCTCGAAGTAGTCGGCCCGCTGGCTGATCTGGAAGCCGTGCTGGGTGCCGTCCTGGCCGATGCCGACCCGGCCGGCGCCGGTGACCACCTGACGGCTCACGAAGAACGGCGTCAGGTGCCGCACGATCGACGCGAACGGGGTCGAGCGGCGCATCAGGTAGTTCTCGTGCGAGCCGTACGACGCGCCCTTGTTGTCGGTGTTGTTCTTGTACAGGTTCAGCTGTGGGGCGCCGGGGATCTGGCGGGCCTGCCGGGCGCCTTCCATGATCACCAGCTCGCCGGCCTTGTCCCAGACCACGGCGTCGCGCGGATTCGTCGTCTCGGGCGCGGAATACTCCGGGTGGGCGTGGTCGACGTACAGCCGGGCGCCGTTGGTGAGGATCACGTTCGCCAGGCCGGTCTCCTCGTCGGTGAGCTGGCTGGAATCGGCCACCTCCCGGCTGAGGTCGAAGCCGCGCGCGTCCCGCAGCGGGTGCTCCTCGTCGAAGTCCCACCGGGTCTTGCGCGCGAGCGGCTGCGTCTGGGCATAGCCGTTCACCACCTGGCTCGAGGTCAGCATCGGGTTCGCCCCGGGCTGGCCTGGAACCGAGATGCCGAACTCGGTCTCGGTCCCCATGATCCGCCGAACACTCATGCGAACGAGCCTACGCGGTACGCCCCACTAAAGGTGTTGCTGTGTCCACAGGGTTACGTGTGAAACTTCCCGCGTGGACGAAATGGTGGCGATTCTGGACGAGGACAACGTGGTTATCGGGTCGCGGCCGCGATCGGTCATGCGCCGCGACAACCTGCGACACTCGGCTACCGGAGTGGTCGTCCGGAATCCGGCCGGTGACATCTACGTGCACCGCCGTACGCCGACCAAGGACGTCTACCCGGGCCGGTACGACTTCGCGGCCGGCGGGGTCGTCGCGGCCGGCGAGGACCCGTACGACGCCGTCGTGCGGGAGCTGGCCGAGGAGCTGGGGATCTCCGGTGTGGAGCTGACTGCTCTGCCGGAGGGGGACTACGCCGACGACAACACGACGTACCACGCGTACCTGTATACGTGTGTCTGGGACGGCCCGGTGAAGCACCAGCCGGAAGAGGTCGAGTGGGGCGCCTGGATGTCCCCGGCCGAGCTCGTCGCGCGACTGGACGACCCGTCCTGGTCCTTCATGCCCGACGCGATCGGACTGCTGGGAGCCTGGGTCCGGAGCCTGGTGTGACCATCATCGAGGGGTGGGACAGCCACGCCTGGATCGACGGTCCCTGGATCCACCGCTCACCCCGACGCGCTGAGGTCCGTCCCCGGCTGCTGGCGGAGGCCACGCTGCTCCCCTGGCTCGCTCCACAGCTCCCACTGCCCGTCCCCGTCCCCGAGCCGACAGAGGACGGCGTACGGCATCTGATGCTGCCTGGTTCCCCTCTGCAGGACGGCGGTACGGCGATGGGCCGCGAGCTCGGCGCTTTCATCAAGACTCTGCATGCCGTGGACCCGGCTGACGCGGTTGCGCACGGCGCCCTGGATGCGGCGACCGCCGACCAGGAGAAGACGGCGTTTCTCGAGGAGTGCCGTGCTCAGGTGATGCCGCTGCTGCCGGCCGAGGTACGGAGCAAGGCCAACGAGCTGCTCGACCGGGTCGCGCGCGTGCGAACTGCGCTGATCCACTGCGACCTCGGTCCCGACCACATCCTGGTGACGGCAGGCCGGATCAGCGGGATCATCGACTGGACGGACGCAGTGATCGGCGACCCGGCGCTCGACCTGGCGTGGGCGCTCATCGACGCTCCGCCCGCCATCGCCAACGGTGTGGCGGAGGCCTACGAACCGACCCCTGAGCTGCGCGAACGCGCCCTCGACTGGTGCAGACTGGCCCCCTGGTACGGCGCACACCGCGGACTGCTGCTGGACATCCCCGACGACGTCGAACGCGGACTGAGCGACATTCCGGCCAGGCTCTGAGCTCCGTCAGCGATAGTTGCGGCGACCCAGGGCGCGGGCGAGGTTGATCATGACCAGGCCGGCCCACCCGATGACGACGCCGAACGGCCCGATCATGCCCGCGGCGATCGCGGTGATCGGGATGGCGGCGACGACCGAGATGATCGCGAGCGCCAGGCCACCCGGGTCCTGTTCACGGCTCGGATGCCGCGGACGGGCCGGCTCCGGCAACAGTCCGGCCCGGCGCTGGACGTCCCGCGCGTCGAGCTTCTCCAGGAAGCCGTCGATGATCTCAGCCTCGTACTCCGGCCCCAGCTCCTGCCGCGCGGCCACCGCCGCCCGCAGGTCCTTCCGCACCTCATCCGTCGCCATATCAGCAAGCTAAGCCCGCCCCCACTCCCCCGTAATCAGGGGAAACCCCGGTCACACCCTTCAGATGGACCTGAGTCCACTTGCGCGGTGTGCGATCGCGGCGGCCTCGATCCGGTTGGCCGCGCCGAGCTTCTGCAGGATGTGCGACACATGGACGCCGACCGTCCGGACGCTGATCACCAACGCAGCCGCGATCTCACGGTCGGTGCAGCCGCGGGACAGGAGCGTCAACACCTCGGCCTCGCGTGCAGTGAGGCCGAGATCAAGACCGTCGGCGCGTTCAGCCTCGGCCGACGGCGTCGCGAGCCGCAGATGGGCGACTTCGGCGAGCAACTCGAGCTCTCGCCGCAATGGCTGCGCACCGATCCGGACCGCAACGTCGTACGCCGCACCGGCCGGAGTGCTCGCCTCCGTCCGGGACGCCCCGGCCATGACCAAGGCCTCGGCCCGGCGCCAGAGACTGTAGGCAGCGAGCGGTGCACGGTCCAGCTCTCCCCATCGGTCTGCGGCGTCGGCCCACAGCTCAGGACTGGCGAGGCCCCGGGCGCGCTCGTACTCGGCCTCGGCCAGCGCCAGCCAGGCATTGCTGGTCGGCGTCACCAATGCGGCGTCCTCAGCGGCGCGACGGGCGACTGCGATCAGTTGGTCCGCGCGGTCGAGCGCGTGCCGCTCGGCGTCGGCGTCACGTCGGGTCCTGGCCAACGCGGCAAGCTCTGCCTGCGCCCGCAGTCCTTTGGCACAGAACCACACGCGAAGCTGGGGGCCCTCGGTCGAGCCCACCCCTTCCAGTGCGGCGCTCACGTGGTCCGCGGCGTCGGCCCACCGCCGCTCCCACAACGCGAGTTCGGCCAAGTAGACGTCATAGATGCCCAGCCCGCGGTCCGGACGGAGTGTCTCGAGTGCGGCGTCGAGGTGCTCCCGGGCGGAGTCGAACTCGCCGCGGCCGACCTCGAGATCGGCTCGGAGCATCAGCAGCATGTACGGGTAGCTCGCCGCCATCGACCGCAATGTGGCGGTGCTCAGTGCGTCAGCCTCGTCCCACTCACCCAGGGCGAACAGCGCCTCGATCAGATTCGAGACCAGTACGGCGCTGTCGACGCCGTACCGGTGGATCGCCTCCAGGCCTTGCCGGCCGACCTGGACGGTCTCCCGTAGCCGACCCAGCATCATCAGGGCATCGGTCAGATTGACGTACACCCGCTCCAGCCCGATCCGGTCGCCGATCTCCTCGGCCAGCCGCAGCGCCTCGCCGAGATCGGCCAGGCCCGCCTCAGCCCTGCCCAGATAGACGAGGTCGGCACCACGGACGGTCAGGGCTCGAACCATGGCCTCGCCGGCACTGGCAGCACGGGCGAGCGCCAATGCCTGCTCGGCCAGCGGTGCGGACTCGGTATGGCGCCAGGCGACCATCAGGCCGCCGGCCAGCGAGGCGAGCACGTACGCCCGATCCGCCAACGGCTCGGGCGGCACGAGTTCGACCGCCCGCTCCAGCGCGGCGAGTCCGGACCCGTCACTGCCGATCTGGTGGAGGTATTCACCCAGGTCCACCTGTAGCACGGCCGCACGCCGCCGATCGCGGACTCCGACCAGATCGATCGCGCGCCGGGCGAGCTCGACCGCCCGCGGTGCTTCGCCGGTCTCGCTGGCGAGCTGGGCGGCCCAGGAGAAGATGCTCCCCAGATCGGCTCCGGCGAGCACCGACGCGTTCGCAACCGCGGGCCACAGCGAGATCGCCCGCTCCAGCTGAGCCAGAGCCTCGGCGAGACCAGCCACGGCCAAGGCCTCGCGGGCGGCGGCGACCGACGCCGCCAGGGCCTCCGCATTGCGCCCCGCGGCGGCCCAGTGCGGCGCCAACTCGGCAGGCCCTGCTGCTGCACTGCGTGCGAGCTCAGCTGCGAGGTGTTCGTGGATCTCCTCGCGCTCGCCGGGCAGCAGGGTCGCGTACACCGCCTCCGCCAGCAGTGCATGCCGGAATCGGAAGCTGCTGGTAGTCGGCTCGGCGACCAGTACGCCGTACTCGACCGCCTGCCGCAGTGCTGCGCGGACGTCTTGCTCCGGCATCACCGCGACCGCTCGCAGTAGCGAGTATCCGACCTCCCGGCCGGCGGCCGAGGCAATCCGGATCACTGTCCGGGCCTGCTGATCGAGCCGATTGACCCGTTGCAGCAACAGTTCACGCAACCCGCGCGGCAAACCGTCATCGCCGGCCGCGGCGATCAGTTCCTGCGCGAAGAACGGGTTGCCCTCGGACCGGTCCACGATGGCATCGGCCTCGGCTGCCGTCCGTGGCCGAGCGTCGTACGCCGCGACCAGTGCGACCAGGTCCTCGCGGTCGAGCGGCCCGAGGTCCACGAGCAGCGCGGATCCAGAACGCCGTACTCCGTTGGCGAGCCGGAGCATGCGCTCGGCCGACGACGGCTCGTCCGCCCGGTACGTCGCGACCAGCAGCGCCGGCCGGTCGTGGAGGTACTGCGCGAGGTACACGACGAGATCCAGCGTGGACAGGTCCGCCCAGTGCAGGTCTTCGAGGACGAGCAGCACCGGCGCGGTCTCCGCCCGGCCCGTGAGCAAAGCCAGGGTGTTCTCGAAGACCCGGAACTGCTGGCCGTCCGCCCGTGGGAGGTCGCCGACCGGGCGCAGAGCCTGCGCGAACGGCTGGTACGGCAACTCGGTGCCGACCAGGTCGATCGAACGGCCCAGCAGAACCTCGAAGCCGGCCTCACGGGCGCGGGCGGACAGTTCGGACGTCAGCCGGGTCTTCCCGATGCCGGCTTCTCCAGCGATCAGTACGCTCCCGCCACGGCCGGCCCGGGCGGCGCCCAGCACGCCTTCGAGCGCCTCGAGTTCACGGGCGCGCCCGACGAACACGTCGCTCGCGCGAGCCTTCATCTGGTCAGTATCACGCTGCTGTCTCCGGCACGGAACGTGTCCGTACGCACCCCGCTCGCCTCCGGCTACGTATCTCGCCCCTTCGGGATACGTAGCCCGTTCCCGATGCCGGCCGTGGCGCCCCGCGGTGACGATCGAGTCGACCGACCGAGCCGAGGAGGGGCCATGACAGCAGTCATCGAGCAGCCGACGATCCACACCGTGCGGGGCGGTGGCGGTCTGCGCCTGCACGTGCGCGAATGGGGCCGGATGGACGGGCCACCGATCGTGTTGATCCACGGCCTGTCACAGACCCATCTGTGCTGGTGGAAGCAGTACGAGAGCTCGCTGGCCGCAGAGTTCCGGCTCGTCGCGTTCGACCTGCGTGGCCATGGCATGTCGGAGGCGCCGCTGGAACCGGAGCACTACACCGACGCCGGTCTGTGGGCCGACGACCTCGCCGCGGTCATCAAACAGTTGCACCTCGACCGGCCGGTAGTGGTCGGTTGGTCGTACGGCGCATTCGTCATCTGCGACTACGTGCGGGCGTACGGCGATGACCGGCTCGGCGGGATCGACTTCGTCGGCGGCACGGTCCGGCTCGGTCCGGCCGCATTCGGCACACTGATCGGACCTGGCTTCCTGGACAACTTCCCCGATCTGATCGCCGACGATCTGCCGGCCAACATCCGCGGCGCGCGCGGTCTGATCAAGGCCTTCCCGGCCACCCCGTTCGCGGCCGACGACCTGGAGTTGCTGCTGGCCGCGAGCATGACCGTCCCGGCACGGATCCGGGCCAACCTGGGGGCTCGTGAGATCGACGAGGACGACGTACTGCGGACCCTCACGGTGCCGCTGCTCGTCACCCACGGCCGGGCCGACACGGTGGTGCTCCCGGCGATGGCCGAACATGTGCTGGCGATCTGCCCGACCGCCGAGGCCGCCTGGTACGACGGAGTCGGCCACACCGTGCATCTCGAGCAACCCGGCCACTTCAACCGTGAACTGGCCGAGCTGAGCCGCCGGGTCGCCGGATAACTCGTGGAATGCCGAACGGCCGCCGGTCAGCCCGAAGCTGACACGGCGGCCGTTGGCCGGACTTCGTTACAGGTACTGACCCGTGTTCGTGGCCGTGTCGATGGAGCGGCCGGGCTCGGTGCCTTGCTTGCCGGAGATGAGGGTACGGATGTAGACGATCCGTTCGCCCTTCTTTCCGGAGATGCGGGCCCAGTCGTCCGGGTTGGTGGTGTTCGGGAGGTCTTCGTTCTCCTTGAACTCGTCCACGCACGCCTGCAGCAGGTGCTGCACCCGCAGACCCTTCTGGTTCTCGTCCAGGTAGGCCTTGATCGCCATCTTCTTGGCCCGGTCGACGATGTTCTGGATCATCGCGCCCGAGTTGAAGTCCTTGAAGTACAGGACTTCCTTGTCGCCGTTGGCGTAGGTGACCTCGAGGAACCGGTTCTCGTCGGCCTCGGTGTACATCCGCTCGACCGTGCGCTGGATCATCCCGTTCACGCACTCGGCCTTGTCGCCACCGAACTCACTCAGGTCGTCGGTGTGCAGCGGCAGGGTGGTGGTCAGGTACTTCGAGAAGATGTCCCGGGCCGCCTCGGCGTCGGGCCGCTCGATCTTGATCTTCACGTCCAGCCGGCCGGGCCGCAGGATCGCCGGGTCGATCATGTCCTCACGGTTCGAGGCACCGATGACCAGGACGTTCTCGAGTCCCTCGACACCGTCGATCTCGCTCAGCAGCTGCGGGACGATGGTGTTCTCGACATCGGAGGAGACGCCGCTTCCGCGCGTACGGAACAGCGAGTCCATCTCGTCGAAGAACACGATCACCGGCATGCCCTCGGATGCCTTCTCGCGAGCGCGCTGGAAGACCAGGCGGATATGCCGCTCGGTCTCGCCGACGTACTTGTTCAGCAGTTCGGGACCCTTGATGTTCAGGAAGAACGACTTCTGTCCGTCGACCCCGGTCCGCTCGGCGACCTTCTTGGCCAGCGAGTTGGCCACCGCCTTCGCGATCAGCGTCTTGCCACAGCCCGGCGGGCCGTACAGCAGGACGCCCTTCGGCGGCTTGAGCTCGTGCTCGAGGAAGAGGTCCTTGTGCAGGTACGGCAGCTCGACCGCGTCCCGGATCTGCTCGATCTGGCCGGACAGGCCACCGATCTGGGTGTAGTCGATGTCCGGCACCTCTTCGAGGATCAGCTCCTCGACCTCGGACTTCGGGATCTTCTCGTAGACGTATCCGGAGCGCGCCTCCAGCAACAGCGAGTCACCGGCCCGCAGAGGGATGTCGAGCAGCGGCGAGGCGAGCCGGACGACCCGTTCCTCGTCGGCCTGCGCGATCACCAGCGCCCGCTCGCCGTCGGCGAGCAGCTCCTTCAGCATCACCACGTCGCCGACGACCTCGAAATCGCAGGCCTCGACCACGTTGAGCGCCTCGTTCAGCATCAGCTCCTGGCCGAGCTTGAGCGCGTCCAGGTCGACCGAGGGACTGGCCGCCACCCGGAGCTTGCGGCCCCCGGTGAACACGTCCAGCGTGTCGTCTTCGTTCCGTCCGAGGAAGGTGCCGAATCCGGACGGCGGTTGGGCCAGCCGGTCGACTTCCTCCTTCAGGGCGATGATCTTCTCTCGCGCCTCCCGCAGCGTGTCGGCCAGCCGCTCGTTCTGAGCGGTGACACTCGCCAAGGAGGCCTGGGTTTCGGACAGTCTGCTCTCGAGCGACCGGCTGTCAGCCGGGTGCTCGAGCAGCCGACGTCGCAACGCCGCGACTTCGGCTTCCAGGTACCGGACCTGGTTACGCAGCTCTGCCGCGGTAGGACTCTCGTCTCCAGCCACGATCATCACCTCACCATGTGGGGCTCGACCCTATGGACCTTACCCAGAAAACCTCACCGAGCAAGCTGAATCCCATCACGTGTCGGTTGCGGATGAATCCGTTGCTCCCGGCATGTCTTCGGACTTTTCGGCACGACGAGGCCCCAGGTAATCGTCGCCGTACGCACCTGGCGCGGGCCGGCGCTTCTTGCGGGGTGCCTGCACCCCGTGCGCCATCCGGCGCGCCGTGACCAGAAACGCGGTATGACCCTGCATCCGATGGCCCGGCCGCACTGCCAGGCCCTCTACATGCCAGTCTCGCACGAGCGACTCCCAGGCGCGCGGCTCGGTGAACTCGCCGTGTGCCCTCAGCGTCTCCACAAAGCGGCTCAGCTGCGTCGTGGTGGCGACATAGGCACAGAACACCCCACCGGGCGAAAGTGCCTCAGCGACGGCGTCAACGCACTCCCAGGGCGCGAGCATGTCGAGGACGACGCGGTCCACGTCCTGCTCGTTCAGCTTCTCGACCAGGTCGCCCACCTCGAGCCGCCAGGCCGGGTGCTCGCCGCCGAAGAAACCAGTCACGTTCTTCCGCGCGACTTCGGCGAAATCTTCCCGGCGCTCGAACGAGACGACCTGCCCGTGCACCCCGACCGCCCGCAGCAGCGCGGTGGTCAGCGCACCGGAACCGGCGCCGGCCTCGACCACCTTCGCGCCCGGGAAGATGTCGGCCATCGTGACGATCTGCGCGGTGTCCTTCGGATAGATCACCGCCGCGCCCCGGGGCATGGAAACCGAGTAGTCAGCCATCAGGGGTCGCAGGGCGAGGTACTCGACGCCGCCCTTGGACTTGATCACCACCGCGTCCGGCCCGTCGATCAGGTCGTCGTGCGCGATGCCGCCCTTGGTCGTGTGGAAAGTCTTCCCGCGCTCGAGCAGCACCGAGTGCCGGCGGCCCTTGGAGTCCTGCAGGGTGATCCACTCCCCCGCCTGCAACGGGCCGTGGTGGACCCCGGAGAACGCCTGGTCAGGAAAGTCACGCAAGTCAGCCATAAGGCGCTCACCTTAACTTTCCCAAAACCCGATCCCCGAATCCCCGGCCGCCCCAGGCCCCCGCCGTACCCCCATCCGCACGTCCCTCCGGCACACCGCCCCCTCCCTTCGGCACAACCCTCCACCTGGGGGGATAACCCCTGAGTTGGAGGGTTGCCCACTCAGAATCTCAGCGGGCAACCCTCCAGTTGAGGGGTCATCCCCTGAAACGGAGGGTTGCCATGTACGGCCGAGCGACGGAGGTACGGCGGGCCGGGGCGGCGTCGAAGGGTTAGCGGTTGCGGAAGGCTTGTTCTATGTCGGCGGTGGCTAGTACGCCGTAGACCGTGCCGGCGGCGTCCAGGACCAGGTACTCGGAGGCGGGGTGTTCGCGGACGGTGGCGAGGATCTCCTCGCCGGTGTCGTTGATGCCGATGATGTGGCCCGCGCCGATGCGGGTCGCGACCTCGCTCACGGTGGTCCACGGGCGCTGGTTCGGCGCGACGGCCGCGACAGCCGACTCGGAGACCAGCGCGTGCGGCTTGCCGTCACCGTCGATGACGACGACCGCGCCGGCCTGCGCCTCGCCGGCGAGCCGGACCGCTTCGGAGATCGGCGTACCGGAGTGGACCGCGATCGCGCGGCGGGCCATGGTGCGGACCTGTAGCGCGGGGAGTTTGCGGCGCAGCCGGGCCTGCATCAGCGACGCGGTGGAACCCATCCAGAGGAACCAGCCGACCAGCACCGCGATGACGAAGTCGATGATGCTCGGTTGCCGGTTCCAGATCTCTTCGATCAGGACGGGAGCCGCCAGCACCAGCATCGCGAGCACCCGGCCGGCCCAGGCGGCGACGATGGTGCCCTTGTGCATGTTGCCGGTGATCTTCCAGACCACCGCCCGCAGCACCCAGCCACCGTCCAGCGGCAGGCCCGGGAGCAGGTTGGTGACGCCGACGATCAGGTTCGCGATCCCGAGCTCCCAGAGCGCGACGTACCCGACGCCCTCGTCGACCGCGCGGGAGCCGAGGTAGGCGAGCCCGCCGACGGCCAGCGAGGCGAGCGGGCCGACCACCGAGACAGCGAATTCCTCGAGCGGTGACTTCCGCTCGCCCTCGATGTGCGTGCCGGCCGCGAAGAACCCGAGGTTGATCTCGGAGACCGGGATGCCGAACCGCATCGCCATCAGCGCGTGGGCCAGCTCGTGGACCAGGATCGACAGCGTGAACGCCACCACGAACGCGAACGCCGCCAGGTAGCGCCAGCCACCGAGGTCCGGGAACTGCTGGCCGATGATCGCGGCGAACCCGATCGCCAGCAGCATCGCCACCGGCAGCCAGGTGAACCGCATCGTGAGCCGGATCCCGCGGATACGACCAAGAACCCAGGTCCCCGGCGGTGGGCCGGCGGGCTGGGCGGGGCTCTGAGGATCACGCGGTTCTGGCATCGACCCAACGCTACTTCCCCGGAGGTAACACCGTGCTACATACCCGCCTCAAACGCCCACGTTCAGCGTGGCGACGTACCCCTTGCTCGTGTCTCCGGTGACCGTCGCGAGCTGATGTACGCCGTCGTCGTCGCCGAACACGTTGTCGTTCTCCAGGGATGTCTGGGCCAGATTTTGTGCGCTGCCGTCGTACCCATCGGTCGCGTAGACGGTGTCGCAGGCGTCCTTGGGCAGGGCGAGTTGCGAGGTGCGGGTGATCTTCCCGGCCGCGGTCGCCTCGTCCAGGCTCGCGTAGACCTCGAAGTGGATGTGCGGCCAGCGGCCCATGTACGCGGCCGGGAAGATCGTGGTGAACGTGACCTTTCCGGACCCATCCGCCGCCTGGACGCCGCGGAGATAGTTCTCGTCGGTCGCGCCGTCCGAATACAGCGAGTACCGGCCCTCGGCGTCGCAGTGCCACAGATAGACGGCCGCGCCGGCCAGCGGCGTGTCCTTGCCGGCGTCCAGGACGGTGAGCTCGACGGTCAGCGGTACGCCGGTCGCCACGCCGGAGGCGGATCCGAAGGACTTGGTGATGTCGCTGCGGACGATGCCGGACTCGGTCAGGACGTTCGGCCCGTTCGAGCCGTCACCCGGATAGGGACCGCCGGTCTCCTGCGGGATCTCGTCGACGTCCGTCGTACCAGCGGTCGTGGAGGTGGTCGGCGTGCTGGAGGTGGCCGACGCCGTCGGCGAGCTCGACGTCGTGGTGGGATCGGCGGTGACCGAGTCGGTGTCGTCGGCCGAGCAACCGGCCACTGCGGCCAGGCCGGCGCCGGCGAAGAGGCCGAGGAAACGGCGGCGGTGCAGCGTGCCCAGGTCGTACTCCAGGCCCAGGTCGTGTTCACGAGGTGGCTTCGGTGGAGGCTTCATGCAACCAGCGTGACAACCGGAGCCGATGGTCTGCCGAAAGTCCGCTGGAAGTTCGCTGTGAAGGGTTTTCCACAGGTTCGGGTGGCGCGCGCGCGAAGTGTCGGCGCAACGGCCTAGGGTTTCGGGTATGAGCGTTGCAGCTGAAGTCGATGTGCATGGGCATCCGCGTGGGGCGTTGTCGCCGTCCCGGGCCGCGGACTTCATGAGCTGCCCGCTGAAGTATCGCTTCCGTGTCATCGATCGACTGCCGGAGAAGCCCTCGTCCGCCGCGGTTCGCGGCACGGTGGTGCACGGCGTGCTGGAGCGTTTGTTCGACCTGCCGCGTGGTCAGCGGACGCTGGAGCACGCGGCCGAGATGCTCGAGCCGCAGTGGCAGCACGTGCTGGAGGAGGAGCCGGAGGTCGCCGAGCTGTTCGCCGAGGACGCGAGCGGCGAGGAGCTGGCGAAGTGGCTGGCCGAGGCGCACCAACTGCTCGGGAAGTACTTCACCCTCGAGGACCCGAACGCGCTCGAGCCGGCCGAGCGGGAGCTGTACGTCGAGACCGCACTGGAGTCGGGCCTGGTCCTGCGGGGGTACGTCGACCGCCTGGATGTCGCGCCGACCGGTGAGATCCGCGTGGTCGACTACAAGACCGGACGGTCGCCGTCGGAGTTCTTCGAGGCCAAGGCACTGTTCCAGATGAAGTTCTACGCGCTCGTGCTCTGGCGGCTGCGCGGCGTGGTGCCCGCGATGCTGCAGCTCGTCTACCTCGGCAACGGCGAGATCGTCCGGTACGTGCCCGACGAGGCCGATCTCCGTGCCTGCGAACGCAAGGTCACCGCGTTGTGGACGGCAATCACCCGGGCGCTCGAGTCCGGCGACTGGCGGCCCAGCCCCGGCCCACTCTGCGACTGGTGCGACCACAAACCTCTGTGCCCGGCCTGGGGCGGCACACCCCCGCCACTTCCCACCCGCTCGGTCGAGGAGGTCGCGGCCGAATCCGCCGGGGTGGATCTGGTCGGCGTCGACGGCTGAGGGCAGCCACCCGGCCGCGGAGGAACCCTGGGTGGATAGCGTTCGTCGCATGAGCGTGGGCGACACGGCTGCGGTGCGGGCTGTTGGAGTGTGGAAGCGGTACGGCGGCGGCCAGACACAGGTCGACGCACTCGCCGATGTGACTGCCGACGTCGGCAAGGGCCGGTTCACCGCGATCATGGGCCCGTCGGGGTCCGGCAAGTCGACCCTGCTGCACTGCCTGGCCGGGCTGGACAAGCCGACCGACGGGCAGGTCTTCCTCGGCGATGTCGACCTCACCCGGCTGCCCGACAAGCAGCTCACGCACCTGCGCCGGGACCGGATCGGATTCGTGTTCCAGGCGTTCAACCTGGTCCCGACGCTGACCGCGCTGGAGAACATCACCCTTCCCGTCGACCTGGCCGGCCGCAAGCCCGACCAGAACTGGCTCACCACTGTGATCGACACGATCGGCCTGTCCGACCGCCTCGGCCACAAGCCGTCGGAGCTGTCCGGCGGCCAGCAGCAGCGGGTTGCGTGTGCCCGCGCGCTGATCTCCCGGCCGGACGTGGTGTTCGCCGACGAGCCGACCGGCAACCTCGACTCGCGCTCGTCGGCCGACGTACTCGGGTTCCTGCACCGCTCGGTCCGTGACTTCGGCCAGACGGTCGTGATGGTCACCCACGATCCGACCGCGGCGTCGTACGCCGACCGGGTCCTGTTCCTGGCCGACGGAAGGCTCCAGTCCGAACTGCTCGACCCGACGGCCGAGACCGTGCTCGACACCATGAAGCAGCTCGACCCGGCCGTGGCCGGCTGATGCTCAAGCTCGGTCTCCGCTCGGTCCTCGCGCACCGGCTCCGCTTCGTCCTGTGTACGGTCGCGGTCCTGCTCGGTGTCGCGTTCGCCGGCGGCGCGATGGTCTTCACCGACACGCTGTCCACCGCGCTGAAGAAGAACTTCAGCACCAGTACGGCGGACATCACCGTGACGCCGGCCAGCCCGATCGAGGCCGGCGCGAACCGGCCCGCGACCTTCCAGTCCGAGGTGGTCGAGCGGGTCGCCGCGGTACCCGGTGTCGCGAGTGCGAACCCGCAGCTCCTGGTCAGCGACGTACAGATCCTCAGCCCGGACGGGAAGCCGATCGAGACCTATGGCCTGACCAGCTTCGGCGCCGCGTGGACCCGGGATTCCCGGAACGCGCCGTTCAAAGTGGTCGACGGCGAACCGCCCTCAGGTGTGGCAGAGCTCGGCCTCGACCAGTCCACCGCGACCCGGGTGGGCTACGACCTCGGCGACCAGGTCCGGATCGTCACGCCGACCAGATCCGTCACCGCCAAGCTCACAGCGATCACCACGCCCGGTCTGTCCGGGGTCTCGGCCGGTGCCCCGCTGGTCACCTTCGACGCCACGACCGCCCAACTCCTCCTGCTCGGCAAACCGGGCTGGACCTCGATCAGCGTGGCCGTCGCCCCCGGATCCAACCCCGGCACCGTGCGCAACGCGATCGCCCAGACCATCGGAGACTCGGTCAAGGTTCGCACCGCCCCGCAGGTCGCGGCGGACGGCGAGCACGACCTCGACAACACCTTCGGCGGCTTCAGCACCGTGCTGGTGATGTTCGCCGGCCTGGCCCTGTTCGTCGGCACGTTCCTGATCGTCAACACGTTCGCGATGGTCGTCGCGCAGCGATCGCGCGAACTGGCGATGCTCCGGGCGATCGGCGCCTCCCGCGGCCAGGTCACCGGCGCGGTCCTCGCCGAGGCGCTCGTCATCGGTGTCGTCGGCTCGACCCTCGGCCTGCTGATCGGCATCGGTGTGGCCGCGGGCATCCAGTTCTTCTACCAGCACCTCGACCTCCAGATCCCGACCGCGGCGCTGCAGATCAGCCCCGCCACCGTGATCGCGTGCTACGTGATCGGCGTCGGCGTGACGATCGCGGCGGCGTACCCGGCGGCTCGCCGGGCAGGAAAGCTTCCGCCGGTCGCGGCGATGCGCGACGACGTGGCGCTGCCGGAACGCTCGCTGCTCGTCCGTGTCCTGATCGGCGGGTTCCTGCTGCTGATGGCCTTGATGCCGGCCCTGATCGGCCTGAACGCCGGCGACCTCCCCGGCGCCGTCCTGATCGGGCTCGGCGCCGGGCTGACGGTGCTCGCCGTCGTGATGATCAGCCCGCTGATCAGCAGGTACGTCGTTCGCGCGCTGATGTGGCCGCTCGGTCGCAAGGCCGCGGTGACGCTCGGCCGACGCAACGCCGAGCGCAATCCGCGGCGGACGTCGGCCACGGCCTCCGCGCTGATGATCTCGGTCGCGCTGGTCAGTGGGCTGCTCGTCATCGCCGCGTCGGCCAAGGCATCGATCGTCCAGAACATCGCGGACGCCCTCGGCAGCTCCGAACTGGTCATCACCTCCGATGGTCCGGACAGCTTCAGCACGCAGGTCGCCGACCGGGTCGGGAAGGTTTCCGGCGTCAGCTCGGTCCACCAGGTCCGGCAGCAGGCGGGCCAGGTCGGCGACACCGCGGTGCAGGTCAGCGGCGTCAGCGAGGGCACCCTCAACGGGCCGATCGTGACGAAGTTCGACGCCGGCTCGGCGGCCGTACTGCGTGACGGCCAGGCCGTCCTGCCCCGGAACCTGGCGAAGACCCTCGGCCTGAGCGTGGGTAGAACGTTCGATCTCGCCATGACGACGGGCAAGCACCGCCTCACCGTCGGCGGCATCCTGGCCCCGAACCGCCAGCTGAACACGGTCGTCCTCTCGCTCCCGGCGTACGAGGCGGTCGGCGGCGCTCCGAGCGACACGGTCCTGTACGTCGAAGTTGCCCAAGGCACCGAAGTGGGGCCGGTCGGGGCCACGATCCTCGGGCAACTGAAGGACTATCCGTCGATCCAGGTCCGCGATCAGCAGGGGTACGCGGCCGGCGCGCGCGGGCCGGTCAACGGCATCCTCGCGGCGCTCGGCATGCTGCTCGCGCTGGCGATCCTGATCGCGATCCTCGGCATCGTGAACACGCTCGCACTCGGCGTGGTCGAGCGGACCCGCGAGATCGGCCTGCTGCGGGCCATCGGGATGGACCGCCCGCAACTGAACCGGATGCTGCGGGTCGAGTCGATCGCGATCTCCCTGCTCGGAGCCCTGCTCGGGCTGGCGATCGGGGTGGCGTTCGGCGCGTCGATCCAGGCCGCGATGGTCGACAACGGGCTCAACGTCCGCGACATCCCCGTGCTTCAGCTGGTGATCGCAGTACTGGCCGCCGGCATCGTCGGCGTACTCGCTGCGGTCTGGCCGTCACGGCGCGCAGCCCGCCTGGACGTCCTGCGCGCGATCGCCTCAGAGTGACCGCGAAGTAAAGCCAGGCACTGTTTTCACGGGTAGCCTGCGGTTGTGCCGGGCACTGTGCAGTCGATCGAGCGGGCTGCGGCTGTGCTCCGACTGCTAGCCGCCGCGCCCGACGGACTTGGGGTCGCGGATCTCGGCAATGCACTGGGGCTGGCCAAGACGACCGTGCACGGCATTCTGCGCACGCTGCATCAGGTCGGCTTCGTCGAGCAGGACCACAGTGGCGCGCATTACCACCTGAGTGACGCCTTCGGCCGGCTCGGCGAGAGCTACCTCGATCCGAACGAGCTGCGCAGCCGGGCGATCAACTGGGCCGACTCCCTCGCCTCCCGCAGCGGCG
This sequence comes from Kribbella sp. NPDC020701, assembly GCF_055562215.1. NCBI lineage: Bacteria > Bacillati > Actinomycetota > Actinomycetes > Propionibacteriales > Kribbellaceae > Kribbella > Kribbella sp. NPDC020701. Next base: position 78,789 of record NZ_JBVHFT010000004.1, on the reverse strand, counting down.
AAGTGGTCCGCGTCGGCCGCCTGCTCGAAGGCAAGGTCGTGGTCGTCCACCACGTCTTCCGCCCGGACGACAGCGACCAGGACCTCGACGTCGGTACGACGCTCCCGCCGCACGCGACCGCTCTCGGCAAGGCCGTACTCGCGTTCGACACCAGCGGCGCCGCCCGCCCGCGCAAGCTGGAGGCGTTCACCACCCGGACGATCACCGACCCGGTCCGGCTGGCCGATGAGCTGGCCGCGGTGCGCGCCCGCGGCTGGGCCAGTGAGTTCGAGGAGCTTACGGTCGAGGTGGCCGGCATCGCCGCGCCGATCCGCGGACTCGGCGGTCTCGTTGTCGGCGGGGTGGGACTGGTCGGCCGGATCGAACGGATCTGCGACAGCCGGCTGCGGCACCGCGGCGACCTGGTCACCATGGTTCGTGCCACCGCCGAGGCGATCGGCCGAGACCTGCGGGAGGACACCTGATGGTTCGACGGGGGTGGCTCGATGGCTGAGCAGTACGTGGCGGCCGTCGACCAGGGGACGAACTCGACACGATGCATCCTTTTCGATCGGCGCGGGCGACTGGTGTCGGTGGCGCAGCGCGAGCACCCGCAGCTGTTTCCGCGACCGGGGTGGGTCGAGCACGACGCCGGGGAGATCTGGAACAACGTGACCCGGGTGGTCCCGGCGGCGATCCGGCAGATCGGCGCCGTGCCGTCCCAGATCGTTGCCATCGGCATCGCCAACCAGCGGGAGACCAGCCTGCTCTGGGACCGGTTCACCGGTCAGCCGATCGGGCACGCGGTGGTCTGGCAGGACACCCGGACGGATCGGCTCGTCACCGAGCTGGCCGAGGACGAGGGACCGGACCGGTACGCCGACCTGTGCGGCCTGCCGTTGACGACGTACTTCTCCGCGCCGCGGATCCGGTGGATGCTCGACCACACGCCCGGTCTGCGGCAGCGGGCCGAGCGCGGCGAGATCTACTTCGGCACCATGGAGAGCTGGCTGATCTGGAACTTCACCGGCGGCGCGTCCGGCGGACTGCACGTCACCGATGTGACGAATGCCAGCCGGACCATGCTGATGAACATCGAGACGCTGGAGTGGGACGACAGGCTGCTGGAGGCGTTCGACGTACCGCGGGCGATCCTGCCGGAGATCCGGCCGTCGTCCGGGGTCTTCGCGACCGCGACCGAGGTGCTGCCCGGTGTCCGGATCGGAGCGGCGCTGGGCGACCAGCAGGCCGCGCTGTTCGGGCAGACCTGCTTCAGCGCGGGCGAGGCGAAGTGCACGTACGGCACGGGCTCGTTCCTGCTGCTGCACACCGGGCAGGAGATCGTCCGGTCGAAGCACGGCATGCTGACCACGGTCGCCTACCAGATCGGTGACCAGCCGGCGTCGTACGCGCTGGAGGGCTCGATGGCGGTGACCGGCTCGCTGGTGCAGTGGTTCCGGGACGGGCTCGGGATGATCCACACCGCGGCCGAGATCGAGACACTGGCCCGGACCGTCGAGGACAACGGCGGCGCGTACATCGTGCCGGCGTTCTCCGGCCTGTTCGCGCCGCACTGGCGCAGCGAGGCGCGGGGGGTGATCGCCGGGCTGACCGGCTACATCACCAAGGGACACCTGGCCCGTGCGGTGCTGGAGGCGACCGGGTTCCAGACCCTCGAAGTGGTCGACGCGATGAACGCCGACTCCGGGATCGCGCTGACGGCGCTGAAGGTCGACGGCGGGATGACGGCGAACAATCTGCTGATGCAGTTCCTCGCCGATCTGCTCGACGTCCCGGTGGTGCGCCCGATGGTGACCGAGACCGTTTCGCTCGGGGCGGCGTACGCGGCCGGTTTGGCCGTCGGCTACTGGCCCGATCTCGAAGGGCTGCGGAGCAACTGGCATCGCGCCGGTCAGTGGATTCCGCACATGGATCCGGCTCGCCGGGAGGCGGAGTACGCGAACTGGAAGGCCGCCGTGCAACGCACGTTCAACTGGATCCGCCCCGAGGACCAGAACCTTTAGCTAGCCTTTCGGCGAGCCTCGAAGAGCATCAGCCGTGATGTTGCTCGACCGCAGCGGGAGGGCTGTCTCAGGCAGCCCTCCCCATTGGTCTGATCAGGCCGGCGAGACGATGTCGGGGGCTTCGAGGCGGACCTTGTCGGCCGACTCGTCGTCGGGCTGCTCCTGGGAGTCGCGTTCGGACTGGACCCGGCGGAGGTAGACCGACACCTCGCGCTCGATCGTCGCCTCGTCCCAGCCGAGGATCGGGGCGACCAGGCGGGCGGCGGCCTCGGCGGCGCCGACACCGCGGTCCCAGGCCTCGATCGAGATCCGGGTCCGGCGGGCCAGGATGTCGTCGAGGTGCCGGGCGCCTTCGGCCTTGGCGCCGTACACGATCTCGGCCTTCAGGTAGTCCTGGGTGCCGGGCAGCTGCTCGCCGAGCGACGGGTCCTCCTCGACAAGGGCGAGGACTTCGTCGACCAGGGCGCCGTACCGGTTGAGCAGGTGCTCGATCCGGGCCACGTGGAGGCCGGATCGCTGCGCGATCAGGTGCCGCTGGTTCCACTTCGCGTGGTAGCCGTCGGCGCCGACCAGCGGGGTGGTCTTGGTGACCGACTGGGGTACCCGGCCGTCGAGTGCCGCCGCGGCCGCGTCGATCGCGTCCTTGGCCATCACCCGGTACGTCGTGTACTTGCCACCGGCAACGACTACCAGACCCGGCGCGGCGTGCGCGACCACGTGTTCGCGAGACAGCTTCGACGTACTCTCCGACTCGCCGGCGAGCAGCGGACGCAGCCCGGCGTACACGCCCTCGACGTCCTCGCGGGTCAACGGCGTCGTGAGTACGGCGTTCACGTGGTCGAGCAGGTACTCGATGTCCTTGCTGGTCGCGGCCGGGTGGGCCTTGTCCAGGTGCCAGTCCGTGTCGGTGGTGCCGATCAGCCAGTGCCGGCCCCACGGGATGATGAACAGCACGGACTTCTCGGTCCGCAGGATCATCCCGGTGCTGGACTGGATCCGGTCCTTCGGGACCACGAGGTGAATGCCCTTCGAGGCACGCACGTGGTACTGACCGCGCTCCCCCACCATCGCCTGGGTGTCGTCGGTCCACACGCCGGTCGCATTCACGACCTGCTTGGCCCGGACCTCGAACTCACGGCCGCTCTCCAGGTCCTTCGCCTGCACCCCGGTGACCCGCTCGCCCTGGCGCAGGAAGCCGGTGACCTTGACCCGGTTCGCGACAAGAGCGCCGTACGACGCCGCCGTCCGGGCGAGTTCCATCGTGTGCCGGGCGTCGTCGACCTGGGCGTCGTAGTACTGGATGGCGCCGACCAGGGCCGACTTCTTCAGGCTCGGCACCAGCCGCATCGCACCGCTTCGGGTCAGGTGCCGGTGCAGCGGCAGGCCGGCGCCGTGACCCGAACTGACGGCCATCCCGTCGTACAAGGCGACGCCGGCACCGGCATAGAACCGCTCCCACCAGCGGTGCTGGAGTGGGTACAGGAACGGCACCGGCTTGACCAGGTGCGGTGCCAGGCGTTGCAGCAGCAGCCCACGCTCCTGCAACGCCTCGTGCACCAGCCGGAAGTCGAGCATCTCCAGGTAGCGCAGACCGCCGTGCATCAGCTTGCTGGACCGGCTGGAGGTGCCGCTGGCGAAGTCACGCGCCTCCAGCAGTCCGGTGGTCAGGCCCCGGGTCGCGGCGTCCAGGGCCGACCCGGTGCCGACCACCCCGCCACCGATCACCAGGACGTCCAGTTCCCGTCCGTCGGCCATCGCGTCGATCGCTTCGGCCCTCGCTTGCGGTGACAGAGCCACTACGCCCACTGTGCTGTTCCTTCCGATTCCGTTGCTTGTTACCGAGACAGCCAGGTCAGTCGACGTCGACCCAGTCGAGGGTCCGCTGGACCGCCTTCTGCCAGCCGGCGTACCCGGCTGCGCGCTGCTCGTCGTTCCACTGCGGCTCCCACCGCTTGTCCTCGTTCCAGTTCTGGACCAGCTCTTCCTTGTTCTTCCAGAAGCCGACCGCCAAGCCGGCCGCGTACGCCGCCCCGAGTGCCGTGGTCTCCGCGACGACCGGCTTGCTCACCGCAACGCCGAGGATGTCGGCCTGCATCTGCATGCAGAGCTCGTTGGCGGTGATGCCACCGTCCACCTTGAGCACGTCCAGCTTGACGCCGGAGTCCTTCTCCATCGCGTCCGAGACGTCCTTGCTCTGGTAGCAGATCGCTTCCAGTGTTGCTCGGGCCAGGTGGGCGTTGGTGTTGAACCGCGACAGTCCGACGATCGCACCACGGGCGTCGGACCGCCAGTACGGCGCGAACAGGCCGGAGAACGCGGGCACGAAGTACACGCCCCCGTTGTCCGCGACCTGCCGGGCCAGCGTCTCGGTCTCCGCCGCGCCGGAGATGATGCCGAGCTGGTCGCGCAGCCACTGGACGGCCGACCCGGTCACCGCGATCGAGCCCTCCAGCGCGTAGACCGGCGCCTCGTCGCCGAACTTGTAGCACATCGTGGTGAGCAGGCCCGCCTTCGACCGGACCAGCTCGGTGCCGGTGTTCAGCAGCATGAAGTTGCCGGTGCCGTAGGTGTTCTTCGCCTCGCCCGGGTTGAAGCAGACCTGGCCCACGGTCGCCGCCTGCTGGTCGCCGAGGTCGCCGGTCAGCGGAACCACGCCTCCCAGCGGGCCTCCTCCGAGGGTCTCGCCGTACTTGTTCGGGTCCGACGACGGCCGGATCTCCGGCAGCATCTGGCGCGGGATGTTGAAGAACGAGATCAGCTCGTCGTCCCAGTCGAGCGTCTCCAGGTTCATCAGCATCGTGCGGCTGGCGTTCGTGACATCGGTGATGTGGACGCCGCCTTCGGTGCCGCCGGTGAGGTTCCACAGCACCCAGGTGTCGGTGTTGCCGAAGACGGCGTCACCGGCCTCCGCGGCCGCGCGGACCCCGTCGACATTCTCGAGGATCCATTGCACCTTGCCGGCTGAGAAGTACGTCGCCGGCGGCAGGCCGGCCTTCTGCCGGATCACGTCGCCCTTGCCCTCGCGCTCCAGCGCGGAGGCGATCCGGTCGGTCCGGGTGTCCTGCCAGACGATCGCGTTGTAGTAGGGGCGCCCGGTCTTGCGGTTCCAGACCACCGCGGTCTCGCGCTGGTTGGTGATGCCCAGCGCCGCCAGGTCGCTGGCCTGCAGACCCTGCGCGTTCATCGCGGTCCGGATGACCGAGCTGGTCCGCTCCCAGATCTCCACCGGATTGTGCTCGACCCAGCCGGCCTGCGGCAGGATCTGGTCGTGCTCCAGCTGGTGGATGCCCCTCTCGTTGCCGGAGTGGTCGAAGATCATGAAACGGGTGCTCGTGGTGCCTTGATCGACGGCACCGACGAAGTCAGCCATGGAAAGTCCTCTCCTCACACTGCTTTGTGGTGCGATGCGTCATGCTGCGGTCTCCTCGTCGGGTACCCGGCCCGGCTCCTCGTCGGCCTCGCCGACCGGCAGGTTCCGGCCGACCAGCAGGTCGTAGAGGAGCGCGCCGATGAGCGCGCCGATGATCGGTCCCACGATCGGGACCCAGAAATAGGGATCCCCGAACTGGTCCTTGAACGCCCCTCCATAGCCAGTCAGGTAGGAGGCGAGCCGCGGCCCGAAGTCACGTGCCGGGTTGATCGCGTAGCCCGCCAGCGTGCCCCAGGCCATTCCGATGCCGACGACCAGCAGGCCGATGATGAACGGACCGAGATTCGCCGCGGGGGCGGTGTTGCGCAGGTCGACGATGGCCAGGATGACCATCATCAGGATCCCGGTACCGATGATCTGGTCGAGGAAGCCGCCCCACATGCCGACCCCGAGCTCCGTGCTTCCGTTGCCCGGCAGGGTGGAGAACACACCCTGACTCTTGATCGTCAGGCCGGGGTCGAACTTCTCCAGGACCTTGTCGTAGTTCCAGCGGACCACCAGAGCCGCCGCGAACGCGCCGAGGAACTGTGCACCGATGTACGGCAGCACCTTCCGCCAGGCGAAGCCGCGGAACGCCGCCAGGGCGATCGTCACCGCGGGATTGATGTGGGCGCCGCTGATCCGGGCTGACACGTACACGCCCATCGTCACGCCGATACCCCAGGCCCATGCAATCGAGTCGTGATCCCCAATACCACCGGCCACCACTTGGGCCACCACGCCCACACCGAACAGGATCAGGATGAACGTTCCGGCGAACTCCGCGGAACACTCCCCCAGAAGGGTTCTTGCCTTGACCGCTTCGGTCGTAGCCATGCCGAACCTCCCTTCCACGCCGTGACGACCACGGCTGGCTGGAATGTAGAAGCGTTCGCGAGGCGGCACAACGCTCGTCGTTCGACATTGTCGAACGCTCTCCCCCCGGTCGCTCGCTGCGACACTCGGTGACCTCACCGAAGCGAACAGGTACCTCCCGGCCCGGCGACCACGGCCCGCAGCCCCGGCTCGCCGGCACTGACAGGCAGCCCCGCCCTGAGCACCTCGAGTACGGCGCTCACCTCGGCCGGCCGTGGATGTGTGGCGCTGAACTCGACCAGCTCGGCCATCGGTAGCCCGGACGCGGCGGGATGGCGGCTCGTGCCCCAGTCGATCAGGAAGGGCACGACACCGTCGTACGGCGAGGGCTGTGCGATGGTCAGCCGCCAGCTCAGCACCTCACCGGCGGGGGTGGTCCGGGACATCGACACGATCGACCCGAGGTCCGCGCCCGCCTGCCGCGCGGCCTCCGCTGCCGACTCGATGTCGTCCGGGTGGATCGCCCAGGTGACCAGCCGCTCGCCCTCGAGCGTGTCGATGCCGAACGGCACGGGCTCGGTCGCCGGGCGTTCCAGGTCCGGCCCGATGATCTCGAGGTACGCCGTGGGACCGAGCCCGACGAGGTAGTTCCGGGTGCCACGGCCGTCGTGGCGACCACCTTCGGCCGGTTGGACCCCGGTCGCCTCGGCGAACCAGGCGATGGTCGCGGCGAGATCCGGGGTGGCGAACGCGAGGTGATCCAGCATGCCCCGACAGTACGACTTCCGATGGACCAACCATTTGAGACTCTCAGGACGTCAGGGCGGGTGAGGATGTGTCCGACGGAGGGGACTGGATGGGCGACGCCGGGGAGTTCGCGGAGTTTGCCCGGGGGCGGCACGGCGCGTTGTACCGCTATGCGTATCTCCTGGCCGGTGAGCGAGGGCTGGCCGAGGACCTGGTGCAGGAGGGTCTGGTGAAGACGTACGTCGCCTGGCGTCGGCTGCGGGATACCGCAAACGCCGAGGCCTATACGCGGCGCGTGATCACCACAACCGCGATCACGTGGTGGCGGCGGAAATCGTGGAATGCCGAGCGGCCGAACGACGATCTGCCGGAGCAACTGGCGCCGTACGAGGACACCACCGCACGGGTCTGGCTCTGGCACGAGCTGCGGCAACTCCCGCCGCGGCAGCGGGCCGCGATCGTGCTCAGGTACTACGAGGACCTGACCGAACCGCAGACCGCCGAAGTCCTCAACTGCTCCGTCGGCACCGTGAAGAGCCAGGTCTCCGCCGCGCTCAAGAAGCTGCGCGCCCGCCTCGGCGACGACGTCGTACTTCTGGACGCCCTGGGAGCCACCCGATGACCGAACTGCTCAAGGACACTCTCACCGCCCAGGCCGCCGGCGCCGAGCCGCCGGAGCTCGACCTCGACGCCGTCATCACGCAGGGCAAGCGCCGCATCCGCCGTCGGCGGGCCGGCACCCTTCTCGGTACGGCGTTCGTCGCGCTCGTCGTGGTCGCGGCCGGGCTGACCGCGGTCCGGATCATCCGGGACGACGCGGAGCCGGCGGCCAAGCCACCCCTCCCGTTCACCGAACGGCGTCCGACGTACGCGCTGAACGGCGTGATCCACTTCGGCGACGCGGAGATCTCGACCGGCACCACCCGCCTGGCGCGCTACGTCCAGACCGACGTCGGCTTCGTATTCGCCGACCGCGACCAGATCAAGCTGGCCGACGGCCGGACCACCCGGACGCTGGCCGACGCCACGAGCGACAGCCCGGTGGTCGCATCCGGCGCGCTGGCCGGTTGGGAGGAGCCGACCACCAGCGGCACCCGCACGATCATCCGGGACCTCCGCACCGACGACGTGGTGTACCAGATCAACCGCCCGAGCGAGGCGCACAGTTCCCCACCGGCCCGGCCCACCGGCGGCCTGGTCGCCCTCGACGGCAACTCGGCGTACTTCACGACGACCGGCGGACTGTTCCGGCTGGACGTCCGCACGCACCTCGGACAGCTGATCCGGCCGTCGTACCCGGTGGTGGTCAAGTCCGTCACGGCGGACTCCAGCACGTACGCCTACCTGGACAAGCCTCCGGAGGGTACCGGAAAGTACGTGATCGCGACCGGCGGAACCTTGCGGGTGTACGACGGCCACGGCCGACAATATGTGACCGTCACCGGCGCGCAGCCGAAGATGTTCGGGCAATGGCTGAACGACACCACCTTCACCGCCGCCGATGCGCCGGGACGCGACCAACCCGTCAACTTGCTCACATGCTGGGTGCCCGCAGGCCTCACCATGAGCTGTGGCATCGCGAAGTCCGCCATCGCTACGAACCCGCAGGACCTCACTTTCCCGTCGAACTGATCGCTCCTGCCAACCGCTTGGCCGGGCTCGGCGTCTTGGGAGTTGGGTCTTGTCGGCTTTGGAGGGTTGGAATGAGTGTGTCGCTGCTCGGCGGCTGGTTTCCGGTGCTGCTGGATGTCGTGGCCGCTGCGTCCGTGCCGGCGGCGGTGGGCTGGAGGGATGGGCAGTGGCGCCGCCGGACCGTCCCGCTGGTTGCGGGCGGCGCGGCGCTGGGAACGCTGATTGCGGCGTACCCGGGTGCGCGACTGCTCGGGATCACCGATCCGCTGCCGTTCCGCGTGTGGCTCTGGTTCGGGCTCGGTCTGGCGGCGCTGATCGTCTTGGCCGCCGGGTGGCGTAGTGCGCGGTGGTGGCGGCGCGGCACGGCGGTCGTCGCGATGGCGCTCGCCACGCTGGTCTTCGCGAACCAGATCAACCAGTTCACCGGCTACTACCCGACCATCTCGGCCGCGGTGAACGACTTGACCAACACCCCGCTGCCCGGTCAGGAGTCGATGTCCGGGCTGGTTCACGGCACCGGTACGACGAAGCTCCCGCCGGCCGGACGGTTGGTCGCGGTGAACATCCCACCGGCGTACAGCGGCTTCCGGCATCGGCAGGAGCTCGTCTACCTGCCGCCGATCTGGTTCCGCGGTCGTCATCGGCCGGCGCTGCCCGTGGTGGAGATGATCGGCGGCGAGCGCGGTGGCCCGGGTGACTGGGTCCGGCTCGGCCACGCGGTACAGGTCTCGGACGCGTACGCTCACCGCCATCACGGGTTCGCGCCGATCCTCGTCTTCACCGATCCGATCGCCAGGTTCGACAACGACACCGAGTGCGTGAACGGCCCGCGCGGCAACTCCGCCGACCACCTCGACCAGGACATCCCGCACTTCGTCGAGAACACCTTCGGCGCCTCGAAGGATCCCCGGCAGTGGGCCGTCGCCGGCTTCTCGATGGGCGGCACCTGCGCCCTCGACCTGGTGGTCGAGCACCCGTCGACCTTCACCCACTTCGTCGACATCTCCGGCGACCTGGCCCCGTACACCGGCGACCCGGCGCAGACCCTGTCCGACCTGTACGGCGGAAACGTCGCGGCCGAACACGCGAACGAACCGCTCCTGGTGATGCATGCCCACGGCCCCTATCAGGGCGTGAACGGCCTGTTCCTCACCAGCACCGCCGAACTCACGCATCAGCACGAGGCCGCCGAGCTGTCCCGGGCGGCCGCCAAGGTGGGCATCTGGTCCCGGGTCCAGGTCTCCCCTGGCACTCACGTCTGGCAGTTCGCCGGTCCCGCGTTCGCCACTGCCTACCCTTGGCTCGCGAACCAGCTCCTTGCGAAACCGGCGAGGTCGACCAAACCGGCGTGATCCCCAGACTGCGGCGTCTCACCACCGCGCTCCTCCTCCTCGCCCTCGTCGCCACGACGGCCGGCGGCGGCGCGGTGGCAGGCGTCCGCACGGCGACCGCGCACCCCGGTCAGCTCGAGGTTGTTGCCCTCGGCGACTCGGTCACTTCCGGCGCCGCCTGCAACTGTGCTGCCTTCCCCGCGATGTACGGCGCTCTGCTCCGCGCCCGCACCGGCTCCGCAGTCTCCGTCGACAACCTGGGCGCCGGTGGCCTCGACAGCGCCGGCCTTCTCCGCCGGCTCGACCAGCCCCACTCCCCCACCGAAGCAGCGACCTCCACGGCCGACGTCGTACTCGTCACCATCGGAGCCAACGACTTCGGCGACCACCACGACGACATCACCACCGGCCGGTGCACCGACACCGACTGCGTCGCCGACGAGCTCGAGCAACTCAGCACCAACCTGCACCGGATCCTCGAACGGATCGGCGCCCTCCGCACCGGCCGCGCGACCACCGTCCTCGTCACCGGCTACTGGAACGTCTTCGAGGACGGCGAGGTCGCCCGCCGCACCTTCCCCGCCACCGGCCGCGCCGCAACCACCGGCCTGACCCTGCGCGTCAACGCGATCATCGCCAACGTCACCGCCGCGACCGGTGCAACCTACGTCGACCTCTATGCACCCTTCGAGCGACCCGGTACGGACGTCACCGCACTGCTAGCCCCGGACGGCGACCATCCCAACGCGGCCGGCCATCACCTGATCGCCCAACTCCTGGCGAACACCGGGTTGCCCAGGGCAACCTTCCACTGACGTCAGCTGGCGTCGGTGTCCGGGCTCGGGACCGGCGCGACCGGCTTGTCGCTGGGCTGGTTCTCCGGGAAGTGGCACGCGGTCTGGTGCCCGGGGGCCAGCTGGAGCAGCGGCGGCTCGGTGGTCTTGCAGATGTCCTGGGCCTTCCAGCAGCGAGTGTGGAAGCGGCAGGCGGGCGGCGGGTTGATCGGGCTGGGGACGTCGCCCTGGAGCCGGATCCGGTCCTGCTTGGCCTTGCGCTTGGTGTCGGGCACCGGGACCGCCGAGAGCAGCGCGACCGTGTAGGGATGCATCGGCTTCTCGTACAGGTCGACGCGGTTGGCGAGCTCGACGATCTTGCCGAGGTACATGACCGCGACCCGGTCCGACACATGCCGTACGACGGACAGGTCGTGCGCGATCATCACGTAGGTCAGATCGAACTCGTCCTGCAGGTCCTCCAGCAGGTTCACCACCTGGGCCTGGATCGACACGTCCAGCGCGGACACCGGCTCGTCGGCGACGATCAGCTTCGGACGGAGCGCGAGCGTCCGGGCGATGCCGATCCGCTGACGTTGACCGCCGGAGAACTCGTGCGGATAGCGGTTGTAATGCTCCGGGCTCAGACCGACCAGTTCGAGCAGTTCCTGCACGGACTTCTTCACGCCCTGCTCGGTCTTCACGTGCTGCAGCTTGAACGGCGCGCCCACGATCTTGCCGACCGTGTGTCGCGGGTTCAGCGAGCCGTACGGGTCCTGGAAGATCATCTGCACGTCTCGCCGCAGCGGCCGCATCTGGCCCTCGCGGAGGTGGCTGATGTCCCGGCCTTCGAGGGTGATCGTGCCCGACGTCGGCTCCAGAAGGCGGGTCAGCAGCCGGCCGGTGGTGGTCTTGCCACAACCGGACTCCCCCACCAGCGACAGGGTCTCGCCGCGGGTGACGTTGAACGTCAGACCGTCGACCGCCTGGACGGCGCCGACCTGGCGCTGCAGCACGCCCTTGCGGATCGGGAAGTGCTTCACCAAGCCGCTGACCGACAGCAGTTCCTCGCCGATCTTCGGCTCGACAATGCCCGGGACGGCGGTTGGGTCGGTATTCGCAGTCGTCACAGTCGTCGTCCCGTTCACAGCTTCGGCTTGATGTCGGTCTCCCAGGCTTGCTTGCGCTGCTCCGGGGTGAGATGGCAGGCGACCATGTGACCGTCGCCGATGTCCAGCAGCTCGGGACGCTCGGTCTCGCTGGCGCCGCGGGTCAGGTGCGCGTAGTCGCAGCGCGGGTTGAAGGGGCATCCGCTCGGCACGTTGATCAGGCTCGGCGGCGTGCCCTTGATCGGGATCAGTCGCTCGCTGCGCTCCCGGTCGATGCGGGGCATCGAGCCGAGCAGACCCCAGGTGTACGGGTGCTGCGGGCGGTCGAAGATGTCCTCCGCGGTGCTGTACTCGATCGCGCGGCCGGCGTACATCACCTGGATGTCGTCGGCCAGTTCGGCGACCACGCCTAGGTCGTGGGTGATGATGATGACGGCGGAGTTGAACTCGCGCTGCAGGTCCCGGATCAGGTCCAGGATCTGCGCCTGCACGGTCACGTCGAGCGCGGTGGTTGGCTCGTCCGCGATCAGCAGGTCGGGGTCGCAGGACAGCGCCATCGCGATCATCGCGCGCTGCCGCATACCGCCGGAGAACTCGTGCGGGTACGCGTCCACGCGCTTGTCCGGCTGCGGGATGCCGACCCGGTCGAGCATCTCGATCGCGTGCTTGCGCGCGACCTGCTTGCTGACCTGGTTGTGCACCCGGTACGCCTCGATGATCTGGTGCCCGACGGTGTAGAACGGATGCATCGCGGAGAGCGGGTCCTGGAAGATCATCGCCATCCGCTTGCCGCGGAGCTGCCGAACCTCCTCGGGCGTCGACGAGACCAGGTCCTGGCCGTCGAGGAAGATCTCGCCGCTGATCTTGGCCGCACCCCGTGGGTTCAGGCCCATGATCGACAGGCTGGTCACACTCTTGCCCGAGCCGGACTCGCCCACGATGCCGAGCGTCTTCCCCCGCTCGAGCTTGAACGAGATCCCGTCGACCGACTTCACCACTCCGTCGTCGGTCGGGAAGTGCACTTTCAGATCGCGGACGTCCAGGAACGCTTCGCCTCGCTCGATCCGCTGCACGGTGTCCTGTTTCGGCTCGGTCACGAGATACGCACCCTCGGGTCGACGACGGCGTACATGAGGTCGACGATCAGGTTCGCCAGCACGATGAAGAACGCGGCGACCAGAGTCACGCCGAGCACCTTGGGCAGGTCGTTCGCCCGCAGTGCAATGACGGCGTACTGACCGATGCCGGGCAGCGAGAACGTCGTCTCGGTCAGGATCGCACCGCCCAGCAAGAGGCCAACGTCCAGGCCGAAGATGGTCAGAATCGGGGTCAGTGTCGCCCGCAGGCCGTGGCGGGTCACCACGGTCCGTTCGGTCAGGCCCTTGGCCCGAGCGGTCCGGACGTAGTCCTCATTCATGGTCTCCAGCATGCCCGCCCGGGTGAGTCGTGCATACGCCGCGGCATACAGGAACGCGAGTGTGGTCCAGGGCAGGATCAGGTCGTAGGCCCACTCGAGCGGATTGGACGCGTCCATCGGATTGGACCCGCCCTGCGCAGTCCAGCCAAGACCGTAGCTGAAGATCGACAACGCGAGCAGACCGGTGAAGAAGATCGGTAGCGAGACACCGGCCAGCGCCACCGACATCAGCGATCGGTCCAGCACCGATCCACGTCTGAGCGCCGAGATGACACCGGTGCCGACACCGGCGATCAGCCAGATCACGGCAGCACCGACCGCCAGCGATATCGTGACCGGTATTCGGTCGACAAGGTCCGGCCAGACCGGCTGCTGGGAGAGGAACGAGTAACCGAAGCACGGCGCCGGGCAGCGCTCGATGGAGGGACCGGTGTTGTAGTCCTGGCCGGCGACCAAGCCCTTGAGGAAGCGGCCGTACTGTACGTAGATGGGGTCGGTGAAGCCGAGCTTGACCGCCGTGTCGTGGATCTGCGCCTCGCCGACGCTCTTGCCGACATAGCGCGACGCCAGGTCGTCCGCGGTCGCGCCACCGAGCCGGGGCACCAGGAAGAAGATCGAGAACGTGACGGCCGTGACGATGACGAGCAGGAACACTGCCCCGATCACCCGGCGGACTAAGTATGCGAACACCTGGTCGGCGTGGGGGGGGGGGGGGGGGGGGGGGGGAACGAGAAAAACCCCCCCTCCCCCCCCCCCCCCGGGGAGGGGGGGGAATAAAAAAGGGAACACATCTCTAGGCCCCACCCA
>NZ_JBVHFT010000004.1:0-64735 GCF_055562215.1 Kribbella sp. NPDC020701 | reverse complement strand
TGGGACGAGGACGAAAAGAAACCCTCCCCCGCTCACCCGGCGGACGAGGTCTGCAAACACCTGTTCGGCGTGGTGGCCGGTGGTCCTTGGGGACCACCGCCCACCGCTAGCCTTCACCTACCTCTGGATGGGAAGTGTCGATCGGACGGCGGGCCGACTACTTCGGAGCCACGCCGAGTGCGGTGTAGTCGTACATGTTCTGGCTGTCGCTGATGAACACGTTCGTGAGCGTGTCCGGCCGGTACAGCAGGCCCTTGGCCCAGATGCCCGGCAGGACGGCGGCCTGCTCCATGACCTTCTTGTCGACGTCGACCCAGATCTTCTCGCGGGCCGTCTTGTCGGTGGTCTCCAGGGCCTTGTCGATCAGCTGGTCCACCTCGGGGATCTTGATGCCGAGGTTCGTGTTACCACCGGCGGCCCGAATGACCCGGCTGTCCACGATCTGGCTCAGGAAGCCGAAGCCGTCCGGCCAGTCAGCACCCCAGCCGTAGACGATCAGGCCGAGGTTGTTGGCCTTCGCGAAGTCCGGCTTGCCGGCGTACAGCTTGGTGTAGTCACCGGTCGGGTAGGGCTTGGTGGTCAGGTTGATGCCGACCCGCTTCAGCGACTGCTGCAGCGACTCCGCGGTCGCCTTCTCCTTCGGCCGGTCCGCGCGGTAGCTGATGTTGGTGCTGAAGCCGTTCGGCATTCCGCACGCCGTCAGCGCTTCCTTGGCCTTGTCCAGGTTGCCGTTCTTGTCGGTCTCGAAGCCGTAGTCGTCGAACTTCTCCGCGCCCGCGACCAGCGGCGGCATCAGGTTGGTGGCGATGTCACCACCGACCGGACCGCCGTACGCGCGCTGGTAGCCCTCGTGGTCGGCGGCGTACAGCACGGCCTTGCGGCAGTTGATGTTGTCGAACGGCTTGACGTCGCTGTTCAGCACGGTGAACCACAGCCGGGGGGCTGCGGCGTTGTCGGCGTGAGCCTTGAGGTCCGGGTTCGCCAGGACCTTCGCCTGAGTCTCCGCGGTCACGCCGGTACCTGCGATGTCGACGTCGAGGTCACCGGACTGCAGCCGGTTGTCGATGTCGGCACTGTTCACGTTGTACGCGACGGTGATCTTGTCCGGCAGCGCCTTGCGGCCCGAGTTCGGGTCGGTCGCCGGGTCGTACTGATCGTTGCGAACCAGTGAGATGCCCTTGTTCGGGTCGTTGCTCTCGAACTTGTACGGACCGGTGGAGATCGGGTGCAACTGGTACTTCGTTCCGGTGTCCTTCGCCTGCGGCACCGGAGCGGTGGCCGGCAACTGGGCGAAGTAGTCGAAGCCGGCGAACGGCTTGTTCAAATGGAACACGATCGTCTGGTCGTCCGGCGTCTCGATCGCCTTCGCGATGCCGGCGAGCGCCTTGTCCTTGTAGGGACTGAAGTCCTTCGGGACGTCCAGCAGGAAGTCGTTGAAGTACGTCGGGCCATTCGGCAACGTCGTCTTGTCCATCGACCGCGCGACGGCGTACTTGACGTCCTTCGACGTCACCGGCGTGCCGTCCTCGAACTTCACGCCCTTGCGGATCTTGTAGGTCCAGGTCTTCGCGTTGTCGCTGGGCACGCCGAGCGTCTCGGCGAGGTCCGGAACGACCTCCGTGCCCCCCGCACCAGGAGCCGACTTGAACACCGTCAGCGGCCGGGCGTAGTTGCGCACGAGGTTCCAGGACAGGCCGTAGTAGGTGTCACCCGGGTCCGTGGAGTCCCACTTCTCGGTGATGGCCATCCGGAGCGTGCCGCCCTTTTGGTCGGTCGGCTTGAACACCTTTCCGACGGCCGCGTTGTACTCGGCCTTGGTGGCACCGGCGGTGCTAGTGCCGCCCCCGGCGTCGTCGGAGCCCCCGCAAGCCGCGAGGCCCAGTGCGACGACCGCACTGACGGCTGTTGCCGTCGTGATGCGATTCCATCTCATCTCTTGTTGCACCCCTTTTTTCGTGAGAGCCAGGCTCCCTGGTTGGAGGTAGGTCTCAGTGCGAGCGTGGGTCGAGGGCGTCCCGCAGCCCGTCACCGAACAGGTTGAAGGCCAGCACCGTGACGAAGATGGCCAGGCCGGCAGGCACCATGTAGAGCGGATCGACCTGGTACCAGTTCGCGGCCCCGGACAGCATGTCGCCCCAACTGGAGGTCGGCGGCCGGACCCCGACACCGAGATACGACAGACCCGCCTCGAACAGCACGTTCGTCGGAATCAGCAGTGTCGCGTAGACCAGGATCGGTGCGACCAGGTTCGGCAGCAACTCGGTGAACAAGATGTACGGGCGCCGCGCGCCGAGGCTCCGGGCGGCGTCGACGAACTCCCGTTCTCGCAGCGACAGCGTCTGACCGCGGATGATCCGTCCGATGTACGGCCAACTGAAGAACCCGATGATGAAGACGATCAGCGCGACCCGCAACGAGTCACCCTCGAGGCCGAAGGCCGAGTCCGGGATCGCGCCGACCAGGGCGAGCGCGAACAGCACCAGCGGGAAGGCGAGGAAGATGTCCATCAAGCGACTGATGATGGTGTCCACCACGCCGCCGAAGTAGCCCGCGATGACGCCCATCGCGACCCCGATCACCACCGCCACCAGAGTGGCCAGGAAGGCGATCAGCAGTGAGATCCGGGCGCCGTACACGATCCGCGCGAAGATGTCGCGACCGTTCACCGGCTCGATGCCGAACGGGTGGTCCCAGCTGATCCCGTTCCACTTGCCGATCGGCGTCTGCAGCGACGGGTCGACGAGGTCCTGGTGGAAGTCGTTCGGGGTGACCCCGACGATCTTGCAGATCAGCGGCGCGAAGATCGCGACCAGGATCAGCAGGATCACCACGACGCCGCCGGCCATCGCGACCTTGTCGCGCTTCAGGCGCATCCACGAGATCTGCCAGAGCGAGCGCCCCTCGATCTTGCGCACACCCGCGACGACGGCCTCCGGCTCGGCTGCCGATGATCCGGGTTCGACGTCGAGTGGGGTAGTCACGCGATGGGTTCCCCTGCCTAGTTCAGTACGGACCGATACGAGACCGGTTTGGCTGGCTGCCGCCTAAACCTGCCGCCATTACAGTGCGGAGTCAAACGCCGGAAGGGCTGCGTTGCCCGATCGTGATCGTCAGGAAATCGTCCCGTATCGTGGACAATCCGCAGTAAACCACGGGGTCACACCCACGGTCGCCGCCACCTCGCGAACCGTTACTGCCATGGCATCTTTGTGTCATTTCCGCAGAGCGGACAGATGCAGGAACGAGAGCGGGTCGACCGCGGCCGTGATGTTCTCCACATCCTTGCCCGCGACTACGGTGAGTCGCCCCTGCCAGCTCGGGATCACCGGCGCCTCCCGGGCCAGCACGCCCTGCAGCTGGCCGACCAGGTCGTCGCGCTTCAACCCGTTCTGCTCGGTAGCTTCCTGCTGCAGCAGCTTCGCGGCCGCCGTCGAACGGTAACCGTTCTGGAACGCTCCGTTGGTGGCGACGAATGGCGCCAGGTAGTCGTCCGCGTCCGGATACTGCGGGATCCAGCTCGCCTGGAACAGGTCGTACGCGCCGGCCCGGGTCAGCTGCCGGTACTGCGGCCACTCGGCGCTCCGCAAGGTGACCCGGAACAGCCCTGAGGCCTCGAGCTGCCGTTTCAGCTCGAGCACCTCGGCCTTCGCGCCCACGCCGTACTGCGACGGCGTCCAGCCGACCGTCAGTGGCACCGGCACGGTGATGCCCGCGTCCTTGAGGATCGCGGTGGCAGCCGCCTTGCTGGGCTGCTTGTACTCGGTCTGGAACGCGTCGGTCTGCCCGCCGAACCCCGGCGGCACCACGGAGTACAGCGGTGTGACGTGGTCGCCGTACGCCTTCTTGGCGATCGCGGGGCGGTCGATCAGCTGGGCGACCGCTCGCCGTACCGCCGGTTGCCGCGCGATCGCGGACTTCATCTGGAAGGAGAAGAAGCGGATCTCCGCGTAGTCGGCCCCGATCACCTGGACCTGGTCGGACTTGCGCAGCTTGTCCAGCAGGCTCGGGCCGAAGCCGTCGAAGGCGAGGTCGGCCTTGCCGGTGGTGATCGCCTGGTAGAGCGCCGTGGAGTCCTTCAGCCGGTCGATCTCGACGCCGTCGTTCTGCGCGCCGCGCGGACCGCGGTACCCGGTGAACTTCGCCAGCATGATCTGCTCGCCCGGCTTGTACGCCGACAGCTGGTACGGGCCGCTGCCGATGGCCTTGGCCTCGAGCAGCTTGTTCGCCGGGTACGACTCCTCGTCCACGATCGACGCGGCGGTCGTGGTCAGCAGGTACGGGATCCGGGCGTCCGGGGTCTTCAGGTTGAACACCGCGGTCAGGTCGTCCGGCGTACTCACCGACTTCACCGAGCCGAACAGGCCGGCCGCGCCACCCGGCGTCTTCAGCCGAAGCATCCGGTCGATGCTGAACTTCACGTCCGACGAGGTCAGCTCGTGCCCGTTCGGGAAGGTCAGGTGCTCCTTCAGGCTGCAGGTGTACGTCGTCGGCGAGTCGAACTGACAGTCCGCGGCGTCCGGCACGGGGGTCGGCTTGTCCGGGAGGATCGTCAGCAGGGTCTGGTACAGGTTCGCCTGCACGGTCCGCGAGGCCACGTCGTACGGTCCGGCCGGGTCGAGGGACCCGAGCGCGCCGGCGGTCACGAGCCGTAGCATCATCAGCTTCGGCGTCGGGTCACCCGGGTGCGGCGCGTTGTCGTCCGGCTGACCACACGCGGCCAGCGACACGCCCAGCGCGCCGACCAGCGTCGCCTTCAACGCGGTCGCCGTCGCCCGGCGCACCCACTCGATCACGACCTCACCCTTCCCCAGCCCGATACCCCGTTCAACGCCCCCGAGGGCCCCAAGTGACGGTACTTGGTCAACGGAGCAGGTCGCGAAGGGACTCCGGGGTGAGCGGCTCGAGGGACTTGACCACGAGCCGGCGGGGCGCTTCCGGAATGGTCACCCACTGCGGTACGGCGACGACGTACGCGCCGGCCGCCGTACCGGCCTGGGTGCCGGTGACCGAGTCCTCGATCACCACACAGTGCGCCGGGTCGACGCCGAGCTTGGCCGCGGCGGTCAGGTACGGCTCCGGGTGCGGCTTGCCCAGCGTCACCTCGTCACCCGCGACGATCACGTCGAACGGCTCCGGCGGCAGGTGGCCGAGCACGGCGTCGATCATCACCCGGTACGACGCCGAGACCAGCGCGCACGGTATTTCCTCCTTGCGCAGCGCCCGCAGCAACTCCATCGCGCCCGGCTGGAACTGCACCTCCTGGCGGAGCGACTCGACCACCTCGGAGAACATCCGGTCGGCCAGCTCCTCCGCGGTGATCGCACCGGCCGGGATCCGCGACATCCACACCTGCACCGCGTCCCGCAGGTCGCTGCCGATCAGCCCGATGCTGTCCTCGACCGTCCAGGTCGCGCCGAGCTCGGCCAGCAGCCGCAGCTGCACCTCCGCCCAGACCTTCTCGGAGTCGACCAACGTCCCGTCCATGTCCCACAGCACCGCTTGCAGGGGTGGCAACTCCAGCTCCTCCGTCAGTCTCAGCCGAACACGTCCGTCCAGTTTCCCGTGCCGCTCCAAGTCCGGACAAATCGCGTCTCACCGACACGGTGCGCCGGACGTGAAACCCGGCGCAGCGAGCCGGTGGACCACGTAGGCTGGCAGTTCGGTTTCCGGCGACCCCGCCGGATGGCTACTACAGACGACAGGGGGCCTGCGAGTGGTTGACCTCGCGAACCTGAGGGACCCGGTCGTGATCGCCGCGTTCGAGGGCTGGAACGACGCAGCCGAGGCGGCCACCGGAGCGGTCGACCACCTGATCGACGAGTGGGACGCGGAGCTCGTCACCGCGATCGACCCCGAGGACTACTACGACTTCCAGGTAAACCGGCCCCAGGTCGGCTTCGACGAGGACGGCGTCCGGCGGCTGACCTGGCCGACCACCCGGGTGTACGTGGCCCGGCCCGAGGACACCGACAGGGACGTGCTGCTGATCCGCGGCATCGAGCCGAACATGCGCTGGCGCGGTTTCTGCCAGGAGCTGCTCGAGGTCGTCGACGAGTCGAACGCGCAGATCGTCGTCGTGCTCGGCGCCCTGCTCGCGGACTCGCCGCACACCCGGCCGATCCCGGTCTCGGCGAGCTCGTCCGACCCGGAGCTGAACACGTCGTGGAGCCTCGAGCCGTCGACCTACGAGGGCCCGACCGGCATCACCGGTGTCTTCGCCGACCTCTGCGGGACTCTCGGCGTACCGTCGGTGTCGATCTGGTCCGCGATCCCGCACTACATCGCCGGCACCCCGTGCCCGAAGGCGTCCCTCGCGCTCCTCGGCAAGGTCGAGGCGCTGCTGGACCTGCCGATCCCCGAGGGTGAGCTCCCGGAGCTGGCCCGAGCCTGGCAACGCGGCGCCGACGAACTCAGCGAAGAAGACCCGGAAGTCGCCGAGTACGTGCACTCCCTCGAGGAGCAACGCGACACCGCCGACCTCCCCGAAGCCACCGGCGAGGCCATCGCCGCCGAATTCGAGCGCTACCTGCGCCGCCGCAACAAGAACCACCCCAGCGACTAGCCACTCCCCCGGCCAAGCCCGCACAATTCCGGGGGCCTTGGACAACTTCCGGGGGCCAAAGACAAGTTATTCCGGGTCTCCGGCCCCGGTTCCCCGTCCAAGCTCCCCACCCACCGACGAGCGTCCTCCCCCCGGCGACCGCATCACTCGGTGGATCAGCTGGTGGGCAGGTCTCGGGCGGCGGTGGTTATGACGTCGTCGAGGACTGCTCGGGAGGTGGTCAGGTCGGCGATCAGGCGGTCTATGCGGTCGCGTTCGGCGGTTAGTTCGGTGACCAGTTCCGGGGTGGCGCGCTCGTTGGGGCCGCCGTCGGGGTCGCGCATGCAGGGGAGCAGCTCGGCGATCTTGCGGCTGTGGAGGCCGGCGGCGTACAGCTCCTGGATCAGGATCACCCGGTCGACCGCGCGTTCGGCGTACTCGCGTTGTCCGCCGGGGGTCCGCTCCGACACCAGCAGGCCCTGCTGCTCGTAGTACCGCAGCGACCGCTCGCTCACAGCGGTCCGCCGGGCCAGTTCACCGATCCGCATCGCCGATCCCCCAGGCACTTGAACCTGACACTGATGTCAGATTTTACCGTGCCGGTATGACGCTCTTCGACTACAGCCCGATCACCGAACGCCCGCCCCTCACCTGGCCCGACGGCAAGCGAGTCGCCTTCTACGTCGGCCTCAACCTCGAGCACTTCCTCCCCGACGAGCCCTCGACCAGCATCTGGCCGCTCGACCTCAAACCCGACCCGCTGAACCACGGCTGGCGCGAGTACGGCGCCCGGGTCGGTATCTGGCGCACCATCGACATCCTCGACCGGCACGGCATCCGGGCCAGCGCGCTGCTGAACTCGATGGTTGCCGAGCACAACCCACAGATCATCAAGGCCGGCGTCGAACGCAACTGGGCCTGGCTCGCGCACGGCTCGACCAACTCGATCCTGCACACCGGCTACGCACCGGACGAGGAGCGCCGGATCCTCACCGAGATCACCGGCACCATCGAGACCGCCACCGGCCACCGCCCGAAGGGCTGGATGGGCCCCGGCCTCACCGAGACCCACAACACCCCGGAACTGCTGGCCGAGCTCGGCTACAACTACGTCCTCGACTGGACCAACGACGACCAGCCCTACCGGCTGAACGTGCCCGGCATGCTCAGCGTCCCGTACACCGTCGAGCTCAACGACCTCGGCCTCTTCCTCCGCGGCCTCACCGGCCCCGACTTCCTCCAGATGGTCAAGGACCAGTACGACGTACTCCGCGCGGACTCCGAGCACACCGGCCGGGTGATGGCGCTGGCGCTGCACCCGTTCGTCATCGGGCAGCCGTTCCGGGCGAAGTACCTGGACCTGGCGCTGGAGTACATTGCGTCTCAGAGCGACGTCTGGCTGACGACGAGTGACGACATTGCCGCGCACTATGTGACAACGTGACCGTGTCACCAACAGTGGCGCAATGGTGGTGATCGCCCTATTCTCGACCGGACGATCATCCGCCTCGCCTCGGCCACGTGCGCCAAGCCCGCGGCGAAGCCGAAGCCCACGCCGGAGCCGACCCACCCGAACAACCCGGCTCCCGCGCAGATCGACACACCGCCGGCCGCGCCGGTCCCGACGCCGGTCAAGACCCACCAGCCGGTGACTGGCTAGAGCTTCACTCCGAGGAGCGCGTCCACGGCCGTGGCCACCAGGCCGGGCGCCTCCACGTCGTCTCCATTGGTAGCGGCCCAGGTGTCCACGGCCGACAGCGCCGCGACCGTGTCCAGGTCGTTGGTGAGAGCCGCGCGTACGGCGTCAACCGCGGCGGCACCGTCGGGACCCGAACCGCGGCCGACAGCACCACGCCAGACGTCCAGGCGCTCTTGTGCGTCGAGCAGATCGGACGAGGTCCAGAACCAGTCCGTGCGGTAGTGATGTGTGAGCAACGCGAGCCGGATCGCCATCGGGTCCGCACCGGCCAGGCGTTCTTTCGAGACGAGCACGAGGTTGCCCTTGGATTTGGACATCTTCTCGCCGTCCAGGCCGACCATCGCCTGGTGCACGTAGGCCCGCGCGAACGGGTATTGCCCGGTCGCCACCTGAGCACCGCTCGCCGACATCTCGTGGTGCGGGAAGATCAGGTCCGTCCCGCCACCCTGGACGTCGAACGTCATGCCGAGATGCTCGAGCGCGATCGCCGAGCACTCGACGTGCCAGCCCGGGCGGCCGCGGCCCAGCGGCGAGTCCCACGCGGGCTCCCCCTCGCGTTCGTGCCGCCACAGCAGGCTGTCCAGCGGGTCCCGCTTGCCGTCGCGATCGGGGTCGCCGCCGCGCTCGGCGAACAGCTCCCCCATCGTCTCGCGGTCGTACCCGGACACGCTGCCGAAGGCCGGATCCGCCTTCACCGCGAAGTACAGGTCGCCGTCGACCGAGTAGACGGCGCCGGCCCGCTGCAGGTCCTCGACCGCGTTCGACACCAGGTCGATCGACTCGACCACGCCGATGTAGTGCTGCGGCGGGATCACCCGCAAGGCGGTCATGTCGTCGCGGAACAGCTGGATCTCGCGGTACGCCAGCTCGGTCCAGTCGATCCCGGTCGCGGCCGCCCGCTCGAGCAGCGGATCGTCGACGTCGGTGATGTTCTGCGTGTAGTGGACGTCGTACCCGGCATCCCGCCAGAGCCGGTTGACCAGGTCGAACGTCACGTACGTCGCCGCGTGTCCCATGTGGGTGGCGTCGTACGGCGTGATGCCGCACACGTACATCCGCGCCGTACCGCCGTCAGCCGGCGGCACCTCGACCAACCCAGCCGAGGCGGTGTCGTAGAGGCGCAGCCGCCGTGCCGGGCCCGGCACGACCGGGATGTCTGGTTTAGTCCACGCCTGCATGTGTCGGAGCTTATGCCAGTCCGCTTTTCAACGACGCGACACGGTTCCATTCCTCGGTCCCCCGCGCACCCCGACACAGCATGAGGTCTGCAAGACCGCTCAGAACGCGGGCCAGGGGATGGCGGGCCAGTCGTCGCTTGGTCGGGGGAAGGTTCCGGTCTTGAGCAGGGACGAACAGCGTTCTCGGGTCGCGGTGAGCTCGACCGCGGTGATCAGCTCGCACAGCTGCTGACCGAGTCCACCCGCGAGCTGGTCGGCCAATCGCCGTACGTCGTCCAGCAGGTCGGGCGGGATCGGGTCACCGGCCCAGCCCCACAAGACCGTCCGCAGCTTGTCGTCGGCGTTGAAGGTGACGCCGTGGTCGACGCCGAACACCCGGCCGTCGCCGGGGTTCAGCACGTGGCCGCCCTTGCGGTCGGCATTGTTGACCACGGCATCGAACACCGCCATCCGGCGCAGCACGTCATTGTCGGCGTGCACCAGCGTGACCGGGTTGTGCCGCCCGTCGAGCGCGTCGAGGACACCGACCCAGCCCTTCGGCACCCGGCCCTGCGGGACGATGTCGACCAGCTCGGTCTCCCCCGGCGCGGCCTCGGCCTCGTCGATCCACAGCTGCACCATGCCCTCGCCGAGCGGCCCGTCCCGCAGCAGCGTCGGCGGCACCAGTGACCACCCGAGCGCCTCGGAGACGACGTACGCCGCGAACTCGCGCTGGGCCAGCGTGCCGTCCGGGAAGTCCCACAGCGGCCGCTCCCCCTGGACCGGCTTGTAGACCACGGTCGCGGACTGGTCGCCGAGGCTCACCGATCCCTGGAAGGTGCCGTTCGACGCGGCCACCAGGCGGCCGTGCAGGGACAGCTCCCCGGTGGCGAGCAGGTCCGGATCGGTCATTCCGGCAGGTGCCTGCGGTAGCCGTTGGCGCGCGGGCAGATATGGCCCTCGGCATCGATGGGCCGGCCGCAGAACGGGCAGCTCGGCCGGCCGGACGCGACCAGCGCGACCGCCCGCCGCGCGAACGCACGGGCCTGCTCCTCGGTGATCCGGACGATGAACACCTCGGCGTCGTCGGACTCCAACGCCGCGGCCACCGGGTCGGTCTCCTCAAGGTCGGCCTGCTCGCCGGTGACGACCGCGAACACCTCGATCACCACCCGCTCGGCGTCGGCCTCCCAGGCCAGCGTCATGGTGCCGGCCCGGAACTCCTCCTCGATCGGCTGCTCCAGCGGATCGGTGTCGTCCACGGGTCCGGGCGTGACCGGGTCGCGGTCGAACCGCCGGGCGACCTCGTCCAGCATCACGTCCAGCCGCTCCGCGAGCGCCATCACCTGTTCCTTCTCACAGGCCACCGAGGTCAGCCGGACGCCGGCCCGGGCCTGCAGGAAGAACGTCCTCGCACCGGGTTCCCCCACGGTGCCGGCGACGAACCGATCCGGTTCGTCGTACGAATGAACAACGCGCGCCATGTCTAGACCCTATTACCGTCCGCCGACGACCGCGTCGGAAGTCTGTTTCTTGGCCCTGCCTTTGGCCGGTGGCTTCGGGATCAGGGAGGCCAGTTCGCTGCCGGAATCGTTCAGCCGGACGAGGAACGGGCGGGTCGCGGTGTAGGTGATGATCGTCGTGGACGCGGTGTCCACTACGATCCGCTGGAACGTGTCCAGGTGCTGACCGAGCGCGTCGGCCACGATCGACTTGATCACGTCGCCGTGCGAGACCGCCACCCAGATCGCGCCCTCTCCATGGCTCGCGGCCAGCGCCGTGTCATGCGCCCGTACGGCGTCGACCGCGCGCTGCTGCATCCCGCGCATCGACTCCCCGTTCGGGAACGTCACCGCGGACGGGTGCTGCTGGACCACGGCCCACAGCGGGTCCTTCGCCAGGGTCGCGATCTTCTGCCCGGTCCAGTCGCCGTACCCGCACTCGGTCAGCCGCCGATCCGTTGCCGGACGCAACCCTTCGTGGTGCTTCGCGATCAAGGCCGCGGTCTGCTTGCAGCGATCCAGCGGTGACGTGACGAGCGCGGCCAGCGGCAGTTCGGCCAGCCGCTGGGCGACCGCTTCGGCCTGCTTGATCCCGGTTTCGTCCAGCTTCACTCCCGGCGTCCGGCCGGCCAATGTGCCGGACGTGTTCGAGTCGCTGCGGCCGTGCCGGACCAGAATCACCGTGGGCATGACCTGCACGTTATCCCGTCTGCGCAAACGGCTGAGGACCGACGCTGCCATGATGGGGAGCGTGATCGTGGACTGCGGCGTGTACGCCGAGGGCGAGCGGCAGGACCTGCCGCGGGATCCCGAGACCGTTGCCCAGGCCATCGACGACGACGGCGAGTGCTTCGGCTGGGTCGGCCTGCACGAGCCGACGGATGCCGAGATGCGCCGGGTCCAGGGGCTGTTCGGCCTGCACGAGCTCGCGGTCGAGGACGCGCTGAAGGCCCACCAGCGACCCAAGATCGAGCGGTTCGGCGACGCCATCGTCGTCGTACTGCGGACGCTCTGGTACGTCGACGAGGGCGACGCGGTCGAGACCGGCCAGCTGAGCGTCTTCATCGGCCCGCGGTACGTCGTGACCGTCCGGCACGGCGAAGGCGGGGAGCTGGCCACGGCCCGGCAGCAACTGGAAGAGCGTGCCTCGATGCTCGGCCACGGTCCGGCCGCCGTACTGTGGGCGATCTGCGACTCGGTCGTGGACGACTACGAGACGGTCGCGGAGTCTGTCGAGATCGACGTCGACGAGATCGAGAGCTCGGTCTTCTCCCCCGAGCGCACCAGCGACGCCGAGCGGATCTACAAGCTCAAGCGCGAGGTGCTGGAGATGCGCCGCGCGGTCCAGCCGCTGCGTGAGCCGATGGAGCAGTTCGCCCACGGCGTCCCCGGGATCAACCCGAAAGCCGCGCCGTACTTCCGCGACGTCGCCGACCACGTCAACCGTGTCTCGGACCAGACCGAGGGACTCGACACGCTGCTCAGCTCAGCCCTGAACGCGCACCTGGCCCGCGTCTCGGTGCAGCAGAACGACGATATGCGCCGAATCTCGGCCTGGGTTGCCATCGCCGCAGTGCCGACCATGGTGGCCGGCATCTACGGGATGAACTTCGACAACATGCCCGAACTGCGCTGGCATTACGGCTACTACGCCATCCTCCTGGTGATGGCCGCCGTCTGCGTCACCATGTACGGCTTCTTCCGCAAGGTCGGCTGGCTCTAGGTCGCGGTGATGGTGCTCGTCGCCAGGAGGATGACCAGGACGATGCCGAGCAGGACCCGGTAGAAGGCGAAGACCTCGATCGAGTGCTTGGCCACGAACCGCAGCAGCCAGGCGACCGAGGCGTACGCGACCACGAAGCTGACGACGGTCCCGACGATCAGTGGCACCGCGCCGACATCGCCGCTCAAGGCGTCCTTCAGCTCGTAGACGCCGGCACCGACGAGGGCCGGGATGCCGAGCAGGAAGGAGATCCGGGTCGCCGCCACGCGTTCCAGCCCACGGAACAGGCCCGCCGTGATGGTCGCACCGGACCGCGAAATACCAGGGACCAGTGCGAGGCATTGCACGACACCCATCACGATGGCGTCCACCAGCGTGATCCGCGTCAGCGGCCGCTGCTTGGTGCCGATGCGCTCGGCCGCGACCATCACGAACGACCAGCCGATCAGTGCGGCGGCCACCCACCACAGGCTCCGCAACGGACCCGAGATGATGTCGCGGGCAAGGAACCCGACGATGACGATCGGTGTCGAGCCGACGATCACGTACCAGCCCATCCGGTGGTCGAACTCACCACGATGCTCCGGCTTGACCAGGCCGCGGACCCAGGCGACGGCGATCCGCTGGATGTCCTTCCAGAAGTACAGGACGACCGCGGCGATGGCGCCGATCTGGATCACCGCGGTGAAGCCGGTGATCGACGGGTCGTCGATCTGCAGTCCGAGCATCTTGGACACGATGGTCAGGTGCCCGGTGCTGGAGACCGGGAGGAATTCGGTCAGGCCCTCGACGATGCCGAGGATGATGGAGTCCCAGATCGTCATCAGTGGCCGACTCCGGCCAGGTCGAGTGCCTCGGCGACCGTGCGCAGGTCGGCGATCCGCTCGTCCACGGTGGATTTGAACGGGGTGACCGCGACGGTCGTCGCCCCGGCCTCGGCGTAGGCGGTGAGCTTCTCGGCCATCCGCTCCTTGCCGCCGAGCAGCGAGATCGAGTCGATGAACCCGTGCGGTACGGCCGCCATCGCCTCGCGGTGCTTCTTGTCCAGATAGAGGTCCTGGATCTCCTTGGCCTCGTCGGCGTAGCCCATCCGGACCGCGAGCGCGTTGTAGAAGTTCTTCTCCCGGCTGCCCATGCCACCGATGTACAAGGCGGCGTACCCACGGATCGGGTCGGCGGCGACCTGCAGGTCGCCGCCGGTCATCACCGGTACGGACGCGACGACATCGAAGCCGTCGAGTCCTTCCTGGCGGGTCTCGCGACCCGTCTTGATGTGCTTCAACTGCTCTCCCAGATAGGCGGGGTCGTTGAGGATACCGAGCCAGCCGTCGGCGATCTCGCCGGCCAGTTCGAGGTTCTTCGGGCCGACCGCGGCCAGGTAGATCGGTACGTGGTCGCGGATCGGCCGGACGGTCAGCTTCAGCGCCTTGCCCGGGCCGTCGGGCAGCGGCAGCGTGAAGTACTTGCCCTCGTAGGCGACGGTCTCGCGGCGAAGGGCGGAGTTCACGATGGCAACGTACTCACGCGTCCTGAGCAGCGGCTGAGAGAACCGGACGCCGTGCCAGCCCTCCGACACCTGCGGCCCGGACACGCCGAGGCCGAGCCGGAACCGGCCGTTCGACAGCCGGTCCAGGGTGGCCGCGGTCATCGCGGTCATGGCCGGAGTCCGGGCCGGGATCTGGAACACGGCGGCACCGACGTCGATCGTGGTGGTCTGGGCGGCGATCCAGCTGAGCAGCGTGGCGGCGTCCGAGCCGTACGCCTCCGCCGCCCAGGTGACCGAGTAGCCGAGCCGCTCGGCCTCCTTCACCAGCCTCAGGTGGTCGAGGTGGTCGTCGCCGCCGAAGACGAAGCCGATGTTGAGTCCGAGTCGCATGACTGGCGAGCCTAGCGAGCCGTTGTCGGTGGGCCGCAATAGGCTCGGGTCATGCAGCAGCGCTATCTCGGTCACAGTGGACTGGCGGTGAGCAGGCTCGCCCTGGGCACCATGTCCTGGGGCCGTGACACCGACGAGCACGAGGCGCGCGAGCAGCTCGCCGCGTTCGTCGCCGCCGGCGGCACGCTGATCGACACGGCGGCGGCGTACGGCGACGGCGACAGCGAGCGACTGATCGGGTCGCTGCTCGGTGACGTCGTGGAGCGGGACGACCTGGTGATCGCGACCAAGGCCGGGTTCAGCGTCCGGCGGGGTGAGCGGATCACCGATACGTCCCGCGGTGCCTTGCTGCGTGATCTCGAGGGCTCCCTGCGACGGCTGAACGTCGACCACATCGACCTGTGGCAGCTGCACACCTGGTCGGACGACGTACCGCTGGAGGAGACGCTGTCGGCGCTCGACCACGCGGTGAGCTCCGGCAAGGTCCGGTACGTCGGAATCTCGAACTACGCCGGCTGGAAGTCGGCCCGGGCCGTCACCTGGCAGCAGGCGTGGCCGGGTCGCGCGGTGCCGGTGTCCAACCAGGTGGAGTACTCGCTGCTCGCCCGCGACGCCGAGGCGGACGCGATCCGGGCGGCCGGCGGGCTCGGGATCGGGATCCTGGCCTGGTCGCCGCTTGGCCGCGGTGTGTTGACTGGGAAGTACCGCACGGGGATCCCCGCGGACTCCCGGGCAGCGTCTCAGCATCTGTCCAGATTCGTCGACCCCTATCTCGACGGCCGCGGTTCGGGCATCGTGGAAGCGGTCGCACGAGCCGCCGACGGGCTCGGCTGGACTCCGCTCGAGGTGGCGCTCACCTGGGTGCGGGACCGGCCGGGAGTGTCGGCGGCGATTGTCGGAGCGCGGACGGCGATGCAGCTCAAGTCGGTCCTGGGTGTGGAGGAGCTCACTCTCCCGCCCGCGATCGTCGCAGCGCTGGAGGATGTGTCGTAGCAGTCGGAGGTGCGGATGGCCGAATACGAGTTACAGCAGTTCGAGGTGTCCAGGACGGAATCGCGTGGCGCGGTCCGTCGTTTGCTGACCGAGCACGCCGAGTACGGCGGCTGGGAGCTGGCCCGGCTGAGACGCTATCCCGACGGCACCCGGCGGGTCTGGCTCCGCCGCCGCATCATCCGGGTGATGCGGACCCTCTGAGCAACGCGCTCACCAACTCCCGGCGACTGCCGACGCCGACCTTGTCGTAGGCCGCCCGTACGTGTTCCTGCACGGTGTGCGGCGACAGGCACAACCGTTCGACGATCTGCCGGGTGGAGAATCCCCGCAGCAACAACTCGGTCACCCGCTGCTGTGCCGGCGTCAGCCCGTGCAAGTCGAGCAGGAACGACCCGAGCTGGCCGGGACCAACGGGTTGATGAAGTCCTCGGCGAGGTACGTGTCGACCGCACTCGGGTCCCCGTGGTGAACAGTCCGTCGATGAAGTCCCTGACGACGGCCCTTGTTGCTCTCTGTCGTGTCCATGGCACCGATGCTCCGACGGCCCGGCTCCCCGGCGTACCCCTACTAGTTGGGGTTTCGCTCTAGTTGGGGTTTCGCTGAAATATCTCTGCGACAGAGGTATTCTGATCAGCATGAGCACCGACGTCCTCGCGGAGGAGTTGCTGGCCGCCATCGGCCTGGTGCGTCGTCACCTCCGCCGATCCGCGGGCCGGCCCGCGGAGCTGTCGACGCTGACCGGTTCGCAGGCCGAGCTGGTCAGGACAGTCCGCCGCAACCCAGGCATCTCGGTGACCGAGGCCGCCGCCGAGCTGGGCCTCGTCGCGAACACGGTGTCGACGCTGGTCGGCCAGCTCATCGAGCGCGGGCTCCTGGTGCGCGCCCCGGACGAGTCCGACCGGCGCGTCGCCCGGCTGACGTTGACCGAGCCGGCCCGTGAACAGGTCGAGGCGTGGCGCGATCGCCGTACGGCGCTCGTCACCGAGGCGCTCGACGGCCTCGAGCGGGACGAACGTGAGGCACTGCGGGCCGCTTTGCCGGTTCTCGGCGTACTCGCGGAGCGGTTGCACCCCCAGCAAGACGAACGTGCCCTGGTCCAGCAAGGAAAGGAGCGAGGATGAGTTCGGACGCAGCGCCCGAGCCAGTCCCGGCCGTCCGGATCGACGGCTTGAGCCATCGGTTCGGCGACCATCTTGCCGTCGACAACCTGGACCTATCCGTCTCGCCAGGCGAGTGTTTCGGCCTGCTCGGTCCGAACGGTGCCGGCAAGACCACCACGCTGCGCGTCCTCAACACCCTCTATCCACCGCAGTCCGGCACGGTCCGGGTGTTCGGGCTGAATGTCCACACCGACGCGATGGCGGTACGACGGATGCTCGGTTACGTCCCGCAGCAGCTGTCGATCGAGGGGGCGCTGACCGCCCGGGAGAACGTGTCGTGGTTCGCGCGGCTGTTCGACGTACCGCGTCGGGAGCGGGCTGCTCGGGTCGCCGAGGTGCTCGAGATCGTCGACCTGACCGACGCCGCCGATCGGCTCGCGTCGACGTACTCCGGTGGCATGGTGCGCCGCCTGGAGCTGGCCCAGGCGCTCGTCAACCGGCCGGCTCTGCTGGTGCTGGACGAGCCGACGGTCGGCCTCGACCCGGTCGCGCGGGATTCGGTCTGGGCGCGTGTTCAGGAGATGCAGGAGCGGTACGGGATGACCGTGCTGCTGACCACGCACTACATGGAGGAGGCCGACCTGCTCTGCGATCGGGTCGCCCTGATGCACGAGGGCCGGTTGCGCGCGGTCGGTTCGCCGGACGATCTCAAGGCCGAGCTCGGACCCGAGGCCAGCCTCGAGGACGTGTTCCGCCACCACACCGGCGAGAGTCTCGCCGCTGCCGAGAAGGGAGGCCTGCGCGATGTCCGTGGCACCCGTCGCACCGCCCAGCGCATGGGCTGAGTCCAGGCCCCGGGCCGCCGTCCGGCTGCTCTCGCGGATCGGAACGTTCTGCCTGGTCGAGTTGCAGAAACTGCGGCACGACCGGACAGAGCTGATCACCCGCGCGATCCAGCCGATTCTGTGGCTGGTCATCTTCGGCCAGACGTTCAGCCGGATCCGGGCGATCCCCACCGGCGACGTTCCGTACCTGGACTATCTCGCGCCGGGCATCATCGCGCAGTCCGCGCTGTTCGTGGCCATCTTCTACGGCATCCAGATCATCTGGGAACGCGACGCGGGGATCCTGACCAAGCTCCTCGTCACGCCCAGCCCGCGCTCGGCGCTGGTGGCCGGCAAGGCGTTCGCGGCCGGCGTACGGACGATTTCGCAGGCGATCGTGGTCATCATCGTCGCCGCAGTGCTCGGCGTCAGCATGACCTGGAATCCGCTGAAGCTGCTGGCCGTGCTCGTGGTCGTCGTCCTCGGTGCGGCGTTCTTCTCGTGCCTGTCGATGACGATCGCCGGCCTGGTCCTGCGACGCGACCGCCTGATGGGCATCGGCCAGGCGATCACCATGCCACTCTTCTTCGCGTCCAACGCCCTGTACCCGGTCAGCCTGATGCCCGACTGGCTACGAGTCATCAGCCACGTCAATCCCCTCACCTACGAGGTCAGCGCCCTCCGCGGCCTCCTCATCGGCCAACCGACCAACTACTGGCTCGACTTCGGAGTCCTCACCGTCGCCGCGATAGCCGGCATCTGCGCCGCCGCCTCCCTGATGGGCCGCCTCGCCCGTTAAAGGTCGTGGCGGATCCAGATGTTGGGTTCTACGTAGACAGCGTGGTTGTGGCGTACGTCGCAGTGGACCGGGACCAGGGCCTTGGGGACGATGACGTCGCCGGTGGTGTCGAACGGGAGGCCGGTCCATTCGCGCCACTCGGCCAGGGTGCCGGCGATCACCATCGAGCGTGGTGCGATCTGGATGATCTTGCCGCCGGCCTTGACGTGGACTCGTAGCCACGGATCGGTTGGGAGGCCGTCGTCCCGGAGTTGATTGATGTACTCCGTCATCGGCTGGTTCGCGTCCGTCTTGCCGTTCGGGCGGACCGGCGCGAACAGGGTCTCGTGGCCCTTGGCCTTCACCGCGGCACGCATGGCGGCGAGCATCTCGTGGGATAGACCACGGCCGAGGTGGCTCGGGCGGATCAGGATCTCCAGGGCACTCGACACGTTCGGCTGACGGCCGTTGCGCAGGTCCCAGAAGCCCCAGTGCAGCACGCGGTCCCAGCCGCCGGTCGGGAGCTCGGTGCGGTTCTCGTCCGGAAAGACGAACGGAATGCTCCGGCCGTGCGCGACCAACTCACCGTCCTCGGTCGCCACCACGCACTGGTCGGGAAACTGGACCGGCACCTGCCCCATGAACGCGTTGCCGATCGGATCGTTGTGCATGAACTCCGGCCACGCGTCGGCGAACTCGTACATCCGCTCCAAGTACTCAGGTCGCTCGGCCAGCGTGGTGATCACGATCTCGGACATGCCTCGCAGTCTGGCACTTCACCAGGACCAGTACGGCGACGAGCGTGGTAATCACCCCCGCTCCGACCAGCGTGTGCTCGGCGCCGGCCGCCGCGATGATCGGTCCGCCGGCCAGCATCCCCGCGGAACTCCCCGCGCTCACCACGACACTCTGACCCGACAACAGCGCCCGCCGCTCAGCCCCGACCGACGACCGGGTGATCACGACAGAGATCGCGGCGATCCCCAGTACCACGGTCAGTCCCGACACCGCACCCATCACGGCGACGACCGCCGGCGTGGTCCACAGCCCCATCCCGATCCAGCACAGCCCCATGCAGGCCCACGCAACGGACGCGAGCGGCACCGGCCTGGTACGCCGTACCACCGCCAGCGAGATCGCGGTGCCGATGACCGACCCCACGCCGTACCCGGTCATACCGGCGGCCAGGTAGATGCCGGGCCGGCCGCGCTCCTCCCCGATGATCGACAACCCCAGCGTGAACGCGAACCACGTCACGCAGCCGGTGCCGCGGACGATCCAGCCGTAGAGCACGTCGCGACGTCCTACGAGACTCGCCCGGATCGACGGTGGCGCCGTACCGTCGGGCGCTCGCTCAGCCTGCACTGTGCACGCCAGGAGACCGGCCCCGAGCACGGCGGCCGCTTCGATCCAGAGCAGGCTGTTGGTGAGGCCGGTGGAAACCGCCAGCGCGCCGATGGCCGGTCCGATCATCATGCCGATTCTGCGCAGACCGTCCTGCCCGGTGAGCAGTACGACGGCCTTGCCCTCGCCCCACCGGTCTCCCGTATCAGCCAACAGCGCCGACCGGCCCGGGGTGGACAACGCATCACCGCAGCCCAGTAGCAGCCCGCTGGCCGCCAGTACCTCCGGTGTGAGCAGCCCGAGTGCGGCAGCCGCGGGCACCAATGCCAAAGCCATCGCTGACACCATCGCGACGATCGCCAACCGCGGTCCCGAGTCCACCCACTGGCGGGCCTTCCGCGCCCACCACGGCGACAGCAGCACCGGTACGCCGGCCGCACCACCGACCAGTCCGGTCGCGGCGACCGACCCCGTCTCTCGCAGGATCACGAGTGGCAGCGCAACCTGCGTGATCCGGAGCGCGAAGTCCGCCACTCCCCCGCCGGCCAGCAGCGCCAGCGCGTCGAACCTCGCTCTCATGCCTTTGATTCTTGGAGTTTTCAGGTCGCCCAGGTAGCCCGCAAATGTTTGGTGGTTGCCATAGGCTAAACCTATGCCCTCATTACCATCGGTCGATGATCTGCGGCTGGTCCAGGCCGTCAGCCGGACGGGCGCCGTCGGCACCGCCGCCCGCGAGCTGCGCATCTCCCAGCCGTCCGCCTCTCAGCGGCTGGCCCGGCTGGAACGCGCCTGCGGCACCAAACTGTTCGAACGAGACACTCGCGGCGCTCGCCCGACCCCGGCCGGCGCCGAGCTCAGCCGCCGGGCCGACCACATCCTCGGCCACCTCGAGGAGGTGTACGGCGCCACCCGCGCGGCCGCCACCGGACGGCAACTCGTCGTCGGCACCTTCTCCAGCCTGGCACCGATCCTGTTCCCGATCCTGGACGCCGACCTGCCCGATCTGGACATCCAGCAGCAGGTCGACCATGGTCAGTTCCTGGTCGAACGCGTCGCGGAAGGCACCATGGATGCCGCCTTCATCGCGATCGCCGAGCAGATGAGCCTGCCTCGCGGCACCATCGCCCGCCGCGTCGGCCACGACGAACTCGTTCTCTTCGTGCCACCCGGCGCTCGCCCACCAGGTCGCGGCCGGCAGCCGTTGAAGGACCGGCCGATCGCATACTCGACGTACGACCGCGGTAGCGAGGATATCCACGCCCGGCTGGTCGCGCTCGGCGCTATCCCGCGCCGAGGCGTCACCCTCAGCACCACGGTCGCCATGGCCCGCCGCCGCTCACACTTGGCCCTGATCCCCCGCAGCGCGCTCGCCACCGAGCTCCGCCCCGGCGAGCACCTCATCGCCGCACCCTTCCGCTATCGCCTCACCCTCTCCGTCGTCACGACCCCCACCCCGCCCAAACCCCTCCTCCGCTACCTCCCCCGACTCCGCACCACGTTGAACTTGTCGTGAACACCGGTGAGCCGCGGCCCGAGGTACGGCACACTCGGCCCCATGAACCTGGGGCGGTTGGCGCGCGGGCGACGTCTGTTGACGGCGTTCTGGGGCACGACGGTCGTGCAAGTGGCGGCCGTCGCCTTCGACGTCAAGATCCTCAAGCAAGCCAGCAAGGTGTCACTGATGCCATTGCTGTGGTCGTGGTCGCGGACGCAAGACGCACCGCCGCTCCTCCAGGCCGCGCTGCTGGCATCAGCCGCCGGTGACCTGCTCCTCGAGACCGACCTCCAACTGGCCGGCATCGCTGCCTTCGCCGCCGCCCACGCCTGCTACCTCGCCGTCTTCCTCGCCAACCCTGCCGAACGTTCGTGGCGTGTCCTGGCGGCGTACAGCGCTCTCTGGGCGGCCGTGATCGCGGTCCTCGCACCGGGCTTGGGCAGTCAGCGGGTCCCCGTCGCCGCCTACGCCTTGTTGCTGACGGCAACAGCGATCGCCTCCCGCTGGCACAACCCGCGGAGCGGGCTCGGCGGCACCCTTTTCCTGATCTCCGACGCCCTGATCGCGCTGCGCATGTCCGGCCGCGACTTCCCGGGCCGCGGCGCGCTCACGATGTCGACGTACGCCGTCGGTCAGTTCCTGCTCACGTCCGGGGTGACCGCATCGCGAGCCGATCCTGACCGGTAGTGGTCACCGGCGTTGACCTCTGCTCCGGGATCACGTGGGCTGGTCGCATGCCGACCGTGAACGAGGTACGCAACCAGTTCCGGACTCCGCCGCCCGAGGGGCGGCCGATGATGCGGTGGTGGTGGTTCGGGCCGTCGGTGGACCGGCATGAGCTCGACCGCCAGCTGCAGGCGATGGCCGCGGCCGGGCTAGGTGGCGTCGAGGCCGCCTTCGTCTATCCCCTGAGTCCGGTCGACACCCCCTTCGGCTCCGACAAGTTTCTCGGCGACGTCCGGCATGCCGCTCGCTCGGCACGCGGCCTGGGGCTGCGCTTCGATCTGACGCTCGGCAGCGGCTGGTCGTTCGGCGGCGGGCACATCGGACCGGACCTGGCCGCGCGCGGGCTCTGCTGGGAACGGCGAGAGATCTCTCTCCAGGCGTTCGACGTCCCCGCAGTGGAGGCCTGGCCGGGAGACGAACTGGTCGCCGCTTTCGTCGGCGAAGGGTCCGCCGGCGTGCCCTCGACGTACGTCGAGGTTCCGGTGACCGACGGCAGGATCCGGGTCCCGCGGGGCAACGGGCCGCGCGAGGTGCTGCTCGCGTACTCGCGGTTGACGGGCCAGAACGTCAAGCGGGCCGCGGCCGGCGCCGAGGGACCGGCGCTCGACCACTACTCGGCTGCCGCGGCGGCAGAACACATCAGGTGCGTCGCAGAGCCGCTGCTGATGGCGGCCACTCCGGAGCTGGTCGGCTCGGTGTTCTGCGACAGCCTCGAGGTCTACCGGGCCGACTGGACGCCTGGCATCTTCGAGGAGTTCGGCCGTCGGCGGGGCTACGAGCTCCGGCCGCGTCTGTACGAGTTGCTCGTCGACACGCCCGGCTCGAGGCAGCTGCGCATCGACTTCCACCGGACGCTGTCGGAGCTCTACGAGGAGAACTTCGTCGCCGTCTTCCAGCGCTGGGCGTCCGGCCACGGCGTACCGTTCCGGATTCAGAGCTACGGCGAGCCGCCGGCGACGATGAGCAGTTATCGCTTCGCCGACCTCTTCGAGGGCGAGGGTTGGGGGTGGACGAGCATCCCGGAGACGCGGTGGGCGTCGTCGGCCGCGAGCATCCACGGCCGATCGGTCGTGTCGGCGGAGGCCTGGACCTGGGTCCACTCGCCGTCGTTCCGTGCGACCCCACTCGATCTCAAAGGCGAGGCGCACGAGCACTTCCTGTCCGGAGTGAATCAGCTGATCGGACACGGCTGGCCGTACTCGCCGTCCGGCGGACCCGGGCTCGGCTGGATCTTCTACGCCGCCGGCGCGCTGGACGACCGCAACCCTTGGTGGCCGGTGGCAACGGATCTCTTCGGCTACCTGCACCGCCTGTCCTGGTTGCTGCAACAGGGAACCCCGGTCCGCCCGGTCAAGGTCTACGTGCCGGCCTCCGACGCGTACGCCGCCATGCGTGGCGACGTCGGCGGGTCACTCAACCTCTACCGCGTCGTGCGACGGCTGATCGGTGACGAGATCCCGCGGATCATCCGTTCGGCGGGACTCGACTTCGACCTGATCGACGACGACGCTCTGGCTGCGCTCGATCCGGCCGAGGTACCGCTGGTCGTCGTGGCCGATGCGGCGACGATGCCGGAGGCAACTACACGCTGGCTGGATGCGGTCCGCGCGGCCGGTGGCTCGGTGGTCAGCGATCCGTCGGCGGCGCTCCCGGCCGCACCCGTGACAGCGCCGGCCGACGTCGGGGTGGTGCACCGGCGACTGGCCGACGCGGACGTGTACTTCGTCGCGAACACCGGCAACGAGACGCGGACGGTCCGCTGCGACGGGCCGGTGGAGCAGTGGGATCCGTCGACCGGCGCGGTCGCGGTCGTCGACGGCTCGGAGGTGACCTTGCATGCCTACGAGGCGACCGTCCTCGTCCCGGGCAGCTCGCCGGTAGAACGCACTGCGGTGGAGGAGGTGACGGTCGGCTCGACTGGAGGGGCGTGGGTGGTCGACTTCGGCGGCGAGACCACGCCGGTGACCCTTCCGCACCGCTGGGAGGACGATCCCGCGCGAGCGACGTACTCGGGTTCCGCCGCCTACGAGACCGAGATCGACCTGCCGCATTTCGATACGTCCACACGCGTACTGCTCGACTTCGGCGCCGGCGACGCCGTACCGGACGGGTGCGAGACCTACCTGCCGGGCAACTCCTACCGGGCGTTGCTCGTGCCGCCGATCGGAGTCGCCGCGGAGGTCTGGCTCAACGGCGTCCCGTGCGGTGGTCTCTGGGCGCCGCCGTACCGCCTCGATCTGACGCACGCGGCGAAGCCCGGGCCCAACGCGCTGCGCATCGTCGTCCACAACACCGGCGCCAACGCGCTGGCCGCGGATGACCACCTCGCGCCGCTGGTCGAATCGGTGACCGCTCAGTACGGCCGCCGGTTCGACCTGCAGAACATCGAGAACGCCACCGACTTCCTGAACTCAGGCCTATTCAACCCGCCGGTGGTGGTCCTCCAGCGTCAGGCCTGATCGAGGAAGCGGTCCAGGACGCGCGAGCCGAACTCCAGAGAACTCGTGGGAACGCGCTCGTCGATGCCGTGGAACATGCCCATGAAGTCGAGATCCGGAGGCAGTTGCAGCGGCACGAACCCGAAGCAGCGCACGCCCAGCCGGCTCCACGACTTGGCGTCGGTGCCGCCCGACATGAGCAGCGGCGCGGTCCGGCTCTGCGGGTCCTCGGCCGCGAGGCAGGCCTTCATCGCCTCGACCAGGCCGCCGCTGAACTCGGTCTCCAGCGCGATGTCCTCGACCACCGTCTCGCGCCGGACCTTGTCGCCGATCAGCTCGTCGATGGTCGCGAAGAACTCGTCCTCGTACCCCGGCAGGAACCGGCCGTCGATGTGTGCCTCGGCGTCACCCGGGATCACGTTGACCTTGTAGCCGGCGTTCAGCATCGTCGGGTTGGAGCTGTTGCGGATCGTCGCGCCGAACATCCGGCTGAAGCTGCCCAGCTTCGTCAGCGTCGTGGTCATGTCGTCGGGGTCGAGCTCGATCTCGAGCACCTCCTCCAGCGTCTTCAGGAACTCCCGGACCGTTGGCGTGATCCGCAGCGGCCACTCGTGCCGGCCGATCCGGGTGACCGCCTCGACCAGGTTCGTGACCGCGTTGTCCGTGTTCACCATCGACCCGTGCCCCGCCGTACCGCGGGCCTTGAGCCGCATCCAGTTCATGCCCTTCTCGGCCGTCTCGATCAGGTACAGCCGCAGGTCGTCCTTGACCGTGATCGAGAACCCGCCGACCTCGCCGATGCCCTCGGTGCAGTCGGCGACGGTGTCCGGGTGGTTGTTGATCAGCCACTGGGCGCCGTACACGCCACCGGCTTCCTCGTCGGCGGTGAAGACGAGCCGGACCGGTCGCCGCGGCTTCACACCGGCCCGCTGCCGGGCCCGGACCACCGACAGCACCATCGCGTCGAAGTCCTTCATGTCGACCGCGCCGCGACCCCAGACGCAGCCGTCGAAGATCTCACCCGCGAACGGGTCGACCTTCCAGTCCTTCGGATCCGCCGGTACGACGTCCAGGTGGCCGTGCACGAGCAGCGGATCGGCGCTCTGGTCCTCGCCCTCCCAGTGCGCGACCAGGGTCGCCCGGCCCGGCTCCGACTCGTAGATCGTCGACTCGATCCCGACCTCGTCCAGCTTGGCGGCGACGTACTCGGCGGCCACCCGCTCACCGTTGCTCCTGCCGTTGCCGTAGTTCGTGGTGTCGATCCGGATCAGCTCGCTACAAAGCTCCACCACCTCGGCGTCGGGGGTGTACGCCGTACGGTCGCTGGGGGTCGGTGTAGTCATGCGGCCCATCCTCTCCCACCGGGCCGTCCGGAACCGAGTCAGGTCAGGGTGATCGAGTCGCCCGACACGGTGATCTGCTTCGGCGGGAGGGGTCTCGGGGCCGGCCCGTCGACCACGGCGCCGGTGGCGATCGCGTACTTGCTGCCGTGGCAGTCGCAGTTGATGGTGCCGTCCGCGACCGACGCGACGGGGCATTGCTGATGCGTGCAGATCGAGCTGAACGCCTTGAAGGTGCCCTTCGTGGGCTGTGTGACGACAACCTGGGCCGGCGCGAAGATCTTTCCGCCGCCGACCGGGATCTCCTCGGTCTTCCCGAGGACGGTGTTGGCCGGTGCCGAGGCCGGCGTGTTCTCGGGTTCGCCGTACGTGGAGCAACCGGCCACAGTGACGCCGAGTACGGCGGCAAGGACGGTGCGGCGAGCGGGTTCGTTCATGGCTCGTCCTTTCACCTGATCACGCCGAATGTGTTGAAGAACCAGAGCGACGAGGTCAGCCACAGACCGACCAGGCCGGTGAACACGGCGCCGCCCACGGCTGGCAGCAGCCACGACGGCGCGTCCGTACGACTCAACGTGAGCATCTTCGCGACGAAGGTGCCGTAGAAGAAGCAGCCGAGGAGTGAGTGGATCAGTACGCGCGGTTCGCCGTACTGGAAGCCCAGCGCGTACAGGCAGTGCGCGACCACGGGGAGCGTGACCGCGACGGCCGCGCGGCCCGACCAGCGGTGCACCGGGCCGACCCAGGATCGTCCGGACAGGCCGCGGAGGTGTCCCATCAACGCCCCCGCTGTCACGATCTGAACCAGCGCGAGCACGAGGGCGACGGTCGCCAGCCAGCTTTTGACCGACTGGAAGCTCGAGAAGCCCGCGATGTTGATGGCGACGCCGGTGGGATCGTGGAGCCGGCCGTAGACACCCAGTGCGACGGCGACCAGGGCGCCGACCGAGAGCGGGATCGCGACCCTGCTCACCTGGTGGACCGGCACTGTGGTCATAGCTCTCCTCAGAAGGTCTCGTCGCCGTTGATCGACCGCGCCGGGTCCGGTACGCCGGTGGCGAAACCAGTGGACGGATCGAGTTGCGGGGCCGGGGCGGGTGAGCCGTCGTTGTCGACCCCGACCTGGCTGCCGTCGGGCAGGACGATCCACCCGATGGTCCTGCCGCTGCCCGACGACCGGTAGAGCCCGGCCGGCGGCCCAGCGAGGTCAATCGCGAACTGGAGCGTGCGTCCGTCAAGGCTCAGCGATCCGGTCGCCGTCTGTGCATCGACGGTGGCGGTCAGCCGTTCACCAGTCCGGGATCGCAGTGCGATCTCCCCGTCAGCGACCGTCCCCGTCAGCCAGGCCTCCAGGCGGCGGCCGTCGCACACGTACGCGACGGCCTGCTCACCCTTGACCGCGACGGCAACCGTGGCCTCACGCTCCGTCGTCTTCCCGACGTACGTGGCCGTCAGTTGTTTCGTCGGCGTTGGCGTCGGCTCAGTGGTTGGAGGTTCTGTTGTGGGCGGCGCCTCCGTGGTCGGCGGCGCTGTGGTCGGTGCCGACGTAGGGGTCGCGGCCGCGGTCTCTGTCGGGGTCCCGGTCTGGGTGCTGTTCACCACGAGCAGGGCAACGAGACCCACGGCCGTGGCCGCGAGCGTCACCAACGGACTCCGTTGCCCCATCTCGCCTCCCCCCGGAGCGCATTGACACGAGGATCTCGCCCACCGCGCACCCGGTCAACGTCTGAGCCCGGCTCCGGTGCGGATCCGGATCGGGCGGGTACGTTGGGTGTATGAAGGGCGATCGGGTCGAGATCGTCGTCGACACCGGAAACGGCGCCTCGGTGTACGAGATCGCGGCGACCAAGGCGGGACGCCGGGTCGACGTCACCACCAGCCGCAACGTGATCGAGGTGGTCGAGGTGACCCGGTCCGGTACTCCGATCCGCACCGCCCGCTTCCTCTCCGCCCGGGTGATCGCCCTCGTGGAGCACCCCGCCGGCGAGCCTTCGACCGACGGACACCGTTCAGCCCGGGCCGATGAAGACTGAACACGTCGTCGTCGACGCCCGCGATGCGCAACTGCCAGGGGATCTGGCGGTGCCGGCCCCGGCAGCCGGTCTGGTCATCTTCGCCCACGGCAGCGACAGCAGCCGTCACAGTCCCCGGAACAAGTACGTCGCCGATGTCCTCAACCGGGCCGGCATCGCGACCCTGCTGTTCGACCTGTTGTCGCCGGCGGAGGCCCGGGATCGGCGGAACGTCTTCGACATCCCGCTGCTGGCCGAGCGTTTGACGGCTGCCCACGAGTGGGCCGGCCGGCGTCCCGGCCCGGACAGTCTCGCGGTCGGCTACTTCGGCGCGAGTACAGGCGGTGCTGCCGCGTTGTGGTCGGCGGGTAGCGGTTCCGACGACGTGCTTGCGGTGGTCTCCCGAGGCGGACGAGTCGACCTGGCCGGCGCCCGACTTGCCGACGTGACGGCACCCACTCTCCTCATCGTCGGCGAACTGGACACCGACGTACTCGGCTTCAATCGTGACGCCCAACGCCGCCTTCGCTGTGCCGAAGACCTCGAGATCGTTGCCGACGCCACCCATCTCTTCACCGAACCCGGCGCCCTCGAACGAGTGGCCGAACTGGCCCGCGACTGGTTCCGCATCCACCTATGACCTGGCCGACCGAACCCGGCGAACTGATCTCGCTGCAGCAACAGCTCGCCGATGCGCACCCCACACCGTGGGCTCCCCCGGACCGGTTCCTGATCGGCGGAGTCTGGGCCTGTTTCCCGCGCGGCTTGGCGGGTCCGGGCTCGGCCGGCGACCGCGCTTGGGCCGCCGCGCTCGTCCTGGATCGCCATCGGGTCGTCACCCAGGAGCTGGTGACCGGGCGCGTCGCGGGTCCTTACCTTCCCGGACTGCTGGCCATCCGACTGGGCCCGCTGTGGGAGGACGTCGTACGACGTCTCCGGCCCAGTCCCGCCGTACTGCTCGTCGACGCCACCGGACGCGATCACCCACGACGCGCCGGGCTGGCGTTGCACCTCGGCGCCGTTCTGGACCTCCCGACGGTCGGCGTCACGCACCGCCCGTTGATCGCATCCGGAGATTGGCCGGCCGATGAGCGTGGCGCGACCGCACCGTTGACGATCGGCACCGACCAGGTCGCGGCCTGGCTCCGCACCCGGCAAGGCACTCGTCCGGTCGTGGTGCACCCGGGTTGGCGGACCGACCTGGCCACAGCGATCCGGATCGTCTCGGGGTCGCTCGACGGACACTGGACTCCCCAGCCGTTGCGGGCGGCCCGCCGGGCCGCCCGTCGCGCCCGCGGGTCAGAGCACCTTCAGGCCGTACATCTCGCCTAATGGGTCGGCGATCAGCTCGATCCTGGCGCC
Source organism: Kribbella sp. NPDC020701 (assembly GCF_055562215.1). NCBI lineage: Bacteria > Bacillati > Actinomycetota > Actinomycetes > Propionibacteriales > Kribbellaceae > Kribbella > Kribbella sp. NPDC020701. The sequence continues at coordinate 35,825 of NZ_JBVHFT010000004.1, read as the reverse complement.
ATCGGGGTCGCGGAAGTAGATCGACGTACCGCTCTCCTCCAGGTACTCGACACCGGCCCCGTCGAGGTTCTTCTTCAGTTGCTGCCACTTGGCCGGCTCCACCGAGATCGCCATGTGGTGCAGTCCGCCCAGGACTTCGGCGTACGGACCGAGGTCCAGGCCGGGGAAGTCGAAGAACGCGAGCAGGTTGCCGTTGCCGATGTCGAAGAAGAAGTGGTTCGAACCCTCGTAGTCCCGGTTCCCCACGATCTCCGTCAGCGGGAACTCGAGGACGCCTTGGTAGAACTTGATGGTGCGCTCGACGTCCGCACACAGGAGCGCGGTGTGGTGCAGCCCCCGTGCGGAACTGGTCCCGCCCGGTGTGAGGTACGTCGTTCTGATCCGGTCACGCTCGGCCTCGATCGCGGGCAGGTCGATATCCGTCATGGGTCCCCTCAGATCCGGAAGAACAGGTTGAGATAGCGGTCGGCGACAGCGCGATCGCCCCGGATCGTACCGGCGTTGCTCCGGCCGAACGCGGTCAGGACGAAACTGCCCGGGTCGAACTCGAGTACGGTCGGCAGCCCCGTGATCTCACCGGGTTCGTAATCCATGCCGTCCGCGCCGACCCGCACCAGGGTGTCCCCCGCGTTCGGGCCGCTGGTGATCCGGATTCCGAGCTCACACGGGTCCTTGGCGCCGGTCGTGTACTTCCACAGCACGAACATGAACGGCACCAGCAGATCCGCCGCGTCACCCGACAGCCCGTGCGCCCGGCCGGTCCCCTGCCGGATGTCCCAGGAGTGGACGCCGTAGTCCATCAACTGGAACGCCGGGAAGAAGAACGACGGCAGCGGTCCCATGTAGAAGTGCGGGACGTTGAACCCGCCCCACTCCTCCGGGCCCAGCGCGTCGAAGATCCCCATCATCTTGTCGAAGTCCACCCGCAGCCGCTCGACCAGCTCGGCCCGCGGCACGTTCCGCAGCGCCAGCGCCTGCTTGTCCACCCGCTCCGCCATCCCGGGCAGCCCGTACGCCGGCGGCACGTCCTCGCCGCCCCGAGCCGCGTCGAAGGCCACGAAGTACGCCTCGGTGGTGTCCGTAATGTGTGCGACCACGTCCCGCACCTGCCAGTGCCCGGCCCCGGTCGGCGCCTCCCAGACGTCGTCGGCGTCCACCAGCTCGAAGAACCGCCCGGCCTCCTGCCGAACCACCCCGAGCATTGTCTCCTTACCCTCGAAGGACATGCCGTTCCACTCGCTCACGCCCACTCACCTCCCACCGGCCGACAAGCACTTGAATTTCAAACTACGCCCCCGCCACCCCCGCGTCACCACCCCAGCCACCCGATGTGAATTCCACCCTTGATCTTTGCTACTGTTCTCCGGTCAGCACCGCTGAGGCGGTCAGACCACTCGTCCGGGTGGCGGAATAGGCAGACGCGCTAGCTTGAGGTGCTAGTGCCCTTTACGGGGCGTGGGGGTTCAAGTCCCCCCTCGGACACACACACTATCCACACGCGGGGACGGCGTGATCGACACTTCGGCAACCCGCGTTCGGTGGTCGTAGTCGATCGTCAGACGCAACGCGTCGTACAGGGCGGCCAGGTCATCCCGATGCGCTTGGTCGAGCACTCGACCGATGTCCCCGAGTTGGTCGACCATCGCTCGGATCTCCTTCGGCGCCAGCCGCTGTGGGCGCTCGATGGCCGCCATACCGGCCTCTGCTGCTCGCTTCTCAGCCACCGCAGCGTTGTACTGGCTCGTCAGCTCGGCCGGATCCCAACCCGCCTCCAAGGCGCGGCGAAGTCTGACCATCGTCGCTTCCGCCGCAACGATCCGCCGTCGGAACTCCGCCTCGGCCCGCTCCTCCGGGCTGCCCTCGTTCGCGGCACTGGCGAGAGCCTGGACTGTCGAGTCGATGTGCTCAGGACTGAAGAGCTTCGCAATCCAATCGTTAACTCTGCGGCTGAGCTGATCTTCCCTCAGGTACACCGTCGGCGGATGACTGTCGACAGCGGCTGATCCGGGAGCCAGGGTTCGGGCGGCGCAGCGGCAGAAGGCCGTCTTCTTCCGCATCGCGCCTTCCATCTTCCGGCCGCAGATCGCGCAACGGACGCGACCGCGGAACAGGTAGGAATGTCGCGTGCGAACCCGGGTCCGCTCGCGAGAGGTCTGCTCGCTAAGGTCAGCCCCGCGCCGTGCGCGGATCTCGAGCTGGAGGCGTGTGAAGTCCTCGACGGACACGAGCGTGGGATGCGCCGGCTCGCGGGACCTAACGATCTTCGACGTCGGTGAACGCCGGAACCGCACGACATGCCCGGCAGCCACGTCGTCCGGGTCGAGCAACTCCTCGACCTTCCGCCAGCGTCCATAGATCGCGAATCCGGTGTAACGAGGGTTCTCAAGGATCGCGCGGACCGTCGACCCTTGCCACCCGCCGCCCCGCCGATGCGTGTTCTGACGCGGATTGTGCGCCGAAGGACACGGGATCGCCTCCGCATTGAGCGACTCGGCGATTGCCCGGAACCCCAGCCCGTCGAGGTACATCGCGAAGATCCGCCCAACGACCGGGGCCGCAAGATCGTCCACTGCCAGCACTCGAAGCCGGTAGCCCTCTTGTGCCTTCCGCGGGTTCGGGTGCGGGCCGGCGTCAACAACCTGATAGCCGTACGGTGCACGACCGCCTTGGTGCTTGCCATCAACCAGAACCTGGGCGGCCATCGCAGCCCTCACACGCCGCTGGACATGCTGCCGCTCCGACTTGGACAGCCCTCCAGTGATCGTCATCGCCATGTCGTGCACCGTGTTCTCGGGGTCGAACACGCCGCCCAAGCTAGGTATCCACAGGGATACGCCGTACCGATCGAACTTCGGCCACGTCAGACTGAACTGGTTGCTGTACCAGCATCGAGTCGCCTCCCCCACGACCAGCCCATTCCAGCCACGGTTTGGATCCTTGAGCGCCTGCAACACGCGGTTGGCTTCGTCTCGCCGCTCCCAGGGCAGCGACCGGGACTGCCCGATGTCGAAGAACTGCTCAACGATCTGGCCTCCCAGCGGCTCAACAAGCCGCGAGGCCTCTCCCATCTGCCACGCCAGCGAGGTCTTCGGGTCCTGATTGTCCTCAGTCGAACAGCGTCCGTAGAAAGCCAGGTGCCCGATCCTCTCGCCTTCTACTGGCTTGTCAGCGAGCGCCTCCATCCCCAAGAGCTCGTCGAGGACCGCCCACTCACCCTGCCCGTCGCCGCTCAATCCCCTGACCTTCCGTCTTGGAGCCGGCCTCGGATCCACGCTCCACCCGAGTCAGTCCTACAACAATCCGGCAAAGAACACGAGCAGCCTGTGGATAGAGCACCGGCGCACTATCCGGCACTACCACCGTTACCCACGGGTCGTCGGCATCTCGCCTCGCGTCCGACCCGTTGTCCGTCATACCCACTCAACGTCCGGCCCGCCCCGACATGATCAAGCTTTCGCATCGGTGATCAAGCGTACGGAGGATTGGTCCCGGAGCAGCCGAGGTCGCCCGTGCGCCGAGTCTGCTCGCCTGCTCCTATGTCGTACTCGATCGGCGCCAGATGCACGGCGATGGTCTCCAACCGAGCGGACTGCGACGGCTGGTTGCGATGTGGGACATCTCAACCACTCCAGCGCGCGTGTTGTGAACAACAAACGCGTTCCAACGTCGCGTCGAGGAACGCAGGAGGACGCAATAGCAGCGAGGATCGGCTCGAGGTCATCGCCCGACCAAACACGGCCGCTAACCCGACCCGGTGGCGGTCACCGTTAGCGCTGCGTGTCAAGATTTTTGAGCCGGGTCGGTTAGGGATTCATTGAGTCAATCGGCTGGAGCTCCTTGTCGTCGGGTTCGCTGGGTTTGTTGATCCAGGCGGTGGTGGGTAGCGCGGGTGGTTCGGGGTGTTTGCGTACGAACCGTTCGGGGTTGCGGGTGTAGGCGGTGCTGAGCACGTCGGCTCGGGCGTCGCGCACGATCTGGGCGCGTCTGTAGTGGACGTCGATGGGGTGGTGCCAGCCGATGCCGGAGTGGTAGTGCCCGGTGTTGTACCAGCCGAAGAAACCCTGGCAGAACGCCCTGGCGTCGGCGATGGAGCCGAACTGTCTGGGAAAGTCGGGCCGGTACTTCAGCGTCTTGAATTGCGCCTCGCTGTAGGGGTTTTCGTTGGAGGTGTGTGGCCGGGAGTGGGTCTTGGTGACGCCGAGGTCGGCGAGCAGGAACGCGACTGGTTTGGAGGCCATCGAGGAGCCGTTGTCGGCGTGAACGGTCAGTGTGTCGCGGTCGATGTCCTGCTTGGTGATGGTGTCGGCCAGCAGTTGCTCGGCCAGGGCCGCGGACTCGTGGTCGGCGAGCAGCCAGCCGACGACGTAGCGGGAGTAGATGTCGAGGATCACATAGAGGTAGTAGTAGGTCCACTTCGCCGGGCCGTGCAGTTTGGTGATGTCCCACGACCAGACCTGATTCGGTTCCGTGGCGACGAGTTCGGGCTTGACCCGTGCGGGGTGGACCGCCTGGCGGCGCCGCTCGTGCACCTCGCCGTGGTCGCGCAGGATCCGGTACATCGTCGAGACCGAGGCCAGGTAGACACCTTGGTCGAGCAGCTCGTGATAGACCGCCGCCGGCGCCTTGTCGACGTACTCCTCGCTGTTGAGCACCGCCCGCACCTCGGCCCGCTCCACAGGCGTCAACGCCCGCGGCTGCGGCCTGAGGTCGCGCGGCGGCCGGACCGGCGCCGGGGACTGGCGGTGCCGCCGGTAGTGGGTGGCCTGCGCCCGGCCGGCCGCCTCGCACGCCTTCCGGGTGCCGACCAGCGGTTCGAGTTCGGTGATCGCCTCATCGATCATGGCGTGGGCTCGCTCCCGCTGCTCGGGCTGCCGGTCGCGAGCTGACCCAGCAGCGCGGAGAGCTTTCCCTGCACCTCGATCACCCGCTGAGCCTTCTCCAGCTCAGCGGCCAGCCGCTCGTTCTCCCGGCGCAGCTTGGCGTTCTCCCGATCCTTCGGATCAGCCTGCGGCCGCCCGGCCGGCGTGGCCAATGCCGCCATCGCACCCTTGTCCCGCTGGTCTCGCCACGCCGAGATCAGCGACGAGTACAGGCCTTCGCGCCGCAGCAGCGCACCCTTGCCCGCCTTGTCCAGCTGCTCGTACTCGTCCAGAATCCTCGCCTTGTACGACGCGGAATACCGCCGCGTCCGAGCCTTCGCCGGGACCTCCGGATCAGGCACCTGCCCACTCGTCGAACTCACTTCGGGTCGGACTCCTCGCTCGCCCTCAATTCAAAGTTACAAGACCAAATCTTGCCTCAAGCAACCTTGACACAGAGGGGCGGCGCGGAGGAAGTCGACGGGTAGGTAAAGCCAGCTGCTGAGCCGGCGGGCATCCATCGCGGCTCGAACGATCGCCTGGGCATGCTCGCTTGCTCGTTTGTAGCGACTGAGCTGTTCGGGTGCGCCGGCCAGGTGCTGGGTGAGCCGGGAGCTCTGCCGGGCGGCGAACCTCAGCCGCGAATCTGCTTCGATCTGCTGCTGGGCCGCAGTCAGCTCGTCAGCTGAGAACTCCGGAGCAACGTTTACCTCGAGGCAGCGTCCCGGATCCAGCAGCGCCCGAGCCGCTTCATGCTCGCTCGATCGTCTATCAGTAAGGATGTCCCGGCGGTCGGGCCACAGCGAGCCGAGCACGATGAAAGGTCCGCGATCGTTATCGTGGAGCAGCTCCTGCAGCATGGAGGCGACCTGCTCCCCGAGGGCGGGCTCCAGATATCTGTGAGCCTCATCCAGCCAGATCACCGTGGACGATTCAATCGCGTCCGCATCCAACGCATCGATCACGGCTTGCGGTCGACGCGGGCTCAACGGATGCCACACCCTCCACTGAGGCAGCTCCGCCCGCATGGCTTCCCAGCAGGTCCTGGTCTTGCCGGTCGACGAACCGCCCACCAGCATGATCACCCGATTCCCGGCGCCAGCAGCCCTGAGCTCGCGCCGGAGCACCTCGTCATGCCCCCGCGCCAAGTACGGCGGCAGCACCGAAACGGCCGTCCGGTCGGCGGTGATGGCCTGGTGCACCTCGTACACCAGGGCATCCTCGTCGGTCAGCTCACCGATCACCCGACCGAGGACCGGCTTGTCGGCAGACAAGAGGTCCGAGTCCACTCTGGTCCCGGCCCGGGAAAGGACGCGCAGCTCTCGCCACCAAGCAGTAGTACGGCGCTGGAATCCGGCATCGGTTCCCTCGGCTAGTGCCTCAAGGAGTCCGATGACCTTGTACTGATCGCCCGCCCTACGGGCATTGACGGCCTTGCCGCGCAGCCAGTCGCTGAGCGTCTGAACCGGTACATCCAAGGCAGGGACCAGCCGCTTACACAAGGTGTGAAGCTGACCCGCCGTCGGCGCCCCCGGCAGCCTGGTGCAGACGCTGTAGCTCGTCGTCGAACGTAGTCATCAGTCCCCCGCTTGCTCCCTCACGGTGCCTGTCTACCGCTGATCATGTCCGGTCCGAGACCCGGTCGGACAGGGCGGATAAACCGGATCGCGCCTGGGGCGCCAGCGTTTGTACGGCGTGTCGCACGGTAGCGAACCGAGGCTCCCCCGTCACCCCAGCCGATGTGTCTTTATGGCATCACGCACGCCAACGACACCACCGAGGTGACTGACCACATGACACTCCTGCAGCTTCTCCACGACGGCGCCAGCTCAGCCGCGGCGCTCTACACCTGGACCATCACTCTGACCACCATCACCGCGCTGACCGCGCCCGACCCTGATCAGCGCCAGAACGCGCGCAAGGTCCTCGCGCTCCTTCTCCTGCGGCGGACTCGCCCCGAGTAGAGCCCCGGCAAGGCCGACCCTCGCGGCTTGGCCTTGCCGGGCGTCGGCTGAGGATCGTTTTCCAACGCCGCCACCCGGCAACCCGCCCAGACCTCGACACGCCACACCTACTGTGTCGGAAAACGTGTTGCAAACCCGGAGTGTCCAACAACAGCGCGCGCACCCTTTTCCATACAGTCAGGGTGTGACGGCCACCGACCTCGACCATCGCCCGGCGCTGCTGCTCGACCCCAACCCGCTCGGCGTCATTGGCGGCGGCATGCTGCTGGGCTATGCCCGCGTCTCCACCAGGGACCAGAACCTTGATCGGCAACTCGATGCTCTCTTGGGCGCCGGGTGCACCCGGATCTTCCAGGAGAAGCTCAGCGGCAAGAACGCCGAACGACCCGAGCTGCGCAAGTGCCTCGAGTTCGCCCGGCCCAACGACACCATCACGGTCACTGAGCTGTGGCGGCTCGGCCGCAACCTTCAGGACCTCATCGCAATCGTCGGCGACCTGCGACGACGCGAGATCGGATTCAAGTCGCTGCACGAAGCACTCGACACGACCACGCCTGGCGGCCGACTCGTCTTCCACGTCTTCGCCGCCCTCGGCGAGTTCATCCGCGAGATGATCGTCCAAGGAACCCGCGAAGGCCTCGACGCCGCCCGCGCCCGAGGCACCCGCCTCGGCCGGCCACCGGCGATGACCACCGAACAGATCCAGCACGCCCGCGACCTGCTCGGCAAACCCGACAACACCGTGTCCTCGATCGCGCGGCTGCTCGGCGTCAGCCGCGCCACCATCTACAAGTACGTCCACGAACTCGGCTCCCCCGCGCTACCCGGAACGGCCGTTCCGCCCGAGCTCCCCGCTGCGGCGCCAAGCGCAGGTACGCCGAACGAGCCGATGCCGATGCCGGTGCCGCCGTCGGCGGCGGCCGCCTGCCCGACCTGCGGGCACCGCCCCTCGAGCAAGCACGAACTGCAACTGCACCGCGAAGGCCTCGAAACTGTCTGGCTCATGCCGAACCCCACCCAGCCCTCGGGGGCTGTGGTCGAGCGGTGGCACCGTGAGCGCTGCCAACCCCACCAGGCCCGCATCATCATGTGCAGTCAGTGCAGCTCGACGGTGATGCTCGGCGGCGGGCTTGCGAGCGGCGACGCCGAACAGGTGCCCGACGCGGCGGAGCTGTGGCTGGCTGGTCGCCGTTGGGCCCGCCTCGGCGATCACTGGATCTGCGGAGACCACCCCTAGCCGCTGCCGCAGCAGCCGGCCACGTTATCCGACGACCGAACGGCACAAGTGCATCCAGTGGCGAGGTCGTCATCGACGAGGTTCGGCACCACTGGATGTTGGCGGTTCCGCGCGGTCTGTGTCGTCGAGTCGGCCCCCAGTTCGGGCTCAGCCGATGGAACGTCGTCGGGATGACCTCCACGGCACTCCTCCTTGGTCGAGTGCGTTCACGATCGGCCGCATGAAGCGCGCGCAGTTCGCTACATCGAGATGCTCGACCGAGGCGCGCAAGGCGATGTCGAGGCAGACGTGCAGGACGGCGGGGGCAGCCGTCTGCAGATCCTCGGACATGTCCGAGAACGCATACCAGCGCCGCTTACCGTGCGGGATCTGGCTCGCGATCGCGAAGGCGTGGGGCAGCATCGCCTCTGGGAGCTGGGGCGCGAGTGCGCGCACAGCAACTGAGAGACCGTGGGAGCCGAGAGTCGCCGCCGCTTCATCGAGCGTGTGAACGACAGCGGCGATCAACTCACCGGAGCGCTCGTCCGCAGGGATCCGCTCGCACAACTCGGCGAGAGCCATCGCCTTGCCGGACGACTCAGGGTCGATCCGTAAGACATCGGCAAGTGCACCGTCCCGTTCCTCGGGGGCGAGCGGAGATCGTGCGGGCCCTCGCCTCCGCCGCGGCTTAGAGGGCCGCCGCTTGGCGAGCATCTTCCACACCTTGGCGCGCAGCTCCATGTTCTCGGGCGCGGCCGCCGCGCCGACCGCTACGCGCAGGGCATCCTGGAGCATCGCGTCCGGCAGTTTCGGTGCGAGCTCCTCCAGCGCCTCGAAACGGTAGGACGCCCAAGGTAGGGCCTCCACATCCGCGAGTGCCCTGGACAGTTCCGCGGGGGTCGCCTCGTCGTCGGCAGTGTCCTGCTTCAGCTCTGCGTCCTTCTTGTGTTCCTTCTTGTGTTCCGGCGGACGTTGCCTGATCCAGTTGAGCGCGCGCTCGCGATCGGCGGGCGTCGAGATGGCCTTGGCGGTGGTGCGGGCCACCTTCTGCAGATCGGCGGGCAGGCGCGGGTAAAGCATGCCAAGGGCCCAGGCGCGCATGGTCGGGTCTCCAAGCGCCATAACTGCGTGGAGGGCCACGGCAAGCTGCGTGTCGTCGAGATGGCCGGCGAGCGCCACAATCGCATGGGTACGGGCGTCCGATTCCTTTAGCCTGCCGGCGATCGCGAACAGGCGGTCAGGCGCCTCGGTCGCAAGTGCTGCGAAAAGCTCGCCCATCTCGCCCATATGGGCTCCGCCGACCTCGTCCTCCGCCGCCACGAGCGCCTCGAAGGCGGCGGCGAGTGCTGCCTCGCGCAGATCACCGGCGAGATATGGCACGAGTGCGCTCAGGCACTCGACCCGTGATAGTGCCCAGGGGATCGCGATCGCGACGCTGACAGCTTCGTTCAACAGCGACGTCGGGAGGTACGGGACCAGCTGCGCAAGCGCATCCGCACCGGCGTCGATCTCGGCTCCCGCACGGCGCAACACTTCATCCATCATCGACGCTGGCATGTGCGGAGCGAGAACGCCGAGCGCGTTACTACGCTCGTACGCGTAGGCACGCTTGACGTCCGCCCAGGCAAAGAACTCTTGCAGCTCCGTGATGCGCTGGTGCTCGGAAAGGTGGGGCATGACGGCCGCCAGGCTGCGAGCTCGCCCCTCCAGGTATGGGTTCAAGGCTGCCGATGCCAGTGCCTGCTCCGGCGACCAGATCCGGGCGGCGACCAGCCGGGCGAGAAGCGAGGCGGGAAGATACGCCGCGAAAGTGTGCACGTCTTCCGCGGCGAAGGCACAAGCGATCTCGCGTTGTAGGTGCGGCGGGGGCGCACCCGCCTCAAGCGCGCGGCGGTCAAGGTCGACCGCGCAGTTCCATGCTTCCGTAATGTTGCCGATAAATCCGCCTCCGGTGGGGTCATGCATCAGGTGCGCTGACCTCCACGCAGGGTCGGCGACGAGCGCAAACAGCTCGTCGGGACGCTCTGCCAGGCGCAGGTGCTCAGCGAGGTGAGCGAACGCGTAGGCGTCCGGCTCATCCATTGCGAGGCAACGATCGGCCAAGCGCGCGTGTACTTTGTGCGTCGCGTACGCGAGGTCGTCAGCGAATTCCTGCTCGACGCTATCCTCCGTCGTTCCGCGACCGTGAAGATAGTCCGCGAGGCTGGCGTGGTACAGCCGGTAGCGGCGTGGCCGCTCGCGAGACGGCAGCAGGTACGGGCCCCATTCGGCCGGCAGTTCGGCCGGGGGGACGGCTCACACCGGCGACGTCGCAGAGCTCGGCCAGCGTCGCACTCTCGCGGGCTGCAGCAAGCGCCGCAAGCAACGGCAGGTAGGTGGCAGGCCACTCTGTCGCGTGGGCGCGAGCCCACGTGTGCCAGAAGCGGTGGTACCAACCCCACAGACCCTGTGGCAAGGCATCAGGATCCAGGTCAGGCCCCTCCTGCAGTGCGTAGTGCACATAGATCCACAGCCCGCCGCTGCGGGTCAGAAGCGGCTCGACCAGCCTCGCGGACGAGACGGTGGCAATGTATGCCCGGACGTCCGCCAGGTTGGCATCGGAGCCCGGCTCGATCCCCACGATCTGGCGCGGACTGTCGATGTAGAGAGCGACCGGCACTGGGCGCTTGCTGACGACGGCGAACACGCCCTTGGGTAGCGCCCGGGGCAATCCGAGCACGTTCTCCCCCGGCCGCGTCCCCGCCTCATCGAGCCCATCGACGACGAACACGAGCTTCTCGCCCGGCTCCAATCGCGCGGCCGCGTCGCTCAGCAGCCCCGAGAGGAAGTCCGCGCGCGAGGCAGCGGCCTCCGACAGCACTGACTCTGCGCCGTCGCGCAGGTCAAATGCCCGGATCAGTTGCGCTGCCAGGTTGAGGCGTGCCGCCGGGACACCGGCCTCGCCCGGTGCCAGCTCCGAGAAGTGATGCACCCAGCTACGGGTCGACACGAGGTGAGCCATCAACGCAGTCTTGCCGAGCCCGGCGGGCGCCTCGACGACGAAATAGCCAGACGACTTCCCGGCGAGGAAATGATCGAGCGCGGCGATCAAGTCCTCGCGACCCACGAACCGCGCGACGTCAACACGCTCGAACACCTCGCGCGCGTCTATGTACGCCTCGGCGAGCCGCTGGTAGGCGCCGACGAAGAACATGTTCCGATCGCCAGTGACGATAAGGTCCGCGACTACGTCGCGGCCAGCTGCCACTGCGCCCCGGTCAGCGCTGATCGCACCTGGGCCGAGGATCGTGACGTCGCGAATCGACACTTCGCGAGCGTGCAGGTCTGCAAGCTGGAAGTAAGGGCTGCCCTCTCCAGCTGCAGCAGGGTCGGGCTGACCTGCCGCGGCTAAGGGCGGCCCGCCGGCCCCGGGCCGGCCTCGACATCGCTGATGTCGATCCCACCTTCAAACCGTCCGCGGTGAACACGCACACCGGTGCCTTCTGAGCGCACCCGCTGCACCCGCAGGAACTCGGCTTCAACCTCGTTTAGATCGATGCCCAACGCCGGCGCGGCCTCGGGCGCGTGTGTCTTGACTGCTTCCACCAGTCGTCGCGCCGCTTCGACCAACTCATCATCGGCGCCGACGGCTGCAACCGTCTCCTGCAGGGCGTTCCGCTGCGCCGCCGATTCTGGAAGACGCTCCACCGCCGTGACGTCCACACCGCGGCGACCCAGCAACCGCTTCAAGGCCGCGTACGCGTCTTTGACCGCCTGCGCTGCGACGTCCGTCAGCCCGGTCGCGGCGCCCAAAGCGACCGCCGAGACCACCAATGCTGTCACCGGATCCACAAGGACCACCCTCCCCCTGCACCCACAACCCCAGGCACCATCGAGTCTCCACCAGATCCGTACAGCCGTCGACCACCGCACCCCACACACGCAGATCGCGGCGCACCGATCCTGCGGCTATGGGGCGTCAACAAGTGACCAAAAGCAAGGCGAATCAGCACCTCGCAATGCTGCAGGTACTCGCAGCCGGCGAGAACAGCAGTTATCACAGGAACTCCTACGCGCTCTGGTACGAACAAGCAACGATTCACCGGCGGTCCGTCTGGTCCTGTCCCCGGCGCCCGCCCGGCCTACAGGCTGGCTGTTCCGCAAACGACCGTTTACGGAACAGCCTCGAGCAGCGTCGCCGTTCCGGGGGCATCGCTATCAGGTTGGCCTCAGTGCGCTGCGTTGTATGCGTCGCGGATCTGGCCCGGGACTCGGCCGCGGTCGGCGACCTCGTATCCGTTCTCGCGTGCCCAGGCTTTGATCTGGCGAGCGGCCGGTTCGGTTGCTCGGCGCCGGCGGGTACCACGTGGTGGCTTCACCGGCCGCGCCGCTGCGACGTACGCGGCGAGTGTTTTGCGTAGCGCGGCCGCATTCTTGGCCAGTAGGTCGATCTCGTACGACGTCCCGTCGAGCGCGAACAACACGGTTTCGCCTTTGCCTGCGGGGATCTCCTTGCCATCCAGGTCGTCGATGAGGTGGACCTCGGTGCGCTGGACCATTGCTGGTGCTCCTCGGGTTCGTGGATGTTGCACACAGCATCGGATACGACGAGCCTCGGGGCGATCAGACGCGACGAGCGGATGGTCACCGGCCGGTTCATTCCGTGTCGAGCTCGCTGGGCGGCTGCCTCATGCCGGTCGACGTCGGCCGGCCGCTGCGCCCACCGGAGTCGAAGGGCCGCGCGGACCGGTGATAAGGGCAGATTCGGGTACGGCGTACGACCGGGCGTGTCGCGCTCCGGATCGGGCAGCCGGCGGCCTGGATTAAGTAGCTTCCAACCGGTTCGTGGTTCGGTCAGCTGGGCTTTGGTGGCCCTGGTGGAGGCTACTTAGACAGTGTCGGCCCGGGCAGGGACGATCAGGGCATGTCGGGACTGAACCGCCAGTGGGCGATGGAGAAACTGCAAGCCTTCCTCGAAACGATCAAGACCGAATCCGTCGAGAGCGCCCGCAGACGCGGTCAGTACTTCGACAGCTTCGTAAACCCCCAGCACGAGATCCAGGCCGCCGCGCAGTTGGTCGAGCCGATCCTTGATCGAGTAGTCCCTGGCTGGCGCACTGCGGATTGGCCTATCACTACAGCCCTCTACTCGCGCCACCGCCAGGCCGCCCATCGCGCCATCGCACAGCTCCAGCATCAGGGAGAACTCGATGAGAACCTGGGCAGCGGTGCACCTCAGCTCGACGCCGCCACGCTGCATCCTTGGGTGTGGGGCACCGTTCAAGGGCTGTGGAGCAGCGGCCACTACCGAGAGGCCGTCGGGATGGCAGCTAAGGCCGTCAACGCTCAGACCCAGGCGAAGCTGAGTCGCCGGGACCTGTCGGACGGCAGGCTGTTCGGCGATGCCTTCACCGTCACCCCGCCCGTGGCCGGCAAGCCACGACTACGACTCATGCCCAACGACGGCAGCGACACCTTCAAGAGCCGCCACGAAGGCGCGGCCAGCTTCGCCCGCGGCCTCTACTCGGCAATCAGGAACCCGATCGCGCACGAAGTCGACGAGGAACTGGACGAGAACGAGGTCCTGGAACAGCTCGCGGCTTTCAGCATCCTCGCCCGCTGGGTGGATGCTGCCGCCGTCGGGATGTCGTGAAGTCTCAGCGCTCGTCCGCGAAGGCGGGCAGACGCGACGAAGATGGTCGCTGTCCGGTTCCGTGTCGAGTTCGCTGAGCGGCTGCCTCATGCCGGTCACCGTACGGCCGGCCGTCGACGTCCGTCGTATGACGTCGCTACGAAGGGTGGGTCCCGCTAAACCCTGCAGGTCCGCTGGTCCGTTGCCGTGGCGACAGCCACATCAAAGGGATGGGGTTCGCCAATCCGGTGCGCCCTGCCGCCTGGATCGGTTGCCCCGATCGAGAGCGTGAGGCGGATCACGGCCGTGCCGTCATGTATTTCGCACTGCATCACGCCAGAAGTGGTGTGTGCGTCGGACATCGCGTTTGTCGAACACGGTCGGGGTTGATCCGGCGCCGGCCGGACTACAAGTCCGGCCGCTCGCGGCGCGGCCGACCGGAACCGGAAGACCCGTCTTCGGTGTGACCTGCGAGCGCGGACGAGCAGGAACCGGCTGGCTGACACACCTCCCGCCAGCATCAATGAGCACAACTGGGTCGGCTCCCCACTGAACCTGGGGTGCGGACTGGGACGGAGTTGAATTCCAAACGCAACCGACCCATATGAGAGGGGGACGGACGCGTGAGCGACACGGGCCGCGTCCCACCGAGCACGGCCGTGCTGAGTAAAAACTGTTAGCGCGCTGGACGCGACGTTAACCACCCGGGGCGCCCACGCTAGGTCGGACGGCTCGACCTACCGCCTCGACAGAGGCGGCAGGTCGAACCCCGCACGTACAAACGAACGGCCTCCCGATTGGCGCGGGAGGCCGTTCCAAACCGAACCAATCCACTGCAGCTCGAACTACAAACAGAGAGGTTCTGTGATGAACCCTACGCTTCAACCAGCAGCCGGCGCCGATGCCGGAAGCTGGTCCATCAACCTCCTGCTACTAGCAGTCCTCGTGCTGGGCGGCGTCGTGCTGATGGTCGCCTTCGGACGGGTACAGGGACGAGATCACCCTCGAAGCGGGGCGGCGAGATGTTGCCGGTGACCGCGTCGTTCAGTGCGGTAAAAGCTCGTGGTCGGCGCGGTTCCGATCACGCTGCTCGTCGCGCTGTTCGCACTGATCATGCTGATTTCGTTGGCCCTGCCGAAAGAGCGCCGCGACTACGTCCTGCAGCTCGCCCCGATCGTGGTGCAGCTGGTCCGGGCGATCGTGTCTTATCAGCGCACGCGCGCGCTGACCTCCGTCGGCTCGGACAGCCTCGACCGTAGCAGTCAGGGTTCGGCGGGCAGTGGCTCCAGCAGCTCGGGGCCGTTGTTCTTCACGTTGTTCACGGCCTTCGAGACGGCGTACATGTCGAGGCTGCCGTCGACGGGGGGAGCCATCAGGCCGAGGAGCTGGTCGACGTCGTGATTGCGGGGATCGAGCCACTCGGCCCATGCCTCCGGGGCGATTGCCATGGGCATGCGGTCGTGGATCCGCCCGACGCTGTCGGTCGCTGTGGTCGTGATGATTGTGTACGTCGGGACGGCTCGGTTCGGATCGTCGCCGGGAAGCGACTTGTCGTACCAGACCTCGTACAGCCCGGCCAAGGCCAGCGTCGACCCATCCGCGGGCCGCATTCTCTGCACCAAGTCAAGTTGTAGCCGCGGGTCGTCGGGGCGTTGGTCGCCCATCGCGACTGGCTCAGTTCACACGGTCCCAGCCGCGGCGCGGGCAGTGGCTGGCGAGTTGGTCATCTCGGCTTGGCCACCAACCCGCCGTTCCTGGCCGTCGCCGCCTGGTCGACGACGCGCCTCCCAGGCGACGGGATGTATGCGGTGAGGGCGGTGACTCTAGGACAAACTGCAACCTCGGAGTCCGTCAGGCTGGGAGTGCCAGGTTCCGGCGGCGCAGGGCCACGACGTCTGCGGTGGCCAGCAGAACGCAGGCCAGGCTCAGACCCAGGATCGGTCCGGCGGTGATGGCGACGGCCGGTGCGTTGGGCACATGGGTGAAGGGCGACAGGTCCAGTAGCCAGGTCGGTAGTCCGAGTGAGGGGCCGAACATCGGCCCGACGATGATCGAGCCCACCACCAGTGCCCAGGACAGACCTGCCGACCAACGCGGCAGCAACATGATCACCGTGACGACCGCGGTACCCAGGACGCCGATGGCGGGGAGTTGGATCAGCGCGGCGCTGGCCAGATCACGCACCAGCGTTGCGGTGCCGCCGAGCACCTGGCCGCCGGTGATGCCCATCGCCACTGCGAAGACCAGGAGCAGCGACATGGCTCCGGCCAGAGCGTTGACGGCGTACGCGCCCACCCAGCGAAGTCGGGAGACCGCGGTGCCGAGCACCGACTCCAGCGTGCCGTGCGCTTCGTCGTGGTGCAGGCGAAGCAAGAGCGTGACTACGTAAATCGCCACGGCCATTCCCGCCATCTGCATCATCGAGGCCCAGTACGCGCCGAGCAGGTTGGCATCACCGCCGAAGGTGGCGTACCACTCCGTGGCCGCTCCCTCAAGTCCCCCGATCTGGTCACTGAGCGCACCGAAGATCAGGCCGAAGCCGAGCAGGCCGATCGCCCAGCCCAGCAGCGCTCCACGCTGCAGCCGCCAGACCAGGCCGACGGGGCTCCGCAGGGCCGGGCTCGCGTGGGCGGCACCCCTGCGTTCGGGCCACATTCCCCGACCGACATCGCGACGGCCGACGAGAACGATGGCCAACCAGAACAGAGCGGCCAGGACCAGTACGGCGGGCCCGAGTGGCCACCACACGTTGTCGGCGAACGGCCTCATCTGCTGACCCCACCCGATCGGGGACAGCCAGGCCGGCCAGGCGCTGGTGACCCGGAGGGCGGCGGAGTCCACGGTCCCGAGCATGTTGCCCAGCGCCGCCAGCATGAAGGCAACGCCGAGGCCCGCACCGGCAAGACCGATCGCGCCGCGCGAGGTCGACGTGAGCTGTGACGTCACCGCGGCGACGCCGGTGAACGCGACGCCCACCAGAGCGATCGACGCGCCGGCGACCATGGACCCAGCCACGGGTTGTCCCCCGACCACCATCCCGAGGCCGAGCAGCACGGCCAGCACAAGGTTCGCAGCAAGCGCGACGATCACCGCGGCGGCCAGCGAGGCATAGCGGCCGACCACGCCGGCACCCAGCATCTCCTCGCGACCGAGCTCTTCGGCCTGACGGGTGTGTCGTACGACTGCGAGGACGCTCATCATGGCAGCCAGCACCGCGAGGGTCAGGGCATCCCTGTGCAGGGTGTAGCCCCCGACGCTCGAGCCTGTCACCAAGCCGAGCACGCGCATGCCAGGGTTCTCTGTAACCATGCGGGTGTCCGGCTCCAGGAGCTGGGGGTGATTGGAGTAGTTGTCCTCGAACATGGCGGTCGTCGCAGCCAGGAATGCGGCCATGCCGAGGATCCATGCGGGCAGGGTGATCCGGTCACGCCGCAGCGCGAGGCGGACCAGCCGCATCGTGCCTGTGAAGCCGCTCATCGTGCCGTCACCGCCTCAGCAACCGCATCCCGGGCGGGCGCGGCGATGTCCTCGCCGTAGTGCCGCATGAACAGCTCCTCGAGGGTGGGCGGCGAGGTCGTCATCGATCGCACCTGGAGGTTGACCAGGTGCTCGAGGACGTCGTTCAGCTCGCCCGGGTCGACGCTGAACTCCGCGTGGGCGTCGTGCACCCGGGCGTCGTGGACGCCGGGCCACCGTGTCACCGACTCCAGCGGCTTGGCGGTGTCGACGACTACCGACGTGCGGGTGAGATGACGCAGCTCGTCGAAGGTGCCGGTTTCAGCAGCCCGGCCCGCTCGGATGATGGTGACGCGGTCGCACAGCGCCTCGACCTCGGAGAGGATGTGGCTGGAGAGCAGAATGCTCCGTCCGGCGGCGCGCAGCTGCTGGACGACGTCCTGGAAGACTGCCTCCATGAGCGGGTCCAGCCCCGAGGTGGGCTCGTCCAGCAGGTAGAGCTCCACGGGGGACGAGAACGCGGCCACGAGGGCGACCTTCTGCCGGTTTCCCTTGGAGTAGGCGCGGACCCTCTTGGTCGGGTCGAGCTGGAACCGCTCGAGGAGCTCCTCCCGGCGCTCCGGGTCGAGTCCTCCCCGCAGGTCGCCGAGCAGGTCGATCACCTCGCCACCGGTGAGGTTGGGCCACAGGTTCACCTCACCAGGCACATAGGCCAGACGCCGGTGCAACGCCACCGCGTCGCGCCACGGGTCACCGCCGAGCAGGGCGACGTGCCCGTCGTCGGCGCGCAGCAATCCGAGCAGGACCCGGATGGTGGTGGTCTTCCCGGCGCCGTTGGGCCCGAGGAACCCGTGCACCTCACCGGTCTCGACGTGCAGGTCGAGATGGTCAAGGGCCCGGGTCCTGGGGCCGAAGTCCTTCACAAGTCCGGAGACCGCTATCGCAGCCGTCACTGAGATCACTTCCCTTGGCATTTCTCGCCAGTCCAGACGTCTCCAACTCTCAGCACATCGCAACCGCGTACGGGCGGGCAGGGCCGAACGCCACCGAGAAGCCGGCCTTAGGTCACCTGGAAGGGGGTCTGGCGGCACACGGCCGTCGGCATCGGCCTGCGGCAGGCGCAGGGGAAGGCGCGGCCAGCGGGAGGTGTAGGCGAACAGCGCGCAGACCAGGAAGTCCGGCCAGGCCGACGGGTTTCAACCGTCGTTGACCACAGCGTGCCCTGAAGAGTGGCCCGTTGGCATGTCGGGGCTGGGCCAAAGGCCCTGGTGATGCGGCGATTGGGGTCCGAGCGTGGTGGCGCGGGGACCCACGGTGCGGGATCTCCAACTTGGTCCGGAGGTGGCTGCCATGGCCACGCACAGATCGGTTCGTGCAGCGGTTGCTGCCGTGGTCGTGGTGCTCCTGACGACGGTGTCGGGCGGTACGCCCGCGGTCGCGGCTCCGGCCGCCCAGAGCGACGGCGTCGCCGCGGTGATCGCGAACTATCAGGCCAGGATCCCCGAGCTGATGGCCCAGAAACAGATTCCCGGACTTGCCCTGGCGTTGGTCGACGGCGACGGGGTGGTGTGGCAGCAGGGGTTCGGCTCCACGGACAGCGACGGGGATACGCCGGTCACCGTCGACACCATGTTCAGTGTCCAGTCGATGTCGAAGGCCTTCACCGCCACGGCCGTGATGCGGGCCGTGCAGTCCGGACAGCTCGACCTGGACGTACCGATCACGACTTACCTCCCGGACTTCACGGTGCACAGCGCGTTCGAGTCGCACCCGGAGCGGAAGATCACCCTGCGGATGCTGCTCAGTCACACCGCGGGCTTCACCCACGAAGCGCCGCTCGGCAACACCTACGAGCCAGAGCCGGGCGACTTCGACGCCCACG
The DNA here is from genome assembly GCF_055562215.1 of Kribbella sp. NPDC020701. Taxonomy (NCBI): domain Bacteria; kingdom Bacillati; phylum Actinomycetota; class Actinomycetes; order Propionibacteriales; family Kribbellaceae; genus Kribbella; species Kribbella sp. NPDC020701. The sequence continues at coordinate 16,837 of NZ_JBVHFT010000004.1, read as the reverse complement.
TGCGGAGCATCGCCGACACCTGGCTTCGGTTCCCGGTCGGGACCGGCTACGCCTACTCGAACCTGGGGATCGATCTGGCCGGCTACATTCTCGAGCAGATCTCGAACAATCCCTTCCCGGCCGTGATGCGCGACTCGCTGCTGGCACCGTTGGGCATGGCCCACAGCACCTTCGACCGGGCCCGGGTGCACGCCACCGCCGACCGGGCCATGGGTCACACCGGCGACCTGGTGCGGCCGCGCGTGGACTGCCCGATGATGGCCGCCGGCGGGCTGTGGGCGACTGCCACCGACCTCGCCAAGTTCCTCGAGTTCCAGCTGGGCGACGGCACCATCGACGGTCGCACCGTGCTCGATGCGTCCCTGATGCAGGAGATGCGTACGGTCCCGGCACCGCACGCAGGCGCGCCGGCGGGCTATGCGCTTGGCGTCGCGCGCACGCACTGGCGGGCCGGCCAGTACCTCGACCTGTTCAACCACAACGGCGGCGGGGACGGCCTCCTGTCCGACCTGTGGTGGCTCCCGCAGCTGAAGCTCGGTATCGCCGTGCTCACCAACTCGGACACCCACGATCTGCAGGTGTCCCTGGCCCTCGGAATCCTCCGTGATTTGGTCACCGAGCCGGACAGCCGGTACCACGACCGCATGCTCGGCCTGCCCACCCAGTCCGATGTCGTGGAGCCCGACAGCCGCTACGTCCCACCGCCGGACCTGGCCGCCCGGATCGCGGCCGTCGGGAAGCCGGCCGCCGGCGAGCAGTCCACCCGCTGGGCCCGATACCACGAGCTGTACCGCACCGGGCAGATGGGCGCGATGAACCCTGACTACCCGCCGTCGCGGTTCTACGTCGACTCCGGCGTGCCGTACTTCGACGCCACCGAGGACGGAACACTGGTGCGGTATCGGTTGACTGAGTTCCAGCCCGGCCTGTTCCTCGCGGGCAACGGGGAAACCCTCGACCTGCGCGGACCGTCGCAGCGGTGGCGCGGAGTGGACCTCAACCCGGTCACGGATGGTCCACTCGCTTGGCAGTGGGCGCTGCTCGCCGTCGTGGTGGTCGTGGTGGTCGTGGCGGCCGGGTGGCTCGTCGCCGGGCGCGCCGAGACGTTACGCCGTCACCGCGGAGCTGGCCGGACGTCGACGGTCGGTGCGCCGCCGCCCGGCGGCCGTACCTGGCGCCGTCTCACCACCGCTGTCGCCGCCGCCGGAATTCTTGCCGCGCTCGTGACCGTGGCCGTGATCCGGGCGATGCCCGGGCTGGTGGATGTGGGGTTCCTCGGTTGGCAGGAGTTCCCGCTGCCGATGCGCCTCGCGTTCCACCTGCCGCTGGCGATGACGCTCCTGGCCGTGGGCCTTGCCGTGCTCCTGGCAGCCGGCGCCCTCCGGCACTGGTGGACCCCGCGGATCCGACACCGCGACGCGGCCCTCGCCGTCGCCTTGACCGCCCTCGCGGCCCAGCTCGCGCTCTGGCACCTGGTCGCCTGGGGGTTCTGACAGCGTCGGCGACCAGGAGCCTATACAGGGAAGTCCGCGAGGCCCTTCGGCTCTGGTTGACCCGAAATGGCGCGGACGCACCCTGGAGCTGCGGTCATCTGACAGCGCGACGACCACCGGGAGGCACCGTGACCGACCTACCGCCCACCGAAAGTCCGCTCGTCGATCCGGACTGCGAGCGGTCTCGGCGCGGCAAGGACGACGCCTTCAGGGACTGGTGGGCGAAGAACGAGTACAGCCCGAAAGCCACGGACAAGGAATAGGTGTAGGGCTACGCCTTGGGCTGGGAGCTGACGAGCGACCCCGCTCCACGAGGACGGCTATGGCCCTCAGCTCACGCCCGTCAGCCCACGTCCAGCTCGATGGCCACCTGGTAGGTGATCGCACGCTCATCGGCATTGCGGGTGACGACGCCAGCGGCGGCGGACGTTCCGCCGAGCGCTTGGTGTTCCGGCGATGGCTGCCCGCACCGCCCTGTCATGGGTGGTGCGAACGCGGTGTGCCGCCGCCGGCCCACAGCCTGAGCAACCCGACCGCGATCGCGATGAAGGCCGCGCCGACGATGACCCCGAGAATCACGTCGCCGGCTAGAACAGCCACCACCACGCCGATCACGACGCCGATCGCGGCTAGGGCGGTCGTGGCGGTCTTGCTCGGTCCTTGATCTGTGCGTGACATGGCTGTGCCTCCGCTCGCCGTCGCTTCGATCTTGCGCACCGCGCAGCGAGCCGCTGCTCGGCCGCTGACTCCGATGCTGCGCCCGCCCGGTTCCGCCCGCTAGGGGCGTTCGGCCCTCCATTTGGTGGACTACGGCCTCGCGTGTGAGGCCCCGCTGAAGGCCCTTGGACTCCAACCGATACCGCCTTGCGGACCTGGTCACGCGAGCATGCCGCTTGCACGCTGGCAACAGGGAGTGGGGAGTTGACCGTGCTCGAGTTGATCGGCGTCTCGAAGCGCTACGGCGAGGTCGAAGCGCTATCTCGGTGCACGTTCCAGGTGCGGCCTGGCCGCCTCACCGGGTTCGTCGGTCCCAACGGGGCGGGGAAGACGACGGCGATGCGCGCCGTCCTTGGTCTCGTAACCCCGGATGAGGGGGCCGTCCGGTGGCGCGGGCGCCCCGTCACAGCCACCGACCGACGCCGGTTCGGCTACATGCCGGAGGAGCGCGGGCTGTACCCGCGGATGCGGGTGCTCGACCAGCTCGTGTTCCTCGGCCGACTGTCGGGGCTGTCGGCGGCAGCCGCGGCCCGGGAGGCGACCCGTTGGCTGGACGCGCTCGGGCTCGCCGACCGCGCGAACTCCCGGCTGGACGACCTGTCACACGGCAACCAGCAGCGTGTCCAGCTCGCCGCCGCGCTAGTGCACGCGCCCGACCTGCTGGTGCTCGACGAACCGTTTTCAGGGCTGGACCCGATCGCGATGGACGCGATGTCCGGGCTGCTCGGCGACATCGCGCATGGCGGCGCCGGCGTGCTGTTCTCTAGCCACCAACTCGACATCGTCGAGCACCTGTGCGAGGACGTCGTCGTCATCGACGGCGGCCGTGTGGTGCTGAGCGGCGACCTCGACGCGATTCGGGACGCCGCTGCCGACCGCTATCTCGAGATCACGGTTGCGCGGGACCCCGAGCGGCTGCTGCACCTCACGGATGCCGCCGTCGTGACCCATGACGGCAAACGGGTCCGTCTGCGCGTCCCCCGTGCCGTCGACCCGGTAACTCTGCTCGCGGGCGTCGGTGGGGACGTCGTGAGGCTCGCCTACGAGCCGCCGACACTGTCCGAGCTGTTCCGCGCGGCTGTCGCGGGGTCGGCACAGACGACCCGGGAGGTGTCCGGTGTTGCGCGCTGACGTTCGCGAGGGCTGGCGGCGAATCTGGGTCGTCGCGCTGCGGGAGATCCGCGAGCGTGGCGGCAGCCGCGCCTACCGGATATCCACCGTGCTCGGCGTCATCCTCGTCGTCGCGATCATCCTCGTGCCGTCACTGCTCGAGAAGTCGACGACGTACCACGTCGGCATGAGCGGGGCCGCGCCCGACGGAGTCGTGACAGCTCTTGTCGAACAGGCCAGGGCGGTCAACCACGGCCTCGAGGTGACCCGATACCCGAGCGTCGCTGACGGCGAACGCGCCGTCCGGGACAAGAAGATCGACGTGCTGCTCGTGGACGGCACTCGCCTCGAGTGGCGGACAGAGTCGGACAGCACCCTGACGGCCGCGATCGCCAACGCGGTACAGACGGTTCACATCCGCGACCAGGCGGACCGGCTCGGCATCTCCTCCGACAAACTCGCCCAGCTACTCGTCCCCGTCAGTCTCACCAGTCGCACGCTCGGGGCCGCACACACCGCCGACAAGGACGCGAATACCGTCGGGTTCATCGCAGTCGGAGTGATGTACCTCGCGATCAGCTTCTACGCCGGATTCGTGCTCACCGGCGTCGTACAGGAGAAGGCGAACCGCGTCGCGGAAGTCCTGCTCGCCAGAATGCCCGCCCGTGAGATTCTCGCCGGCAAGGTCGTCGGCATCGGCGTCGTCGGGCTCGCACAGCTCGCCGTGATCGGCGGCGCGGCCGTCACCACCGCCGCTTTCAGGGGCGGCGCGGACGCGCCCAACATCCCCGGCGACGTACTGGCCTGGACCTGCCTGTGGTTCGTCCTCGGCTACCTGTTCTACAGCGTGCTGTACGCCGCAATCGGCGCGACCACATCCCGAATCGAGGACGCCCAAGCGGCCATCGCCCCGATCACCGGCCTCATGCTCCTCAGCTACTTCGGCGTCATCTACGCCGAAGAGAACCCCGACGCCGTCGTCACGATCCTGCTGTCGTACTTCCCGCCGACCGCACCCGTCGTCATGACCTACCGCGTCGCCGTTCACGCAGTCCCGGGCTGGCAGATGATGACGGCAGCGACCTGCATGGTCATTGCGATGTGGGGCCTGATCCGGCTCGCCGGCCGCATCTACTCCGGAGCACTGCTTCGGTTCGGAGGCCGTGTCCCGCTGCGCGACCTGGTCCGTACACACGGGTGAACGGTTCGAGATGCTAACCCGCTGCCGCCGCACTCGCGAACTAGCGCCTCGACAGCCTCGCGACTCTTCAAGCAACGGTGACCGCCCCAGGCGAGTATCCGCTCATCGGCATGAGGGCGCGGATCGCGGCAGATCCGGACGTTGCGGCTTGGGTCCTGATTCCCGGTTCAGTCGGGTGCCAGCGGGATGCCGAGCGCCTTGCACATCTTCTCTTCGAGGGTCAGGTAGTTTCCGCCGCCCCAGATGCCTACGGGTGGGATTGGTGCGGGGAGTTCTTCGGCGCGCTCGTTGAACCATCGCGGTCCTGCGCGGTACTGGCGTGTCTCGAAGCAGTGGACCGGGAGGACCTCGCCTGGACCGAACGGCAGGTTCCCGAGGGTCTCGAAGTAGCCGCGGCTCCAGCCCAGGCGGTTGATGAGCTGCGGTGGGATCAGGAGCTGGTCCGACTGCAGGTGTGATCGGTCGGGCATGATCTTCGACGGCGATTGATGCTTGAACACGTAGACGAGGTTCGCCGAACCGCCGTCCGGGGTGATCGACCACCTCGCCGTGGTCGAGATAACGCGCCCGAACATGTATCCAAGCCTTGGCAACTGCATGGTGAAGACATCTCCGGGCTTGAGCGACTTCCGGGATGGGTGCAGCACCTGGAGGAGGTTCTGGGGACTCACATGAACAACCTAGATGGTTGGCATGCGCCTTCGCTGGCCCGCTTCGGTGATGGGCCAGCAGGTGCTGATCAGCGAACGCGGCCGGCGCTTTAGATGGCGCTCACATCGGCATGACAGCGCGGAGTGCGGCAGATCCGGTAGACGGTTCGCTCGCCACGCTTGGCGTCGGATCCGCGGCGTCGGGGTGTAGTGCAACCCTGTCGACCGAACTGGCGTGTGGCATCATTGTGACACTGTCTCAGTTACAGGGTGTGATGGTGGACACCTCATCAGCGGAACGGTCTTCGTTGCAGCCGGCATGGGCGAGTTGGCTCCTGACCGGGCTGGTCAAGTACGTGGTTGTGCTGTCGGTTTGCTGGCTCGGCTACGCGATCCTTATTGGACTGCTGATCCAGGGCGGTCGGTGGGCTCCGTTACCTCGGAGATAGCCAAGGGCTTGCCGGCGCTTCTACTTCTCTTCGGTGTGCCGACGCTGGTGATTCTCTTGCTGATTTTGGTGGGATATCGGCGGATAGAGACCTCAAGGTTCAGAGTGGTCGGTCCGCTGGTATTGCTTCCGGGCGGACTCGTATGGATCTTCCTTCTCGACACTTTCGCGCTGGGAGTCACAGTCCTGCTTGTTCAGCTGTTGTTCGGTCTTGTCCTCAGGCCTCCACCGGGCCCAGGCATGTCGGGCGGATCGAGCACGTAAGAGCCGTGTCGAGCACCATCGGCGGCAGATCCGGACCTTGGCGCCTTGGCCTGGTGGTTGAAGCCCGGTCGTCAATCCTGTCGATCATCGACGTGCCTGTCATGCCAGGCTGGACAGTCCGGAGCGTCGAGAGCGGGAGTGGGATGCTGGAAGAACTGCACGCGGAGATTGCCCGACAGGGCGGATATGACCGTCGGTCCGGACCGGAGTCTGTCGTCAGTCTGGAGCTGTTCTTCGATGGAAACGAAGATCCCGCGTCGATTGGCTGCAACCTGTCGGACCACCCTGGCCCTGCGCGGTTCTACGAGGTTCTGAGCACTATCCGGGACCGCCCCGAGGTTCACAGCGTCTGGGTAGGCGTCTCCGACGTGATGGAACCAGACGATTGGCCCTTCAGCGATCACGTCTACGTAGTCACGACAGCGTCGCCGGCCGAGGTCGGATCGTGGGCAGTCGCGCTACGTCCGGACGAACCAAGGGACGACTGGTGGAATGGTGCACCTCCACTACAGCAGATCGAAGTTCCACCTCACGCCCGTCTGGTTACTCTCTGGTGGGACTGAGCCAAGGGATGAAGTGCTCGCTGACCTCGGCGTGAACACGCGGCCATCGGCGTGATCGCACATCGCGGCATGTCCGGACGGCGGCAGCACTCGCTATCTGCGGCATGCGAGTGCGCCCGAATCAGTCGGTAGCACGCTCGGCTCGGCTGCCGATGAGGACGTCTGCCGCACTGACGCCGACCACAGACATGGCCCGCAAGTCGCGGTCTGCAAAGGACGTGAGGGGAAACTGCACGACGGTCGAACGGACAGTCCGGCCGCCTGAAACAGGCACGAGCAACGTACGCCGGCAGCGAGTGAGTCCCCGTCGTCATCGACGCGAACCCCAGCGAGCGTGACGTCACCTTCATACCCGTCCAGCGGGTCGAACGCGTCCCGGATCTCGAATATGAACGTCCCCACGCTGGTCATCGTAGGGCTCGACCGTCGACCGCTCATCGGCATGACCGCGCGATCAGCGGCAGATCCGGACGTTGATGTGGCCGAGTGACGCCAGTGTCCGGCGAGCGCTTCTCCAACGATTTGCTTGTCGCGATCCCATGGATCATCGTCGGGGCGTGACAGAGACCCCGGATGGCCCGCCGTTTCCAGTTGTTGCGGTGCCGGGCTTGCCGAGCCTGCACGCGATCACGACTACGCCGCTGGGTGCGCGGGTGTTCGGGTTCACCGCGTCGGGCCATGACGCACTCGACTGGTGGCGCCGGCTGCGTGAGGCTCACCCAGCGACGGGCTATTGGCCGGTCCTGATGGAACACGGGGATCCTGAGTACTTGGCGAACTCGTACGAGTACGCCGACCCGGCCGGCAGCATCGCGCTGGCCGACACCATGGACGGCACGAGCATCCTCACCGCTCGAGGTGAGGACAGGTTGCGGATCTACGGGCCGGAGCTCGCGGCCACGACGCTCGCCGAGCTGCGCGGGGAAGGCGACTGGCCCGATCAGGCGCAGCGACCCGGCTTCCGCCTACCGTTCGGACCACACGGTGAACCGCGGCCGGTGACAATCGCGCTAGTGCCTGCGGCGGCCGGTTGGCAGGCCCCGGCAGTCCTGCACTGCGGAGGGTGGAACGAGTACCCCACCCCAGCGGAGCATGCCGCGATCCTGCGCACCTGGAAAAACCGGTATGGCGCAGAACTGGTCGTGCTCACCGGCGCAACCGCGGAGTTCGCGGTCGCTCGCCCACCACGCACCAAGGCCGAAGCTCTCGCTCTGGCATGGGAGTACTTCGTCTACAACGACGGCTATTACGACCTCTACGGAGCGGACAACCTCACCGAACTCGCCGCCAGTCTCCTCGCCGCGCCAGTCTGGCTTGCCTGGTGGGATTGAACCCACACCGACCACCCTTCACCGCGCTCATCACCCGATCACGCAAGCATCCGGAACTCGGCAGATCCGTGCGTTGGCCTGCGTCCGAGTCGCCAGATTTCTAGCCTGTCGCAGGTCAGGTGGCGGACATGTGTCGCGCAGCGGTTGGCGGGTCACATCTCGGCCCGGCGAGGCGCTGCAGCAAGCCTGGCCGCGCGCATGAGTGTACGTTCGACCTTCCGGTTGCGGCTTTTGGCCCGGGCCGCCGAGATAGCCGTGCGTTTAGCTGTCTTGACAGTCAGCGATTGTCGCCCAGACCACTGGAACACCAGTTCCCTTAAGCTCAAATCCCGAACTTCAGCGTGTGACTTGGGATTCTGCGTCCTGGACAGTGTTCGCGACGCGGGCGGCTCGGATGGGGCGCCGACCCGGGCGACGCGCAAATGGTGACAAGCCATCACCACTTCGGGGTGTGGTCCGCGATCAACCGGTGCCCAATTCGCACCAGCTCGGCGCGTACGGACGCCGGTTCGAGCACTTGCACGCCTTCACCGAGGTAGATCAACTCACAGGCCGCCTCATGGACCGAGCTGAAGGTCGCTGTGAACCGGCGCGCCGTTCCAGTTTTGCTGTCGATCGGGCGGAGTTGGGTGTCTTCCGACAGCGCCAAGGCGACTCGGCCGAGATCCTCTGGACGAACCTGGAACTCTACTTCGACGCGATTGCTGGAGCAGGGCACTCGGCGGCGGGTGACGTCCTCCCAGGCCCGGATGAGGTCAAAGTCGTCGGGCCGCTCGACGGCTTCGGTGGTGACGTCGGCGTTCGTGGTCCAGGAAACGCGAAAGGTTCGCAGGCCCGCGTCTGCACCGGCAACGAGGTACCAAATAGCGCTCTTGGAGACCAGTCCGTACGGATGGACGCGATGTACCGCCGTTTCGGCTCCTGGTGGAGCGTAGGTGAGGTCTACCTGGACTCCGGCGATCACGGCGTCCCGCAACGGCACGAGCGTGGCGGGCGCGGGTTGCGCGGTTCGGCCCCACCGAGTGGGGTCGATGTGGATGGCCTGCCGAGTACGGTCGGCCTGCTCGCGGGTGGTCGCTGGGAGGGCCTCGATCAGCTTGCGGACCGCTGAGGTGACCCCTTGTTCCAGCCCGAGGCCGGTCAGCAGTTCCGGCCCGGTCACCAGGAACAGCGCCTGCGCCTCCTGCGGGGTCAGCGCCGAAAGGTTGATCGCAGGACCGTCGAGCAACGCCCACCCACCCCGGCGGCCGCGTTCGGAATACAGCGGTAGGCCGGAGAGCAGCAACGCGTCCAGATCGCGACGGATCGTTCGCTCGGAGACGTCGAGGCGCCGCGCCAGCTCGGGCGCGGTCATTCTTCGATGCGCTTGCAGCAGCAGCGCAATGGCCACCAGACGCTCGGCGCGCATGAACGCAAAATTAGCAGGAAAACAGGACACACGGTTGGCCGGTTTTGTTTCGTACGGTCTCACACATGTCCGAGCCATCCGGCCTGGACATCACCGCGGAGAGACGGGATTACCCATGACCACACAGGTGCTGACCGGACAGCAGATCGCCGCAGCCGACCTCGATGACTGGACCTTGCTGCTGTCGTTCGGGCAAGGCGGCCTGGAAACACGAATCCACACCGAGAGCTTCACCCAAGGGCTGCGGCTCGTGGAATCGATCGGGCAGGCTGCCGAAACCCTTGGCCATCACGCAGACCTTGACCTGCGGCCCTTCCAGGTCGATGTCCGGCTGTCCAGCCGAGATGGCGGCGGCGTGACCGAAACCGACGTGACCCTGGCTCGTCAGATCACCGACATCGTCGCCGCCGCCGGCGCCGAACTCGAATGCAGCAGCCTCACCCGAATCGAACTCGGCCTAGACACCCCGGCCTACGACAAAATCGCGCCGTTCTGGGCAGCAGTGCTGGACTCCCACCACGTCATCGGCACCGAGGACTGGGGCGACGTCGGCGACCCCCGCACAGGACTGCCCATGATCTGGTTCCAGACCGCAGATGCTCGATCAACACAGCGAGTCTGGCATCCGCATCTGTGGGTCGACCCAGCTCAGGTGCGGCCCCGGATCGACGCGGCATTGGCCGCCGGCGGCACGCTCGTCAGCGACCAGGGCGCACCGGCGGCCTGGGTGCTGTCCGACCCCGACGGCAACCACCTCTACCTGTGCACCTGGCAACCCGGCACCAGTTCCCTGTGCGATTCGCAGTACCGACCCGGAGGAACCAACTGGATCGACCGAAGCTGACTCAGAGCGGCGACACGCAACGCGACCGGGCGCCGGTACACCGTAGGCCTGACGTGCCCGACTTCGGCGGCCAGGGTCCCGCGCGGCATCAGGTGAACCCCATGCGCCGGACCGCCCGCGAAGCATCGACAACACCCCAGATAACGACCAGCCGTCACCGCGCCTACGCAGAGCGAGTCCGCGTCGGCTACATGGACGACATCGTTATGCAGGCTTAAGGGAACACCAGTTCGAATATGTGGCATCCTGGCGTCCTGGTCGGTCGGTTCAATGTGCGCGAGGGCTCGGGCGACGAGGACTGGTCGGTCTGGGACAACGCGGCCAACGGCAGCCGGGGAGCGGGCCTGTCCGAACAGGCCGCGCACCGGCTCGCAGCGGACCTGGAGCTGCAGTACGACGTGTACGGGCCGCGGTCACCGGACCATATCCGGCGCGTCGACCCGCCGGTACCGGTGGAGAAGGCCTGGCAGCCGGCCGGCTTCCTGGACGCCTGGATCTTCGAACAAGGAACCTGGCTAGGACGGGTCAAGGGCAAAGATGACAAGGTCTCCTGGATCCCGCAGGCCGAGCTGCGCCGCGCCGAGCAGTTCTGATGGCCGCCGCCGACCGGGGACCGGTCATCCGTCTCCAGGGCGGTCCCAGCGACAAGTGGCAGTACTCCGAGCAGGACTTCCACGAATGCATCCGCGCCGCGCAACGGATGCATCGCAGCGTCGGCGACCCAGCAGGCTGGCCACTGTCGTACGAGCGGCCGTGTCGGGTCTCATCTGGGTGTGGCGGGAGGGAAAGAACTGTCACCCGAACCCGATCGCCTGACCTGAGCCCATCACCGCCCTGTGCCGCCGCAGCGCCTCGACCTCCGACAGCAGCAGCGGGCGGCCGTTGTGCGCAGGGCCGTGCCGGGGTAGCCGGCCGAGCGCGAGGTACCGGTGGACCTGCGCGGGTTTCTTGCCCAGGACCACGGCGGCTTGCGCGATAGAGATCCGGGGGTCGTCGACCATCCGGGGCTGGCCGAGCAGTGGATCGACCGGGAGCTCGCCCGGGTCCTCGTGCTGATCGGCCGCCATGCACCAAGCCTCACGCGAAGAAAGTGCCGGCTCAGTGGTCCAGCGCGTTCAGGCGTCGTTGCTCTGTGTCGCGGCGTTTCCGGATGGCGGCGGCGTTGCGAGCGGCTAGGTGAAACGCGCGTTGCAGTCGCGGGAGTCGCTTGCGGGCGCCGCGGAGGGCTTGGCGCGTCTCCTCGAGTTGGTCGTTGAGCCGGTCGAGGTCGGCCTGCAGGTCGGCGAGCCGGTGCTGGTGCGCGTCGAGCATCCGCTCGGCCTGGTTACGGTCGGTCTCAGGCGCAATCGGATTCGGCCACGCCGAGGCGTGCCTCCTGCGCGGCCCGGCGTTGCGCGAGGGTCCGGTCGACCTTGGCCCGGCCTGCAGTTGGCGCGGCGGATCGCTTCGCAGGCTTCGCCGCCGGCGTCTTGGGCGCAGGCTCGGAGCGGCGGACGACGCGGGGCCGGATCGGGGCGAGCGGGGCCGGGTCGCCGTTCTCGTCGACGACGCCGAACCCGACATGTCGCAGCGCGCTGGTCAACTGCCCGGTCCGCAACAACTGCGCGGCGCCGGGGTCGACGAGAGCGGCGTCGAGGGTCTCGGTCAGCCGCTCCGCGGTCTCGGCGGCAACACGCCTGCCGCCGGCGGCTTGCTGGCGCGCGACGTGGACGAGATGGCGGACCAGGTCGTAGCGCTGCCGGGTCAGTTCGCGCCGGCGGGCGCTGTCCGAAGTCAGGTAGGTCTCCCGCAGCTGCTCCCCCAGCTCGGTCAAGGCATGAATGCCGTCCGGGTCGGCACGGACGAGCTGGTTGGCCAGCCACGCGGCGATCGTGGGCCTGCGCAGGGCACCGATCGCAGCCGCGGCCGCCTCGTCACCGCGGTCCCGTACCGCCTTCGCCAGCTGGTTGCGGCAGCCACGAAACTGCTCGGGCGCCAGCCCGTACAGCTCGACGACTGCCGCGTCTATCTCCACGCTTCCACGATCCACGGCCGATCAGCTCGCGCCAACTCCGCCTGCAACGGTGGGCAGGTCGTCGGGTCGCAGGTCCGGGCGCAGCCGCACGTAGCGCATCCCGTGACGTGCCTGGCCGGCCTGTGTTGCGGCGTCGGCGGTGACCTCGGCCACGACCGTCGGTTCGACCTTGATCAACGGTTTCTTCGAGTCGGGGCCACCCCACCGGTACGACGTGATCTCGTCCGGCCAGGGGTGTCCGGGCCGCGCGGGGGCGAGTACGGCGGCAAGCTGGGCCGACTGCTCGGGCTTGAGCGGGACGGTGCGCCCGACCACCACCAGCTCGGCCTCGGTGGTGTAGAGGCCGGCGATGACGACCTCGGGGTGGGTGATCGAGCCCAGCACCCCGCCGACGATAACCTCACGGGTCTCGCGGTGTTTGACCTTGACCCAGGCGTCGCGGCGGCCCGGGGTGTAGCGGGTGGCTGCACCTTTCACGACCAGTCCCTCGACACCCATCGCGGCGGGCAGCACCTCGAACCATTCGGTGGCTTCGTCGAGATCGGCCGTCACGGGAGTCAGCTGCAGCGGCGGGACCCACCGCTGCGCCGGTTGCTCGAGGCGCTGCCGGCGTACCGTCCAGCGCTGGGTACGCAGATCAATCCCAGCGGCCGCGAGCAGATCGAACGCGGCAAACGAGGCGGGCAGGACGGCGGCCTTGCCGCGCGCCTTCGCGGGGCTGGTAACGAGTCGCTGCTGGAGCGCGTCGAAACTCAACCGGCCGTCCGCGCCGAGGATGACCAGCTCCCCGTCGAGCACCACGCCGTCCGGCAACTGGCGTACGGCGGCGGTGACGACGTCGGGGAAGCGGTCGCTGATGTCGTGGCGGTTGCGGGTCCACAACCGGGCGCCGTCACCGGACCGGACGATCGCGACCCGGTAGCCGTCCCACTTCACCTCGTAGCGTGACCCGCCCGGCAGGGCGTTCGGGGCCGGGATCTGGTCGACCGATCGGGCCAGCGCGACCTCCACGGGTCCGGCCAGCTCGGCCGGGATCCGCACCCCGGCCGGCTCGCTACGCTTGTGTGACGGCGTCACCCGGGGCCTCTGCGCCGCACCCGGCCAAACGGCGGCCACACCACGACCAGCACCCGCTTCACCGGGTGCGGCGTGTCGCGGTGCGGGCAGAACCGGTGGTGCTCGGGGACGTCGGCCCCGTCACACTTCCCGCACCGCCACACCCTGGCCACGGCACCAGCATGCGCCTGGTGGTCAGCCCGTGGAGCTCGCGAGGTGGAGCCGCCTGTCGGATTCGAACCGACGACCTTCTCATTACGAGGAGGAACGTCGGCGTCGCCTCTGCTCTCTACGAGCGATTTTGGTAACACGGTCGCCCGCAGCAGACGCGAGATTCCCCAGGAGTATCCGACGTTTTGTGCCACGAGTGATGCCACGCGGCGGGCGGCAAATCGGTGCGCATCGCCCTACGTACCTGACTGATCCAGCGCCGCACGGATCCAGCTCGGCAGCAAGCTGCAAATCCCTGAATCGCTCGGCCTGTGGTTAACCGTGCCGGGATGAACGATGCCCACAGCAACCGTCATACTTCGGGCGCCGGGACCAACGGGCTACCCGTCCGCCACACCCCGCCTGCTCCAGTAGCTCGCCCGCCACTTGCACAGGCCGTCCAGCCTGCTGGCCGGCCGCTGCCGACGACCCAGCGACCACCTTCGATCTCTCCTCCCCAGAGTCCTCAACTGCCGCGGTTCATCCGGGAAGTGAAGACGTCAGCGTGGGTGGAGTTGGCGTTTGCTCTGCCATGGTTGTGGTGGTCAGTTGACTGCACCATCTGGCCATCCAGGTTGGATGGGCTGCGGGGTCTTGGTGATGATCTCTGGCGCATTACGGCAGGCTCAGCCGGCCGATCCCGTCGGGCTCATGGGTGGATCCGGGCTTAGTGGGCGGAGTGCGACGAATGGGCGGGTGCTGATGAACTCCCGCATCGCGGCGTCCGAGCCCAGGTCGGCGCCGAGCACTCGCCTGATCATTCGCACCCGCCACGGGTGGCGGCGCCGGAATTCGACGCCGACGGCGAAGGCTTCCTCATCGGTGAGGAACCGATGCTGAGGTACGAACGACTCCCGTCCGATCTGGACCCGGAGTGCGGGGTGGGCGTGGAGGTTGCGGATCCAGTCGGTGCGCGGCCCCCACACCGAGCAGATGACTGCCTCGCCGGTGGTCTTGTCTTCGGAGAGCACCATCGCGGCTGTGGCGCGCGACCTCCCAGTCTTGCGTCCGACGTGGGTGAGCACCAGGAAGGTGCGGCCCAAGAACAGCCATCCCCAGCCGGTCCGGTACAGCGGGAGCGGCAGTCGGAAGATCAACAGTGCCAGCCTGCCTGGCTGTCGGCGGAAGCCGAGTAGGGGCCTGCTGCTTGTCCCTTGTCGGTGTGGTCCGTTCGTCGTTGCCATGTCTGTCACCCCTCGGGATATGCGGTAGGTCAGGGACCACGGTGCGGTCCGGTCCGGCCATCACGCATCCAACCTGCCTCGAGTCCTTGCAGCCGTTGTGTGGCGATGTCGATCGAGGCGTTCGGTTCGGCGCGGTCGTTGAGGTCCTGGAACCGCATCGCCGGGAAGGTGGATCCCACGGCGACGTGGTCAAAGGGTCGTGGTTCACGACCGGGTGGGCACTGGGCGGCGCCACGCGGCCACGGTGGGGCCCAGTCCCGGCGGGGAGTGGGCCCCGTCGTGGGCGGTTACCGCGATCGTGCGGCGCGGGCCTCGGTCTGCTGCTGCTGTTTGGTGAGCTGCTCGTCGAGCTTGACGTAGCCGAACCACCAGTGGGCGAGCAGGCCGATCAGCATGCCGCCGACCGCGAACGCCGACCACGGGAACTCCGGTGCAAGGGTGATGTTGATGACGATCAGCCCTGCACCGACCAGCAGCGTGATGATGCCGTGGACGACCACGCCGATGGTTGCGCTTTCATGCGCGATCGCCCGTTTGGCTGCCTCGTAGTCGTGCAGCGGGATGTTCGCGGTGCTCATTGATTCACCTCCTTCGCGTAGCGTTGACGCCGGTGTGCTGGCGGCGGACCAGGACAGTGACGGCACCGGCGGTTACGAGGAGCCACAGCCCGGCGAGTCCAGCAGCAAGGTCACCGTCGCCATGGCTGGGGTAGTCAGTGGTGACCTTCGGAGGCAGCATCTGCGTCGGGCCGCCCTCGTTCTGATGCACGACTGCGGACACGTGCGCGGTTGTGTGGGTGAGGAACGCACCGACTGGGTTCCCGGTGAGCACGGCGGAGGAGTCCGCCATGACGGTGCCGATGAGCGGTGAACGCAGGTCGGCATCGCGGTACTCGGGGTAGCCGAGGTGGTAGCTGGTCGACACGAGCAGCGACAGGGCGAGGACGAGCCCGGCATACCCGATCTTGCGCTTGGCGCCGGTGCGGTCGCCGTGCATGAGCAGGTACGCGACCGCGGCGGGGAACACGAACAGGGTCAGGGTGTCGGCGCCGCCGTACACGACCCCGCGCCATCCGATCTCGAACCACCACCGCCAGCCGTCGGGGTGGTCGGTGCCGGCGGAGCTGAACACGATGACGGCTATGCCGATGCCGGCGAGTGCACCCACGAGCAGGCTCCACCTCAGGTTCAGCCGCCACAGGTGTCGCAGCTGGGTCCGGAAGGTGGCGAGGAACGCGGCGAACCAGGCCACGGCGATGGTGAAGTAGAACAGGTAGTACAGATCGGGCTGGAGCCCGAGCATGTCGGTGCCGACGAACGGGACCGCGAAGAACAACAGAGCGCCGCCAGCCAGCCACAGCAATGGGCTGGGGATGGGGCCGACGCGAGAGACCGGCGTCGGCCTGGAGTCTTCGAGCGCGGCAGGCCGGCTCAAGTGCAACGTAGGCACGGCTGCTCATCTCCTTCCTACCCTCAACCTTCGGCCTCGCGGGCGCAGGCACCAAGAGGACTTCGTCCCCTAGACGCCCACCAAAATGCTCGATCTCACCCCGGAGCCGGCACGCTCGGGCCGAGGTCCGAAGACGTCGCTCGCGAGGGCGATGAAACTTGGCGCGGCCGACGTCGGTACAGGGCGACATCCGCGGCGCACGACGACCTCGTCGGTGAGGTGACGCTCGGCCGCCCGATCCCGCCGGGATCATCGGTGGATCCAGGCTTAGCCTCGATCCGTGGAGGGGTAGGGGCTGGTCGGCCTGATCCGGTTGTCGGTTGGGTGTGGGTGTGTGGGCGTGGCTGTTCGGCTGGTCTGCCAGCTTTTCCACGGTGGGTTTTCCGGTTGTGCCTGGGTGGCGGTGGACGGGGTCAGGCGGGTTGTGGTGGCGCGGTGGTTTGGCCGAACACGCCGTTCCAGATCCTCAGCCACCGGTCGGCCCAGGGCCAGTGTGCGGGCAGGTGGAGCACGGGCCGGCGTTGGGGCCGTGCGAGCCGGGCGGGGACGTGGATGATCTGGCGGCGCAGGGTTGCGCCGCGTGCCGGGGCCTGTTGGTGGGGGTCGAGGGTGTCGGCGGCGCGGAGCAGGTTGTGGGTGATCATCGCGCAGACCGCCCAGGCGCTGTTGGCGTTGAATCGGCCGGACGGCAGGTGGGCCAGCGGTCCGTCGATGAGGTCTGATGCGCCCCGCGTTTTCCGGACAGCTCTTTTAATGGCCAATTATGCTACGAGCTGCCGTTCCAGGTACTCGTCGTGGACCTGCCGGGGAGTGCGGTAGTCGAGTCCGGAGTGGCGACGTCGTGAATTGTAGCGAAGTTCGATATAGCGTGCAATATCGCGGTAGGCGTTCTCGC
>NZ_JBVHFT010000003.1:255635-620241 GCF_055562215.1 Kribbella sp. NPDC020701 | reverse complement strand
AACTGAACGGGCAACCCCTTGTGCTGGTGGCGTCCCCGCGGACCGACGGCGGCCAGTCCGCGCCAGGCGCGGACAGATCACCCACACATCAAGCAGGAGAGCCGAAATAACCTGTGGTGAGTCCCCGGTTCCTCTCCAGGGCCCCGCTTTCCGGCCGAGCGGTGGGCCGAGATCGGCCTGTGGTGGCCGGGTTCGGACGGGGGCTGGCGCGTTCTTATCGTTATCTGGTGTTATGTTATCAACGTAGATAACACTCACCTGGGAGGCGAGACGTGGCAGGACCCGGCTGGATCGGTCTCGACCTCGGTACCCAAAGTGTGCGCGCCATCCTGGCCGATGCCAACGGCGCTGTTCTGGCTCGTGCAACCCGGCCGCTGACCAGCCGCCGCGACGGTGTGCGGCACGAGCAGGATCCCCAGTCCTGGCTCGATGCGGTCGACGCGGTCCTGGCCGAGGTCACCGAAGGCCCCGCCGACGGCATCGCCATCTGCTCGACCTCCGGCACTTTCCTCCTCACGGATCTGAACGGCCGTCCGGTCACCCCCGCACTCATGTACGACGACGCCCGCGCGGCCGATCGTCGCGACCGCATCGTGGACGCCGATCCGGACCGCTGGTCGACCGCGATGCAACCCACCTGGGCGCTCCCGAAGATCCTCGCGCTGGTCGCAGACGGCTACGACCTGACGAACCACCGCGTCGTCCACAGCGCAGACTTCGTCGCGGCCCACCTGGTCGGTCACCCCGTCGCCACAGACACCAGTCACGCCCTCAAGACCGGCTACGACCTGATCGCCGACACCTGGCCGACCACCGCCTTCGACAAACTCGGCCTGCCGCTCACCGCCTTCCCCGAAGTCGTCCTGCCCGGCACCGAGCTTGGCCGCACGCCCGCCGGCGTCCCGGTCTACGCCGGGATGACCGACGGCTGCGCCGCCCAGATCGCCGCCGGTGCCCTCGCCCCCGGCGCCTGGAACTCGGTCCTCGGTACGACGCTCGTTCTCAAAGGCGTCAGCAAAGACCTCCTCGACGACCCGACCGGTGCCGTCTACAGCCACCGGCACCCGGACGGCGGCTGGCTCCCGGGTGGCGCGTCCAGCACCGGCGCCGGCGTACTCACCGAGCTCCTTCCGGGCGCCGACCTCGACGCGTTCGACACCGCTGCCCGCAAACTCGGCCCCATCGACGCAGTCATCTACCCCCTCACCAAGACCGGCGAGCGATTCCCCTTCGTCGCGCCCCGAGCCGAGCGCTTCACCCTCGGCGCGACCCCCGACGACCTGCACACGTACGCCGCCGTCCTGCAAGGGGTCGCCTTCATCGAGCGCCTCGCGCTCGAGCACCTCGAGTCCCTCGGCGCCGACCCCGTGAGCTCGGTCTCGCTCACCGGCGGCGCCATCCGCAGCGGCTACTGGAATCAGCTCCGCTCCGACGTCCTCGGCGTACCGGTCGAGCTCCCGGCCGTCCCGGATCCGGCGTACGGCATGGCAGTCCTCGCCGCGTCGGGTGGAAACGAGCTCACCGCGACCGCGCGAAGAATGGTCCGCGTGGACCACGTTCTCGAACCGCGCAAGCAGCCGCTCGATGAGCTGTACGGCGAGTTCGTGGCCGAGCTGGATCGCCGGGGGTACCGCGGATGAGGACCACGATCGTCCTGGCCCGGCACGGGCGGACCGAATGGCACCACGGCAACCGGTACACGGGTTCCACGGACCTTCCGATCGACGACGTCGGCGTACGGCAGGCGCAGCAACTCAAGGACTGGGCGACCGACTACGCGCCGGACGCGCTGTGGTGCTCGCCGATGCTCCGGGCCCGGCAGACCGTCGGGCCGACGGCGCGGGCCCTCGGGCTGGAGCCGAGGCTGGACGCGCGGCTGCGCGAGGTCGACTTCGGTTCGGCCGAGGGCAAGATGCTCAGCGAACTCCCGCCCGCCGTGGCCAAGGCGTTCCAGCTGGACCCGGTCCGCGATCACTTCCCGGGCGGTGAACCTCCCGTCGAAGCGGCCGATCGGGTGTGCGACGTCTTCCAGGAGATCGGGCGGCGGAACGAGGGCAAGAAGGTGCTCGTCGTCGCGCACAACACTCTCATCAGGCTGCTCGTGTGCAGGGCGCTCGGACTGCGTTTGAACGACTACCGCAGACTGCTACCTGCGCTCGGTCCCGCGGCGCTGGTGCGTTTCCGGTGGCAGGACGGCACAGTGGGTCTCGAGGCGTACAACGTTCCCCCTGTGATTCCTCCTGCGCGAATGGAGACCCTGGCATGACATCGGATGTCGACGGTGACACCACCGAACTGAGCCGTCCCGCCCGGCGGCAGGCCGAGATCGCGGCCTACGTCGTCGAGCACGGCTCGGTCTCGGCCAACGATCTGGTCGAGGCGTTCGGGGTGAGCGTGATGACGGTGCACCGCGACCTCGACGAGCTCGAGCGGCAAGGCGTGGTGCGCAAGTACCGCGGCGGCGTCAGTGCGCAGCCGACGAGCGTGTTCGAGAGCAACGTGGCGTACCGGCTGAACACGGCGACCGCCGAGAAGGCGGCGCTGGCCCGGCACGCCCGGGCGATGATCGAGCCCGGGATGTCGGTGATGCTCGACGACTCGACCAGCGCGCTGGCCCTGGTCGACCTGTTCGAGGACATCACTCCGTTGACCGTGGCAACGAACTTCCTGCCCGCGATCAGCAAGCTGACCCAGCTGCGCGACATCACCCTGCTCGCGCTCGGCGGGATCTACTCCGCGACGCACGACTCGTTCGGCGGGATGCCGTGCGCGGAGGCGGTCGAGGCGCTGCACACCGACCTGCTGTTCTGCTCGGTGTCCGCGGTGTCGGCGACGCACGCGTTCCACCAGGAGGAGGAGATCGTCCTGGTGAAGCGGGCGATGCTGCGCTCGGCGAAGACCAAGGTGCTGCTGGTCGACCACGCCAAGCTGCAGCGGACCGCCCTGCACCGGCTCGCGCCGCTCACCGACTTCGACGTCGTGGTGGTGGACGAGAAGACCCCGCAAGACCTGATCACTTCGTTGCGCGACCACGGCGCCACCGTGGAGGTAGCCAAACTCTGAGGACCCCGGACGTGCGGCGGCCGGGGTGGTAGGGAGCGATGATGGACGTCGGAGTTGACGTCGGTACCACCGTCACCAAGGCTGTCGCGTTCGACGAGGCCGGCCGGCCGGTGGCCGAGGCGTCCCGGCCGACCCGGCTGGTCCGGCCCGGGACAGGCCGGTTCGAGCACGAGACCGCGGAGATCGTTGCCTCGGTCAACGAGGTGGTCGGTGAGCTGGCCGGCACCGTGGGGGACCGGCCTGGTGTCCTGGCGATCACCGCGCAGGGCGACGGTCTCTGGCTGGTCGATCCGGGCGGTACGGCGGCCCGCCCGGCGATCTCGTGGCTGGACGCGCGCAGCAGCGCGATCCTCGAGCGCTGGACCTCCGACGGTGTCGCCGAGCGAGTGTTCCGGCGCTCCGGCAACCGGATGTTCCCGGGTGCCTCCGGTCCGCTGCTGGCCGCCGTACTCGCGGAGGAGCCGGAGGTGATCGCCCGCGCCGGCACAGCGGCGTACTGCAAGGACGTCGTGATGCAGAACCTCACCGGGGTCCGCGCGACGGACGTGTCGGACTCGTCCGCACCGTTCCTCGACCCACGCACGAACCAGTACGACGACGAGGCGCTGAAGGCGACCGGCCTGTCGGAGCTGAAGCACTTGCTGGCACCTGTGGAGCCGGCCGGACCAGTCGGCGAACTGCGCGGCGACTCGACCGGCATGGCTCGTGGCACCAGAGTCTCCGCCGGCCCGTACGACCTTCCGGCCGCAGCCGCCGGAGCGGGCGTCGACGAGCCCGGCGACGCCCTGCTGACCGTCGGTACGACGCTCGCCTGCCAAGTGGTCACCCGCGAGCTACCCGTCGACGGCGAGCCCGCTGGATTGTTCCTCGGCACGTGGACACCAGGCGTCTGGCTCCGCGCGATGCCCGCGATGGTCGGTACGGCGGCTCTCGACCGAGTCCTCGCACTCGTCGGCGTCGGCACCGGCCAACTGCCCGCGTTGCTCGCGGAGAGCCCGGTCGGCGCACAAGGCGTGACCGTCCTGCCCTATCTGTCCGAAGCCGGCGAGCGCGCGCCCTTCGTGGACACCCGGGCCCGCGGCACGATCGACGGGATCTCGCTGTCCACGACGACGGCCGACCTGGTCCGCGCGACCTGTGAAGGCATCGCGTACGCCGCTCGCCACTGCCTGGACGCGGCCGGGTGGACCGGCCGGGTGACGGTCTGCGGCGGAGGCGCCCGCAGCAAGGAGTGGACCCAGATCCTCGCGGACGTGCTCAACGCGCCACTGCACACAGCCGAGGCCGAGCAGGTCGCCGCGCGGGGTGCGGTGATCTGCGCGCGGCGCGCGATCGATCCGGACAGTGCCGGACCGGAGTGGATCGCCGAGACGCGTCAGGTCGATCCCGATCCCGCCCGCGCGGAGTTCTACGCCGAGGGATACGCCCACTACCTGCGCAGGATCGAGGCAGCCCGCCCGCGCTGGTCCGACCCAGCACCAACCTTTGATTCAGGAGTTCGATGAGAACCATCACGACATTGCTTGCCGGTGACCACTTCGTCCGCAACGAACTCCTCGCCACAGCATTGTCCTCCCTCGAGCACGTCAGCTTCGACTTCCGCGAGGTCACCCTGCCCTGGCCGCTCACGCCGTACCGGCGGGTGGCCGAGGTGGACGAGGCGAGCGATGCCGAGGACCAGTTGATCGAGGCGCTGTCCGGAGTCGAGCTGGCGGTCACCCAGATGGGCCCGTTCACCGAACGAGTGCTGGACAACGCACCTGACCTGCGGTTCCTGGTCGTCTGCCGTGGTGGCCCGGTCAACGTGAACGTGCCTGCGGCAACCAAGCGCGGGATCATGGTCGCCTCCACGCCTGGACGCAATGCGGTCGCCGCCGCCGAGCACGCGGTCGCGCTGATGATGGGTGCCCTGCGCAACCTTCCCCGGCTGCAGCGGACGCTGGAGCAGGGCGAGTGGCGCAGCGACCTCTACGCGTACGACGAATGCGGCCTGGAGCTCGACGGTGCGACCGTCGGCCTGGTCGGGTACGGCGCGATCGGCCAACGCGTCGCCCGGGTGATGCTTGCCTTCGGCGCGCACGTTCTGGTCGCCGATCCCTACATCGACAAGGCTCCTGAAGGCATCGAGCTGGTCGAGCTCGACGAGCTGCTGCGACGGTCCGATGTGGTCAGTCTGCACGCCCGGCTGACCGACCAGACCCGCGGCCTGATCGGTGCCGACCAGATCGCGATGATGCCGCGCGGCGCCGTACTCGTGAACACAGCGCGTGGCGGCCTGCTCGACTACGACGCGACCGTGGACGCGCTGGAGTCCGGTCAGCTGGGGGCGGCGGCGTTCGACGTGTTCCCGGCCGAGCCGGTCCCGGCCGGCTCCCGGTTACTCACCGCGCCCAACGTGGTGATGACACCGCACCTCGCCGGCGCGACCAAGCAGACCGCCCTCCGGGCCGGCTCGATCGCTGCCGAGGCGGTCGCCGCCTACCTTGCCGGAAAGGACCCTCTGGGACTGGTTTCCGCGTAGTCGGGGAACTGGTCGAACATCATGAAACTCGCAACATCAACCACCTGGACCGAGCTCCTGCTGCTCCTGATCGCGTTCGTGCTGTCGATGGTCATCGGCATCGAGCGGCAGGTCCGGCAGAAGAGTGCGGGAATGCGGACGCACACGCTCGTCGGCACCGGGGCCGCGCTGTTCACGCTCGTGTCGGGCTTCGGCTTCAGCGCCGTCCTCGGGACCGACGTCAACCTCGACCCGTCGCGAATCGCGGCCCAGATCGTCTCGGGCGTCGGCTTCCTCGGGGCCGGGGTGATCTTCATGCGCCGCGACGTGGTCCGCGGGCTGACCACCGCCGCGACGATCTGGATGACCGCCGCGATCGGGATGGCCTGCGGCGCCGGAATGCCGGTGCTTGCGGTCGCCGCGACAGTGCTCCATCTCGTCGCGGTCGGGCCATTCGCCCGGCTGGGCCAGCTGCTGCCGTCACCGGATCGTCGTCGGACCGTCACCGTGCGGTACGACGACGGCGCCGGCGTACTGCGGTCGATCCTGGGGACCGCGACGTCGATGGGCTTCGAGGCGTCGGTGCTCGGCACCGAGGTGCACCGGGACGGTAACCGGCCGCAGGTCCGGGCCTCGATGCGGTTCCGCGGGCGCCCGCCGCTGCAGAACCTCGTCCTCGCGCTCGACGATCTGGACGGGGTGACCGGGGTCCGGCTCCGGAACGACGAGGACGACGATTGAGACCATCAGCTATGCTGATGGTATGACTTCCGCTGATGCCGCTGCCCACGAGATCCGGACCAGCCTGTTCCGGCTGGTCCGGCGGCTGCGTCAGGAGCGACCCGAGGGAGAGCTGAGCTATTCCCAGCTGAACGTGCTGGGCTGGCTCGAGCGGGAAGGCCCGATGACGAACGCCGACCTGGCGGCCGCCGAGCGCGTCACTCCCCAGACGATGATGCGCGCGACCGCGGACCTGGTCGGCACCGAACTCATCAGCCGTGCTGATAATCCGACCGACCGGCGTCAGGTGCTGCTGAAGATCACTCCGGCCGGGACGACGCTGGTCCGCGAGGACCGGCGCCGCCGCGACAGCTTCCTCGCCCAGGCGATGGAGAGCACTCTGACCCCCACCGAGCGCGACCTGCTCCGCCTCGCCGCCGGCCTGATGGACAAACTGTCCGAGGTCCACGAATGACCAAGGTCGTCGAAGAGCCGCGCGCTGCCGCGGAGGTTCAGGTCCAGCCTGGGCTGCCGGCGAAGTACGCGGCCTCGGTCGGGTTGGGCACGCTGCTGCAGCCGCTCAACTCGTCGATGATCGCGGTCGCCCTGGTGGCGATCGGGAATGACTTCCACGCGGGCAGCGAGACCCAGTGGCTGGTTTCTGGCCTCTACCTCGCGACAGCCGTCGCCGCACCGACGGCGGGGCGATTGGCCGACCTGCTGGGTGCGCGGCGCGTGTTCCTGGCCGGGCTCGGGCTGGTGGCTGTGGTGTCGGCGCTGGCGCCGTTGGCCCCGAATCTTGGCTGGCTGATCGCGGCGCGGGTGCTGCTCGGCATCGGGACCGGGGCGCAGTTCCCGTCCGGCGTCGCGATGATCCGGCGGATCGCCGACCGCCGGAAGGCCTCCGCGGTCGGCGCGCTCGGATTGATCTCGGTCTTCGCCCAGACCTCCGCCGCGCTCGGTCCGAGTGTCGGCGGCTTCCTGGTCGGTGCCTTCGACTGGCAGGCGATCTTCTTGGTCAACCTGCCCGTCTCAGCGATCGCCGCGTTCTTCGTCCTGCGTCTCGTCCCGGCCGATCCGCCGCGACCGGCCGACGACGGCCGCAAGCTGTGGCGCGAGATCGACCTGACCGGCCTGTTCCTGTTCACGCTGGCGATGACCTCGGTGATGCTGATCCTGCTCTCGCTGGCCGGCCACCCGACCTGGTGGTTGCTCGCGGCAGCGATCCCGCTCGCCGTTCTCTTCGTCCTGTGGGAACGCCGTGCCGCCACGCCGTTCGTCGACGTACGGCTCCTCGCCCGCAGCGCACCGCTCTCCCTCGGCTACCTGCGCACGATGCTCACCTACGTCGCGTTCTACGCGATCTTCTACGGTCTCCCGGGCTGGCTCGAGCAAGGCCGCGGACTCGATCCGATGCAGGTCGGCCTGGTCGTGCTCCCGATCGCAGCCCTGGGCGCGGTCACCGTCGCCGTCGCGACCAGGCTCGCCCGTCGCCACGGCCCGCGGCTCCTGCTGATGATCGGATCCGCCGGCCTCCTGGTCGGCGGCGCCGCGCTCGCCTTCGGTGTCCACGCCGGTACGCCGATCGCCGTCCTGGTCCTGATCTGCGCGGTGCTGGGTATCCCCAACGGCTTCAACGGACTCGGCAACCAGCTGGCCGTCTACAGCGCCGCCCCGCCTGAGGCCGCCGGTGCCGCGGCCGGTCTGTTTCGTACGTCGCAGTACGTCGGAGCCAACCTGGCGGCGGCCGCCATCGCGCTGGTCTTCGCCGGCCCGGCCACCGATGCCGGCCTCCACCGCCTCGGCCTGCTGGTCGGCGGGATCGCGGCCATCCTGCTCGTCGATGTGATCTTGGTGAGAAAATCACATTGATTGTCTATACCTAACCATCAAACGGTGATAATTTCACCGCGTGCTTAACACTCCGCCCCTCACTGAACTGCGCGCGCTGGCCGTCAGGCTGGCGTTCGCGGCCGGCGAGGAGTTGCTGGCACGCCAACGGAGTCTGTCGATCGATGCCGCCGGTGTCGAGACCAAAAGCTCCGCGAGTGATCCGGTCAGCGCTGCCGACCGTGCATCCGAGAAGCTGATCACCGACGGGATCACGACGGCCCGACCCGGCGACGGCCTGCTCGGTGAAGAGGGCGCCGCGCGTACGTCGGAGACCGGACTCACCTGGGTGATCGACCCGCTGGACGGCACGGTCAACTACCTCTACGGCCGCGTGGACTGGTGTGTCTCCATCGCGGTGCGGGACGAAGCCGGTGCACTGGCCGGCGTGGTTCACCAACCTCGGACCGGCATCACCTGGTCCGCGATCCGCGGTGGTGGCGCACACCGCGACGACGTCGTCCTCGGCCCGCCGCGCAAGGTCGAACTCGCCGCCGCCCTGGTCAGCACAGGCTTCTCTTACCTGTCCGATCGACGGGCCGAACAGGCTGATCACCTCCGCCGCGTGCTGCCCGCCGTACGGGATGTGCGTCGCGGCGGATCGGCCGCTCTTGATCTGTGCTCGGTCGCCGACGGTACGGCGGACGCGTACTACGAACACGTGATCCAGCCGTGGGACATCGCGGCCGGCGCACTGATCGCACGCGAGGCCGGCGCGGGAATCGTCGGCGGACCCGGGACCGCGCTCCCGGATGGCGTTTTGGCGGCAGCCCCCTCGCTGGCCGTCGCTCTTGTCGAGTTGCTCTCCCCAACAACCCCGAGGAGGTCGGTGTGACCGCACTGGACCTGCCGGTCCGGACTCAACCGGACGAACGCAAGCCGGCCGCCGGCAGCGACCAGCGACGGCGGAGGCGGCGGCGCGAGTACGGGCTGTTCGCCTTGCTGGTGGCGCCGAACCTGCTGGTGATCGCCGTCTTCGCGTACTGGCCGATCATCTACAACGCCTTCCTGAGCCTGACCGACTGGAACATGATCGCGGCCCGGCCGAAGTTCGTCGGGCTGGCGAACTACGGCCGTACGCTGACCGACCCGGCGTTCCACAAGACCCTGTGGATCACCATCGTGTTCACCGGCCTGATCGTGGCCGGCAGCCTGGTGATCGGGCTGGCGCTGGCCTTGCTGTTCAACCTTCCTTTGAAGGGACGCGGCGCGGTCCGGACGCTCGCCTTCGCGCCGCACATCCTGTCCGGTGCCGCGGTCGCGACCATCTGGCTGTTCATCTTCGACCCCGGCTACGGCCTGATGCGGGCGCTGATCGAGCCGTTCGGCGCCGAGCCGCCGGACTGGATGAACAACTCCGACTGGGCGCTCCCGGGTCTCGTCATCGTCTACCTGTGGAAGAACGTCGGCTTCGCCGCGCTGATCTACCTGGCCGGTCTGCAGGGACTGCCGAAGGAGCTCGACGAGGCGGCCGCGATCGACGGCGCTTCGACGTGGACCCGGTTCCGGGCCATCAAGCTCCCGTTGCTTGCCCCGATCACCTTCTTCCTCCTGATCACCACGGTGATCGGGACCTTCCAGGCCTTCGACGTGATCGCCGTGATGACCGGTGGTGGCCCTGGTGATGCCACCACCACGCTGAGCTGGTCGATCTACAACGAGGGCTTCCAGGCGTTCAACGCGGGCCGCGCGGCGACGCTGTCGATCATCATGTTCGTCGTCCTGCTGGTCGTCACCGCGGTGCAGGCCCGGGTGATGGAGAGGCGGGTGCATTACCGATGAAGGTGCGCGCGATCCAGTACGTCGTACTGGTCGGTGTGGCGGCCGTGTTCCTCGGACCGCTGTACTGGCTGCTGTCGACGGCGTTCAAGCAGCCGACCGAGATCTATCAGTGGCCGCCGGCGTGGTGGCCGCACTTCACCTGGGAGAACTTCAGCCTGGCCTGGAAGGCGGCGCCGTTCGACCGGTTCTTCCTGAACTCCACGATCATCACCGTGGTGGGGACCGCCCTGAAGGTGATCAACGCCGTGCTGACGGCGTACGCCTTCGCGTACTTGCGGTTCCCGTTCAAGAAGGTGCTGTTCTTCCTGGTGCTCGGCGCGATGATGGTGCCCGGTCACGTGACGCTGCTGCCGAACTACTTGACCGTGGCAACACTCGGCTGGATCAACACGTACGCGGGCCTGATCATCCCCGGCATCGGGTCGGCGTTCGCGACCTTCCTGATGCGGCAGCACTTCCTCACGCTGCCGTCGGAGGTGACGGACGCGGCCGCGGTCGACGGTGCCGGACACCTGCGCACGTTGTGGCGCGTGGTGCTGCCGATGTCGCAGCCGATGCTGATCACCGTCGTCGTGATCACCGCGGTCGAGGAGTGGAACAACTTCGTCTGGCCGCTGATCGTGACCAACACCGCGTCGATGCGGACGCTGCCGGTCGGCCTGCTGATCCTGAAGGACGAGGAGGGCCTGGCGGCCTGGGGCACCATCATGGCCGGCACTCTGCTCGTGCTCGCGCCGATGCTGCTGATCTTCCTGATCGCCCAGCGCTACATCGTCGGCGGCATCACGCAGGGAGCTCTGAAGGGATGACGATGCCCATGATCATGCGCCGCAGGATGTTCCTGGGACTCGCGGCCGGAACGACGCTGGCGGGCTGCGGCTACCGCTCCGTCGACGCGATCTACTCGCAGCCGGCCGGGACGGTCCCGAAGCAGTACGCGAACCGCGTCCGGGTCGTCTTCTGGACGTCGTACGGCGGGGTGAACGGCAAGGCCGTCGACAAGCTCGTTGCCAAGTTCAACGACTCCCAGCAGGACGTGTACGTCGAGGTGCAGTTCCAGGGCAGCTACGACGACGTGGCCCAGAAGGTCGCGGCCGCGCTGGTCGCCAAGCAGGCGCCGGATCTCGCGATCCTCTCCGACGTCACCTGGGAACGCTTCTTCCTGAACGAGGCGCTGGAGCCGCTGAACAACTACTTCAACGACGGCTTCGGCCCGGGCGTCTATCAGCAGAAGCTGTTCGGCGAGTACGTCGTGAGGGGGCAGAGCTGGGCGGTTCCGTTCGCCCGGAGTACGCCGATCATGTACTACAACCGCGATGCGTTCGCGAAGGCCGGGCTGCCGGACCGTGCGCCGCGGACCTGGAGTGAGCTGCGGTCGTGGGTGCCCGACCTGGCGAAGGTGCAGTCGGGCGGGCGGTCGCTGCGGACGATCGCGTTCGCGAAGGTCGACGGCGACTGGCAGTTCCAGGGGAACGTGTGGCAGTTCGGTGGCGCGTACTCGAAGGGACTCGACGTCACGATCGACGAGGCCGGCGCGGTCGCGGCCGGTGAGTGGCAGCGGTCGATGGTGCACGACCTCGGGGCGGCGTACATGGCGAGCAGCCCGAGCACGGACTTCGCCAACGGGCTGGTCGGCGTGATCCAGGAGTCGACCGGTGGCATGAAGACCATCACCGGCAAGGCGAAGTTCAAGGTCGGCGCCGGATTCATCCCGTCCGAGGTGGCGTCCGGGCTCGCGACCGGTGGTGGCGGGATCGGCATGCTGCGGAACATCTCCGACGAGCGCAAGCAGGCCGCCGCCACGTTCCTGTCGTTCCTTGCGCGCCCGGAGAACTCCGCCTGGTGGACGACGCAGACCGGCTACCTGCCGGTGGTGGACGCGGCCCGCGAAGACCCCGAGCTGAAGAAGCTGATCGCCGAGCAGCCGAACTACGGCGTCGCGATCGCGCAGCTGGCCAACGCCCGCCAGCAGGACGCGATCCGGCTCTACGGCCGGAACGCGAACGTCCAGATCTACACCGGACTGCAGCAGATCTACGCCGACAACGCCGCACCGAAGAAGGTGTTCGGCTCGGTCGCCAAACGGCTCGAGGCCATCGGCGACGAAGTCAAACGACTCTACGAGGAGAAAGTGCTGTGATCATCACCGGCCACCGGGGTGCACTCGGGACCGAACCGGAGAACACGTTGCGATCCTTCCGGCGCGCGGTCGCCGACGGGTGTGACGAGATCGAGCTGGACCTCCGGGTCACTGCCGACGGTGAGCTGGTGATCATGCACGACGCGACCGTCGACCGGACCACGTCGGGGTCCGGCGAGGTCGCCGTACTCTCGTACGACGAGGTCCGGTCGCTCGACGCCGGACTCGGGGAAGTGGTCCCGACCTGGGCGGAGACGGTCGCCGCGATCGACGTCCGCTTCCAGACCGAGGTGAAGGCGGAGGCCGCGGTACCGCTGCTGGCGCAGTCGCTGAAGGCCGACCGCTCGCTGGCGGAGCGGACGCTGGTCACGTCGTTCCACCCGGAGATCCTGCTGGCCGTCCGCCAGGCGTTCCCGGACGTGTCCACGGGCCGGATCTTCGGTCGTACGCCGCCCGTCGCCGACGTACTCACGCTCGCCCGCGAGGCCGAGGCCGGCTGGGCCCTGTGCGGCATCGCCGGCCTCACCCCGGAGGGCGTCGCGGAACTCCAGTCCGCCGGCCTGGCCGTCACCGCCTGGCCCGTCCCCGACGCCGAGACCCTCACCCAGGCGGAAGCCCTCGGCGTCAGCGGCATCACCACCGACAACCCCCACCTCCTCCACCGCCCCTAACCCCCCGCCCCCCGTCTCGGCGCTCTTTGAGAAGCCACCAACCGTTTTCGGTACGCCGAAATGGTTGGTGGCTTCTCAAAGTGGTGGGGGAGGGTGGCGGCGCGTGGTCGGGGTCACACGTTCCAACGTGTGAATTTGTTCTTCCGTGGAAGAAAAATGTGTGATTGCCTAGTCCGCATGGGAATCAGCATCGGTGTGGTCGGCGCCGGCCAGTTCGCTCCTTCGTTCCTGCGGCTGTGGTCCGCGCACCCGGACGTGTCCGACGTGCGGCTGACCGACGTACTGCCCGAACGGACTGCCGAGATGGCGGCCAAACAGGGCATCAAGGTCACGCACGCGTCGTTCGAGGAGATGCTCGAGTCGGACCTGGACGCGGTGGCGATCTTCACCCAGCGGTGGCTGCACGGCGAGATGGCGATCCGGGCCCTCGAGGCCGGCAAGCACGTGTACTCGACCGTCCCGATGGCGATCGAGGCGGACCAGATCGCCCGCATCATCGAGCTCGTCAAGGAGACCGGCCTGACGTACATGATGGGCGAGACCAGCTTCTACTACCCGTCCTCGGTGTACTGCCGGCAGAAGCTCGCTGCCGGTGAGTTCGGCCGGGTGTTCTACACCGAGGGCGACTACGTCCACGACATGGATCTCGGCTTCTACGCCGCATACCAGTACAGCGGTGGCGACGACTGGAAGAAGACCGCGTCGTTCCCGCCCCTGCTCTACCCGACGCATGCCGTGGGCAACGTTCTCTCGGTGACCGGGCAGCACGCGACGCACGTGTCCGCCATCGGGGTGCAGGACGACCGCGGCGACGGTGTCTTCGACAAGGACGTCAGCCAGTTCGACAACGACTTCAGCAACGCGACCGCGCTGTTCAAGCTCGCCGACGGCGGCGTGATGCGGACCAACGAGATGCGCCGCGTCGGGTACCCGTCACACATCCGCGAGTCCCGGCTGCGCGTGTTCGGGACCGAGGGCAGCTTCGAGCAGCTCGCCACGACCACGCTCTGGCAGACCAAGGAAGGCGTCGAGGACGTCAGCCACCTGATGGAGACCAAGCCGAGCAGCAACCTGGACGACGCCGACCTCGCGAACGTCGACCCGGCACTCCGGGACGCGTTCCGCTCCGGTCTCTCCCCGGTCCACGACCGCAGCCGGCTCCCGGCCGAGTTCGACGGCCTCCACAACGGCCACGAGGGTTCCCACCACTTCCTCGCCGACGACTTCGTCCGCGCGGTCGCCGACAAGACCCTCCCCCCGATCAACGCCTGGGTCTCCGCCCGCTACACCCTCCCCGGCATCTACGCCCACCAGTCCGCCCTGCAAGGCGGCGTACAACTAGAAATCCCCGACCACGGCGACGCCCCGGTCTAGAGGTAGTTGCTGAGTTCGATGAGGTTTTGGTCGGGGTCGCGGAGGTAGACGCTGAGGATGGGCCCGGTTGCGCCAGTGCGCTCGACCGGGCCTTCCTCGATCTCGACTCCGTGGCTGATCAGCTCGGCCTGTATCTGCTCGATCGGCTCGTCGACGATGAAGCACAGATCCGCGGTGCCGGCGCCGGGGTGCTCGGCCTTCGGTTCGAACTCGTGGCCGGCCTGGTGCAGGTTGATCTTGCTCGTCCCGAAGGCGAGCGCGCGTCGCCCACCCTTGAACGTGACCGCCGCCATCCCCAGCACGCGCTCGTAGAAGTCGGTCGTCGCGTCGAGGTCGGCGACGGTGAGCACCAGATGATCCAGCCGATTCACCTTCATGTCCCGACTCTAAGGACAGGAGGTAGTGCCCTCACCGGTCGGTTGCGTCGCCTGCGCGCACCGCGGGCGACGTGATCCCGGGGACTACCTCCTGTTCTTAGGTACGATCCGCTATGGCTCTGGACCTGTTTGCCGGGATCTCTGTCAGTGATTACGCGGCCGCGGTTGCCTGGTACGAGCAGCTGCTGGGTGCACCGCCGAGCTTTCTGCCGAACGACATCGAGGCGGTGTGGGAGGTCGGGGAGCACCAGTTCCTCTACATCGAGGTGGTGCCCGAGCACGCCGGACATGCCCAGCACACGTTGTTCGTCGAGGACTTCGAGGCTGTGATCCAGGCGATCGCCGAGCGCGGACTCGAGCCGGCGGTGCGGGAGACGTACGAGAACGGCGTCCGGCATGTCACCTTCTACGACCCGGACGGCAACGAGGTCTCGTACGGCGGCGCCCCGGTGGAGTGAGGTCGATTAGGGTTCGTGGTCGGCGCGGTAGTGGTAGAGGTCGGGGAGGAAGTTCTCCAGGTTGCCGATCTCCTCGACGTGGTGGCGGATCCAGGCGGCCAGCTTCGGCGGTGGGAACGCGTGCTTGTGGGCGAGCGAGTTGAAGCACAGCCGCCCGAGCGTCGTGGTGTCGCCGACGGTCAGCCGGGTCAGGTAGCGGCAGCCGGCGCTGGTGCGGGTGAACTCGTTCTCCAGCCGGATGATCGAGCTGCCGAGCACCCGCTTGGAGATGATCGCCGCCTCGTTGTCGATCGTCTCGACCGTGACCTGTAGGTCGACCAGCTTGTCCAGGTCACGGCCGAGAGCCTCGGTCATGCGGAGCTGTGAACCCGCACCGACGACGCCGGGGGTCGTGAGCTCGTACGTGATGTGGTCCAGCGGGTGCCAGACGAGATACCGCGGCCAGGTCTCACCGGCGTACTGCATCGTCCCGGGGATGTGCCCGTACCACCAGGCCAGCATGTCCGGCGTGACCTGTTGCAGTGGTGCATGGGCGATCGTGACGACGGTCCGGCTGTCGTCCGACGATGTGGTCACGGCCGCAGACTCCAGTGGCCGCAACGGCCAGAGAACCGGACGGGGAGCGGGCAGTGCCGGTGCCTTCATCCCGTCGCCGGTGCCCGAACCCCACTCCAGTAAACGCTCACCTACGTACGGCGATCGCGTCGAGGTCCTCCCATTCCAACACCCGAACCCCAATCACCTCTCGCCCCTCCAATTCGGCCCGTAACAGTCGGTGGATTCCGTCGAGAATCGTGATCCGGCCGTCCGGTCGGCGTACGACGTCCAGCGGGTGGCGGAGGTCCGCGGCCAACGTCCGCGCGTACTGCTCGTCATACCGATCCGGATCAGTGGCGACCTGCCGGGGCGTGACCTGGAAAGGTCGCTCGTACCGCCAGAACGGCAGGTCCAGGTGATGGGCCAGGTCGGACAGCGGGAGCTCAGCTGTGGGGAGATCGAGCCCGTGGAGCAACTCGACGTCCCAGTGGAAGTCGAGGATGTACGGCGTCAGGATCGGTGGGATGGCCAGCGGGAAAGGGCGGCGGGTCACTCGTAGATTCTGCGGAGGCGGAGGCTCATCGAGTTCTCGATGTGGTGGGTCATGGCGGACTCGGCGGCGGCGGGGTCGCCGGAGGTGATGGCTTCGACCAGGGTGCGGTGTTCGGTGAGGACCTCGGGGCCGATGTCGCGGTCGTAGTGCAGGCGGAAGATGTGCAGGTGGCAGTGCGTACGCTCGAACGCCGAGCGGACCTGTTCGCTGCCGGACAGCGCCGCGATCAGCAGGTGGAAGCGGCTGTCGTGGACCGTGAGTGACTTGTAGCCGGCGTAGTCGACCGAAGTCGGCTCGACCGCGGTCGCCAGCTCGGTCCGCAGCCGGTCGCGGCCGTGGTCGTCGATCAGCTCGGCCGCTCGCCGGGCCGCCCAGGGCTCGAGCAGCAGCCGGAATCTGTAGAGATCGTCGAACTCCTCGAGCGAGAGCAGCGGCGTCGCGCGGTATCCCTTCAGCGGCTCCTTCACCGCCAGCCCCTCCGACTCCAGCCGCGCCAACGCCTCCCGCACCGGCGTCGACGACACCTGGAACTCGCGCGCCAGCCCGTCGATCGAGATCCGCGCGCCCGGCCGGATGACGTGGTCCATCAGCATCGTCTTGATCGCCTCGTACACGTCGTCGGCGAGCATCTGCCGCCGGAGCAGCCGCCGGTCCTGCGGCTCCACGGTGTCCGTCATCGGTCCTCTCCGGATCCTGGTCGCGGCCTTGACCCAGCCGGGTGGTCTTCGGCAGGGTGTCACTGTAATCATGCATCATGCACGATTCGTGGTGAGAGAGCCAGAGAGGCGACACATGCTGAGGTTCGACGAGGTCGGCGTCCTGCCGGAACCCGGGGACAACGCGGCGATCTGTTCCCGCCGGCTCGACGCCGGTACGCCGATCGACCTCGACGGCACCGTGATCACGCTGCCGCACACGATCCTCGAAGGACATCGCTTCATCGTCCGCCCGGTCGCCCGGGGCGAGGCGATCACCTCCTGGAACACCCCGTTCGCCCGGGCTTCCCGTGACCTGGTCCCCGGCGACTACGTGTGTACGCCGACCAGCCTCGCGGCCGTCACCGCCCGCGGAGTGGAGGGTCTTCCGGCCCAGCCTTCGGCGACCAACGAGCCCCTCGACCCGTACGAGCTCGACGAGTCCGCACTCAACCTCGGCCGGCAGGTGACCAGCGTCGAGCAACCCGGTACCTTCCTCGGCTACCCCCGCGAGCAGGGCGCCGCGGGCACCCGCAACCACGTGGTCCTGCTGGCGACCAGTTCCCGTAACAGTGGCTTCGTCACCGAGCTCGCCCGCCGCTTCGACGGCGCGGCCGCCGGCGACGGCGTCGTACCGGTGGCGCACACCGAGGGCGGCGAGGACGAGGTCCCGAACAACCTGCACTTCCTGCTCGCCACGCTGGCCGGTTTCACGCTGAACCCGAACGTCGGCGCAGTCCTGATCGTGGACACCGGCGACGACGTGGTCTCCGGCCAGGCCATCAAGGACTTCATGGCCGAGCACGACTACCCGTCGATCAACGTGCCGCACGCGTTCTTCACCCGCCAGGCCGGCTTCGAGCATGACCTCACCGCGGCCGGTGCGCTGGTCGAGCCGTGGCTGCCGATTGTCGACAATCAGACGCGCGCTGAGGTCCCGCTCGCGGATCTGAAGATCGCCTTGCAGTGCGGCGGATCTGACGCGTTCTCCGGGATCTCGGCCAACCCGCTCTCCGGTCTGGTCGGCGCGGAGGTGATCAAACACGGCGGCACCGCCGTACTCGCGGAGACCGACGAGCTGATCGGCGCGGAACCCTACGTGCTGAAGAACGTCCGCGACCTGGCGACCGCGCGGCGGTTCCTCACCACGATCCGCTCGTTCAAGGAGCGCGTCGGCTGGCACGGCCACACCGCGGAGGGCAACCCGTCCGGCGGCAACGTGTATCGCGGTCTCTACAACATCGTCCTGAAGTCGATCGGCGCCGCCCGCAAGCTGCCCCGCGAGGTCCGGTTGGACCACGTGATCGACTACGGCGAGCCGCTGCCCGGCAACGGCTACATCTTCATGGACAGCCCCGGCAACGACCTCGAGTCGGTAGCCGGCCAGATCGGCAGCGGCTGCAACCTGATCTTCTTCACCACCGGGAACGGCTCGATCACGAACTTCCCGTTCGTCCCAACCCTCAAGTTCGTCACCACCAGTGCCCGGTACGAGCGGCTGCACGCGGAGATGGACGTGGACGCGGGCAAGTACCTCACCGGTACGCCGATGGCCGACCTGACCGCGGAGACCTTCGACCTGACCGTCCGGGTCGCGTCCGGCGAACCGAGCGCGGGGGAGCGGGCGGGCCACAGCCAGGTGTCGATCTGGCGGAACTGGAAGCAGAACGGGCCGCGCGAGGGCATCTCGATCACCACCGACGGCCGCACGAGCCGCAAGCTGACCGACCTCCCGGCCGACGACCGCGACGCGCCACTCGACGGCCTCCCGCTTGCGGGTCTCGGCGCTGACGGCCGGACGTCCGCACGCCTGCTGCAGGTCGACGACCGGCTCGTCCCCGAGGCCGTCGGCCTGATCCTGCCGACCAGCCTGTGCTCGGGACAGATCGCCTTGCGGCTAGCAGCTCAGGCGGAGCTGGAGAAATGGGCCGGCGACGCGGTCACGCGGATGGTCGCGCTCCCGCACACCGAGGGCTGCGGCAGCAGTGGCGGCGCGTCCGAGGAGACCTTCGCCCGCATCATGCTCGGCTACCTCCTGCACCCGAACACTCGGATGGCGCTCCTGCTGGAGCACGGCTGCGAGAAGACGCACAACGACTACTTCCGCTCGCGTCTGGTCGAGGCCGGCGCGGATCCGTCCCGCTTCGGCTGGGCCAGCATCCAGGCGGACGGTGGACTCGACGCTGTCGGTGCCAAGGTCAAGGACTGGTTCAACAGCTTCGACCTGGACGAGCCGATCGAGCAGAGTGGAGACCTCGGCGCCCTCACGGTCGGCCTGGAAGCGCGCGGCGCGTTGACCGATACGACCGCCGAGGCGCTGGCCCTGATCGGCCGGGAGATCGTGGGCGCCGGCGGTTCCGTCGTACTGTCGTCGCGCGGTGCACTGCTCGCGGATCCGGGCTTCCGCTCGGCCGCCTTCGGTTCGGCGGACGAGGTCGGCCCGACGATCGCGCACGGCCAGCGACTCGCCCAGCCGGGCTGGCACGTGATGCGGATGCCTGGTACCGATTGGATGGAGACCGCGACCGGCTTCGGTGCCTCCGGGGTCCAGCAGGTACTCGCGCATGTCGCCGGTGGAACCCTGTCCGCGCAACGGTTCGTCCCGGTCGTCGAGTTCAGCAACGACGCGGCGACGGTCGCGACGTACGGCGACGACCTCGATGCGGTCGCCACCGGGAGCGCGGCCGACCAGGCGCGGATCGGGCTGGACACGATCGCGGCGGTCGCGAGCCGGCAGCTCGTCCCCAAGGCGGTTGCGTCCGGCAACATCGGCTTCCAGATCACCCGTGGTCTCCTCGGCACCTCGATGTGAAAGGTCTTTCCATGCACTTGGTCCGTTACCAGTCGCCTGATGGCCGACCGGTGGTCGGCGTACGTACCGACGACACCGTCGCGCCGCTCGAGGGCGTCAGCAGCGTCGCGGAATTGCTCCGACTCCCGTTGGCGGAGCTGCAGACCGCAGTGGGCAAGACGGGTGAGGCGGTTCCGGTCGACGGTCTCAAGTTCCTCCCGCCCCTCGATGGGCGCGGTGAGGTCTGGTGCTCGGGCGTCACGTACGAGCGTTCCCGTGGCGCTCGGATGGAGGAGAGCACCGAGCAGTCCGTGTACGACAAGGTCTACACCGCGGACCGGCCCGAACTGTTCCAGAAGGCGCCGGCCTGGCGGGTCGTCACCGATGGCGAGCCGGTGGGGATCCGGGTCGACTCGGGTCACGACGTACCCGAGCCGGAGCTCGCGGTCGTGGCCAACAGTCACGGCGAGATCGTCGGCTTCACGGTCTGCAACGACATGAGCTCGCGCTCGATCGAGGGCGTGAACCCGCTGTACGTGCCGCAGGCCAAGCTGTTCGCGGGCGGTTGCGCACTGGCGACCGGGATCCGGCCGGTCTGGGAGGTCGAGAACCCGAAGGACCTCGAGATCGGCGTGGTCATCGAGCGCGCGGGCGACGAGGTGTTCGCGGACACGACGTCGACCGCGAAGCTGGTCCGCGAGCTCCAGGACCTGATCGACGTGCTGTTCCTGCCGAACGACTTCCCGGACGGCGTGATCCTGGCGACCGGTACCGGGATCGTCCCGGACTTGGACTTCGCGCTGGCCGAGGGCGACGTCATCACGATCACGATCGCAGGGGTCGGCACCCTGACGAATACGGTGGCCACCGGCCGGGAACCCTTCGCGTTCCTGGCAACCGAGAACTTGGAGGGAAAGAGATGACCCCGGACACCGGCGCCGGCTCGACGCCACGCACCGTCTCCGACACCACTCCCGCGGAGCTCGAGCAGGCGCTCGTCGCGGCTGCCGCGGCGGCGCCCGCCTTCGGTAGCTCCGAGCCCGCGACCCGGGCCGGGTGGATCCGCGCGGCCGCCGATGCGCTGGACGCGGCGGCCGGCGAATTGGTGCCGATCGCGATGCGTGAGTCGTCGCTGCCCGAGGCGCGGCTGACCGGCGAGGTCGCACGGAGCACCGGTCAGCTGCGGATGTTCGCGGACGTGCTCGACGAGGGCTCGCTGCTCGAGGTCATCATCGACACCGCCGACGCACAGGCCAAGCCGGTGCCGCGGCCGGATCTGCGGCGCGTCCTCGTGCCGCTCGGCCCGGTGCTGGTGTTTGCCGCCAGCAACTTCCCGTTCGCGTTCAGCGTCTGTGGTGGCGACACCGCGTCCGCGCTGGCCGCCGGTTGCCCGGTGATCGTCAAGGCGCACCCGGGCCATCCCGAGCTGTCCGCGCGTACGGCCGAGGTGATGATCGAGGCACTGCGGACAGCTGGTGCTCCGGACGGCTCGTTCGGCCTGATCCAGGGCTTCGACGTCGGCGTCACCGCGCTGAAGGACCCGCGGATCACCGCGGCCGGCTTCACCGGTTCGGTCCCGGCCGGCAAGGCGCTGCACGAGATCGCGGTCACGCGGCCCGAGCCGATCCCGTTCTACGGCGAGCTCGGCAGCCTGAACCCGGTCTTCGTCACCCAGGCCGCGATCGATGCCCGCGGCAAGGACATCGCAACCGGGTATGTCGGTTCCTTCACCCTCGGCGTTGGTCAGTTCTGCACCAAGCCGGGCCTGCTCTTCCTGCCGGCCGGCCACGGCCTCCAGGAGCAGCTCGCTTCAGCAGTCGATGGAGTGGCACAAGCGCCGATGCTGAACGACCGGATCAAGGACGGCTTCGGCTCCGGCCTCGACCGGCTGCAGAAGGTCGACGGCGTCCGGGTCTGGGCGTCCGGTGCCGCAACGTTGCTGCAGACAACGGTCTCCGAGTTGCTCGCCCGCCGTGACGAGATTCTCGAGGAGTGCTTCGGACCGGTCTCGATCGTGGTCGAGTACTCCTCGCTGGATGAGCTGCGTGCGGCAGTCGAGGCGTTCGAGGGCAACCTCACCGCGACGCTGCACGCCGAGGACTCTGATGTGGAGCTGGCGTCGGAGCTCCTGCCGTTGCTGACGGCAAGGGCCGGTCGCGTGCTCTGGAACGGCTGGCCGACCGGAGTCGCGGTGTCGTGGGCACAGCACCACGGCGGTCCGTTCCCGTCGACAGTCGGCTCGATCCACACCAGCGTCGGAGTGACCGCGGCCCGCCGCTTCCAGCGGCCCGTGGCATACCAGGACGCTCCCGATGCGGTGCTGCCCGTCGTACTGAAGGACTCGAACCCGGCCGGCATCAGCCGCCGGGTGAACGGGACCGTGACCACAGGTGAGGTGTCTCGATGACTGATCTGCCCCCGACCAACGACCCGCGCGACGGTGAGATCCCGGTTGATGTTCCGGGTGAACCGACCCCTGAGAAGACCGGGACTACCGGTGAGCCGGGGCGTCCGGACGCGCCGATCGGGCGGCGGAGTTTCGACCACTGGTTCGGTGAGAAGGACCGCAACGGGTTCATCCACCGGTCCTGGATGCGGGCGCAGGGCTTCTCCGAGGAGGTCTTCGACGGCCGCCCGGTGATCGGCATCTGCAACACCTGGTCCGAACTCACCCCGTGCAACGCGCACCTGCGCCGGCTCGCCGACTCGGTCAAGCGCGGCGTCTGGCAGGCCGGCGGTTTCCCGCTCGAGTTCCCGGTGATGTCGCTCGGCGAGACGATGCTCCGGCCGACCGCGATGCTGTTCCGCAACCTGCTCAGCATGGACGTCGAGGAGTCGCTGCGCGGCAACCCGATCGACGGCGCGATCCTGCTGACCGGCTGCGACAAGACCACGCCCGGCTCGATCAT
The DNA here is from genome assembly GCF_055562215.1 of Kribbella sp. NPDC020701. Classification (NCBI taxonomy): domain Bacteria; kingdom Bacillati; phylum Actinomycetota; class Actinomycetes; order Propionibacteriales; family Kribbellaceae; genus Kribbella; species Kribbella sp. NPDC020701. The sequence goes on along the minus strand of NZ_JBVHFT010000003.1, from coordinate 597,781 downwards.
GGGCGCCGCGAGCGTGGACCTGCCGACCTTGGTCGTGACCGGCGGTCCCATGTTGAACGGTAAATTCCGCGGCTGCGACATCGGCTCGGGTACGGCGGTCTGGCGGTTCACGCAGGACCGCAACGCCGGCCGGATGTCCGAGGAGGACTACGCGGCGGCCGAGTCGGGCATGTCCCGCAGCAACGGCCACTGCATGACCATGGGTACGGCGTCCACGATGGCCTGCATGGCCGAGGCGCTCGGACTCCAGCTGACCGGGTCGGCGGCGATCCCGGCCGTCGACTCGCGGCGCTACTCGATCGCGCAGCAGGCCGGACAGCGCATCGTGAAGATGGTCGAGGAGGACCTGAAGCCGAGCGACATCCTGACCCGCGACGCATTCGCGAACGCGGTCCGGGCGAACGCGGCGATCGGCGGCTCGACCAACGCCGTCATCCACCTGCTCGCGATCGCCGGCCGGGTCGGTGTCGACCTGACGCTGGACGACATGGACGAGTGGGCTCGGGGCGTCCCGTGGCTGGTGGACCTGCAGCCGTCGGGCAAGTACCTGATGGAGGACTTCTACTACGCCGGCGGCCTGCCCGCGGTGATGCGGGAGATCCTGCCGCTGCTCAAGGCCGACGCCATCACGGTGACAGGCAAGACCATGGGTGAGAACGTCGCCCGGGCCGAGCGGACCGACTGGAGCGGTCAGGAGGGTCAGCCTGCGACCGCGGTGATCCGTCCTGTCGGCGACCCACTCGGCAGCGGTGCGGGAACCGCCGTACTGAAGGGCAACCTGGCCCCCGACGGCGCGGTCATCAAGCAGTCGGCTGCGTCGGAGCGGTTCATGCAGCACCGCGGCAAGGCGCTGGTGTTCAGCAGCATCGAGGAGTACGACAAGGCGGTCGACGACCCGGACCTCGACGTCGACGAGGACACGGTGCTCGTCCTGCAGAACTCGGGTCCGCGCGGCTACCCCGGCATGCCCGAGGTCGGCAACATGACGATCCCGCGCAAGCTCGCCGAGATCGGCGTCGACGACATGGTGCGGATCTCGGACGCGCGGATGAGCGGTACGGCGTACGGCACCGTCGTACTGCATGTCACGCCGGAAGCGGCTGTGGGTGGGCCGTTGGCGCTCGTGCGGACCGGTGACTGGATCGAGCTCGACGTGTCCGCCCGGCGGTTGCATCTGGACGTGTCCGACGAGGAACTGGAGAAGCGGCGGGCCGATTGGCAGCCGCCGGCGCCACCGACCGACCGAGGCTGGGCGCGGCTGTACGTCGACCACGTGACGCAGGCGAACCAGGGCTGCGACCTGGACTTCCTGATCGGCCGCACCGGCTCGGCCGTCGCCCGACAGAGCCACTGATGTCGCAGTCACAGCCGCCCTCCTCACAACCGCCGGCCTCCTCTTCACAACCGCCGGCCTCCTCGCTACCGCCGAGCGAAGCGAGGCGTTCTTGGGGACCCTTCGAGGCGGTCCGCGGATTGCGGCCGTCCGGTGTGATCCCGCAGGTGACGCCGATCCGGCGGATCCTCTCGGATCTGCCGGTCTCGGCCGACCCGTACGCCGATGCGTTGACTGCTTTGGAACCCCTGCGCGGCCGGATCCTCCCCGGCGCGCGGATCGCGGTGACCGCGGGCAGCCGCGGCATCCACGACCTCGTGCCAGTGGTTCGCGCTGCGGTGGACTGGCTGACATCGGTGGGCGCCGCGCCGTTCGTGATCCCGGCCATGGGCTCGCACGGCGGCGCGACCGCCGACGGCCAGCGGGAGATGCTCGCCGGCCTCGGCATCACCCCAGAGTCCGTCGGCTGTCCGATCGAGGCGACGATGGAGACGGTCGTCGTCGGCACCCTGCCCGACGGCACCGAGATCCATCACGACGCGATCGCCGCCAAGGCGGACGGCGTACTGCTGGTCAACCGGGTCAAACCGCACACCGACTTCCATGGCCCGATCGAGAGCGGCATCGCCAAGGTCCTCGCGATTGGTCTCGGCAACCACGTCGGCGCCGCCTCACTGCACGCCGGCGGCATCCCGTCGCTCGGCGCCAACATCGAAGCCGCTGCCCGGATGGTCGTTGCGCAGGGCAAGATCCTCGGTGGCCTGGCGATCCTCGAGAACTCGAGAGAGCAGACGGCCTCGGTCGAGCTGCTCGAAGCCGAGGGGATCGCGGAGGCGGCTGAGAGCGCCTTGCTGCAAAGGGCTTCCAGCATGCTCGGGCGGCTGCCGTTCGACGAGCTCGACGTACTGGTCGTGGACGAGATGGGCAAGGACAAGTCCGGGGCCGGGATGGACACGAACGTGATCGGCCGGTGCTGGGTGCACGGGATCCCCGAGTTCGAGACGCCGTCGATCGCCGCGATCAGCGTGCACTCGCTGTCCCCGGCCTCGCACGGGAACGCGTCCGGCTTGGGCATGGCGGACGTGATGCCGGCCCGCCTGCTGGAGCAGATCGACCTGCGGGTGAGCTATGTGAACGCCCTGACCTCCGGTGCCGGCGGAGCGCGCCGGTCCCGGTTGCCGATGGTGATGGAAGACGACGAGGCCGCCGTCCTCGCCGCCGTGACGATGTGCGGCCGGCGACACTGGTCCGAGCTCCGGCTGGCCCGGATCAAGGACACGCTTTCCCCGAACGAGTTGATGGTGACGCCGGCCCTGCTGACCGAGGCAAGTGACCGATTCGACCTGGAGATCACCGGTACGGCGCGGGACCTGACGTCGGCCGGGCGGCTCGGACCCTGGAGTGACAGATGAACCTTCGCGAGGCACACGCACTGCTGGCCGATCGTGGCTTCCGCCCGGGCGAGACGTCCACGCGGACGTTCCCGGACGGCTCGCCGTACAAGGTGGAGATCCCTTCCTGTGAAGGGCCGCGGGTGATGACCGCGGTGCTGGAGGAGGCGAAGACCCGCGGTGTCACCATCGACCGCGTCTCGCAGGGCAGCGGCGTGATGATGCTGACCGACGGCGAGATCGAGGAGATGCTCTCGCTCGGTGCTGCGTCCGGGGTCGAGGTCTGCCTGTTCCTCGGACCGCGTGGCGCGTGGGACATCGGTGGACAGGCCAAGGTGTCGGCCGCGGTCGGTGGGGTTGCGCGGGGCAACGAGATGGTTGCCGCGTCCCTGTGTGATGCGTACCGTGCGGTGGAGCTCGGCGTACGGAGCTTGCTGGTCGGGGACATCGGCGTATTGGAGTTGCTGGGGCAGCTGAAGATCGAAGGAGAGTTGCCTTCGGATCTCGTGCTGAAGACGTCGGTGCTGATGCCGTTGCCGAACGCACCGACCGCCCGGTTGTACGAGCGGCTGGGGGCGACGAGTCTGAACGTGTCGACGGACCTGCCGGTGCATGTGCTGGCGGAGATCCGGTCGGTGACGACCGTGCCGATCGACATGTACATCGAGGTGCCCGATGACCAGGGCGGGCATGTGCGGTTCTACGACGTACCGGAGATCGTTCGGGTCGCGGCGCCGGTGTACCTGAAGATGGGGCTGCGGAACGCGCCGAACATCTACCCGGTGGGTGCGCATCTGTCCGGTACGGCGGAAGCACTCGGGCGGGAGCGGGTACGCCGGGCGGAGTTGATCCTCCGACTGCTGGCCGAACAGGATGAGGGATGACCTCAGATCCGCTGGTCGCGCGGTTGCGTTCGTCGTTGGGTGATTCGGCGGTCATCGACGATCCCGACGTACTGGACAGTCATCGCAACGACCACGCGACCTTCTGCACTGCGGGCATTCCCAGGGTTCTCGTTCGCCCTCTGAGCACCGCGGACGTGCAGGCGGTCATGCTTGCGGCCGGATCCTTCGGCGTTCCGGTCGTCACCCAGGGCGCCCGCACAGGTCTCTCAGGTGCGGCGAATGCCATCGACGGCTGCATCCTGCTGTCCACCGCGCGGATGAACCGCATCGTGGAGGTCTCTGTCGAAGACCAGGTCGCCGTCGTTCAGCCCGGTGTGGTGAACGCGGATCTGTCGAGAGCCGTCCTGGAGAAGGACCTGTTCTACCCGCCCGATCCGTCGTCGTGGGAAATGTCCACGGTGGGTGGGAACATCGCGACCAACGCCGGTGGGCTGTGTTGTGTGAAGTACGGCGTGACGTCGGATTTCGTGCGTGGACTGGAGGTGGTGCTGGCGTCGGGCGAGGTCGTGCGCACCGGCCGGCGATCGGCGAAGGGCGTTGCGGGCTATGACCTGACCCGGTTGATGGTCGGGTCCGAAGGCACGTTGGGCGTGGTCACCGAGGCGACGCTCGCGCTGCGGCCTGCGCCGGAGGCGGCGCTGACCGCGGCGGCCACCTTCCTGTCCATCGAGGACGGGATCGCCGCCGCGGCTGCGATCATGTCATCGGGCCTGCGTCCGTCCCTGCTCGAGTTCCTGGATCGTCCGACCTTGCATGCCATCCAGAACTACCGCGACATGGGACTCCCCGAGGATGTCGGATCGATGCTGATCGCCCAGTCCGACCGCGGTCCGCGCGCCGCTGAGGACGTGGCCCGCATCGCGGCGATCTGCACGGAGCATGGCGCCATCGACGTTGCTGAAGCGTCGGACGCAGAGGAGTCGCGGATGCTGCTCGAGGCTCGCCGGCTGGTGAACTCGGCGCTCGAGCCTCTCGGGGTGACGCTGATCGACGACGTCGCCGTACCGCGGTCGAAGCTGGTCGCGTTGCTGCGGGGGATCGCGGAGATCGGCGCGAAGTACGACGTACTGATTTGTTGCCCTGGGCATGTGGGGGACGGGAACATGCATCCGACGGTCGTCTTCGACCGCGACGATCCGGCGGCCGAGGTGCGGGCGCTGGAGGCTTTCGGCGCGGTGATGGAGCTCGGGCTGTCGCTGGGCGGAACGATCACCGGCGAGCACGGCATCGGCACGCTGAAGGCCCGCTGGCTGGAGACCGAACTCGGATCGGTCGGGCTCGAACTGCACCGCCGGATCAAGCAGGCCTTCGATCCGGACAATCTGCTCAATCCTGGGAAGGTTCTCGTTTGATGGTGGTCGACGTCGAGCCGTCGGACAGCCCGGATGATCTGCGACGGAAGGCCTCGACGGTCCGGCCGTCGCCGCGGCAGGTCGCGTGGCAGCGGCAGGAGCTGACGGCGTTCGTGCACTTCGGGCCGAACACGTTCACCGATCTGGAGTGGGGGACAGGGGTCGACGATCCGGCCGTGTTCGACCCCTCCGCGCTGGATTGCTCGCAGTGGGTTCGTACATTGGTGTCCGCCGGTTTCAAGAGCGTGATCCTGACGGCCAAGCATCACGACGGGTTCTGCCTGTGGCCGAGTCGGTACCTGCCGCACACCGTTGCCGCGAGCCCGTATCGCGGCGACGTCCTGGCATCGCTGGCGAAGGCTTGCCGGGAGCATAGGCTGGGCTTGGGGTTCTATCTGTCGCCGGCTGATCTGTATCAGGAGAAGGCGCCAGGTGGGTACTACGGGAACGGCAGTCCTGTGGTGTCTTCGGAGATCCCTTCGCTGGATCATGGTGGTGCACGGTTCCGGTACGACGTCGATGACTACAACCGGTTCTATCTGAACCAGTTGTACGAGTTGCTGACGGAGTACGGGCCGGTTGCGGAGGTTTGGCTGGACGGTGCGAATCCGACGAGCAGTGCGCAGGGCTACGCGTATGAGGCTTGGTTCGATCTGATTCGGCAGCTCGCGCCCGATGCGACTATCGCGGTCGGTGGACCGGACGTGCGGTGGGTGGGCAACGAAGACGGGTTGGCTCGGGAGACGGAGTGGAGCGTCGTACCGTTCGCCGGCGGCGAGATGGTCGCGGCTCAGAGCGCGGCGGCCGTTGCTGGTCCCGCTGAACTGCTTCGGGCGGAGCAACTCAGGTGGTATCCGGCGGAGGTCGACGTCTCCATCCGGCCGGGCTGGTTCTACCACGCCGCTGAGGATGCGGCGGTGAAGTCGTTGCCGGAACTCCTGGACATCTATCGCAAGTCGGTCGGCCGCAACGCCGTACTGCTCCTGAACATCCCACCCGACCGCCGCGGGTTGTTCGCCGCGCCCGATGTCGAGCGGCTGGGGGAGTTCGGTGCTGCGGTGCGCGAGTATTACGACGCCGAGGTTCAGTTGCCCGGGACCTTCAACGTGATCGGCCTCCGCGAGAACATCGAGTCCGGCCAGCAAGTCGAGTCCTTCGCCGTCGACGCTCACGTCAACGACTCGTGGACGGAGATCGCCACCGGCACCACCATCGGCCACCGCCGCCTGCTACCGCTCCCCGAGCCCGTCTCCGCAACCGCCGTCCGCGCACGGATCCTCTCGACCCGCGCGGACGCCGACATCACCCTCTCCGTCCACTACGACCCAACCGTCCCCCTGCCCGGAGTCGAACCAGGACCCGAGCCTTCGGAAAGCCCGGTGTGATTCCGTCACCAGAGGGTTAGTACGCCGCCATCCGGGTGCTGAAGATGGCGGCGTACAGCTTGTGTGTGTTACTCCTCGACTGTGACCACTCGGACCCAGTCGGAGCAGTCGGCTTCGCACCACACGTGATCCCCACGGTGTGCGATTCGATCGCGCTGCACGTGCCCGCAGGCCAGCAGCACCCGCCGCATCGCGTGACCCTGTTCGACCGGAGCACCGGTCCTACCACCGGGCACTCGCTTTCTGTTCTTGAGGTCGGCCATAGCCGGTCCTCCTCTCTTGTCACTTGGTTTTGTTGCCCAAGGCATCTTCGCCTCGAGCCGTGCAGGAGGCAGGATTCGAACCTGCTCAGCCGGAACGACGGGTTTACAGCCCGCCCCACCTCACCCACGGTGGCGCTCCTGCTCATCGCCGGGGAAGGTAGCGACCTACCGTCGCGCAGTACTGCTGGTACTCATCCCCGAACAGCTCGGTCAGCCGTCGTTCCTCACTCAGAACCTCGCGGTGCACCACCGCGCCGACCAACGGCAGCGTCGTCAGAACCCACCCGGACCCCGCGGCCAGTCCGATCCCCAGGTGGAGCAACGCCCAGCCGACGTACATGGGATTGCGTGTGACGCCGTACGGCCCGGTGGTCACGAGTTCTCGGGGCCGGCCCAAGTCCGTGCTCCCCGCTGCCTTCAACGATCGCGCGATGATCACGCTTCCCGCGGCGACGATCGTGTATCCGACAGATCGTCGTACCGGGCGAAGCCTCCACGGTCGCACCTGCTCCAGCGCGATCCCGGCCGCGATCCCGGCCAGTTCGGCCTCGGGGATCGGGACGTTCCGCAGCACTGCGGTCAGCTCGGCGTTCGTGTGGCTTCCTCGAGCACGGAGGCGAATGCGTCCGGCCGTTCGATGTGCGGGACGTGTCCGGCGTCGTCGATCACCTGCAACGGCCAGCCGAGCCGGGTGCTTGCATCCTGGGCAAGACTCAGTGGAACGAATCGGTCCTTGGCACCCCACAGCAGGGTCGTCGGCACGTCGATGCGCTCGCGAACCTGTTTGGTGCCAGCAGCAACCAGTCGGCGCATCGTCCGCTTGACGTGTGGCACGACCGCGCGGCTCCGCGTGTACGTGGTGAAGGCGTCGAGCCAGTCCGGGTCGTGCCGTCGTACGCGGTCGAGGTCGGCGAACGCCCAGCGCTCGAACCGCTCCATGTTCGCCTCGGAAGGACGCAACGCGAACCTGATCGCCACTGCGCGGAGTCCGATCGGCATCCGGTACGGGCCGACACCAGGCGCTGCGTAGATCACCAATCGGCGCAGTTGCGCTCCGTGGCCTGCCGCGAACCGTGCAGCCAGAGTGCCGAGCAGCGAATGCGCGACCAGAGTCGGAGGCTCCTCACACGTCAGCCGGAGCAACGCGGTCATCCAGCCGGCGAAGGTCTCCAGGTCCAACCGACCGGCCGGCTGGGACTCTCCAAGGCCAGGTACGTCGGGGACGACGAGCCGGTGGTGCTGCGCAAGGCGGGAGACGACTGGCGCCCAGTAGATCCCTCCGCACTCGACTCCCCCGTGCAGCAGGAGCAGTGGAGGACCGTCCCCACCCTCGAGCACCGTCGTACCGATGCCGTCGACCTCAAGCCGCCGCTCCTCGACGGCGAGGCCTCTCATCAGCCGAGTCCGCGCCTTCTCCTCCATAGCCAGCTCACCTCGCTACCGACCCTAGGCGCCGGCCGCTGCCCTTCGCTTCCGAAGAACTTCGCAGTCCCAGGCAGCCGGGACCTGCGCAAAACCACGTACCCCGTACCGGATTCGAACCGGTGATCTTCCGGCTGAGAACCGGACGTCCTGACCACTAGACCAACAGGGCTGGCAGGGCGGCCGGTCTTCCCCGGCCGCCCAGCGGTGAGAGCGAGATTCGAACTCGCGAGCCGGCATCAACCGACCGACGGTTTAGCAAACCGCTGCCCTTGCCCACAGGCGGACCTCACCAAAACGTACACAACAACGGGTAGTGGCCCCTCACCCCAGCGGATCCACTCACCCAACCACGCTCACCAACCCGGCCGTCTACCCACCACTACCCGTCCTTCGGTACGCCACCACGTCCCCCGCGCAGCCGCTCACCCCCGCCTGACGACCCAGCCCAAACTCCACTACCTCCTGTCCTTACGCCCGCCGCCCGCCGTCTCCCCTGACGACGGCGGGCGGCCCCTTCAGCCCTTGACGCAGATGATCTGCTTGAGATGGGCGACGACCTCGACCAGGTCGGACTGGGCGGCGATGACGGACTCGATGTCCTTGTAGGCCGCGGGGACCTCGTCGATCACCCCGGCGTCCTTGCGAGACTCGACGCCCGCGGTCTGTGCGACCAGGTCATCGACGGTGTACCGGCGCTTCGCCTCGTTGCGGCTCATCCGCCGGCCTGCGCCGTGAGAGGCCGAGTAGAAGGACCGCTCCGAGCCCAGCCCACGGACGACGTACGACCCGGTGCCCATCGACCCCGGGATCAGCCCGAGGTCCCCGAGCCCGGCCCGGATCGCGCCCTTGCGCGTGACCAGCAGGTCGAGCCCGTCGATGTGCTCCTCGGCCACGTAGTTGTGGTGGCACGAGATCGGCTGCTCGAACCGCACCTCCTGCGCAAACGATTCCCGCACCGCCTGCATCACCAGCCCGAGCATGACCGCGCGGTTGCGGGACGCGTACTCCTGCGCCCACGTGAGGTCCCGCCGGTACGCGTCCATCTCCGCCGTACCCGACAGGAACACCGCGAGATCACGGTCCGGCAGGTCCGCGTTGTGCGGCAGTCCCCCCGCGATCCGCATGTGCCGCTCGGCGAGTTCCTTGCCGATGTTGCGGCTGCCCGAGTGCAGCATCAGCCAGACCCGGTCCTCGTCGTCGAGGCAGACCTCGATGAAGTGGTTCCCGCCGCCGAGCGAACCCATCTGCTGCTTGGCCTTCCGCTCCCGGTCCTGCACTCCGTCGTGCAGGCTGGTGAACCGGCTCCACAGCCGATCCCACGGCCGCGGGTCGAGCCCGAGCCGACGTACGCCGACCGGGTCCACGTGCGCCCGGAATCCGACCGGTACGGCGGCCTCGATCCGGGACCGGATCGCCGACAGGTCATCCGGTAGGTCCACGGCCGTCAGCGAGGTCACGACGCCTTCCATCCCACACCCGATGTCGACCCCGACCGCGGCCGGCGACACCGCCTGCTTCATTGCGATCACCGACCCGACGGTCGCCCCCTTGCCGAGGTGTACGTCGGGCATCACGCGAACCCCGTGCACCCACGGCAGCGCCGAGATGTTCCGCAACTGCTGCAGCGCCTGAGCCCCCACCTCGTGCTCGGCCGCCCACATGAGCGTGGACCCCTTCGCCCCACTCAGCTCCACCGGAAACTCCACGTTCATCTCCCCACCCCTTCTCGTCACGTACGCCGAAGTACGGCGTACAGCTGCCAGGGCAGGGCTCGAACCTGCGGGGCCTCGGGTCAGAACCGAGGGTGGGTCACCGTCGCCCACCTGGCATCGCACTCCGCCGCGACGCCGGATGGGGTCGCGTCAGAGCGCTAGCTCGGCACGCGAAGGGATCCACGGCTGCCATCGCAGTGGCATGCCGGCCTCTTCGGGCGTACGCGAGCCCTTCTTCTCGTTGCACGCTGCGTGTGCGGCGACGGCGTTCAGCCACTCACCGCGTCCACCGCGGGATCGCGGCACCACGTGATCCATCGTGGTGGCGCCGGGCTTGCCGCAGTACGCACAGGTGAACTTGTCCCGCTTCAGTACGCCGGCCCGCGTGTACTGCAGCCGGCCCGACGCGTACCGCCACTTCGTCACCACGTACCGGACCAGTCGGAGCACCCGGGGAAGAGGGAACGGTCCGATGCTGGCGCCGTCGTGCGCTTCCTCGACGACGGCGACCTCGCGGACGAGCATGCGGATGGCGTGCGGGATCGACACGACATGGAGCTGCTCGTACGAGGCGTTCAGCACGATCACACCGCTCATGTGGTTCCTCCTCCCCTCCAGTGTGCCCGACCGCACGCAGCCAGGTCGGTGATCTCGGTGTCGGTACGACGTTCTGTCCGGTACGGCGCTCGCCAGCGGGACCGGCGTACGACGCTCGTACCGAGGGTGTCCGACGGGGCTCGAACCCGCTTCCTCCGGGGCCACATCCCGATGCATCGGCCGCTTCTGCTTCGGACACAGCACGCCCGGCAGGATTCGAACCTGCACCCTCCTGCTTCGTAGGCAGGCACTCTCTCCGGTTGAGCCACGGGCGTTCGGTGCCCTGCGCCGGATGTGGTGCGGAGTTCCGACGCAGGGCACGTCTGTGGCGCCCGCTCGGCCGGTAGCAAGCATCCTGCGGGCGCCTGGTCCAGCTGGAGGGACTCGAACCCCCGACGTCCTCAACCCAAATGAGGTGGCCTAGCCGCTGGCCGACAGCTGGTGACGTCCCCGGGGCGTTGCGGGCCCCAGGGACGGTCGCCCGTTCCCGGGCGTCTTCCCCGGCGCACGAGCGGCGCCGCAGGGAAGGTCTCCCGGGCCGTCGGTGACCCGGGAGAAAATGCGATGAATGTCCAGTTGTCAATTGTTCGTGCCGATATCCGTGAATACCGGAAAAAGCATCGGTGGAAGGAATTGAACCCTCGTGAGCCGGGTTTGGAATCCGGTCTGCACCCAGTGCGCACCGACGTAGCCGAAAAGGCAAAGAAAAAGGAGCCGCCTGCTGCCGGTAGCCCGGCTCAGACGACTCCTGGGAGACTCTCCCGCGAGGAGATCACCCAGGTGGGCCGCCCGCACTCGGGCTCAGCTCGGCCTCGAGCTGGTGATAGCTGAAGTCTTCACGCACGGATCGCAGACATGCCGACAAAACCATGGGGCCAGGCCGCCATGCCTTTCTCGGGTTCCGCGTGCCGTACACGATGTCTCCTCTGTCAGTTTGGTCCGTGCGGGAATTAGTCTGACCCATCCCACTCAGCCACGTCAACGCATTTGCCGAATCAATTGTTCCCACGCCTATTTCCCGGCCATCCGACGTACGCCGGGTCCCTCAGGTTCCACCCCACCCACAGCCAGCCACCAACCAACTACCAGCCGGCACCCGCCATCCAATCCCGTCCGCTGGCCCGGGCCCCCGCCGTACCGCCCCCCTCCAGCACCCCGCCCACCCCCTCTGATCCCGCCCCGGGAGGTATCCGATTCGGAATCACCCCCACCCTCCCGCTACACTCTTGCCTCGGTACCCGCCGCCTTAGCTCAGTCGGCAGAGCGTCTCACTCGTAATGAGAAGGTCGTCGGTTCGATTCCGACAGGCGGCTCCACCCAAACCCAGGTCAGAGGCCACTCTGCGCCTGGGGTTTCCTCGTTCACGGCACCTCGTGGTGCGGGTCGTGGTGCGAACGGGTTCTGTGATCCCCGGCATGGCCAAGGAGATGTCGAAGCCGAAGCGGCCCCGCGTTGATCTCGGCTGGTTGACACCCGGTTAGGAAACCGCCGCACCCCGCCGACATGCGCCCCTCCAGGCGTAACCAGCCACCACCGGTTCGGCCCGTTTCGACCCCAGACGACACGAATCGACGCCTGTTTGTTCCCACGCTGAGCTGGTGAGCGTGACGCATCCTCGCCGCGCGCAGTTGGTCACCGAGCACAGTGGCATGCCGGACAGTGGCAGCGATCTGCGGCCACGCTGCGGGCTTGGACAGCACAGTCGGTGTAGACGGCATCAACGGTGGAAGACGCCGTTACGTTCGCTCCATACCTCGGCGACGACGGTCTGCTGCCCGTGCCGGTCTGATGTGTAGGTGAATCCGTCGTCGCTTTCGACGTGGAACCAGACCGAGGCTGGGCCCCGCACAAATGTCCCGCCGACATCCTTCACGTCGTCGTCGACGCGACCGCGTTCGCCGCCGCCCTTCCAACTCACCTTCATCGCCAAGGTGCCGATGGCGATTGGAGGCTTGTGCTGCAGTGAGGCGATGGTGTCGTGGAAGTCAGGCAGGATCACGTCCTGGACCACCAGCGTCGCGCGGCCGTGTGTGGTGTCGGCCGACACGTTGTCAGGGTGGGCTCGGTTGGTCCAGAACAACCCGGCGGCGGAGATCCCGGGGTTGAAGTCGTGGGTCTGGGTTGCGAAGGTGGGGTCGACCGACCCCTCGAAGACGTCGACTCAATAGAAGGTGAACGTGCCGACGCTCTGCCGGCCGTCGAGTCCGATGAACGTGCCGTCCATGAACCGGACGTCGACCTCGAAGGCGTGGGCCGCGTTGGCGCCGGTTCCCCGACCGTCGATGATCGCTGCCGCGACGTTCCCGTTGAAGTTGGTGATCGTGCTGGGTTCCCCCTCCCCGGGGAGGAACACGTGGAAGACCTCGCCTCCCGGGGTGAGCTGGAAGCCACCTGGGATCGGTCGCGCCGCAGCGGTCGAAAGATGACGACCCTTCGCCGGATGCGCTGCTGCGGCAGGCGCGCCGACTAACCAGCCTCCGCCGACGGCGGTGCCGGTGAGTCCAGCGGCACCGGCCATGAAGTGACGTCTGCCCAGCCCCTGGAGCTGACGCGGCGTCCGGTCCGGCGTCGTTGTTCCCCTAGCGGTTCTCGGCAGCATCCCAGCCACCCCCTCCGGTCGCTCGTTTTTGACCATACGCCCGCCCCAGGACCCGCGCCAGCGTCGATGCCGTCGCGATGTCACGGCCCGCGGAGGGTGGGGTGCTCAGCCGCGCACCAGGACGTCGTACGCGGTCCGCTCGACCAGCTCACCGACGATCGGGCAGCCCGGGAGCTCTGCGGCGACCAGCAGCCCGCCCGACGTCTGCGCGTCGGCGAGCAGTAGTTGCTCGACCTCGGGTAGTGATCCGAAGTCCGTGCCCGGTCCGACCCACGCGAGGTTGCGACGGGTGCCGCCGCTGATGTAGCCGGCGGCCGCAGACTTGCGGGCCCCGTCCAGGTACGGCACTGCGGCGGCATCGATGACCGCAGTCACACCACTGGCCCGGGCGAGCTTGACGAGATGGCCCAGCAGTCCGAAGCCAGTGATGTCGGTCGCGCAGCGAGCGCCGGCGGCCAGTGCCGCCTGCGAGGCGAGCTCATTGAGCGCGGCCATTGTCTCGACCGCCTGCGGGAACATCTCGCCGGTCTGCTTGTGCCGGTTGTTGAGCACGCCCAACCCGAGTGGCTTGCTCAACGACAGCGGGTCTCCCGCCACTCCCGCGTCGTTGCGCAGCAGCCGGGCGGGATCCACCAGGCCCGTGACCGCCATCCCGTATTTCGGCTCCGGGTCGTCGATGCTGTGGCCACCCCCGACGTGGCAATGGGCCTCGCGGGCGACGGCGAGCCCGCCGCGCAGAACCTCCTTGGCAAGCTCGAACGGCAGCACGTCCCGCGGCCACGCCAACAGATTCACCCCGACCAGCGGCCGCCCGCCCATGGCGTAAACGTCCGAGAGCGCGTTCGCGGCGGCTATGCGCCCCCAGTCGTACGGGTCGTCGACCACCGGAGTGAAGAAGTCTGCGGTGGCGACGACGGCCAGGTCGGCGCTCAGCCGTACGACGGCCGCGTCGTCGCCGTTCTCGAGCCCTACCAGCAGGTCGTCATCCACGGGGCCGCCGAGCAGGTCGGCAACGACCAGCTCCAATTCGCCGGGAGGGATTTTGCAGGCGCAGCCCCCACCGTGAGCGTAATGAGTCAGCCGGTAGGTGCCCGCGCCGGTCGTCATGTCACACCCTTCCCGCTGGCGGACCTAGTGCCCACAGCGTAGAGCCGCACCTCCAGGATGAATATGGAGATGCACGCGGATGCCGCGACCCATCGCCCTGCCGCTTCGGGTAGTCCTATGCTGGCGAACGGAGGCGTCAGGGTGTCTGGTGGCCCCCGCGGTCTTCAAAACCGTCCGGGACCGAGGATCTCGGTCCGGCGGGTTCGATTCCCGTCCGCCTCCGCCATCTTTCGTGAGTCGATGACGAGACGGGCGCGCCGCCGTACCGTCGAGGAGTGGTCGACGAACGACGCCGGATCCCGCGGGTCGACGGTCTGTTGGCGGACCCGCGGCTGGCCGACGCGCAGGAACGCCTGGGGCGGGCGTTGGTCAGGCAGCTGGTCAACGAGGTCCAGGACCGGGCGCGCCGGGGTGAGATCACGCCCGAGCAGGTGGCCGACGTCGTCGTGGCGGAGCTGCCACCGCGCGCGAGCGGGATGCGTCCGGTCGTGAACGCGACCGGTGTGCTGCTGCACACCAATCTCGGCCGGGCGCCGCTGTCCGCGGCCGCCGTCGACGCGGTGGTCGGAGCAGCGGCATGCGTCGACGTCGAGTTCGACGTGGATACCGGTCGGCGCGCTCGCCGCGGCCGACAGGTTCTGAAGGCACTCACGGCGGCCGTGCCGGCGGCAGAAGCTGTGCACGTGGTGAACAACAACGCGGCCGCCCTGGCGCTCGTGGCGACGGCGCTCGCAGCGGGCCGGGAAATCGTGCTGAGCCGGGGCGAGCTGGTGGAGATCGGCGATGGGTTCCGCATTCCCGACCTACTGACGTCGACCGGGGCGCGCCTGCGCGAGGTCGGGACCACGAATCGTACGACGCTCCGCGACTACGCCGAGGCACTTGGACCGCAGACCGGTTTCGTGTTGAAGGTGCACCCGTCGAACTTCGTGGTGACGGGGTTCACCGCCGACGTGTCGGTGCGAGAGCTAGCTTCTTTGAACGTACCCCTCGTGGTCGACATCGGATCCGGCCTGCTCGCCCCAGACCCCTCGCTGCCGGCCGAGCCCGACGCCGCGACGACGCTCAGGCATGGTGCCACCCTGGTCACCGCCAGCGGGGACAAACTGCTCGGCGGACCGCAGTGCGGCTTCCTGCTTGGTGATCGCAGGTCCGTGGAACGGCTGCGCCGCCATCCGCTCGCCCGAGCGATGCGTGTCGACAAGCTGACCCTCGCCGCGCTGGAAGCGACCCTCCGCGGACCGACCTCCCCGACGGCGCGCATGCTGCACGCGAGCGCCGACGAACTCGAGGCACGCGCCAGCACCTTGCTGGTCGGCCTCACCGCGCTGGACGTCGACGTACAAGCTGTGCCGAGCCAAGCCAGTACCGGAGGCGGCGGCGCGCCAGGACTAGTGCTGGCTAGTACTGCGTTGAGCGTCCCGGCGGAGTACGCGGAGGTACTCCGGACCCACGACCCCGTCGTCGTCGGACGGATGCACGCTGGACGGCTCCTGCTCGACCTGCGGAGCGTCCCACCCGAGCTGGATCACGTGCTGCACGAAGCGATCACCCGCGCAGCCCGACGGGCTTGACATGCACGTCATCGCGACCGCCGGCCACGTCGACCACGGCAAGTCCACGCTGGTCCGCGCACTGAGCGGAATGGATCCGGACCGGTGGGCCGAGGAGCACCGACGCGGCATGACCATCGACCTCGGTTTCGCCTGGACGACCCTGGAATCGGGGCATACGGTCGCGTTCGTCGACGTACCCGGCCATGAGCGGTTCATCGGCAACATGCTCGCCGGCATCGGACCCGCTCCGGCCGTCATGTTCGTCGTCGCCGCCGATGAGGGCTGGAAGCAACAATCCGCTGAGCACCTCGCCGCGCTCGACGCTCTCGGCGTCTGCCACGGGGTAATGGTCATCAGCCGTTGCGACCTCGCCTCGCCCGCACCCGCGTTGGCCACCGCTCGGCACGAGCTCGCGACGACATCGCTGAACGGGATCGAGCCGGTCTGTGTGAGCGCAACGACCGGTGCGGGTATGGACGACCTTCGGGACGCGCTGTCGCGGTTGGTCGCAGCCCTGCCGCCACCCGATCGGGAGCGTGCGGTGCGGCTCTGGGTGGACCGGGCGTTCACCATCCGCGGCGCCGGCACCGTGGTGACTGGCACACTGACCGCGGGAGCGATCTCGGCCGGCGACAACCTTACGATCGCGCCCGGGGAGCACCGTTCGCGCGTTCGCGGCGTGGAGTCGCTAAAGGCCCACGTGTTCTCGGTGCAAGCCGTGGCCAGGGTTGCGGTCAACCTGCGGCATCTGCCCGTGAGCCAGATCCGGCGCGGCAGCGCTCTGCTCACGCCCGAAGCCTGGGACACAACGAGGCTGGTCGATGTGCGGGCCTCTGGGCAGTTGCCTCCCCAGGTACTCGTTCACGTCGGATCGGCTGCCGTCGCGGCCCGGGTGCGGCCCTTCGGCGCGGACCTCGCCCGGCTGATTCTGGTGTCGCCGCTGCCGCTGCAGATCGGGGATCGACTGCTACTGCGCGACCCGGGCAGCAGGCGAATCGTCGGCGCTACCGTGCTCGACGTACGACCGCCAGAGCTCGTCCGCCGCGGCGACGGCGCTCTGCGACGTGCCGAGCTGGCCGCGATGACCGGACACCCGGACCCGGTGTCCGAATTGCGCCGACGCCGCGTCGTCGCTGTGGCAGACCTGCGCCGGATGGGCTGCCCGACGCCGGCCGGCGTTACCCCGGTCGCCGGCGATTGGCTGCTCGACCCCGCGTACCGCGACGAGCTGCAAGCACGGCTCGCCGCCGAGGTCGACTCCTACGCGGCCAGCCATCCCCTGGAACGGGGCCTGCCCGTCGAGGCCGCGCGCCGGCGACTAGACCTGCCCGACCGCCGGCTTGTCGACGCCCTGGTGGCGCCACCCCTGGCTGCCATGGCCGGACGGGTTCTGCGGGCACCAGACCGACACATCCTCCCACCGGAAGTGGCGTCGGCGGTGGAGACGATCCGCGCCGACCTGGCGACCGCCCCGTTCGCGGCACCCGATGCCGACAGGCTCTCGTCACTCGGCCTGACACCGGCGAAGCTCGCCGCCGCGGTCCGCACCGGCGCACTCCTGCAGGTCGGCGACGGCGTCTACCTCACCCCCGAAGCCCCCGACCTCGCCGTGCAGCGGCTCGCTGAGCTTCCGCAGCCGTTCACCGTCCGCGACGCACGGATCGCGCTCGGCACCAGCCGCCGGGTGGTCGTTCCGCTACTTCAGCTGCTGGACCGCGCAAACCTCACTCGCCGCGTCGACGACGTCCACCGCCGAGTCGTAGACCAATCCCGTCCGGACACCTAGCCCGACGCCGCAAACGGCGCCACTGCGGGCGGCCCTAGCCAGGCAGCGCCTGGACGCCGCCGGGCGGAAGCGAGACATTCTGTATGACGAGTGGCGTGGAAGGGGCGTCCGCAGCGATCGTTGGCAGTAGGTCGACTATGGGGCGAACGCCACGCGTGAGGGCCGACCTGTGGGGGGCGAGATGGGGATCGACGAGACGCTGGCCCACGTTCGGGCCGAGCTCTGCCGGCTGGACCCGGTCGCAGCTGCAGCAGCGGCGCATGAGCCGGCGACATACCTCGTCGACATCCGGCCGGAGTCTCTGCGGCGCGGCACCGGCGAGTTACCAGGCGCCATAGTCATTGAACGCAACCACCTCGAATGGCGCCTGGATCCCGGCAGCGACGCACGCATCCCCGAAGCGGCCGAGCGGGACGTTCGGTGGATCATCGTGTGCCAGAGCGGCTTCTCGTCCAGCCTCGCGGCCCACTCACTTCGCCAGATCGGCCTTGTACACACCGCCGACTTGATCGGCGGGTTCGACGCCTGGCTCGCCGCCGGCCTCCCGGTCGACCACCCAATCGAGCCAGACCGGCCTCGTGGCCCAGGTGAAGGCCCAACAGGGCGATCCCCCTCAAACAGGCGTCGCCCTGGAGGGCCTTGATCCGCAGAGATCGCTGCGGTCACGCACCACACACCCTGTCGCGACTACCAGTCGCCCGCGGCACCCCGGGTGACAACAGCCGAACCCACCAATCTTCGGGGTTCGGCTGTCACTGATCTCTTAAGACATCACAGGGTGCCCCCGGCAGGATGCGAGCCTGCACCGCGCGGTTTCGGGATGTCCCCTTCCGCGACCGCCGTGGACTTGTCGCCGAGGATGCAATCAGCAGTCCCCGCCGAGCCTGACGCCAGTCCCCGCAAGCAGCGGCCTCCCAGCCGCCCACACTTGTCCCCACATCATCTGACCCGCACCAGTTCCATGACGCCGACACGCAGCACACCCTGACACGACGCTGTGCCCCTGGCCCGCCGGCGGGGCCGGCCGGGGTGAGGGGCCGCTCCGCGCCCCCGTTTACCAATGAGCCGGGACTGTTACGTGTGCGCGGTATCAGGAGGACCAGTTCCTGGCGGGGAGATCTCGGCGAGGGCCCGTCGCGGTACGGCGAGTCGACTGGTTACGCGTTGGCCGCTGGAGCGGTGAGCCCGACCAGGTCGGCGCTTACCGCCCACAGTCGTGCGGCGACCAGTTCGTCGTAGCTGCGTTTGGAGGATCTCGTGGGCTTGTTCTTGGCGAAGTAGCGACCCGTCATCTGGTCAAGATCGGGTGCTGAGGCGAGATGGATCGAGGTCGCAGCACCCTGGGCCGGGGACTTCATGAACGGTCGCAAGACAGGAACGAACAGTCGCTGGGCGCGGCCGGGGTCGCCGGCTCCGAACGCGGTGCTCACCAGGCCGGGGTGGACGGCGTTGGCGGTGACGGAGGTGGTCTGCAGCCTTCTGGCCAGTTCGTAGGTGAAGAGGACGTTGGCGAGTTTGGACTGGTTGTAGGCGCGGGCGCCGGAGTACGACCGTTCGCCCTGGAGATCGTCGAAGTCGATGCGTCCCATCGCCTGCGCGTTGGAAGAGACCGTGACCACGCGACCCGCAGCGCTTTGCTTCAGGCTCTCGAGGAGCAGATTGGTCAGCAGGAACGGAGCGAGGTGGTTGAGGGCGAAGGTGTGCTCGAGTCCATCGGGGGTGACGTGCCGGGTGTTCCAGTAACCGCCGACGTTGTTGATCAGTACGTCGATCCGAGCGTGACGCTGGAGTACCTCGCCGGCCAGTCTCCGTACCTCCGCCTGCGAGGACAGATCCGCGACGAACAACTCCACCGGACCGCCGCCGATGGCAAGGATTTCGCCGGCCGTGTCCTCGGTACGGCCGCGATCCCGTCCGATGATCAGGACTCGTGCACCCATCGTGGCCAGACCCAGTGCGGTCGCTTTGCCGATACCTGCGGTACTACCGGTGATCAGCACCGTCTTGTCGGCCATCGGCCCGCCGTGGCTCTGCTCCATGGTGATGCTCCTTCGATTCGCAGTCAGGGCCAAGGCCCGGCCACCGTGTCAGTGAGCTTCGCTGGGCAGCCGGCGTAGCAGCATGAGGCCGATCACAACCAGCCACAACCCCCACAGGTAACTGCCGAGCAGGCCGCCCAAGTCCCAGATGGGGAATCCGGGAACAGCAGTAGCGAGGATGTCGCCCTGATTGACGAAGTACAGCGCGCTCGCGAGCACACCCAGCCAGCCGACCCAGACGGGCATCACACGGGACCGCAGGATGATGACGCTGACGGTGACCGACCAGCCAATGGCGAGGAGCTGTCCGAGATGTTCGCCGAGCAGGGCACCGCCGTACTGGTGCTGAGCGGTCCAGGCAGCCGCTACCGCCGCGCGAGTGCTTTCGTCACCAGTCATGTAGGAGTCGGCCAAGGGCGGAACGACGAAGACCCAGCGCAGGAACCCGATCAGCGACAACAGGACAGAGGCAGCCCCCAGATACGTGGCCACTCGCAATGCCGTGTCTCCACGGCGTGCGACCGCGGTCGGCAGCAGCAGAATCGCCACCCCGAGGATCGCGTAAGTCCATGCGACCGCGAACCAGGTCCACACCAGACTTGTCCCGCCGTCCGCATACTCGGGCAGCACCACATCCGCGGGTTGCCGCAGGATGTCGGGCCAGTCGAACGTCATCGACAAAACTGTCGCGGCGACCATGAAGGCCACCGTGGACACGATGAACAAGATCCCCGCAACTCGAGCGGTTCTACGTCGTCCCCCAGCCGCCACAGGCGTTGCGGCATCGGATAGAGCGGGTTCCTCGTTGCTGCCTTGATGACTACTGATTGTGTCCACGCGAACCGCCCCCAAGCACGGCCACGGACTGTGGCGGCCCTGGGGACCACTGCGCGCAATAAGCAACCGCTCGCCTCAGCATGTGCCCCGAAAGCGAGCCTGTCCATGATCGGAGAGCGACGAATGGAGACAGCAACACCCGGGCCGCGAAATGCACAAGGATCGCACCGGATCGCCCGGCGACCGGGGAGCTGGTCGCCGGGCGGTCGTCGTACAGCTGGATCAGAGGCCGCGGATGTAGAAGACCTTGCTGACGCCCGAGTGGAAGTTGTAGCAGGTCGGGAAGTAGACCCGGTACGGGATCAGGCCCTTGTACGCCGGCTGCGCGGACACGGTGAACCGCCCGCTCTGCCGGATCGCGGCGGCGCTGACACCACGCCATTGGGACGCGCCGTACAGGCGTTGCAAAGTCACCTTGCAAGCTGCCGGTGAACCGAGGACGTTGCCGTTGACCGGGACGATCGTCCCGACCGGTGCGCTGGTCTTCGACGGCGTCGCCGAGACGATCCCGGGCCGGGCGACGACGATTCCCAGACCACCGATGTCCAACGGTTTGCCAGGGATCCGAAGGCAGTTGACGGCTTCCGCGGCCGACGCCGGATATGCCTTGGTGACGGTCCCGCTCGAACTGGTGCGCAGGACCTGTCCGGTGAGGGACTCGACGCACTGGCTGTCGACGCCGAGCATCACCGCGAAGCGGGTCGCGTACGGCTTTCCGGTCGCCGAATCGGTCACCGCCCAGGTGATCGAGTAGCCTTACTCAGCTGATATGGAGTGAGTTTCTGTCAAGTGGCAGGGTGAGGCGCCTGGCGCGATGTGAATGGTTTGTTGTTCACCAGCGCAGGACGATGGGCGTTACCGTTCGCGAGGCGAAGCACTGAAGTACCTGCCGCCTGTGGCTCGACCGTTCACGGCGATCTGGAATCTCTGGCACAGCGAGACACGCGTCGCAAACCGGGGCGGCGGTCGGAGGTAGACACATCCGATGAACGGTGCTCGACGTCGGAGGGCCGCGAGTCGAGAGCCGACGCGGTTGGGGGCCAACTAACCGCTGGTGAGCGATCGCGCGAGGCCGTCCAGCACGATGCCGAGCCCGAACTCGAACTCCTCGCCATAGTCGTAGCCGGGTTTCATGACGTGCTCGACGGAGAACTCGACGAGGTGCGGGTACTCTTCGGCGGCGTACTGCGCCATCATCTGCCCGGCGACCTCGGGGATGGTGTCCGGTCCGTTGATCGGCAGGGATGCTTCGGACAGGGCGAACCCGTAGACAAAGGCGTCGATCAGTGCATACGCGTGGGCCGTCATCGGTATCGAGAACCCGGCGCCGCGAAGTGTGCCGATGACCGCATCGTGGTGTTTGAGGGTCGCTGGGCCAGGATTGGTTCGCGACTCGAGGAGGCCGATGGCCCAGGGGTGGCGCCGCAGCGCTAGGCGGGCCGAAGCGGCCCTCCGCTGCATCTCGGTGCGCCAGTCACCGCCGATCTTCGGCAGCTCGATCTCGCTGAAGACGATGTCGACGATGCTGTCGAGGATCTCGTCCTTGTTCGCGACGTGGTGGTAGACCGACATCGGCTTGGCTCCCAGTTCCGCAGCCAGAGACCGGATGGTCAGCGAACCGACGCCGCCGGCGTCGGCGACCGCGACGGCGCCCTGCAGGACTCGTTCACGGTTGAGACGAGATCGGGTGCTGGTGCCTCGAGCGGGCATCGATCCTCCATGGTTCCTTCGGGCCGTAGACGCTTTCGTACTTAGTACGTTATCGTAGCCGTACTTAGTACGACAACTCAGGGGGATGGAACGACATGACGAAGCACAACACCGCGACGGGCCCGCCCGCCGTCGACAGCTCGATGCAGGCCGTCGTGCAAGACGCGTATGGCACGGTCGACGTGCTACGCCACACGCGAACGGCCCGCCCGAAGATCGCCGACGACGAGGTTCTCGTGCGTGTGCGCGCGGCGGGCCTCGACCGTGGCACCTGGCACATGATGGCCGGCCGGCCCTACCTGCTCCGCGTCATCGGGTTCGGATTCCGCCGGCCGAAGAACCGGGTACCGGGGATCGATGTCGCCGGCACGGTCGCCGCCGTAGGTTCCGCAGTGACGAAGTTCGCGGTCGGCGACAAGGTCTACGGGATGTCCCGAGGTTCGTTCGCCGAGTACGCGGCGGTGCTGGAAGAGAAGCTGGCCCACAAACCTGCCGGCTTGTCGTTCGAGCAGGCTGCTGTCCTCCCGATCTCAGCAGGTACCGCCATCCAGGCCCTGTGCGACGTCGGCCGAGTCCGGCGTGGACAGAAGGTGCTGATCCTCGGGGCGTCTGGAGGTGTCGGCAGCTACGCTGTGCAACTGGCGAAGGCGCTCGGGGCGGAGGTCACCGGCGTGGCCAGCACCGTGAAGCTCGACATGGTGCGGTCCCTGGGCGCCGACCACGTCCTCGACTACACCCAGGACGACTTCGCCGACGGTCAGCATCAGTACGACCTGATCCTCGACATCGGAGGCAACCCCACCCTGTCGCGCCTTCGACGCGCCCTCACGACCACCGGGACGGCCGTCATTGTCGGCGGCGAGGAAGGCGGCAACTGGACCGGCGGCTTCGGCCGAACCTTGCGAGCACCGCTGGTGTCGCCGTTCGTGCGTCAGCGGCTGACGATGCTTGCCTCCAAGGAGCGCGGCAGCGACCTCGAGCGGCTCGCCGAGCACCTCGAGGCCGGCACGGTGGCGCCGAGGATCGACCGGATCTACCCGCTCGACCAGGTGCCCGACGCCATGCGTCACCTCGAGGCCGGCCAAGTGCGCGGCAAGGTCGCGATCACCATTCCCAGTGAGGACGCACGGTCATGACCACGCAGACGACAGTACAGAGCACGGCCGGCAGCTCAAGCCGACGCGACTTCATGTCCAGGCGAGCCATTGCCGCCACGGTCGGCTCCCTGTTCGTCGTCCAGATGGTCACAGCCATGGTCGGCACGTCCCTGATCCAGGATTTCCTGGACGGCGCCAACGAAGCTGCGCCGACGGTCGGCGTCCTGTTGATGATGTGCTCCGGCATCGCCGTCGTGAGCATCGGCCTGCTGATGTATCAAGTCTTGAAAGACGTCGATCGAAGTCTTGCCGTCTGGTATCCGATCCTCAGGATCATCGAGTTCGCCGTCTCTGCCGCATGCGGTGTCTATCTGCTGACCCAGCTGCAGGTCGTCCCGAACCACCTACTGTGGGTCTACGTTCCGACCGGTATCGGCGGCCTGATCCTGACCTACCTGCTCCTCGTCTCACGATTAGTGCCTCGGCCGATCGCCGTGCTCGGTCTCGTCGGTTACGCCGCGCTCTCTATAGGAGTGCCGCTCGACCTCGCTGGCGTTGTAGACATGAATGAGGGAGCAGGGCAGGTTCTCCTGGCTCCAGGCGGCCTGTTCGAGTTCTTGATCGTGCCGATCTGGTTGATCACCAAGGGCTTTCGGCCACCGTCAACCGTCAAGGACGGCTCGTGAGTCAGTTGGAGGCGGCCGACGGCCGGCGTTGCCTGGCCGCAATCGACCCGCCAGGGCCTCGCCGGTGTTGTCCAGCCGATCGCCCAGGCCTCCCTTGTGGGGCCCTCGCGGCGCACAATGGGATCCGAGACAGTGACGAACGCGCTGAAGGCGATGATCATCATGCGCAAACTGCTCGTGATCGCCGCGGCGGCCTGTGCCGCAGTCGGAGCGAAGGTCGGCATCGACAAGCTGCGCCGATCCAGCCGAGCCGAAAGCACCATCGCGGACCTGCGCCGCCGAGGCCATCATCTGGCCGGCCAGGCGAAGGGCATGGCCTACCACACGCTGCGGCGCCACCCGGACGCCAACGTCGACGACGCGACGCTGGCCGACCGCGTGCGCTCCAGCATCGGGTCGTTGGAGAAGCGGCTCCACATGCCACGTGTGCACGTCACAGTCGAGAACGGCACGGTGATCCTGCACGGCGAAGTCCCCAACAACGAGGCCGAAGCCGAGATCGTCAAGGCCGTCGAGGGCATCGCCGGAGTCCGCGACGTGCGGTCGCACCTCACAACCACCTGACACCGCCGCGAGAGTCCTCAGCGCCCACGCCGCCGGCGTCGTGAACAAGCACCGCGGCCTCAGCACTATCGAGCAGGGCACATGAGCCGAGCCGAGGGCTGCCGCGGCGCGCGGCAACGGTCGAGCCCCCGATCGCTTGCGACGCCTAGGCGCTCGCGACGCGCAATCGCTCGGGCGGTACGGGTACCGGGATGCGCACGAGCATGTGGACCCGGGAATGCTCGACATGCTCGACGCTGGTCCGCCCGACGACGTGTCTCGACTCACGGAACCTCGTGACGATTCCAAGGAATGACCGCGACTGGCGGCACTCCCATCATGCTCTCCTTGATGCTTCGGCGGCTCCGGTGGGCAGCCACTCACCCCGGCGTCGAACCCATCACCCCTGAATCGACATCGTCTCCCAAGAATTCTTTCGAGGTCCGCCCGACACACAACCCAACCGCGTCCGCTCTTCGGCGGGGGAAAATGGCAAGCGCTGGGGCGTAGAAAGGTGCCAGGATGCCGACATGGTTGTGCGGGGGTTGAGCTTCGGGGCGGTGGCGGAGGCGTACGAACGGTTCCGGCCCGGGTATCCCGTGGAACTCCTCGATCTGGTGATGGCGTACGCCGGTGGGCCGATCCGGACCGCTCTCGAGATCGGCGCCGGGACAGGCAAGGCAACGCGCCTGTTCGCGCAGGGAGGGATCGCGGTCAGGGCGACCGAGCCCGACGCGGACATGCTCGCGGAGATGCGCAAACACGTGCCGGCAAACGTCACTACCGTGCAGGCCGCATTCGAGGACCTGCCGGCGGATTCGTCGTACGAGCTGGTGTATTCGGCTGCCGCGCTCCATTGGACCAACCCTGAAGGCCGGTGGGCGCGCATGGCCGCACTCGTCCAGCCCGGTGGCGTGTTCGCCTCGTTCGGTGTACCGATGCAGCTGGCTGACCCGGCCCTCATGGAGGCGGCGCGCGCGGCACGTGCGCCGTACGTGGAGAGCGACGGCATCCCGTCGCCCGACGGCACACCCGCGGATCGCCCGATGCAATGGCCCGGCACGGAGCTCCAGCAGTCCGAGTGGTTCACCGATGTCCGGCAGCCGGTGATCGAACGGCGCCTGACGATGAGCGCCCACGACTACATCGGACAACTCTCGACGGTCTCGGCGTACGTGATCCTCCCGCCCGCCGACCGAGACGAGGTCTTCCGCCGGATCCTCCGGGTCCTCCCGGAAACCGTGGAAATCGACGCCGAGATCACCGCCCACCTCGCCCGCCGCCGCCAGTAGCACGGCCCGATTCTCTAGGTACCGAAGACGACCAGTACGACGGCGGTCGGGATGAGCAGAATCAGGAACACGGCGAGTACCGTGCGTGTCACCCGGCTCGACGACGTGTCTGGCAGTGGGAACCGTGCGGCCGGGTCCGTGCTCAGCTCCCACCACTTGCGGACCTGTCGGAAATCCGCGTGAAAGGTGGGTTGGGGGTACATGCCACCGTCCCGGAGAGCAGGCAGCGAGCGCCGCCGCCCGTCCGCGAGGGTGATCCGGGCCGCGAGGATCGTCCCGGCTCGAGTGTTGGTCTGCCGTATGTCGAGCCACCGGATCTCTTGCCAGGGATAGGTACGGCCACGCCGTCCGAGGCCCCAGCAGGTGGATATTCCGGCCGGACCGACCGTGGTCCAGCTCCGGAATGCCGCCCCGATGCCTCCGCCGACGTAGACGGCCGTCACGCCCACCAGCCAGCAGGCACCCACGACGCCGCCGAGTCGATAGAAGGCATAGACCGCTTCACCGATCAGCACGAGTCCCAGAATCGAAAGTATTGGCCAGATAGGCCGGTACCGGTCTTTCCCGCGGAAGCTCAGTTCCTTCACGAAAGCACGTTACATCTGCCGCCCGCAAGCCGTAAGTCATTTACGGCGCGCGCAAGGAGCGGGCTCGAGGAGATGATGAACGACTGCGCCTCTATGGTGGACCGATGGCATCGGTCAAGCAGTTCCAAGTCACCTTCGACTGTGCTGAACCTGAGCGCGTCGCTCGCTTCTGGTGCGAGGTATTGGGGTACGTCGTACCGCCGCCACCGAAGGGGTTTGCCACGTGGGCCGAGTTCGATCGCTCGCTGCCGCCTGAGAGTCAGGGTTCGGCGTTCGCCTGCGTTGATCCCACAGGTGTGGGCCCGCGACTGTTCTTCCAGCGCGTTCCCGAAGGCAAGGTCGTCAAGAATCGCGTGCATCTCGACGTGCGGGTCGGCACCGGGCTTGTGGGTGAAGAGCGGCTGGCCGCCCTCGAAGCCGAATGCGTGCGACTGATCAAACTCGGCGCGGTCCGCGGCCAGCTACTGGTCGCCGACGGCGTCAACGAGTCTTGCCAAAATATGCAGGACGTCGAAGGCAACGAGTTCTGCCTCGACTGAGCAGCCACAACGCCGCCCTGTCGCAGATCACCCGGCGGACGACTGGCGCGCTCTCAAAGACCTTGCAGGTGGTGGGTCTCGTTCAGCGATACGACCTGATGGCTGAAGTGGGTGTCGTTGCGGACAAGGGTGGTGATACTGCCTGACGTCAGGGGAAAGAAGGCCCGGTCTGTCGATGCCATCGGCATGCCGATCCAGGCCGCGATCAGATAGCTCGATGCGGACCCGTGAGACACCACAATCTGGTTCGCGACTGGTCGACGGAGGATGTCATCGAGGGCCGGGTACAGACGTTCGACCAGTGCCATTCGGGTCTCCGCACCAACTGGTCCGTCGTGGTGGCCGAGTCGGTCGCCGTACTCCGGAAGTGGGATGCGGCGCTCGGCGAGCCACGCTTGGGGACGCCCGTCAGCCTCACCGTTGGACCTCTCGCGAAGCCGTGCATCAGTCTGAACCTCGACGCGGAACCTCCGGGCAATTCGCTCTGCCGCTTGGCCGGCTCGACGCAGATCAGAGGAGTAGACCTCGACCGGCTGGAGTCCGATTCTGCTCGCCAGGACCTCGGCGATGCGTTCGGCCTGCAGGTGGCCGCGGGCTGTCAGAGCTGAGTCGTGCCAGCCTCCAACGATGCCGTCAACGTGATGCTGCGCCTCGGGATGCGTGACGAGGTAGATGTGTCTCATGACCCTCCTCCGAAGGCTGGGTACGGAGCTGATAGTCGGCTAAGAAGACGGTGACGGGGACATTCCTAGGTGGCTGGCAGCGTTGATACTGGTGAGAGGGCCAGTGTGGCCATCACGGAGGAGTTGATCATGAGCTTCATCGGAGCCCTGGTCGGGTACGCCCTGACGGCGTTCATCTTGCTGCTGCTCGTGCGGATGGTGCTGGACTGGTCGGGTGTTCTGGCAAACGGACCTCAGTGGGCGAGCCGGGCCCGCGAGCTGACGCATGCCTGGACAGAGCCGGTGATCAAGCCGGTGCGGCGTGTGCTGCGGCCGGTGCGTGCCGGCGGGTTGTCGATCGATCTGGCGTTCACAGCGGTGTTCATCGGCGCGCTGATCGTGCGCTCGATCGCCTTCAGCCTGTAGCGGCAGTGACTAGGGAGGGTTTGCTCGGGCAGCTTGTCGGGGTGATTCTGGGGCGGGCGCTGGGGCATCCGGTGCGAGTGGGGATTGATGGGTCGGATGCGGCTGGGAAGACGACCCTTGCTGATGAGCTTGCGCGTCTGGTGAGTGCCCACCGGCCGGTGATCCGGGCCGGGATCGATGGGTATCGGCTTCCGGATGCGGCGAGACCGCGGCCTGGTGTGAGTACGCCCGTCAGTAGGTCCAAGGAGCCGAGCGTTGCACCCTCGGGTGGGTACTTTGATGACTGTTTCGACAACGAAGCCGTCGTCAGCGATCTGCTGGTGCCTCTCGGGCCGGGTGGCGACCGTCGCTACAGCACCGTCACCTTTGACGAGGGTGCTGACTTACAGGTGGTTTCTCCGGTCCAGGTCGCCGCTCCTGACTCGGTCTTGCTGTTCGATGGAGTTTTCGTGCTTCAGCGGGCGCTTGTGGCGTACTGGGAGTTGGGTGTCTACCTGTACGCCCGTGAGGACGAGATCTTGCGGCGGGGAGTCGCTCGGGACAGCGAGCGGTTCGGGGGTGAAGAGGCGACGTTGCGGAGCCTTACGACCAACTTTCTCCCCGGGTACCGGCGCTATCAGGAGCAGCACGATCCGGCCGCGGCCGCGCATGTCGTTGTCGACAACACCGACCCGCAGCACCCCGTCGTACGGAAGTTCGATCCGCCGGCCGCTTGAGTGGTCAGCGGGGTGCGTCTGCTTGCCAGTGCGTAAGGACTTCGTCGGCGATGTCGTCGATGGTGCGGCCGGCAGTATTGATCGCGTAGTCGCTGACGTCGTCGGCGATCAGCTGGGCGGAGAGTTCGGCTGCGCGGGCAACGAGTTGGGCCAGGCCGGTACCGGTCTCGCGCGCGCGGCCGTGGATGCGCTGGGCGAGTTCGGTGTCCGGGGCGTCGAGGCGGCAGATCATCACTGGTCCGCCGGTCGCGTCCTCGAGTTGTCGCCGCTCGAGCAGGTTCTCGACGACGCCCGCGATGATCAGGCGACGGCTGCCGGCTCGGCGGTAGTTCGACCACACCGCCGCGAGGTTGGTCGCCTTCAGTCGTGACTGGTGCGGGTCGTCGTCGGGCGCCGGCCAGGCGGCGCCGAGCAGGTCGAGGTCCGCGAAGGCGGGCTTCACATCGAGGTCGGTGCAGCGGTCGAAGACCCGCCATCCGACGGACGTCTTCCCGACGCCGGGAGGGCCCGAGAGCACGAGGGACGCTGGCACCCCACCGATGATGTCGCCCAGTACCTGCGTGTGGCAAAGCGATTTGCGGACAGGATTGCCGGGGCCGGAGGACGCGGCCGGTACGTCGCTCGGCCGCGCTGTTTAGCTGGAGCGAGAGGGAGAGCCGTTCTCCAGGTACGTCGTCGTCGCGGACGCCCTGGCTTCGAGGGCAGCCGCGACCCGGGCGAACTGTCCGGCGTC
Source organism: Kribbella sp. NPDC020701 (assembly GCF_055562215.1). NCBI lineage: Bacteria > Bacillati > Actinomycetota > Actinomycetes > Propionibacteriales > Kribbellaceae > Kribbella > Kribbella sp. NPDC020701. The sequence continues at coordinate 568,503 of NZ_JBVHFT010000003.1, read as the reverse complement.
GAGTAGTTGCCCAGCCTCGTCGAGAATGGCGAACCTGAAGGATCGTGCTTCGGTGGGGTCGAGCACGATCCGGTCGATGTCGGCCGGCGCCAGTACGCCGCCGTCGAAGAGGAACGCGACGATCTCGGTGAAGTCGCCCGACTGCGCGACCCAGTCCACGGCCAGCAGTTCACCTGGCTCCACGACGAGCCCGATCTCCTCCCGGACCTCACGCTGAGCGGCGGCCCGCGGCGACTCATCGCGCTCGACCAAGCCGCCGGGCAGGTCCCACGTCGCCTTGTACGTCGGCTCGACCACCAGCACCCGGCCCGCTTCATCCGTGAACAAACAATCAGCAGCCATCCGCTTGGTGGGCTGCATCGCGGTGAAATGAACCTCCTCAGTCACGCACGCCACCCAACCACGGCTCAGGTTCGCGGCCGGCGGTTCCACTCGTGCGCGTGCGGCGGGGGGAATGACGGTTCCGGAAGGGGAGTGTCCGGAATTGGGTTTACGGTGACGGTATGACTGAGACTTGGTGGGAACCGCCGCTGGCTGGGAACGAGGTTGAGCATCTGCTGGGGGCGTTGGATCGGTTGCGTACGACGTTCCGGTGGAAGGTCGACGAGCTTGACGCGGCCGGGATGCAGGTGCGGATCGGGGCTTCGTCGATGACCCTTGGTGGGTTGGTGAAACACCTCGCCGCGAACGAGGACTACATGTTCACCGTGAAGTTCCGGGGTGAGCCGATGGACCCGCACTGGGACTCCAACGGGTGGCGGGACGACAACGACTGGGAGTTCAACTCCGCGGTCGAGAACACGCCCGAGGAGCTTTACGCGCTGTGGGATGGTGCGGTTGGTCGCTCGCGTGAGCGGGTGGCTGCGGCGCTGGCTGATGGTGGGCTTGATCAGCTCGCGCATATCTCCTGGCCGGATGGGCGGCATCCGAGCCTCCGTCGCCTCATCTGCGATCTCATTGAGGAGTACGGGCGCCACACCGGGCACGCCGACCTCCTCCGCGAAGCCGTCGACGGCCGCGTCGGCGAAGACCCGCCCGCCGGCTGGCAGCCCGTCGGACCCCGCATCGCCCAAACCACCTGACCCGGGCTACTTGATCCGCTCGAGGGTGCCGTCGGGCGAGATGGCGACTGTGGTGCTGACGCCGTCGACCTTGAGGTTGAGGAGGAGGCGGGAGCCCTGCTGGGTTGTGGTGTAGGTGACAGCGGCGTTGCTGCGGGTTGGAGCGATGACCGACAGGATCGTCGCGCTGCGGCCGGAGCGGGCGAACTTGACCACTGGCGCCGGGCGGCGTTTGTCGATGGTGGTGTAGTGCCAGCCCTGGATCGGATCGTTCTGGCCGGTCGCGACCTGGATCGGTGTGGTCGCCTGCTGGAACGGGATCTGCAGCAGCGTGGTCTTGACCCGGTCGCCGGCGCGAGAAGCCACCGCTGCGTTGCCGTTGACAACCACCTTCTGGTCCTCCGGCAGATGCCACAACGTCTGGTAGTCCTCCGATGACGCCGACGTACCGCGGTCCAGCACCACCATCAGGTCGGGATCCTTGAGGACCAGCACACCACGAGTCCGATCGATCCCCGCACCCAGCGAGTCCTGCAACTCGTAGAACTCCGACGTATCCGAGATCGACGACCGGATCAGCTTGGTCACCGGGTTGGCCGTTGCCGTCGACAACACCGTCATCTCGTTGTGCGAGAACTCGCTCTTCGCCCAGCGCCGCCAGTCGTCCACCTTGTAGCCGGCGTGTCCGCCGTCGATCAGGATGTCGCGTCCGTGCGAGGTGTAGGTGATCGACGTGTGGTCATCGTGCCCGTGCAGCTTCCGCGCCGGTCCGAACCTGATGCTGTACGTCGATTCCTGCGTGAACGGTCTCGTCTCACCCCACCCGGTGCGGCCGAAAACGTACCCGGCGTCGAAGATCCCGACCCGCTGGGTCGGCCGGATCCCCTGTGCGCCGAGCGTCCCGGCGTACTCGAGCACTGTCCCCGGCACCGGAGCCGTGCGCACCACCTCGGAGTCGCCGATCTGGTGCAGGGTGCCGAGTGAGTTGGTGGCGAGCGCGAGCCACTTCGCGAGTTCACGCCGGCGCGCCTTGATCGTCGTACCGGGGTCGACGCCGCACTGCTCCAGGACGTTGATCGCCCGGCCCCAGAGCGAGTAGTTGAACTGCGCGTACGCCGTCGACTGCTCGTTGGTCGAGCCCTGCGTGTCGATCGAGGTCTTGATCGCACTGGTCAGCCGATCGGCTGCGAGCTTCTTCAGATCGCTCCGCCCGAGCGTGCAGCCCACACCGAACAGGGCGAGGCTCTCGTCGGTGCCGTGGTTCCAGTCGCCGCTGTAGTTCTTCTGCAGGAACCACGCGTGGTCGAGCAGCGCCTTGTCCAGCCAGGCGTACTCCAGGGGTAGCCGGGGCACGTGCAGCCCGGACAAGACTGCCTGACGCAAGCAGATCAGCACGTTGGTGCGGTGCATGGTCGACTCGTACGCGCCGGCGTCCGACTTCCACGAGTACGGGTTGTCGGTCACCCAGTCGTGCGCGATGGTGCTGACCCGCTGCAGTGCCCGCCGATCACCCTTGCCGCCGGCAATGATTCCCTTGCCGAGCCAGCGCAGCGAGTGCAGCCACATGTACCAGCTCGGGTTCTTGTCCGGGTTCACCCGCCAGTTGATGTTCCCCTTGCCGTCCCCGACCTTGTACGGCGGCGTCGTACCCCAGGTGAACGTGTCCCGGTAGAGGTTGGACACCGGGTTGGTGCTGTCGATCCCGCTGTACGCCGGGCACGTGTAGGCGTACCGCTTCGGCGGCGTCACGGGAGCGGTCGGCGGTTCAGGAGTGCGGGCAACGGTCGGGTCCGGCGCCGCTTCGGGCTCCGAACCGCCCCACGGGATCATCAGGACGGTCGCCAGTACGGCGACGCTCACAGCAACGGCGATCGCGAGCCGGAGCGTCGTTCCGGCCCTGTGTTGATGTCTCGCGGGCATCGTTCGTCCTCACCGCACGCCCAGGGCGTGCCTGTTCTGGCCTAGACCTGAATTCGGGACGGACGGGTCCCCGGGTGTAGGTCAGGTGGTTTTCGTAGCTCCGCTACTCGAGGCGGTCTTTCTCACAAAACGTCGGGCGGCCTGTCAAACGTTGCATCCGGCGTCGAACGTGGTGCCGGTCACTCCACTTCCAGGTCCGCCGCCCGTCGGTTCCCCCGAGAGGCCGGATTGGTCCTCTGTCTGTATAGATGTCGTGTGCCACTGAAAGGTTGTGTCGGATCGACGACTCCGGTTGCCTTGCCCGGAAGGGCAGATCAGCTGTGCTGGATCGTCTGCAGAATCAGGGCATTGCGGGCGTTCTGCCCGGCCGGGACCGTGGTGTGCCGGCCGTCGCGCAGGTCGGTCCGCATCCGCTCGGGGTGCGCCGCCAGGAACTCGGCCCAGGGCACGATGCGCAGGTTCGGGTAGCGCGACCGGGCCTGCAGCAGTTGGAGGTCGATCCACTCGCTGTTGCGCTGATCGGCCGCCTGCACGGAGGCCGGCACATCGGTCCGCGACACCTGGACGTTCACCCAGTACACGGTCCGGTCCGGCCCGGCGATCCGCATCGCACGATCGAGCTGCGCCGTGAAGGCCGGTGGATCGAAGATGTCGTTGGTGCCGACCGCCATCACGATCCGGTGCGGCAGCCCGGACACACGGTCCCAGGCGGCCATGGCGTCGACGGCAGCCGAGGTCGGCTGGCCGGACCAGCTGTGCTCGGCGAACGACGTACCGAGGTGTTTCGCCAGGAGTCGCCCGAGCGCCGCCCCATCCTGTACGGCGATGCTGTCGCCGAACAGGACGATCCCGTTCGTCCGGACGACGTGCTCGACGTGGGCGGCGCTGGAGATCACCTTGGTGTTGGCCTGCCAGGGACCGAGCATGCCCGATCCATAGCCAACTGTCGCCGCGGGCGCGGCGGCCTTCGCGTGAGCGGCGGGGGACTCGAGGTGGATGAGCGTCAGCAGGGTCGCGGTGAGCACCACGATGATGACCGCGGACGTCGCCCCGCTGCGAGCGGTGACGAGCGCGTGATCCCGGAACATGCGCGGACCTCCCTGTGACGCCGTACCCCTCCTGATAACGCGAACGGCAGCACGGAGGTTGCCATTTTCACCGACCGGTTCGGGCATCAGACATGCCCTTGGAGCGCATCGGCGATCAGTTCGTTGCGCGCGGCGCGGCCGACCGACTCGGTCGTGTGGACACCGTCGCGCAGGTACTTGGTCAACCCGTCCGGCTGCGAGTTCAGGAACTCCGCCCAGTGGATGATCCGGAGGTTGGGGTGGCGCGCCGCGGCCTCTTCCAGTTGCTGGTTGAGCCAGGCACTGTTGGCCCGGTCGGCGGCCTGCACCTCGACGGACTGGCGGAACCGGCTGACCTCGATGTCCACCCAGTACACCGTCCGCTGCGGGCCCGCGATCTCCATGGCCCGCTCCACTTGGGCTCCGAACGCCGGCGGGTCGAAGATGTCGTTGCTGCCGACCGCCATCACGATCCGCCCGGGCAGGCCGTAGGTCCGCGACCAGTCCGCGAGGGCGTCGACCGCCGCCGACGCAGGCTGACCGGACCAGCTGTGGGCGGCGATCGAGTCACCGGTCCGGTCCGCCAGCAGCTTCTCGAGTTCCGGCCGGTCCTGGACGGCGATGCTGTCGCCGAACAGGAAGACCCCGTTGAACGTGAGGGTGTCGCGGATCTCGTCCTCAGGTGAGATCCGGCGGAGCAGGTTCTGCCACGGGTCGAGCGTGCCCGAACCGTACCGGCCGGCTGCGACGATGGCGGGTCCAGAGGTGATGCTGGTCGTCGTCGGCGCGGCGCTCGTCGAGCGTGGCTCGAGCAGGACCATCAGTCCGCCGATCATCGCGAGCACCGTACACGTGACGACGATCGCGATCCCCGGCTCGATCACGAACTCGCGGAGCCTGCGCTTCAGCACCCCCAGTACCCCCCTCGCACAGTCCCCTTACCCCTCCTGACGCGATGAACCGTGGAAACCGTTGAAATGCGTCCACTTCTCAGATGCGGACCACCCCCGATTGGTTGTCCCGAACCGCACTCCGTAGCCCGCACGGCCCGGACGGTAACCACGCAATTCTTACCTACCTGGTGTCCCCAACCGCCGGGGAGGTTCAGGTGGGGCTGTGCGTAGTGAGGCGATCACGCGGGGTGCGCGCGAGAAGAGTCAGGCGGTGCGTTCGGCTTCGCTGCGCTCGACGCAGAACTCATTGCCTTCGGGGTCCTTCAGGGTGACCCAGCCGGGGCCGTCGGGGCGGCGGTGATCCTCGTGGATGGCGGCGCCGAGGGAGAGCAGGCGCTCGACCTCCTCGTCGCGGGTGCGTTCGGTGGGGACCCAGTCGATGTGGACCCGGTTCTTCACCGACTTCGACTCCGGGACGGCGATGAACAGCATGCCGGGGACCGGTGCCGGAGCGACCACGAGCACCTCGTCGTCGCCGGGCTCGTCGTCGCCGAGTGGCCAGCCGGTGACGGTGCTCCAGAATTGCGCGAGTTCGTACGGGTTTCCGGCATCGATCGTGATGTGTCGCAGGATCATGGCGCGACCCTAACCGCAGCGGAGCCGGCGAGGGGTCGCGGACTGTCGGTGGGCGGGTCTACTGTGCGGGCAAAGAGCGGTATCCAGGTTTGGGGGAAGGAAAGTTCTGATGGCGTCACGGCTCAATCCATACATTCAGTTCGACGGCAACGCGCGCGCGGCGATGGAGTTCTACCAGGGGGTCTTCGGCGGTGACGTGGCGTCGAACACCTTCAAGGAGTTCGGCGCGAGCCACGGTCCGGAGGACGACGAGAAGCTGATGCACAGCCAGCTCGAGACGCCCAGCGGCTTCACGCTGATGGCGGCCGACACGCCGCAGGGCATGCCGTACAGCCCGGGTGAGAACATCTCGATCAGTCTCAGCGGCGACGGCGACGAGTTGCGCGGCTACTACGAGAAGCTGTCCGAGGGCGGCAAGGTCACGGTCCCGCTGGAGAAGCAGATGTGGGGCGACGAGTTCGGCATGGTCCAGGACAAGTTCGGCATCAACTGGATGGTGAACATCGCCGCGCCCAGTTGACGGTAGGCGGCACGCCGGTGCGCTCGATCCAGGGCGCGCCGGCTCGTTCGCCCTGCGGTTGGTGGACGGGCGGAGGGTGCAGGGATGGGACGGCGGAGCACGGGACGGCGTCCCGGTCTTCTTCCTGCACGGCTGCCCCGACACCAGGCACGCCGCGTACGCCGGTGATGCGGCCGCTCGGCGTACCGGCGTACGACTGGTCGCGGTGAATCGCCCTGGGTACGGCGAGTCCGACGCCGACGCCTCGACCCACCAGTCGGTGGCTGACGAACTGGTCGCCGTGGCGGATCAGCTCGGGATCGAGCGCTTCGCCGTGCTCGGCATGTCGGTCGGCGGCCCGTACGCCTTGGCGTGCGCGGCGCGCCACCCGGAGCGTGTGACCGCGGTCGGTGTGGCCGCGGCTCCGGCGAGTGTGCCCGAGCTCGACCCGCCGTACCACCGCGACGACCTCGACTCAGCGGGCCAAGCGTTCTTCGCTCGCCTGGCCAGGTCGACACCGGAGGAGGCGGTCGACGCCATGCGCGCCGACTTCGAGGCGTACGTCGCCCAACTGGATCCCGAAGCCGAGGACGACGCCGCGCTCGTACGCCGTTTCCTCGCTGAGTTGGATCCCCGCGATGCCGAGCTTCTCTCGCGCCCGCCAGATTCCGGGAGTGCGATCGCCGCCTCGATCCGGGAGGCGCTCGTGAACCCGGCCGGCTATCTCCGCGACGCCGCGATCTCCTTCCGCGCCTGGGATTTCGGCCCGGAAGGGATCGAGTGCCCGGCCTTCCTCTGGTACGGCGAGTTGGACCGGAACGCCTCGGTCCGCAACGGACACTGGCTCGCCGAGCGCATCCCGCGGGCGACCCTGGTGATCCGCGAGCAGACCACGCACCTCGCCGTACTGCACGAAAACTGGGAGGAGATCCTCACCGCTTTGCGGTTAGCGTGACCCGCATGGGACTCAACGACGTGTTGTACGACCCGATCCGGCACAACAACTGGGCGACGAAGAGCCTGATCCAGTTCTGTCGCGCGCAGAACCTGACGCCGGAGCAGCTCGAGATCACCGGCGTCGGCACGTACGGCGGGATCGTGGCGACGCTCGACCACATCGTCCGGTGTGACGGCGGCTACGTCCGGCGGATCGCCGACACCCCGCTCGACTTCGTGGACAGCGAGGAGACGCCGGACTTCGACAAGCTCGAGCGCTGGAACGACGAGGCCGGCGCGGTGTGGGAGGACTTCCTCGCCAAGCCGATCGACGTCGAGCGCGTGATCATCGTCGACAACAACACCCGCGGAACGAGGGTCGGCATCTTCATCGCCCAGGCGATCAACCACGCCAACCACCACCGCGAACAGGTCTGCGCCATCCTCACCGGCCTCGGCATCGAGCCCCCCGACATCCAGGCCTGGGAGTACGCCTGGACCACCGAGCGGATCTGGGACCTCCCCGCGGCCGAATGAACGATTTCGGCGCGGATGTCACAAATCGGCGGGCTGTGGCGTCGGGTGGGTGACCCCATCGACGGCGCGAAGGAGCCACCCATGACCGGCACCGACCAGGCCACCGAGGCGTTCGTTGCCCATCGCAACCTGCTGTTCACGGTCGCGTACGAGCTGCTCGGCTCGGCGGCCGACGCCGAGGACGTGCTGCAGGAGACCTGGCTGAAGTGGGTCGGCGTCGATCTCGGCACCGTGCGTGATCACCGCGCGTACCTGGTCCGGATCGCCAGCCGCCAGGCGCTCGGCCGGCTGCGAACGCTCGGCCGCCGCAGAGAGTCGTACGTCGGTCCTTGGCTGCCCGAACCGCTGCTCACCACGCCGGACGTGGCCGAGGACATCGAGCTGGCCGACAGCGTCTCGATGGCGATGATGCTCGTCCTGGAGACGCTCAAGCCGACCGAGCGGGCGGTCTTCGTCCTGCGTGAGGTCTTCGGTCTGGAGTACGACGAGATCGCGGAAGCCGTCGACAAGAAGCCGGCCGCGGTCCGCCAGATCGCCCACCGGGCCCGCGAACACGTCGCCGCGCGCCGGCCGCGGGGGACCGTTTCCTCCGACGAGACCCGGGACGCGATCGAGGCCTTCCAGCGGGCCGTCAACACCGGCGACCTGCAGAGCCTGGTCGACGTACTCGCTCCGGATGTCGTCTTCCTCGCCGACGGTGGCGGTGTCGTCCAGGCGTTCCCCGAGCCGATCGTGGGGATCGACCAGGTGGCGAGCCTGCTGGGCGCCGGGCTGAGCCGGTTGGCCACCACGCGGACTCGGCTCACCCAGATCAACGGTCAGCCCGCGCTGCTCCTTGGCATCGAGGGAGAGTTCGACAGCGTGATGGCACTGCGCGTCGAGGACGGACTGATCAGCGGGATGTACGTCGTTCGCAATCCGCACAAGCTGTCCGGACTCGAGCAGGAGGTCACCCTCAGCCGCTGAGCCCCGCCGATTCGGGGACCGGCGTCAGCGCCGTACCGTGCGTCAGCCAGTTACGCAGGTTGTCCACGACCAGGTTCGCCATCGCGGTTCGCGTGGGGATCGTGGCGGACCCGACGTGCGGCAGGAGCACGGCGTTCGGGAGCGTCAGCAGGTCCGGGTGGATCTCGGGCTCGTGTTCGAAGACGTCCAGTCCGGCCGACAGGATCGTCTTGGTTCGCAGGGCGTCGACCAGGGCCTGCTCGTCGACCACCGAGCCGCGGGCGACGTTGATCACGATGCCCTCAGGGCCGAGCGCCTCCAGGACCTCGGCGTCGACGAGGTGGCGGGTGCTGTCGCCGCCGGGGATCACGATCATCAGGACGTCGACGTCGCGGGCCATCTCGACCAGGGACGGGTAGTAGCGGTAGCCGACGTCCTTGCGGCGACGGTTGTGGTAGGCGACGGAGATGCCGAACGGCGCGACCCGGTCCGCGATCGCCTGGCCGATCCGGCCGAGGCCGAGGATGCCCATCCGGCGGCCGTGCATCGTTGCCCGAGTCAACGGGTACGAGCCGCTCTGCCACTTGCCCTCGCGCAGGTACCGCTCGGCCTGCGGCAGCTCACGCACTGTCATCAGCAGCAGACCCAGGGCGGTGTCGGCCACCTCGTCGTCGAGCACGCCGGGCGTGTTCGTCACCACGACGCCGCGCTCGGCGGCGGCGGTCGCGTCGATCCGGTCGTAGCCGACGCCGAAGCTGGCCACCAGCCGGACCGCCGGCAACCGGTCGAGGAACGCGCCGTCGATCAGGGTGCCACCGGTGGCGACGGCAACGATCTCGTCGCGGCGCGCGGCGAGGACGGCGTCCGGGTCGCTCTCCTCCCAGAGCCTGATCAACTCACAGTGATCGGCCAGACCCTCCGCGACCGCGGGGTGCATCGGTCCGGGCATCAGTACCACTGGTTGTCCCACGGGTTCTCCTCACCGGTGTTCACCGCCGCTTTCCCGCCCAACCCTATTTCCTGTCGGCTGTCGGTACGACGATCGGGGGAGGAGGTCAGCCATGATCATCGACTGCGCTTACTACCGGGACGGACTCCGCCAGCACGTCGAGGCGATGTCGGTCGAGGACGCCGCAACCCATTGCAAGACGGGCGGGTTCGTCTGGCTGGGCATGTTCGAGCCCACCGCCGACGAACTGAAACAGGTCAGAGACAGTTTCGGCCTGCACGAGCTGGCCGTCGAGGACGCGCAGACGTTCCATCTGCGCCCCAAGGTGGAGCCGTACGAGGGCGACGTCGAGCTGGTCATCCTGCGCACCGCCCGGTACGACGACGAGCGCGAGGAAGTCGACTTCGGCGAGGTCAGCGTGTTCGTCGGGCCGGCGTTCGTAATCACCGTCCGCCAGGGCGTGGCCAGTGATCTGCACGGTGCCCGGATCCGGCTCGAGCAGCGCCCCGAACTGCTCGAGACCGGCACGAGCTCGGTGCTCTGGGCGATCCTCGACCAGGTCGTGGACGGCTACGGTCCGGTCGTCGCCGAGCTGGAGCGCGATATCGAGCAGGTCGAGCAGACCGTGTTCGCCGGTTCCGTCGCGCCGACCGAACAGATCTACTCGCTGCGCCGCGAGGTGACCGACTTCTACCGGGCCGTCCACCCGCTGCTCGCCGTCCTCGCGACCGTCGAACGCGGGGCCCGGGAGACCAAGCTGCTGCCGTACTTCCGCGACGTGCACGACCACCTGGTGCTGGTGAACGAGGAGGTCGCCGCCCAACGCGACCTGCTGGCCACCGTGCTGGAGGCGAACATGGCGGTGATCGGCGTCGAGCAGACCAAGGTCAGCGTCCGGCAGAACGCGACGATCGAGCAGCTCACGATCCTGGCCACGGTCTTCCTGCCGCTGACCTTCGTGACCGGGTTCTTCGGCCAGAACTTCGGCTGGCTGGTCGACCACATCGGCGCCGAGTGGGACTTCGTGGTGCTCGGGATCGGCGGGCTCCTGGTGCCGTGTGTGGCGCTGTTCCTGTGGTTCCGCCGCCAGCGGGCAGTCCGTCGGCAAGCTACCTGACGCATCAGATTCACACGGCGTTCCGACGATGACACGAGGGTCGGGAGAGCAAGATCCATCCCCTCGGAGGTTGTGATGCGTAAGCTCCCCGCCCTCATCGTCGCGACGACCGTTCTGGCCGCCGTTGCGCTCCCACCCGCCTCGGCCGCACGTCCCGCGGCTCAGGCTCCTACTGTTACGGCGGTCGCCGCCGAGCCCCCGTCGTACGTCGCGACGCCGCTGACGTCGTACGCCGCCTTCGACGCGAACCAGGCGGTCGCCGTCGACGCGAAGTACTTCTATGCGGTCAACAACACGACGATCACCAAGCACGACCGCCGGACCGGCGAGCCGCTGCTGCAGTTCGCCGGTGACAGCGGCGGCCCGTTCATCCACATGGACAGCGGGGTTGTCGTCGGCACCAAGCTGTACGCCGTCCACTCGAACTACTCCGACTATCCGATGGAGAGCTCGATCGAGGTGTTCGACACCAAGACGATGCGGCATATCGACTCGTACTCGTTCGGCATCTACCGCGGTTCGCTCACCTGGCTCGACTGGCGCAACGGCGCGTGGTGGGCCGGGTTCGCGAACTACGACAACATCTCCGACAAGACCGGCAAGCCGTACGGCGAGACCTACAACACCCAGATCGTGAAGCTGAACGACAAGTTCCAGCCGTTGGCGTCGTACACGATCCCGAAGCCGATCCTGGACCGGTTCAAGCCGATGTCGAACTCCGGTGGCTCGTGGGGTCCGGACGGCCGGCTCTGGCTGACCGGCCACGACCTCGGTGAGGCCTATGTGATGGAGCTGCCGACGGCCGGCGCCGAGCTGCGCTGGGTCGCGACCGTCGACCTGCCGGACGTCCATGGCCAGGGCATCGCGTGGGATCGCTCGAACCCGCGGAACCCGACCTTCTGGGCGATCAGCCGGCCGAACCGGCTGGTGCACACGTTCAGCATGCCGGTGAGCTCGATCAAGACCCCGGCCGCCAAGGGCTGGCAGGTCCTCGGCCCGGGGCAGTTCCGGAAGTAATCCACCTCGATCGGGTAGCGGTCAGCTCCTGTCCGCTACCCGATCGATGCTGGAGGCATGACCAACACAGCTACATTCCACGCGTACTTCGGTTACCGCGACGCGGTCGGCGCACTCCGCTGGCTGGAGAAGGCCTTCGGGTTCGAGACCACGACGGAGGTCCCCGACGACAAGGGCGGCATCATGCACGCCGAGATGCGGTACGGCGGGGTCGCCTTCACCCTCTTCACCGACGAGGAAGGCTACGACCGGCCGGCCCGCAAGGGCGACACCGTCGGCCAGGGTGCCTATATCGCCTTCGACACCCAGGACGAGGTCGACGCCGTCCACGCCACCGCGGTCGCAGCCGGCGCCGAGTCGATCTGGGAGCCGGCCATGACCGAGTGGGGCAACTACCGCTGCCGAGTCACCGACCCCGAAGGCCACGAATGGACCTTCGGCACCCACCGTCCAGGGCTCCCCGCCGCCTGGTAGTCATGGCGGGCCGACTAGTGGGTCCAGCCGCCGAGGTCCAGGTCGGCGATCACGACCGGCTGGCCGGTGGCCAGCGACTGATTGGCGGCGATGCCGACCGCAACCGCGCGTACGCCGTCGTGCACGTCGGCCGCGCGACCGAGGGGATCGTTGCCGGGGCCGACGAACAGGTCGGCGTAGATGAGCCGGTCACCACCACCGTGACCACCCTCGCCGCGCGGGATCTCGACCTCGACCGCGGGCGCCCAGTGCTTCTGCAGGACCAGCCGCTCGCCGTCGGACCGTACGTCGCCGGCGACCACGCGCTCCGACGGGTAGCTCGGGTCGATCTGGTCGTCGACCACCGCGGCCCGCTCGACGACCTCGAGCTCGGCGCGGCCCTCGGTGCCGTTGACCGAGACCCGGTACCCCTCCCACGGTGAGTGGGCGTTCAGCGAGTAGCTCAGCCGGGCGCCGTTCGCGTACTCCGCGACCACGGCCATGTTGTCCTCGATCGTGATGCCCGGGCCGAACACGTCCTGGTCGCGACGGTAGCCGTCGTACTGCTCGCTCTCCAGGTACAGCTGCCGGTTGACGTCGTCGGTGCGGAGATCCAGCAACCACGGATCGCTGGCCGATCCGTCGATCGTGCCGCGCTCAGGTCGTTGCCCAAGGCCACGAGCTGCGGCGTTGCCGGCGCCGTAGAAGAACAGGCCGCCGGACGCGTACACCTTGGTCGGCGTCGACGCGATCCACCAGTTCACCAGGTCGAAGTGGTGGGACGCCTTGTGCACCAGCAGGCCGCCGGAGTTCTTCTTCTCCCGGTGCCAGCGGCGGAAGTAGTCGGCGCCGTGCCGGGTGTCGAGCACCCACTGGAACTCGACGCTGGTCACGGTCCCGATCTCGCCGTCCGCGATCAGCTGCCGCAGCGCGCTGTTCCGCGGTGAGTACCGGTAGTTGAAGGTGACGACCACGGACTTGCCGGACTCGGCCATCGCCTCGACGATCTGCCGGGTGCCGCCGGCGTCGATCGTGAGCGGCTTCTCCACGATCACGTCCGCGCCGGCGCGCAGCAGCCGGGAGACGACCGAGGCGTGCGTGTAGTCGGGACTCGTCACGACCACCCGGTCGATCGACTGCTCCTTGACCATCCGCTCCAGGTCGTCGGCGCCGTACTGCGGGAGCTCCGGCCCGCCGAGCTCGCGGACGTACCGGTCGTGGAACGCCAGGCGGCCCGGGTTCGGGTCGAGCAGCGCGACCAGCTGTGCCTCCTCGGGGTGCGCCTCGATGATCGCGCGGACGTACGACCGCGCGCGTGAACCGGTCCCGGCGACTGCATAGCGTCTAGGCACGCAAGACTCCTTCTACTCGTGTAGAACACGCACGCTAGCAATCGCTTTCCGGGTCGGTCAAGGCCGTACTATCGGCACATGCCGAAGGCCACCCCAGTCACCCGGAACGACGTGGCGCAGTACGCCGGGGTCAGCTCGGCGGTGGTCAGCTACGTGGTGAACGAGGGTCCGCGGCCGGTGGCGCCGGAGACCCGGCAGCGAGTTCTGGAGGCGATCCGCGTCCTCGGCTACCGGCCGAACGCAACCGCCCGCGCGCTCCGGATGGGCACCACCCGCACCTTCGGCCTGATCACGCCGGACGGCGGCAACCCCCTCTTCGCCGAGCTGGCCAAGGCCATCGACAAGGCCGCCGCCGCCCGCGGTTACGTAGTCCTGCAAACCGGAGCCGACGGCGACCCCGCCACCGAGCGGTCAAAGGTCGCGGAACTGGCCGCCCGCCAGGTGAGCGGCCTGCTCCTGGTCGCCCCGACCGAAGACCCCGACCTCACCGAGATCGACATCCCGGTCATCGCGATCAACCGCGTACTCCCAACCGTCAGCTCGGTCCGGCCCCAGTACCGCGCCGGTGCGCGGGCCGGCGTCGAGCACCTGATCGGCCACGGCCACCGCAGGATCGGGCTCGTGGTCGGAGGTAGCGGGCGGCGGCCGGAACGCGAGCTGGGGTGGCGGGACGCGCTCCGGCATGCAGGTCTCGAAGACGGCCCCATCGCCCGCACGACCTTCAGCCGGCCGGGCGGGTACGACGCGGGCCGCAAGTTGCTCGCAGCAACAAACAGGCCGACCGCGATCTTCGCCAGCTCGGACCTGCAGGCGGTCGGCGTACTGCGCGCGATCCACGAGGCCGGCTTGAGCGTGCCCGGCGACATCGCCATCGTGTCCTTCGACGGCACCGCGGAAACCGAGTACACCTGGCCACCGCTCACCGTCGTACGGCAACCACTGGAACGGATGGCGCAGCACGCAGTCGCTCACCTGATCGACGGGCCAACCGCGGTGGCGGCGAAGACCTTCCCGGCTGAGCTGATCCTCAGGCGGTCCTGCGGCTGCTAGAGGGTGCCGAGGTCCTCGAAGATGAGGGCGGTTCGGGTGGCGAGGACTTCGGGGATGGCTTGGAGTTTTTCCAGGACTACGCGGCGGAGGCCTTCGTTGTCGGCCGCGCGTACCAGGAGGATTGCGTCGAAGTCGCCGCCGACCAGGGCCATGTGTTTGATTTCAGGGATCGCCTGCAGTTGCTGCCGCAGGGTTCGCCAGGAGCTTTGGCGGAGACTGAGCGTGACGTACGCCGACGTCGCGAGGCCCAGTTTGAGGGGGTCCACGGTGACGGTGAAACCGGTGATGACGCCGTCCGTGGTGAGCCGCTCGACGCGGGCGTAGGCGTTCGCCCGGGAGATGTGGACCTGGTCCGCGAGGGCCCGGATCGAGAGCCGTCCGTCCCGCCCGAGCGCCTCGATGATCTGCCGATCGACCTCGTCGAGCGCCGGGGCGACGACCATCTGTCCAGGACCGGCCCGGTGGACCATCACCTCGTCGGACATCGTGTCCCTCCTTTGCGCCGGATTGAGCCAAACGTCTCGTGATTCTCACAGGTCTGGATCCGATTGGCCAGAAGTACGACGATGAGGCCACCGTCCGTCTCCTGCGCAGGAGGGTCACATGAATGAGCGAAGCGAGTTCATCATCAAAAACAGTCCACTCCGCGCCTCATCGGCGCCCGGAGCGAAGCGAGGACGTCGATGAGCCTGCTCGAGGAGCGCTTGCTCCCGTCTGCGGAACCCGTCCGGTTGATCGACCAGGACGGCGTACCGCATGACAACCCGTCGTACCGGCTGCCCACCAAGGAAGCCCTGGTCGACGGTTACGTTCAGTTGATCAAGGGGCGCCGGATCAACGACCAGGCCAGCGCCCTGGTTCGGCAAGGCCGGCTCGCCGTCTACCCGTCGTCGCACGGCCAGGAGGCTTGCCAGGTCGCGGCCACGATGGTGCTCCGCGAGGGCGATTGGCTGTTCCCGACGTACCGCGACACGGTCTCGATCGTGAGCCGTGGCGTCGACCCGATCGAGACGCTGACCCTGCTCCGCGGCGACTGGCACTCGGGCTACGACCCGTACGCGCGCAACGTCGCGCCGCAGTCGACGCCGCTCGCGACGCAGCTCACCCATGCGGTCGGGGTCGCGCACGCGGCCCGGCTGAAGGGCGAGGACACCGTGGTGATGGCGCTCTGCGGCGACGGCGGCACCAGCGAGGGCGACTTCCACGAAGCGCTGAACTTCGCCGCGGTCTTCCACGCGCCGGTGGTCTTCTTCATCCAGAACAACGAGTACGCGATCTCGGTGCCGCTCGCCCGGCAGAGCGTGGCGCCGTCGCTCGCGCACAAGGGCATCGGGTACGGCGTCCCCGGAGAACGGGCCGATGGCAACGATCTCGCCGGACTGCTCGCCGTCCTCGGACAGGCTGTGGAGAAGGCGCGAGCGGGTGAAGGTCCGCAACTCGTCGAAGCCCACACGTATCGTGTGCAGGCGCACACCAATGCCGACGACGCGACCCGGTACCGCGACGAGGACGAGGTCACCCCGTGGCTGGATCGCGATCCGATCAAGCGGCTGGAGGCTTACCTCACGCAGGAGGGGTTGCTTGACGACTCGGTCAGGCAGCGGGCAGAGGCGTCGGCGGCGCAGGTCGCCGACGCGCTGCGCGACGGACTGATGCCGGAGCCGAGCGTGGATCCGGCGGATCTGTTCGCGCATCTCTACACCGAGCAGACGCAGCAGTTGCGGGAGCAGGCCGCGTTCCTGCGCGACGAGCTGGCGCGAGAGGAGGCCTGATCATGACGCACGTGAAGATCTCCATGGCGCAGGCGCTCAACCAGGCGCTGCGTGATGCGATGAAGGCCGACGACTCGGTGCTGATGTTCGGCGAGGACGTCGGCGCGCTCGGTGGTGTCTTCCGGATCACCGACGGGCTGACCGCGGAGTTCGGCGAGGATCGTTGCTTCGACACCCCGTTGGCCGAGTCCGGGATCGTCGGGATGGCGGTCGGGCTGGCGATGAACGGGATGCGGCCGGTGGTCGAGATGCAGTTCGACGCGTTCGGGTACCCGGCGTTCGAGCAGATCGTCTCCCACGTCGCCAAGATGCGGAACCGGACCCGCGGCCGGATCACCCTGCCGATGGTGATCCGGATGCCGTACGCCGGTGGGATCGGCGGAGTCGAGCACCACTGCGACTCGTCGGAGAGCTACTACGCGCACACGCCCGGGCTGACGGTCGTTGCCCCGGCCACCGTCGTCGACGCGTACACGTTGTTGCGCAAGGCAATCGAGTTCCCCGACCCGGTCGTGTTCATGGAGCCGAAGAAGCTCTACTGGGCCAAGGAAGAGGTCGATCTCACCGAGGACCAGCCGGGGATCGGGACGGCCGTCGTACGGCGGGAGGGTGCGGACGCGACGTTGATCGCGTACGGGCCGTCGGTGCCGGTCGCGCTGGAGGCGGCCGAGGTCGCGGCCGCGGAAGGCCGGCAGCTGACCGTGGTGGATCTGCGGTCGATCGTGCCGTTCGACGACGAGACGGTGTGCGCGGCAGTACGGCGTACCGGGCGGGCTGTCGTGGTCGCCGAGGCGAGCGGGTTCGCGAGCGTGTCGTCGGAGATCGTTGCCCGGGTCACCGAACGGTGCTTCCACTCGCTGGCCGCGCCGATCCGGCGGGTGACCGGGTTCGACATCCCGTACCCGCCGCCGAAGCTGGAGAAGTACCAGCTGCCCGGCGTGGACCGCATCCTCGACGCCGTCGACGACCTCCAGTGGGAGGACTCGTGAACACGTTCCTCCTGCCTGACCTCGGCGAAGGCCTGACGGAGGCCGAGATCGTCCGCTGGCTGGTCAAGGTCGGCGACGTGGTCACCGTCGACACCCCGATCGCCGAGGTAGAAACCGCCAAGTCCCTCGTCGAACTCCCCTGCCCCTACGCCGGCGTCGTCGAGGAACTCCACGCCGACCCCGGCACCACCATCCCGGTCGGCAAGCCGTTGATCACGGTCGCCGAGGTCGACGCGGGAACGACGTACCGGGAAGAGGAGAAGGCTGGGTCGGGCAACGTCCTGATCGGATATGGGACAGGTACCGGCGCAGGGTCGGGGCGGCGCCGTAAACCGCGTGCACAGGTGACTCCGGTGGTGCAAGCCGTCGTCTCGAAGGTCCCGCTCGTGATTTCGCCGGTGGTGCGGCGGTTGGCTCGGGATGCCGGCGTGGATTTGAAGGCGCTGACTGGGTCGGGTGAGGGTGGCCTGATTGTGCGGCGGGATGTTGAGCAGGCGATCGCCGAGAGGTTCGAGAAGCCGCAAGTCACCGAACAGCTCGAGTCCCGGACCGGGTTGGCGGAGTTGCGGCGGGAGCCGATGAGTGGGTTCCGCAAAGCCGTGGCTGCGACATTGAGCCGGAGCCGCGCGGAGATCCCGGAGGCGACCACCTGGGTGGACGTGGATGCGACCGCACTCGTGGAGCTCAGGGAATCATTGCGTTCGGCAAAGGATTCCGGACCGGGCTTGCTCGCCTTGATGGGCCGGTTCGTGGTGGCCGGCCTGTTGAAGTACCCGGAGTTGAACGGGTACGTCGACACCGAGCGCGAGGAACTCGTTCAGTACGACGGGGTCAACCTCGGCCTGGCCGCACAGACGGACCGCGGGCTGATGGTGCCCGCGGTAGCGAACGCGCACCGGCTCACCACGCGCGAACTGGACGCCGAGATCCGCCGACTGACCGAATCCGCGCGCACCGGCCGGCTCACGCCGTACGAGCTGGGCTGTGGGACGTTCACGCTGAACAACTACGGCAGCTTCGGCGTGGACGGGAGCGCCGCGATCATCAACCACCCGCAGGTGGCGATCCTCGGCGTCGGCCGGATCATCGACCGGCCGTGGGTGGTCGGCGGTGAGCTCGCGATCCGCAAGCTCACCCAGCTCTCACTCGTCTTCGACCACCGGGTCTGCGACGGCGGTACCGCGGCCGCGTTCCTCCGCTTCGTCGCCGACGCCTTCGAGAACCCGGCGTCCGCCTTCGCAGACCTCTGATCGCCGACCTTGAGCACGGCTCAACCACGAACGCCGAGCAGAAATGGTTGAGCGGTGCTCAAGGTGGTGTCAGGACAACTCTCGGGGGCGGAGGCCGATGAGGATCACGCGGAGGCCTGAGGCGAAACGCGCCTCGGGTCCGGCGAGGCTCTTGCGGCTCAGGTACGACGCGAGACTGGCCGCGTCCAGTCCGAGCTGACCGCCGGCCTCGCTCGCCCACCGGAACTCGTTCATCCCGCTCCGCCGGATAACGGCCGCCCACGCCGAGTCGGTGACGGCCGACCCGATCAGATAGTGAAAGATGGCCGACACCGCCGAGTCCAGGTGCGCACCCTTGAACCCGGCCGACTTCAGCGTCGTCTGCACCCGGTCGGTCAGCGCTTGATAGTTGGGCCCGAGCCCGGCGTGTGACGCGAGCAGTTGCGGCGCCCACGGGTGTTCCCACAACGCGTGGTACGCCGCTTGCACGACCACGGTCACCTGTTCACGCCAGTCGGGGTGATCCGCCGGCACCAGCGCTTCCGCGAGTACTTCGTCGACCGCGAGCTCGAGCAGGTCGTTCTTGTTCGCGATCCGCCAGTACAGCGCCGAGGTCGCGGCGGTCCCGAGCTCGGTCGCCATCACCCGCATCGAGAACGTGTCCAGACCTTCCCGGTCCAGCACTTTGATCGCCGTACGAACGATGTCGTCCCGACTCAGCCGGCTCCGCGTCGGCTCCGGTTCGTCCCGCAACCACACCGATCCCAGCACCGTCTTCTGATCCGCCGCGCGCGTCACCCGCGAGAGCATAGCGAAAACACTGTTCTGTAGAAGAAAACACTGTTTCATTGGCGTGTCGGGCCTGTTCGGCTTGCGCAGGACACCCGGTGGCCCAGAGAATGCCGGGGTCGAGCGTCCCGGGGGCAGGACCGAAGAGCGTGATTGCATGCTCGGTCCTGGGGGCGGATGCGTCGGCGTCGGCCGGTCAGTCCGATCGGCCTCGGACCATTGGGGTTGGGGAAGAGTTGTGAACGAAGCATCGATGGACGCTCCCGTGCGCTCGAAGCGGTCCCGCGCCGTCCCGCTGCTCAGCGGCGTCGGCGCGCTGGCGCTCGCGCTCGGCGGCGTCACGCTCGCGCTGGCTCCGTCGGCCTCGGCGAGCGGCGACATCATCGAAGGCAACCCGACGTGCGAGAACGTGATCCCGGGATCGACCGAGATCAAGTTCGACCCGCCGACGCCGGGTTCGGACACCGCGGACGGCGTCACGGTCACCTGGACCGAGCGCATCCTGGCGGGTGACGACCCGGATCACCCGGGTGATCAGACCGGCGGCCAGGTGGTCGACTTCACCGCCACGGGCGGCGTCGTGCTCGCCGTACTGGTCAAGGGCGGTCCGGCGGCGAACTACTACAACTACGAGCCGGCCGGGAAGACCTCGGATGTTGGCCTGCACCCGCCGGTGAACTCCAAGAACGACAAGTACTACGGCATCAGCCACGTCAACTTCTGCGTCAAGAAGGTGACCCCCACGCCGACGCCGTCGGAGTCGCCGAGCCAGACGCCGACCGAGTCGCCTACCCAGTCGCCGTCGGAGTCGCCGAGCGAGAGCCCGTCGGAGTCCCCGAGCGAGTCGCCGTCGGAGTCCCCGAGCGAAAGCCCCTCGGAGTCCCCGAGCGAGTCGCCGTCGGAGTCCCCGAGCCAGAGCCCGTCGGAGTCGCCGAGCGAGTCGCCGTCGGAGTCCCCGAGCCAGAGCCCCTCGGAGTCCCCGAGCGAAAGCCCCTCGGAGTCCCCGAGCCAGAGCCCGTCGGAGTCCCCGAGCGGTACGCCTTCCGAGACGCCGTCTGTGTCGTCTTCGCCGTCGGAGACGCCGGTCGGCGTTCCGACCGAGGTCGACGCCGGTCAGTCGGGTGGGTTCAAGCTCACCTCCGCGGTCACCACGCACCAGAGCGTCTGGGGTGCAGCCCTGCTCCTGCTCGGTGGGGTGCTCGTGTTCGCCGGCATCCTGAAGTCACGGCAGACCCGCGGTCAGCACGCCGCCTGACATGCCCACACAGCGTCGCCGCCCGGGCCGCGCCCGGTCGTCCCGATGGACGATCGCGGTCCTGGCGGTCGGCGCCGTACTGCTCCTGACCGGCGGCTACCTGCAGTTCAGGACGAGTGACACCGGGGAAGGCCGGCAGCCGACAACTGCCGGCCCGACGTCTGCAGCCAGACCGGGTGAAACCACGCAGGCTGGCAAGACGTCCGCCGTGCCGGGCGCGCCATCGTCGCAGCCGGCGAGCCCTCGGCAGTCCGTACTGCCGAAGGAGGTCCTGAGTACGACGCCGGCCCGGCCCGTGGACCCGATCAGGGTGTCGGTGCCCAGCCTCGGTGTGTCCGCCCGGGTGCTCGCGATCCGCGCCCGCGGCGGCGCGCTCATTCCGCCGTCGAACCCGCTGCTGGTCGGCTGGTGGTCCGACGGCGCCCGGCCCGGAGCGACCAAGGGCTCAGCCGTCATCACCGGCCACACAGTGCACACCGGCGGTGGCGCCTTCGACGATCTCGACCAACTGACCACCGGTGACACAGTCACCGTGACGACTCGGCGAGGGACGATCAACTATGTGGTCTCGTCCGTCACCACCTACCGCAAGAAAGCCTTGGCCAAGCAAGCCCAGCAGCTCTTCAACCAAGCGGTCCCCGGCCGACTCGTCCTCGTCACCTGCGCCGACTGGGACGGCACGACGTACCTCAGCAACGCCGTAGTAATCGCCAACCCCAAGAAGTAGCAGGTGGCCGATCCCCGTGGACCGGCCACCACGGGTCGTGTCTGGTGATCCCCCGCCTACTGCGCGGCACACGGCACGACACCTCGCCGCAGGATCACGTACGGCGCCGCGTCGGACCTGGGCGGACGCCCAGGCCATCACAATCGGGCCTGACCGCCGGCGGCCGCGAGCCGGCGCCGGAACGCCGCGAATGTGATGGCCTGGACGTCCGACCCATCCACAGCAACCGGGCGGCCGGGGCGGACCTGCCGCACTCACCAACCCAGGTCATCAGTAGCACCAGCCACGAGCTGAGCCTGGTCCAGCCCGGCCCCGTGAAGTTGGTGAGTGCTAGGCGTCCGGATCCCCGGCCCCTGGGGGTCAGGTGACCGTGAAGGTGTCCGGGTCAGATGACGTTGAAGGTGTCGGGGTCGGGGCCTGTGCGTTCGCCGCGGTCCAGGTCGGCGAGCGCGGTCAGGTCGTCGGCGGACAGGGTGAAGTCGAAGACGTTGAGGTTCTCGCGGATCCGGGACGGCGTCACCGACTTCGGGATGACGAGGTTGCCGAGCTGGAGGTGCCAGCGGAGGACGATCTGCGCGGGGGTGCGCTCGTACTGCTTGGCGAGTGCTTCGATGATCGGCTCGGACAGGAGCGTGCCGCCCTTGGCCAGTGGGCTCCAGGCTTCGGTGTGGATGCCGAAGTCGCTGCCGTACGCGCGGACTTCCGCCTGCTGGAGGTACGGGTGGAGCTCGACCTGGTTCACCGCCGGCGTGATGCCGGAGGTCTGCGCGAGGCGGTCGAGGTGTTCGGGCTGGAAGTTCGAGACCCCGATTGCGCGGACACGCCCATCGGCGTGCAACTTCTCGAGAGCACGCCAGCTGTCGGCGTACAGATCGCGCGCCGGCGTCGGCCAGTGGATCAGGTACAGATCGAGGTACTGCAGGCCGAGCAGCGAGACGCTCCGGTCGAACGCCTTCAACGTGTTCTCGTAGCCCTGGTCGGCGTTCCACAGCTTGGTGGTGACGAACAGGTCCTCGCGGTCGATGCCGGAGGCAACCAACGCCCGACCGACGCCCGCCTCGTTCTGGTACGCCGCCGCCGTGTCGATACTGCGGTAACCGGCCTCCAAGGCATGAGTCACGGCGGTCGCAGTCTCGTCGTTCGGGACCTGGAAGACGCCGTACCCGAGTTGGGGCATCTCGACGCCATTGTTGAGCTTCACGGTGGGGATCATCAGTAGCTTCCTTGAGGCAGGAGGGAGGAGACGCGCGCGGCGGTTCGGCGGCGGTCGAGTAGGCCGGAGGTCAGGGCGACGAGGAGACCGGACGCGGCGAGGGTGGCGCCGACCCAGTTGGGTGCGGTGTAGCCGAGGCCGTGTTCGATGGTGAGCCCGCCGAGGTACGCGCCCGCGGCGTTGCCGAGGTTGAAGGCGGCGATGTTGGCCGCGGACGCCAGCGCCGGCGCGCCCTTCGCCTTGTCCATCACCCGCTTCTGCAGCGGCGCCACAGTGGCGAACCCGGCCGCGCCGAACACCGCGATCGTCACCGCCGAAGAAACCTGTCCGTGCGCGGTGAACACGAACACGACCAGTACGGCGGCCAGCAGCGCGAGGATCACGTACAGACTCGGCATCAGCGACCGATCCGCCGCCTTCCCGCCGAGCAGGTTCCCGACAACCAGCCCGCCACCGAAGAGCACAAGCAACCAGGTCACCGCGCCGGCCGAGAAGCCCGCCACCTCGGTCATCATCGGCGCGATGTAGGTGAACGACGCGAACACCCCGGCGAACCCGAGCGCCGTCATCGCCAGCGCCAGCCACACCTGCACACTGCGGAACACCGCCAGTTCACTCCGCAGCCCCGGCCCTTCGGACGTGTCCTGCCGCGGCACGAGGAAGACGATGCCGAGCAGCCCGACCACGCCGAGCGCGGTCACCGCCCAGAACGTCGACTGCCAGCCGAAGTGCTGCCCGAGCGCGGTCCCACCCGGTACGCCGAGGACGTTCGCCACGGTCAGTCCGGTGAACATCAGCGCGATTGCACTCGCCTGCTTCGCCTTCGGTACGAGCGATGCCGCGACCACCGAGCCGACCCCGAAGAACGCTCCGTGGGACAGCGCGGCCACGATCCGTCCGGTCATCAGAACGCCGTACGACGGAGCGACGGCGGACAGCAGGTTGCCCGCGATGAACACGCCCATCAGCGCGATCAGCACGGTCTTGCGGGACACCTTGGACCCGATCGCGGTGAGCAGCGGGGCGCCCACCACCACGCCGAGCGCGTAGCCGGAGATGAGCAGACCGGCGGACGGGATGCTGACGCCGAAGTCGGTCGCGACCTCGGGCAGCAGACCCATGATGACGAACTCAGTGGTCCCGATTCCGAACGCACCGATCGCGAGAGCCAGCAGGGCTGCGGGCATGACTCGTCTTCTCCTCGAATGTAGTCTTATGACTGTTACCGGCGTGCGCGATAGTTGCACACGCTGGCTATTGCACAAGCGCTATGATGGCGCAGGCAATCGTAAAGTTCAAGTGGAGGAGCCGTGGGCCTACCGGATGACGCCGCCGAGGCGCGGGCGCAGGGGTGGCGAACCCTGGCCGCTCTGCATGCCCGGATCGAGGACGAGTTGGAGCGCGCGCTGCAGAAGCAGCACGCCTTGTCCGTGAGTGAGTACAGCGTTCTCGACGTACTCGCGCGCCAGGACGACTACCACCTGCGGATGAACCAGCTGTCCAACGCCGTCGTACTGAGCCAGTCCGCGACGACCCGGCTGGTGAACCGCCTGGAGGATCGCAAGCTCCTGCAGCGGTACTTGTGCCCGACCGACCGCCGCGGCATCTACACCGAGGTCACCGAGGCCGGCCGCGACCTGCTCGACCAGGCCCAGCCGACGCACGACGCCGTACTCACGACTGCCCTGAGCAAGGCCGCGGAGCTGCCTGAGCTGGCTCCGCTGGTCGATGCCCTGGACAGGCTGACGCTGAAGGTCTGAGATGGCCCGCCGGTACGACAACCGGAAGCTCTACTACTGGCTGATGGGCAGTTGCCTGGTCCTGATCGGGCTGGCCTGGTTCGTCGTCCGCCTGTTCTCGATCCCGGTCGCGATCGGGATGAGTGCGGTCGCGGCCGTGCTCCCGCCGATCGCGGTGATCGTGGCCAACTGGGGTCAGGACTGAACCCGGTCGCCCGGTGTCGGGTCCAGATAGAGGTGCCGGACCATCGGGTACTCCCGGCGTACGTCGGCATCGATCCGCTCGGCGAGCTGTTCGATCGCTGAGCCCGTGGTCCGCATGTCGGCCAGGTCGACCGTCGCCACCACCAGCACCTGATCCGGCGCGAGCCGCAGGCTGAGCAACTCGAGGACACCTTCGATCCCTGGCGTGTCGTCGATGATGCCGCGGATCTGCCGCTGGACGTCGTCCGGCAGTGCGCGGCCGATGAGCATGGCCTTGTTGTCCCGGCCGAGCGCGAACGCGACGACGATGAGCAGCAGTCCGATGGCGATCGACGCCATGCCGTCCCAGACGTGGTGGCCGGTGACGACCGCCAAGGTGACTCCGATGGCCGCGATCAGCAGTCCGATCAGGGCGGCCGAGTCCTCGAACGCGACCGTCTTGACGGCCGGCTCCGCGTTCCTCAAGTGGGTCAGGAACGGTACGCCGTGCTCGCGGGCCTCACGTCGTACCTGCGTGATCGCACGGAGCCAGGATGTTCCCTCGAACACGAACGAGATCGCCAGCACCGAGTAGATCATCGCGAGCCCCGCGATCGGCTCAGGGTCGAACACCGCGCGCAGACCCTCGGCGATCGAGAACCCGGCGCCGAGCACGAGGATCCCGACCGCGGCGAGCAGGGACCAGAAGTACCGTTCCATCCCATAGCCGAACGGGTGCCGCGCATCGGCGGGCTTGCGGCTGCGACGGAGCGCGGTCAGCAGGAACGCCTGGTTGAGCGTGTCGGCGATCGAGTGCGCCGCCTCGGCCAGCAATGCGGTGGACCCGGACAGCAGGCCGGCGACGACCTTGGCGATCGCGATCGCAAAGTTGGCCGCACCGGCCAGGAGGACTGTGCCGTCGGATTCTTCCGCCATCAACTCCGCGTGCCCGCGCCGCCGCTGCTCCAAACCAGGACGTCGATGAAGGCGGCGGCGAGCGGGTCGAGTTCGCCGCGGGTGTACGCCGTGAGCGTGCGGTAGACCGGGGGGTCCGGGTGCAGGACGTGACCGTCGAAATCCTTGGGCAGGATGTTGTCCGGAACCAGCGCCGGTCCGAGGCCGGCGGCGGCCAGCGCCGGTGCGGCGGCGGTCTGCTCAGTGCGTACGGCGACGCGCGGCTCGAACCCTGCTTGCGCACAAGCGAGATCGAGTACGTCGGCCAGCCCGTGGCCCGGGGTGTAGTGGACCCAGGCGCGGTCGGCGAGATCCTTCAAGGCGACGGAGTCTCCGACCGCCGCGGGATCGTCGGCGGCGACGACCATGACCAGCTCCTCGGTCCCGAGCGTACGGGCGACACCGGTCCAGCCGGCCGGCTCGGGGCCGACCGCGAGGTCCGCCTCACCGGCGTTCATCGCTGCGATGAGCTCGTCGGTGTGCCGGTGCTCGAACAGGCGGATGCCGACCTCGGGATGGGTCTGCCGCCAGTTTCGCAAAGCCTTGGGGAGCACGCCCAGCGTGATCGAGTACAGCGTCGCGATCTGCAGCTCGCCGACTTCCAGCCCAGCGGCCTGACGCGCGGCACAGCGGGCGCGGTCCGCATCGGCCAGGGCGGCGCGGGCGTGCGGCAACATGGCACGGCCTGTGGGTGTGAGCCGGACGTTGCGCGGCAGTCGCTCCAAGAGCGGTCCGCCTGCGGATCGTTCGAGCGTACGGATCTGGTGCGACAACGCCGGCTGGCTCACGTGCAGCGCCTCGGCCGCCTTGGTGAAGGACCCCAGGTCGACCACGGTGACCAGGTACTCCAGCTGCCTGAGCGTTGTCATGAATTCAGTTTATGGCTCTGGTGAAAAGCATGTCTTGGATTTATCTGTGCAGGTCAGCAAGGCTGTTCGGTATGGAGAACGTGGCTTTGGTGGTCGGTGCCCGCGGTGTGATCGGGACGAATCTGGTCGAGCATCTCTCGTCCCTGCCGGACTGGCGGGTGATCGGGCTGTCCCGTCGCGGCGGGGTCGACGTCGCTGGTCGGGTCCGGCATGTCGCCGTCGACCTGCTCGATCCGGACGACACCCGCGCTCGGCTGAGTGGGCTGTCCGAGGTGACCCACATCTTCTACATCGCCTATCAGGATCGCCCGACCTGGGCCGAACTGGTCGCACCCAACCTCGCGATGCTGGTCAACGTGGTGGACGCGATCGAGCCGGTCGCTGTGCGGTTGCGGCACGTGAGTTTGATGCAGGGCTACAAGGTGTACGGCGCGCACCTGGGGCCGTTCAAGACGCCGGCCCGGGAGGACGATCCGCCGCATCTGCCACCGGAGTTCAACGTCGATCAGCAGCGGTTCCTGGAGGACCGGCAGCAGGGTAAGGCGTGGACCTGGTCGGCGTTGCGGCCGTCGGTCGTCGGTGGTGTCGCACTCGGCAACCCGATGAACCTGGCCGTCGCGATCGCCGTGTACGCGTCGCTGTCGAAGCAACTCGGCGTACCACTGCGGTTCCCGGGCAAGCCCGGTGCGTACGACGCTCTGCTCGAGCTGACCGATGCGGGATTGTTGGCCAAGGCAACGGTCTGGGCGGCGACCGCGCCGGCCGCGGCGAACCAGGCGTTCAACATCACGAACGGCGATCTGTTCCGCTGGAACGAGCTATGGCCGAAGCTCGGTGCCTGGTTCGGCCTCGAGGTCGCGCCGCCGCTGCAGATGTCCTTGACGGACGTGATGGCCGACAAGGCGCCGGTGTGGAAGGAACTGCAGGCGACGCATGGGCTGGCCGCGACGTCCTTCGAGGAGGTGTCGTCGTGGCCGTTCGCGGACTTCGTCTTCGGCTGGGACTACGACTTCTTCGCCGACTCGTCCAAGGCCCGCCGCGCCGGTTTCCACGAGTATGTAGAGACCGAGCAGATGTTCTACAACATCTTCACGGACCTACGGCGACGCCAAATCATCCCGTGACCACGCCCATCCACGACGGTCACGGGGCCTCCCGTCCTGGACTGAGGAGCGCAGGGAGCGAAGCGACCGAAGCGACGAGGGAAGGACGGGAGGCCCCGTGACCACGCCGCGCCGGAGGCGCGGCCGTCGAATATGGCATGCTCCGGGCTGTGACGGCGATGGGTGCGGGTCGGTTGCTCGGGACGAATCTGCGGGCGCGGCGGGACGAGCAGGGCATCTCGCTGTCCGAGCTGGCCCGGCGGTCCGGGATCGCGAAGGGCACGCTGTCGCAGCTCGAGTCCGGGGCGGGGAACCCGACGATCGAGACAGTGTTCAGTCTGTCGAACGCTCTGGGGGTGCCGGTGTCGGCCCTGCTGAGCGAGTCGCCGACCGCCGACCTGGTCCTGGTGCGGTCCGCGGACATCGACGTACTGTCCGGCGACGCGATCGATCTGCGGATGCTGCGACGGCTGGAGAATCCGGGCGGCTTGTTCGAGATCTACAACCAGGAGGTCCGGCCGGACGCAGTCCAGCAGTCGGACGGGCATCCCGGCACCGAGCACCACATCGTTCTGACTGGGCGGTTGCGGATCACCTCACGCGGGCGGACCGAGGAGCTGGGGCCGGGGGACTACCTCGCATTCCGGGCCGGCGGTCCGCACGGGTACGAGGCGGTGGACGGGCCGGTGCGGTCGGTGCTGCTGCTCGAATACCCGCCGGACGCGTACCCGATCACGCCTGGCGGGCCGCATCTGCCGGGATAGTTCCTGGAGAGTGCCGGTTGAGTGCATTGACCGGGTAGCTGGAGGGCGCGTACGCTCGGAATCGTTCATTTTAGTGAACGTTCTCTCGGAGGAGTGCGCCATGCCCGGTTCCGCGACACCCGATGTGGTGGTCGTTGGCGCGGGCATGGTCGGCGCCGCCTGTGCCGAGGCGCTGTCCGCGGCCGGGGTCCGAGTTTTGGTGATCGACCGCGACGGCCCCGCGGGCGGTACGACGGCGGCCGGTGAGGGCAACGTGCTCGTCTCGGACAAGGAGCCCGGGCCGGAGCTGGAGTTGGCGATCGCTTCGCGGGCCGAGTGGGACGTCGTCCGCGATCGGCTGCCGGAGCGGGTCGCCGACGTCGAGTGGGAGTCCAAGGGCGGGGTCGTGGTGGCGACCGGTGAGCCTGGACCGCTGCGGGAGTTTGCGGCCAAGCAGTCGGCGGCCGGGGTCGATGCTCGGGTGATCACGCCGTCGGAGGTGTTCGAGCTCGAGCCGTTGCTCACGCCTCGGGTGACGGTCGGCGTGCACTACCCGGACGACGCTCAGGTGCAACCGGTGCTGGCGGCAACGGCTTTGCTGGCTGCGGTGCGCGATCGCGGTGGCGAGGTGCGGTCCGGGGTGACGGCGCTCGGGGTGCGGCAGTCCGGTGGTCGCGTCGTGGGCGTGGATACGTCGGACGGCGATATCGCGTGTGGCGCCGTGCTCAACGCCTGTGGGCCGTGGGCCGGAGCTTTCGGTGCATCGGCTGGAGCTCCGATCCAGGTGTTGCCGCGCCGCGGTGTGATCCTGGTGACGGCGCCGCTGCCGGAGTGCGTGCGGCACAAGGTGTACGACGCGGATTACGTCGGCGCGGTCGGGAGTGGGGACGCGGAGCTGCAGACGTCGACGGTGGTCGAGTCGACGAGGTCCGGGACGGTCCTGATCGGCTCCAGCCGCGAACGGATCGGCTTCGACGACACGATCCGGGTCCACGTGCTCCGCGAGCTCGCCCGCAAGGCCGTCGGTCTGTTCCCGTTCCTGGGCGACGTGCCGGTCATGCGCGCGTACGGCGGGTTCCGTCCCTACGCACCGGATCACCTGCCGGTCATCGGGGCCGACCCCCGTCTACTCGGCCTCTGGCACGCCACCGGCCACGAAGGCGCCGGCATCGGCCTGGCCCCCGCCACCGGCCGTCTGATCACCGAGCTCTTCCTGGGCCTCACCCCCCATGTCGACGCATCCCCCTTCCGAGTCGACCGTCCGGCGGTGATCGCCGCATGACCGCCTACCTCCGCCCAAGCTCAGGCGACCCCGCCGAAGTCGGTACGCCGCCCACCGTCCAAGTCACCGTCGACGGCGACCCCGGCACCGCGTTGGCCGGCCAAACCGTAGCCGCAGTCCTCCTCACCCAGGGCCGCAACTCCTGGCGCACCACCCGCCACACCGCAAGCCCCCGAGGAGTCTTCTGCGGCATAGGCACCTGCCACGACTGCCTAGTAGTAGTCAACGGCACCCCCGACACCCGAGCCTGCCAACGAACAATCCAAAACGCCGACACCATCACCAGCCAGGTCGGCGCCGTCCTGCCACACCCCTCCACCCCAGACCCCGACAAGCGAGCTGACCTGGAGCCGCGCAAGTCCGCCAACCCGGCGACGAACGAGCCCGTCGCCCCGCTCAGCGCGACCGCATCGTCGCCTCACGCCGACGCGTCGGCGCAGCACACCAGCCCTGCCCGGCGCCTCGCCTCCACTCCGCCGCCGGAGGCGGCTGATGTTGTGGTTGTGGGAGCTGGGCCTGCGGGGATCGCGGCAGCTCTGGCGGCTGTGGATGAAGGTGCCTCGGTGGTGCTGATCGACAGCGCGCGAGCTGTGGGTGGGCAGTTCAACCGGCAATTGCCCGTGGAGTTCGCGGCTCGGCGTCCCGAGCGGTTACAGCACGGATGGAAGGACTTCGCGGCACAGCGCGATCGGGTAGCTGCACACAACCGGATCACGCATCTGTCCGAAAGCTCGGTCTGGGCCAGCGAAGGCCTGCGGCTCTGGGTACAGCGCGGCCCGGCGGACGGCGTCGGACGGGAAGTCTTTCCAGTCAACGCAAAGGCTGTCGTCCTCGCAACCGGAGCCTATGACCGCGTGCTTCCCTTCCCTGGCTGGGATCTGCCAGGCGTCTACAGCGCCGGCGCCGCGCAAGCACTAGCGAAGGGCCAGCGAATCTCCGTCGGCCGCCGAGTGATCGTCGCGGGAACCGGCCCCTTCCTGCTACCGGTCGCAGAATCGCTGACCGGAGTAGGCGCCCGCGTTGTTGCCCTCCTGGAAGCCAACTCCCTGCAGACCGTCCGCAAGGGCTGGTCCACCGACCCACTGGTTGCCCCCAGCAAGCTTCGCGAGGCCCTCGGGTACGGCGCCCTGCTCGCCCGTCACCGCATCCCCCTCCGCCACGGCTGGACCGTCACCGCCGCCCACGGCACCGACCACGTCGAAGCCGTCACCATCGCCCGCCTAGACGAGGACTGGCGCCCCATCCCAGCCTCCGAACGCCGCGTCGAGGTCGACGCCGTCTGCCTGGGCTTCGGCTTCACCGCCCAACTGGAACTAGCAGTCTCCGCCCGCTGCGACCTCACCACCGGGCCCGACGGCGGCCCAGCCGTAGTCGTCAACGCCGACCAGCAAACCACCACCCCCGGCGTCTTCGCCGCAGGCGAATTAACCGGCATAGGCGGCGCAGCCCTCTCCACAGCCGAGGGTCGAGTAGCCGGCGCCGCAGCAGCCCAGCATGCCCGCTCCCCACGCCCCAACCCGGAACTGCCAGTCAGCCCGGCGTCTACCGCGCCCCCGGCCACAGGCCGGACCGCCTCCGACGACGGTGCGCGGGCGGCTGTGGTGAAGGGGCGGCGGTTTGCGGCGGCTCTTGCGAAGGCTTACCCCGTGCGGGAGGGATGGCGGGACTGGAGTCGGGCGGACACGCTCGTCTGTAGGTGTGAAGAAGTGAGCCGCGGGGAGATCGAGGAGGCGGTTGCCGACCGCGGTGTGGGGGACGGACGGGGATTGAGGCTCAGCAGCCGGGCAGGGCTCGGGTTGTGCCAGGGGCGGGTGTGTTCGCGCACCGTCGCCGAGTTGGTTGCCGGACAGAACGACGTACCAAGACCAAGCATGAAACGACCGATCGCCGTACCTGTGAGGTTGCGGGATCTGGCTGAGGCTCAGGAGGAGCTGTGAGCGAGAAGTTGGACGGCGTGATCGTCGCCACCGCGTTGCCGTACGTCGAGGACGCGTCGGCGCCGGCGGGGTTGCGGCCCGATCTGGACAAGTTCGCCGAGCATTGCCGCTGGCTGATCGACAACGGCTGCCGCGGTGTCGGACCGAACGGCTCGCTGGGGGAGTACTCGTCGTTGACCGACGACGAGCGCCGAGCCGTCGCGCGGACCGCGATCGAGGCCGTCGGCGACGACGGCGTGGTGGTCGTCGGTGTCCACGGCGTCGGCGCGCACCAGGCGCGGGCGTGGGCGGAGAAGGCGGGTGAGGACGGTGCGGACGGCGTACTCTGCCTGCCGCCGACCATGTACCGCGCGAACCGCGGCGAGGTGATCCACCACTTCACCGAGGTCGCGAAGGCCGGCCTGCCGGTGATGGTCTACAACAACCCGCATGACACCAAGGTCGACCTGACCCCGGATCTGCTGGCCGAGATCGCGCAGATCGAGAACGTGGTCGCGGTGAAGGAGTTCTCCGGTGACATCCGCCGGATCCTCGAGATCCGCGAGCTGGCGCCGGAGTTGGCCGTCATCGCCGGTGCGGACGACCTGACGCTCGAGGCGCTGCTGATGGGCGCGACCGGCTGGTTCGCCGGGTTCCCGAACGTGTTCCCGAAGGAATCGGTCCGGTTGTTCGACCTCGCCGTACAAGGCAAGCTGGAAGAGGCCCGGGCGCTGTACGAGCCGCTGGTCGCCGCCTTCCGGTGGGACTCGCGGACCGAGTTCGTCCAGGCGATCAAGTACGGCATGGACTACGTCGGCCGGTACGGCGGTCCGTGCCGCCCGCCGCGCGGGCCGCTGGTCCCCGAGCACGTCGCCCAACTGGAGCAGGACATGAAGAAAGCCGTGGAATCACTGCGATGAGGTCCATCCGGACGATCAGCGCGATCGACTCGCACACCGAGGGGATGCCGACCCGCGTCGTCACTGGCGGGGTCGGCGTCGTCCCGGGTGCGACGATGGCCGAGCGGCGCGAGTACTTCGTCAAGCACAACGACGACCTGCGGTTGTTCCTGATGAACGAGCCGCGCGGTCACGCGGCGATGAGTGGCGCGATCCTGCAGCCGCCGACCCGGTCCGACGCGGACTGGGGCGTGCTGTACATCGAGGTCTCCGGCTGCCTGCCGATGTGCGGTCACGGCACGATCGGCGTCGCGACCGTACTGGTCGAGTCCGGCATGGTCGAGGTGACCGAGCCGACCACAGTCGTCCGGCTCGACACCCCGGCCGGTCTGGTCGTCGTCGACGTTGCCGTGAGCAACGGTCGCGCGGAACACGTCACGCTGCGGAACGTCCCGTCGTACAGCCATGCCCTGGATGCGACGGTGGACGTGCCGGGACTCGGGACGGTGACCTACGACCTCGCGTACGGCGGCAACTTCTACGCGATCCTGCCGCTGGAGCAGCTCGGGATCCCGTTCGACCGAGCCGAGAAGGACCGCATCCTCGAGGCCGGCCTGGACATCATGGACGCGATCAACGCAACCGACCGCCCAGTGCATTCCCTCGATCCGGGGATCAACGGGTGCAAACACGTGCAGTTCACCGCACCGGGCTTCGACGGCGCGCACTCCCGCAACGCGATGGCGATCCACCCCGGCTGGTTCGACCGCTCACCCTGCGGTACCGGCACGTCAGCCCGAATGGCCCAACTCCACGCCCGCGGCGAGCTCCCCCTGAACACCGACTTCGTCAACGAGTCCTTCATAGGCACCCGCTTCACCGGCCGCCTAGTCGAAGAAACCCTCGTCGGCGACCGCCCAGCCGTCATCCCCACGGTCACCGGCCGAGCCTGGATCACCGGCACCGCCAACTACCTGCTCGACCCCGACGACCCGTTCCCAACCGGCTTCGTGCTCTAGCCGTCAGCGGTGGAGTTTGGTGCGCCAGTCGTCGGGGACGTTGCCGCCGGGGACAGGCTGGTCTTCCGGGCGGGACTCCGGCGGGGCGAGCTCGGGGCCGTCATAGTACTGGGACTCGCCGTAGTGCCAGAACCAGTCCTCGCCAGGCTCGAAGCTGCGGACGATCGGGTGGCCGGTCGAGGCCGAGTGGGCGGAGGCGTGCTGGGCCGGGGACGAGTCGCAGCAGCCGATGTGGCCGCACTGGGCGCAACGGCGGAGGTGGAACCACCAGCCGTCCGCCTGGAGACAATCCGCACAGCCGTTCCCGCTCGGTGGGACCGTCGCGTCGATCCCCGGAATATCCGTCATAGCCGCCATCCTTGCGCGCCCCAGCCTCCCGGACAAGCAACACCACTCCGCCGCGCGGCCCGACGGGTGCACGAGATCGGTGTCCGTCGTGGGATGGTGGGGGTGCGGGCTGGGAACTCCGGTTGACGAGTCAGTCGGCAGGTTCGCCGTAGCCGCCACCGCCAGGGGTCTCGAGTACGAGTACGTCGCCGGCGGCCACGGAGAGCGAATCGTTGCCGGCCATCTGTGTGACGGAGCCGTCCGTGCGCTCGATCCACTGGCGGCCGAGGCCGCCGGGCAGGCCACCAGCCATGCCGTACGGCGGCACGCGGCGGTGACTGGCCAATGTGCTCACGGTCATCGGCTCCAGGAACCGTATCCGGCGATGGCCGCCGTTGCCGCCGCGCCAGCGGCCCGCACCACCGCTGCCGGCGCGAATCTCGAAGCTCTCCAGCCGTACCGGGTAACGCCACTCCAGTACTTCCGGATCTGTCAGCCGTGAGTTCGTCATGTGGGTCTGGACGACGTCGGACCCCGCGAAGCCTTCGCCCGCGCCGGCTCCACTGCCGACGGTCTCGTAGTACTGGTGCCGGTCGTTGCCGAACGTCACGTTGTTCATCGTCCCAGAGCCCTCGGCCTGGACGCCGAGGGCGGCGTAGAGGGCGCCGGTGACGGCCTGTGAGATCTCGACGTTGCCAGCGGCAACCGCCGCGGGGTACTCCGGTGACAGCATCGTTCCCGGTGGGATGATCACCCGCAGCGGTTCCAGGCAGCCCGAGTTCAGTGGGATCTCGTCGTCCACCAGGGTGCGGAAGACGTAGAGGACCGCGGCCATCACCACCGAGGACGGCGCGTTGCCGTTGCCGGGCTGTTGTGCGGAGGTTCCGGTGAAGTCGATCTCCGCCGTCCGCGCAGAAGCGTCCATCCGGACCGCTACCTCGATCCGCGCGCCCGAGTCGAGCTGATAGCTGTAGCTGCCGTCCTGGAGCGTCGGGATGATCCGCTGGACCGCCTCGGCAGCGTTGCGGCGCACGTGTTCCATGTACGCCGACACGACATCGAGGCCGAAGTGGTCGACCATCGCCCGCAGCTCCTCGACCCCCTTCTCGTTGGCCGCGACCTGGGCCCGCAGGTCGGCGATGTTCGTCGCGGGGTTGCGCGATGGGTACGTCGCGGTGCGTAGCAGCTCGATGGTTTCGCGCTCTCGCAACGCGCCGCCCGAGACCAGCAGCCAGTTGTCGATCAGCACCCCTTCCTGCTCGATGCGGGTGCTGTTCGCCGGCATCGAACCAGGCGTGATGCCACCGATCTCCGCGTGGTGGCCGCGGGACGCGACGTAGAACAAGATGTCCTTACCAGCCCGGTCGAAGACCGGGGTCACCACGGTGATGTCGGGCAAGTGGGTGCCGCCGCGGTAGGGGTTGTTGAGCACGTACGTGTCGCCCGGCGCCATCCGGCCGGCGTTCGCGGCGATGACCATCTTGATGCTCTCGCCCATCGAGCCGAGGTGGACCGGGATGTGCGGCGCGTTCGCGATCAGGTTGCCCTCGGCGTCGAACAGCGCGCAGGAGAAGTCCAGCCGCTCCTTGATGTTCACCGACTGTGACGTGCTCTGCAGCCGCACGCCCATCTGCTCGGCGATCGACATGAACAGGTTGTTGAAGATCTCCAGCATCACCGGGTCGACCTCGGTCCCGATCCCCTGCCGAACCGGTCGTGCCGCCACCCGGTTGAGCAGCAAGTGGCCGAGATCGTTGACGCCGGCCCGCCAGCCGGCTTCGACCACCGTGGTCGCGTTGGCCTCGGCGATGACCGCCGGTCCGTCCACCCGGTCGCCGGGGACGATGTCGTCGCGCTGATAGAGGTCGACGTCGACCCACGAGCCGGCTGAGAACATCGGTACCCGGGCCACGGCGAGCAACTCGCCACCCTGTCGCACCGGGCGGATCCAGTTGTCGTCGCCGGTTCCGGCGGCGCCGAGCAGCTCGAGCGACACGGCCTCGACGACGATCGGCCGGTCCGCCATCAGGAAGGAGAACCGTCGCCGGTAGGTGGCCTCGAACTCCGCCACCATCTCGTCCACCTCGCCGACAGACACGGCGACAGCGGTGTCGGTGCCGTCGTAGCGCAGCAGCGCGCGACGGATCGCGGTGATCCGCTCGGCCGGGATGCCTTCGCCGTCGAGCTCACGCCCGGCGTCCTCGGTCAGTTCGTCGAGGACCCGCGCGAGCTCCGGGAGTACGGCGTCGCTCAGTGTCGTCTCGACCGCCCGCTCGCGCAGGGCGGCGACGTCGGCGACACCCATGCCGTACGCCGAGAGCACGCCTGCGAGCGGGTGGATGAGCACCTGTGTCATGCCCAGCGCGTCAGCGACCGCGCAGGCGTGCTGGCCGCCTGCTCCGCCGAACGTCGCCAGGACGTACCGGGTGACGTCGTACCCGCGTTGCACCGAGATCTTCTTGATCGCGTTCGCCATGTTCGCGACGGCGATGTCGGCGAAGCCTGCCGCGACCTCCTCCGGAGCCCGTCCGTCCCCGATCACGGTGGCGAGCTCCGCGAACTTCCGCCGTACGACGTCTGAGTCGAGCCGCTGGTCGCCGTTCTCGCCGAACACGGCCGGGAAGAAACCCGGCTGCACCCGGCCGAGCATCACGTTCGCATCCGTGACCGTGAGCGGACCTCGCTTACGGTACGACGCGGGGCCTGGATCCGCGCCCGCCGATCCGGGACCGACCCGGTAGCGGCTCCCGTCGAAGGTCAGGATCGAGCCGCCGCCCGCCGCCACTGTGTGGATGCTCATCATCGGCGCGCGCATCCGCACCCCGGCGACAAGCGTTTCCAGCTGGCGTTCGAACTCGCCGGCGTAGTGCGACACATCGGTCGACGTGCCACCCATGTCGAAGCCGATCACCCGGTCGAACCCGGCAGCCGTCGTGGTCCGCGCCATTCCGACCACACCGCCCGCGGGTCCGGACAGGATCGCGTCCTTGCCACGGAACGCGTGCGCTTCGGTGAGCCCGCCGTTCGACTGCATGAACATCAGCCGGACACCGTCCAGTTCGGATGCCACCTGATCGACGTACCGGCGCAGGATCGGGGAGAGGTAGGCATCGACCACGGTCGTGTCGCCCCTCGAGACCACCTTCATCAGCGGGCTGCACTCGTGCGACAGCGAGATCTGGGTGAAGCCGACCCGGCGGGCGATCTCGCCGATCACCGCTTCATGCCGCGGATAGCGATAGCCGTGCAGCGACACTACGGCGACCGATCGCAGGCCGTCGTCGTACGCACGCCGCAGGTCCTCGGTGACGGCGTGTTCGTCGAGCGGGACCAGAACCTTGCCGTCTGCGGCCACCCGTTCGTCCGCCTCGATTACCGCCGAGTAGACGAGCTCCGGCAGCACGATCTCGCGGGCGAAGATTCGCGGGCGGTTCTGATAGGCGATCCGTAGCGCATCGCGGAAGCCCTTGGTGATGACGAGCACGGTGGGCTCGCCGTCGCGTTCGAGTAACGCGTTGGTCGCCACCGTCGTGCCCATCTTGACGACCTCGATGCGCTCGGCGGGGATCCGTTCGCCGGCCGGCACCGCGAGCAGCCGGCGGATGCCCTCGACGGCGGCGTCCCGGTAGCGCTCCGGGTTTTCGGACAGGAGCTTGTGCGTCACCAGGGTTCCATCCGGGCGCCGCGCGACGACGTCGGTGAAGGTGCCGCCACGGTCGATCCAGAACTCCCACTTCCGCGCCATAGCCCTTACCGCCTTTCTGGACAGCCCGTTGTGGTGGTGAGACCGACACTAAGGATTGTTCAACAATCCTGCAAGAGGGTTGCTCCACCAAACTTTCACTGACTGGCCTGATTGCGGGATGATGCGGAGATGAGCACCGGTGAGGCCGACGACACGCCCCGGCAGGCGTGGTTGCGGTCGGTTGCCGCCGATGTCGCGCGGCTGGACCGCAGCAGTTCGGCCGAGCGGGCCGCGGACATCCTGCGCCGCAGCATCACCGAAGGTGCGCTGCCCCCGGGTGCCCAGCTATCCGAGATCGAGCTGACCGAGGTGCTGGAGGTCAGCCGCAACACGTTGCGCGAAGCCTTCCGGCTGCTCACCCACGAAGGGCTGCTGGTCTACAAGCTGCATCGCGGCGTGTTCGTCCCCGAGTTGGACGAGCGGGACGTGGTCGACCTGTACCGCCTCCGCCGGGTGCTCGAGGTCGACGTCGTCCGTGGTCTGGTGGACCGGGATCCGGAGCTGCCGGCGAGCCGGCTCGAGCCACTGCAGGACGATGTCGAAGCCGCAGAGGCGGCCGCGCTCGCGGAGCGCTGGCCGGCCGTCGGGACGGCGAACATGCGGTTCCACGAGCACCTGATCGGTCTGGCCGACAGTACCCGAATGGATGCGATGACCGGGCGGCTGCTGGCCGAGTTGCGGCTTGTCTTCCAGGTGATCGCGACGCCGCGTGAGTTGCACGAGCCGTACATCACGCGGAACCGTGAGCTGTTCGAGCTGCTCGATGCGCGCAAGTACGACGAGGCGGCGGCTGACCTGCATCAGTACCTGGTCGACTCTGAGCGCGGTCTGCTGGAGGCGTTCCGGGCCAGTTGATCCACGAGATTCCTTAAGGGCTTGCGCCGCCCCCCGCGGACCTGAGTTGATGAACTGTGACCGTCAGCTGCAAAGGGGAGCTCAGCTCATGACCGACGACCGGACCGAAGAGACGCCGAAGTCCTACCGCCCCATCGACGCCAAAGGTTTCCGGGAGTTCATCTCGCGTGGCTGGGGGCCCGTGGACCGGTCGGTGACGCTGCCGGAGGGGCTGGCCGAGGCCGCCGCCGCGCACCGGCGGAAGCTCTCCGCCGCGCTGCCGGGCCGGCGGATCGCGCTCGCGGCCGGGCGGGCGCCGGTGCGCTCGAACGACACCGACTTCCAGTTCCGCGCCGACAGCGACTTCGTCTGGCTGACCGGCTGCCAGGCCGAAGGCGCCGTACTCGTGCTGTCGGCCGATGGTGAAGCGACGCTGTACCTGCGGGAGACCGCAGGGCCGGACGAGGCGGACTTCTTCGCCAACGCGCGCGACGGCGAGCTGTGGATCGGCCCGGTGCCGGGGCTCAAGGACTGGTCGGACGCGCTGCAGATCGCGTGCCGTCCGATCGAGGAGCTGCCGGCGGCCGTGCGTGGCGCGGTCCCGTTCATGCTGTCGACGCCTGGCGTCGAGCCGATGCTGGATGCGTTGGTCCGGACCTCGCCGACCGACGGGAACTCGCTGCGCCAGACGCTGGCCGAGCTGCGCCGGATCAAGGACGACTGGGAGCTGGACCAGCTGCGCGAGGCCGTCGCGGCCAGCGTGCTCGCCTTCGGCGATGTCGCCCGCGAGCTGCCCGAGGCGATCCGGGGCGGCGGCGAGCGGTGGCTGCAGGGCACCTTCGACCGGCGCGCGCGGACCGCGGGCAACGGCGTCGGGTACGCCTCGATCGTTGCGGCTGGCAACCACGCGCCGGTGCTGCACTGGGTCCGCAACGACGGCCCGGTGAACGAGGGCGATGTGATCCTGCTGGACGCGGGCGTCGAGACGCGCACGCTCTACACCGCCGACGTGACCCGGACCTTCCCGGCCACCGGTGAGTACACCGCCGCCCAGCGGCAGGTGCACGACCTCGTGCACAAGGCGCAACTCGCGTCCCTGGAGGCCGTCAAGGTGGGAGCGCCGTACCGTGCCTTCCAGTACGAGGCTCTGCGCGTGCTGGCCGAAGGCCTGAAGGACTGGGGTCTGCTGGACGACGTGTCGATCGACGAGCTGCTCGGCCCGGACGGGCAGCAGCACCGGCGGTACATCGTCTGCGGGACGGGCCACTACATCGGCCTCGACGTGCACGACTGCGACGCGTCCCGGCCGGAGGCGTACTTCGCCGGCACCATCGAGGCGGGCATGGCGCTCGCGGTCGAGCCGGGGCTGTACTTCCACCCGAACGACGAGACCGTGCCGCCGGAGCTGCGCGGGATCGGCATCCGGATCGAGGACAACGTCGTCGTGCACTCCGACCGGCTGGAGATCCTCACCGAGGACCTGCCGATCACGACCGACGGCCTCGAGCGGTGGACCCGGTCGCACCTCGACGGCCGGTGACCGCGCGCTGACGGAAAATTAACCCGTCACAAGCAGTAACACCGATGCCCCCTGCTCCGATGTAGCGAGCGGGGGAGGGTCGAGCTCGGCCCGGCGCGTGGCAGTGGGGGGCCGCGTCCATGCGCCGGGGCCGAGGCGGCCGAACTGGGGCCATGGGGGACCCAGGATCCCTGGGCACGGGGAGTAGTCATCATGAATCTGCGGGTGCGAGTAGTCCACTACGGAGATCAGCACTGGTACGCCGACATCGACGATGCCGACGATCCGCAACCCGACGATCCGTTCTGGTACGTCGACCATTGCCGATCGCAGACGCAGGCACTCGAGACCGCTTGCGCCGAACTCCGCATGCTGTCGAGCCGGCTGGTCCATGGTGATCACCTCGACCGCGTGCTGGACGTGATCGGCGTACCGGTCTGAGGTCACATCGACACCGGGGCCGGTGCTAGTTGGGAGCGCCGGCCCCGGGTCTTCCTCAACCCACCGGTGGTACGGCGGGACAGCTGGTAGCGCGCTTCGGCACCTGACGCGAGACCAGGTAGGCGTCGATCGTCGACTGCATGCAGGGACTCGAGTTGTAGCTTCCGTGTCCCCAGCCCTCGTACGTCAGGAGTACGCCGTACCTCCCGAGCTGGCGCTCCACGCTCTGGGCCCAGTTGTAGCCGGTGGCCGGGTCGTGGATCGCGTTGGCCAGCAGGACCGGGGTCTTCAGGTCGCGGACCTTCAGCGTGTGCTGCGGATTGTTCGCCTTCGGTGCGCCGAGGCAGTTCGTGACGGCCATCAGCTGGCCCGGGTACCTCATGTCCGGGTTGTTCCGGCCGACGCGGTCGACGAGGCCGGCGAACTCGCGGTAGTTCCGCACCGGCAGGTTCCAGTCCTGGCAGAACGGCGCCAGCGTGTTGTTCACCAGCCCGGTCGGCACTGAGGCCTGTTTGCTCTCATCGAGTGTCTTCAGGGTGTCCGCCAGCTTGCGCCATTCCGGGTCGTAGAGCAGCCGGAACACCTGGAAGCTCAGCTTGAACGGATCGGTGGAGACCTTCAGCAGGTCTGCCCAGAGTGCGCGGATGTCGCGGCCGTGCAGCGCACAGGTCGTTGCCTGGTCGCACCATTTCACGAACTCGTCGAACGAGTCCTGCACCGGCGCCGCCTGCTCGTCGAGGAACGTGCGTGCGGTCGGGGAGCTGTGGTCGAGCACGCTCTCCAGAACGACTGCGCGCGTACGACGCGGGTAGGTCTCGGCGTACTGCGCGCCGAGCATCGTCCCGTACGACGAGCCGTGGAACGAGATCTGCGATTCGCCGAGTGCCTTCCGGATGGCGTCCATGTCGCGCACCGACTGCCAGGTGTCGATGTGGTCGTAGAGCGGTCCGGTGTGCTCGCGGCAGTCGGCGGCCAGCGTGCGGTTGTAGCGGACGGTCGCGTCGAAGTCGGCCTGGCTCTTCATCAACGGCGACGGCTGCTGGGACAGCAGGGCGGCGGAGCACAGCACCGGGTTGCTGCGGGCGATCCCGCGCGGGTCGAAGCTGACGATGTCGAAGCGATCCTGCAGCGTCGGGCTGAACCGGCTGATGCCGGTCTTGATCCGGTCGACGCCGGAGTCACCGGGACCACCCGGGCCGAACACCAGCACGCCGACACGCTCGCTCGGGGACTTCGCCGTACGGCGGGCGATCGCGAGGCCGAACGTCGGTCCGCCGGGGTCGCGCCAGTCGACTGGCACCCGCAGGGTCGCGCACTGCGAGCCCTTCACCTCGGCCGGGTCGTCCTTGCCTTCGGGCTTGCAGTCCGACCACTGCACTCCCGCCGGCCTGGGTACGGCGGCCGACGCCGGAAGCGTCGCGAGGCCGGCCGCCGTCAGTCCCAGGACCACACCCCACGCGGTGGTCCTGAGAAGCTCTCTCGATCTCATCAAGGAAATCTCCTGTGTCTGGGGAAGCTTCCTCGATCCTCGGCAACCGTTTGCTCGGCCGCATCGGGGACGAGCCCCCGGCGGACCCCGGGTGCGGCTTGGGGGACTTGTTAGGGTCGGTCGCTGATGACTACCAAGCACGCGGTGTGGTTCCGGACGGTGGCGATCGCCGAGGCGATCTCGTGGACCGGATTGCTGATCGGAATGCTGTTCAAGTACGTGCTGTCCGACAACGAGATCGGGGTGAAGATCTTCGGCCCGATCCACGGCGGCATCTTCGTCGTCTACGTGGTCACAGTGCTGATCGTGCGCGGGCCGTTGCGGTGGTCGTGGCCGGTGACGCTGGCCGCGCTGGCGGCGAGTGTTCCCCCGCTGTTCACCTGGTTCTTCGAGATCTGGGCCGTGCGGACCGGCCGGATTGACGTTGCCGGTCGGAGCGCCGTACCGTCCACACCGTCAGTCAATTCAACAGCCGCATGAACCCGTGCGGGAGAGACCTGGGCGTGACCCAGGCGCCGTAGGAGCAACTCTCCCCAAGAATCTCTCAGGCACCTTCACCGCACGGGCGAGGCATCTCTGGAAGGCAACGGCCTGACAGAGCGGGGAGGACACCAAACGGTCAACGGCGACCGGAAGGAACCTCCACACGATGGCGATCAGCGTCTTCGATCTGTTCAGCATCGGGATCGGCCCTTCGAGCTCCCACACCGTGGGCCCGATGCGCGCCGCCCGTACGTTCGCGCTCGGTCTGGCCGACGCCGGCCTGCTGGCCGCGACGGCAACCGTCGAGGCGCAGCTCTTCGGTTCGCTCGGTGCGACCGGGCACGGTCACGGTAGTAACAAGGCGGTCCTGCTCGGGCTCGAAGGCGAGGACCCCGAGACCGTCGTCACGCACGCTGTGGACGCCCGGGTCGAGACGATCCGCGAGCTCGGCCGGCTGCGGTTGGCCGGTACGCACGAGATCGCGTTCGACGAGAACACCGACCTGACCATGCACCGGCGCAAGGCGCTGCCCTACCACCCGAACGGGATGACGTTCGTGGCGCGCGGGTCCGACGGCCAGGTGCTGCGGGAACGCACGTACTACTCGGTCGGCGGCGGGTTCGTGGTCGACGAGAACGCGGCCGCGGGCGATCGGATCGTGCCGGACACGACCCCATTGAAGTATCCGTTCACCACTGGTGCGGAGTTGCTCGACCGGTGCCGGGAGTCGCAGCTGTCGATCAGCGAGGTGATGCTCGCGAACGAGCTGGCCTGGCGGACCGAGGAAGAGATCCGGGCCGGACTGCTGCACATCTGGCAGGTCATGCAGGACTGTGTCCGCGAGGGTTGTGAGACCGAGGGCATCCTGCCGGGCGGCTTGAAGGTGCCGCGCCGGGCGCGCGCGCTGTACACCAAGCTCACGCAGGATCCCTGGTCGGTCGATCCGTTGAAGGTGATGGACTGGGTCAACCTGTTCGCCCTCGCGGTGAACGAGCAGAACGCGTCCGGTGGCCGGATCGTCACCGCACCGACGAACGGTGCCGCCGGCATCATTCCCGCCGTACTGCACTACTACCGCCGGTTCGTGCCCGGTGCCAGTGAGGACGGGGCGGTCCGGTTCCTGCTCACCGCCGGCGCGATCGGCGTGCTCTACAAGGAGAACGCGTCGATCTCCGGTGCCGAGGTCGGCTGCCAGGGCGAGGTCGGGTCCGCCTGCTCGATGGCCGCGGCCGCGTTGTGCGAGGTGCTCGGTGGTACGCCGCTCCAGGTCGAGAACGCGGCCGAGATCGCGATGGAACACAACCTCGGCCTGACCTGCGACCCGGTCGGCGGGCTGGTGCAGATCCCGTGCATCGAGCGGAACGCGATGGCGTCGGTGAAGGCGATCAACGCGGCCCGGATGGCGATGCACGGCGACGGCGTCCACGTGGTCACCCTCGACAAGGTGATCAAGACGATGCGCGAGACCGGCGCGGACATGA
Organism: Kribbella sp. NPDC020701; assembly: GCF_055562215.1. NCBI lineage: Bacteria > Bacillati > Actinomycetota > Actinomycetes > Propionibacteriales > Kribbellaceae > Kribbella > Kribbella sp. NPDC020701. The sequence continues at coordinate 525,071 of NZ_JBVHFT010000003.1, read as the reverse complement.
AGATCAAGTACAAGGAGACTTCTCGCGGCGGTCTCGCCGTCAACGTCATCGAGTGCTGATCACCAGGGCACGGTTCCGTGCAGGCTCAGGTACTCCGCGGTCGGACCGTCCTGGTCGATGGTCGCGAGCCGGACGATGATGTCGGCACCCTCCTCGACGGTCTGGTAGCCGCTGCGGCCGTTGAAGTCGGTCGCGGTGTAGCCGGGGTCGACGGTGTTGATCCGCAGGCCGGGCAGCTGACGCGCGTACTGGACCGTCAGCATGTTGAGGGCCGCCTTGGAGGCGCCGTACGCCGGAGCCGGCACCCAGACGGGCACGGCGGTCGACTGAGCCTCCGGGGCGACGGCGGTCGCGATCGAGCCGAGCCCGCTGGAGACGTTCACGATGACCGGGTTGTCGCTGCGCTCGAGCAACGGCAGGAACCGGCGGATCATCCGGACCGGGCCGTACACGTTGAGGTCGAAAACCTGGTGGAAGTCATCGGCCGTGAGGTCGCGGGCCTCCTTGCGCGGGCCCGGGATGCCGGCGTTGTTGATCAGTACGTCGAGGCGGCCGGCCGCTGTCGCCAACTGCTCGGCCGCCGCGTCGACGGACTCCTCGTCGGTGACGTCGAGTGGGAGGTACTGCGCGCCGAGGTCGGAGGCAGCCTGCTTGCCGCGCTGCGGGTCACGGGCGCCGATGTAGACGGTATGTCCGGCCTCGATCAGCCGACGGGCGGTTTCGTAGCCGAGGCCCTTGTTCGCCCCGGTGATCAGTGTCGTGGTCATGTCTTCACCTTCTCGTCGCGGCTGTCGAGCAGGTAGTACCCACGGTGTCCTAGGGAATGGCAGTACCAGGCTGTCGCGGCCGGCGGACGGGATACTGGGGGTGTGAGCGAGCTGGGCCGGACACTGCACGCGTGGCGCGATCGGATGACGCCGGACGCGGTCGGTCTGCCTGCCGGCGGGAAGCGTCGCGCGCCGGGGCTGCGGCGGGAGGAACTGGCGCACCTCGCCGGGCTCTCGGTCGACTACATCGTCCGGCTCGAGCAAGGCCGCTCGGACTCGCCGTCGGTGCAGGTGCTGACCGCGCTGGCCCGGGCGCTCCGGCTGTCCGATGCCGAACGCAACCATCTGTTCGTACTCGCGGGGCAGGTGGAACCGTCACCCGGCCGGATCTCGGCGTACATCCCGCCTGGCGTGCAGCGGGTCGTCGACCAACTGGAAGGCGCACCGCTCTGCGTGTGCGACGCGGCTTGGACTGTGATCACCTGGAATCCGCTCTTCGCGGCGCTGATCGGGGACCCGTCCGAGTGGCAGGGCCGGTGGCGCAACATCCTCTGGCGGCACTACGCGGCGCCGGGGGACCGCGTGGTGCAGACGTCCGAGCAGCGGCAGAGCTTCCGGGTCGCGATGGTGACGGACCTGCGCGCATCCGTCACCCGCTATCCGCACGACCCGGAACTCGGGGTGCTGATCGACGACCTTCGCGCCGGGTACGACGACTTCGCCCAGCTCTGGGATCAGCCCGTCGTCGGCTTCCATCAGACCGAGCAGAAGACCATCAACCACCCGGACCTCGGCTCCCTCGTGGTGGACTGCGACGTACTGACGGTGCCCGGTAGCGATCTCCGTATGGTCGTCTACACGACTGCCCCGAACACCGAGGCGGCCGAGAAACTCCGCCTGCTGTCGGTCATCGGGCTCCAAGCCCTCACCTGATCAGCGCTGCGACGGCCTCCGGGTCCTCGACCTGCGCGTTGTGACCGAGACCGGTCAGGGTGACGGCCTGGTCGTGCAGGGCGTGGAGCTCGGCGTCGGTGTTCATCGGGTCTCGCTCGCCGCGAGCGAGGATCACCTCGGCCTTGCTCTCGGCGATGAGTGTCGGCATGTCCGGTGCGCCGACGCCGAAGGTGCCTGGATCCATCGCGAGTCGCCACCGGCCGTCGACCTCCAGGAGGCCGTGATCGACGACTGCGTCCGCCGGGTCGGCAAGTCCTTGCAGACCGGAGATCTTGAGGAATCGGGTCGCGGCCTCCGCGCGATCGTCGAACCAGGCGACCGGCTTCTGTGCCAAAGCGGCCGCCCGTCCCAGGTCGTCGTCGGACCAGGTCACCTTGACCCCGAGTGCGACGACCCGGCTGACGTCGACGCCGTACCGTCCATTCGCCAGCTCGAGTGCGATCACGCCACCCAGTGAATGCCCGAGTACGACGAGATCGCGCCGTACCTCCAATCTCTCCGCCACCGCCGCGGCCATTTCACCGAAGCTGTACGACGGGAGCGCGGCAGCCGTGCCGTGACCGGGGAGATCGGGGGCGAACCGCGGTTGCGGCCAGGCATCCCAGACTCGTCCGTTGGCACCGAGGCCGTGCAGCAGCACCAGAAAAGCCATGGGAGCAGGCTGACATACGAGGATCCCCAGTGCAGAGAAGTAGGCGCGCCATCAGCTAACTCGCTGCATTCCTACGGTCGCGTAGAAGGTATCGGAGTATCCAATAGTTGCGATCTAGCGTGGAATTTCTTCCAAGGGCTGTTTCAAGCGCTGGTTCAACCGATACTCTCCGGGACCGTGAAACAGTTCGCTGCCACGGCACCCGCCCGCCCGCCTTGGCAGGACCCTCGGCGCCTTCGTCAGGTCGCCACCGGTGCCGGCGTACTGCTGCTGCTGTACCTCGTCCTCGCGTTCGTCGCCTTCCTCGGCGGACCGCGGATCGGCGCGTCGTTCCTGCCGCTCCCCGGCGGCGGCCCCGACCCGGCCAGCCCGGTCGCCGGCCTCGAACCCAGTCAGCCGACGCAGAACGTCCCGGCCATCCCGCGCGGCAGCACGCCCGCCCCCGGGGCGACCCCGACCACGTCGCCGACCGCGTTGCCCACAGCAACCGTCCCCGGCGCCGGCGCCACCACCGCACCGGTCCCACCCGGCACCACCTCCTGGTCGACGGCCACCCCGGGCAACCCGACGACCCAGATCGTCGACCAGTTCGACCCCACGACCCCGGTCACCACCCAAACCCCACCCACCAGCACCACCACCGCCCCCACCAGCCGGCCCACGTCAGGCCCCACTACCGCCCCCACCAGCCAGCCCACGTCAGGCCCCACCAGCACCACCCCAACCACCCCACCCCCCACCCCCGAAGACCCCCCACCCCCAGACCACTCGTCCCTGGGCGGCCTGCTCGGCTCCCTCTTGGACAAGCTCGGCCTCTGAGCCGCATGTACGTGTGTTAGGGTTGGTACATGTCGATGAAGCGCACCAATGTCTATGCCGATCCTGAGGACCTGGCGTTGATCAAGGATGCTGCTCGCCGACGTGGTATTCCGGAGGCGGAGATCATCCGCGAGGGCATCCACCTGGCTGCGATGGCGAACCGGGTCTGGGACGAGCCACTCGATTGGCCGACCTTCGAGGGCACCGGCGAACCGGTGAGCAAGGACGAGGTCCGCGCGGAGATCGCGCGTCGTACCGACCGGTGATCATCGTCGCCGACACCTCGGGGATCATCGCGGCGTTCGACCGCAACGCACCTGAGGCGCCGTACTGCCGGCAGCTCCTGCAGGAAGCCGGGACGGTCATCCTGTCTCCGCTGGTCCTGGCCGAGGTCGACCATCTGGCTCGGGTTCGGCTGGGGGCGGAGGCTAGGTCGACGATTCTCGACCTGTTGCTGACGCAGGTGCGGCGGATGCGTTTTCAGATGCCAGACATCGGCGCCGAGACGCTTTCGACTGCCCTCGCCGTGATGAACCGGTACGCCGATCTGGACCTCGACCTGGCTGATGCGGTCAGTGTTGCCCTGGCCGCCGACTACCGCACGGACGCAGTACTCACCCTCGATCGGAGGGACTTTCGGGCGCTGCGCCCGCTCACTCCCCACAAGGCCTTTCGGTTGTTGCCTGACGACCTGTAGACCTCAGGCTGTTGCGAGGGTTGGTCAGTAGGCTTCGACCTCGGTGGTTTTGGCGTTGCCGCCGACGGTGGGTTCCAGGTTGATCTGCCAGCCCTGGTTGCGGCCGAAGGCCTGGTCGAACTTCTGGAACGAGCAGTCAGCGCCGAACTGGCGGCGGGTGGGATTCCAGTCCGTACCGCTCTTGAAGTAGACGTGGTAAGCGCCGCCGATCCGGCTGATGGTCGCGGTCTTGCCGGCCTGGATGTACATCATCACGTGCGGCGTTCTGGGCGGCTGCCCGTCGGTGACGACCGAGATCGCGACGTCTTCCGCCGTGCCGTTGGTGATCTTCAGCCGGCCGGTGCCCGCCTCGCCGTCGCGGACCAGGATCTTGCCGCTCGCGGGGCGCTCGGCCTCCGGCTCCGGTCCGGGATCGGGCAGCGTCGCGCCGAACTTGAGCTTCAGCCGCGTCAACGGCAGGATCGCGCCGCTCAGATCCGCGCGAAGCTTCCGCTGCACCTTCTGCGAGGTGTACGCGACACCACCGCAGCGCGCGTTCAGCTCGGTCTGATCGGAGTTCGACAAGGACTCGGCCGCCGCCGCGAGCCGGTCCTGCAGCACTTCGTGTACGGCGGTCAGCCGACCGCTCACCGTGAGACCGGCCAGCTGCGACGACGCCGCGGTGAGGGAGTCGGCGAGCGTGGTCATCGCGTCGGTCAGGCCCTCGGCGGTCCGCACCCGCGTGAGCGCACGCAGCTGGCCGGCCAGGCCCTTCTCGATCTTGGTCAGTTCCACCTGGTACGCCGTCGACCCGGTGACCCCGGCCGGTGGCACCGACGACGCCGGCGCCGGTGCGGCCGACGTACCGGTCGACGTACCGGTCGACACGGCCACCGGAGTCTCCTCCGGCGCGCCACTACAGCCGGCCACCCAAGCCAGCATCCCCACCGCCGCGCAGAGCGCAGCACAGCGCCTCATGTACTACCCCCAGGTCCGCCCCAACGCCCCGTGCCGCACAGGGTACAGGGGCTAGTCCCGCACAGCAGGGCGGACGAACGGAAAGGCGAGCGTCGCGCGGATGTTCTGGCCGGTGAGCATCATCAGAACCCGGTCCACGCCGATGCCGAGACCGCCGGTCGGAGGCATCGCGTATTCCAGCGCGGTCAGGAAGTCCTCGTCGAGAGACATCGCCTCCGGGTCGCCGGCGGCTGCCTTCAGCGACTGTTCGGTGAGGCGGCGGCGTTGCTCGACCGGGTCGACCAGTTCGGAGTACGCCGTACCGATCTCGGCGCCGAAGGCGACCAGGTCCCAGCGTTCGGCCAGGCGTGGTTCGGAGCGGTGGTTCCGGGTCAGCGGTGACGTCTCGAGCGGGAAGTCGGTGTAGAACGTCGGCACGGTGGTGTTCGGCTCGACGAGCTCGTCGTACAGCTCCAGGATCAGCTCACCGGCCGACATCTCGAAGGTCGTGTGTACGCCGTGCTCCGCGCAGAGCTCCCGGAGTCGATCGGCCGGGGTGTCCGGGTCGAGCGTCGTCCCCGTGGCCCGGCCGACCGCGTCGTGCACGGTGACGACCGGCCACTCACCGGAGATGTCGAGGTCGCCGTCCGGCCGGCGGACGACCGGCTTGCCGAACACCGCGGTCGCGGTCTCGATCAGCAGTTCGCGGGTGAGCTCGCGCATCACGTGATAGTCGGCATACGGCTGGTAGGCCTCGACCGAGGTGAACTCCGGGTTGTGGGTCGCGTCCGCACCCTCGTTGCGGAAGTTCCGGTTGAGTTCGAAGATCTTGCCGAGCCCGCCGACGCTGAGCCGCTTCAGGAACAGCTCCGGCGCGATCCGCAGAAACAGCTCGGTGTCGTAGGCGTTGATGTGAGTGGCGAACGGCCGCGCGTTCGCACCGCCGTGCACGGCCTGCAGCATCGGAGTCTCCACCTCGATGAAGCCGCGCGACTCGAAACCGTTGCGCAGGGCCCGGACCGCGGCGCTGCGGTGCCGCATCATCCGCAGTGAGTCCGGGTTCATCACCAGGTCGATGTGCCGCTGCCGGACCCGCGCCTCCGGATCGGTGAACCCCTTCCGCTTGTCCGGCAGGGGGTGCAGACACTTCGCGGCCATCAACCACGAGGTCGCCGCGATCGACAGCTCGCCGCGCCGGCTCGTCACCACCTCGCCGGTGACGCTGACATGGTCGCCGATGTCCACCAGCCGTCGCCACTGGTCGAGGGGTACCTCGCCACACGCATCGGCCGTCAGCATCACCTGCAGCTGGGCCGGCCCGTCCTGCAGTTGCGCGAACGCCAGGCCGCCGTGGTTCCGCATCCGCATCACCCGGCCGGTCACGGACACCGTCTCGCCGGTGTGGTGATCGGGTGGCAGGTTGTCGTGCAGTTCGCGGACCCGCTCCAGCGTCTCCGTCCGCGGCACCCCGACCGGGTACGGATCGATGCCAGCGGCAACGAGCTCGGCGAGCTTGATCCGGCGGATCCGTTCCTGCTCGGTGAGCTTGCGATCGGGCAGCGCCGGCCGCAGCAGCTCATCTTCCAGTTGACGTACGGCGGACGCGAAGTGACCACCGTCGGCCGCCATGATCGCGTGCCGATCGGCCGTTTCGGCACTGTCCACCCGCGTCCACGGCCGAGGCGCGGGCAGGAATCCTTCCGCGGTCCCGGCCGCCAGCAGCACGTGGGCGAGCGACGCCCCGCGGGAGTAGCAGATCAGCCTCGGCGACCAACGCGGCAAGTACTTCTCGTTCGACTGGTAGAGACTCTCCAGTTGCCAGAACCGCGAAGCTGCCGTGAGTAGTGCGCTGGTCAGGCGCAGCACCGGCCCGGCGCCGACCCGCTCGGCATCGCTGAAGATCTCCCGGAACATGGCGAAGTTCAGCGAGATGCGGTGCAGCCCGAGATCGCCGCAGGCGTCCACGAGCGAGGTCACCATGAACTCCATCAACCCGTTCACGGACTCCGGATCGCGCCGCATCAGGTCCAGCGAGACACCCCGGACACCCCACGGCACGAACGACAGCAGCCCACGAACGACCCCGTCCGCGTCGCGCGCGATCACCATCACGCATCGCGCGTCGGCCGGATCGCCGAGCCGCCCGAGCGCCATCGAGAACCCACGCTCGGTCCGCGCCCCACGCCATTTCTCGGCGAGATGCACGTACTCCGTCAGAACCTGCGCAGACAGGTCACCGGCCCGGACGACCTCCGCGTGGTAGCCGGCGCGCTGGACCCGGGTGACCGCCTGCCGGACCGGCCGCATCGTCCGGCCCTCGAGCGTGAAGTCGGCGACATCGATGATCGCCTCATCGCCCATTGACAATGCGCGCAGGCCGGCATCGACGTACGCGTGGGCGGCCTCCTCGCTCGCCGAGAGAACAGCCGGCGACCAGCCGTACGTACGAGCCTCGGCCAGCCAGCGTTCGATCGCGGCCGGCCAGGAAGCCGGATCACCCAATGGATCACCACTGGCCAGGCTGACCCCGTTGACCACTCGGTAGGCGATCGCGGCGTCGTTGCCGGGGGCGAAGACGACCGCCTTGTCCCGGCGGGTGGCGAAGTACCCGAGGGAGTCCCGCTCGCCATGCAGCAGGAGAAGGCGCCGTACTTCGAGCTCCTCGGGCTGGGTCAGGTAGCGGACCCGGCGGACCGAGCGAAGGAAGATCCAGAACGCGATCACCAGTGAGGCGGCCGAGATCGCGCCGACCGACAGCCCGATCCAGCCGTGGCCCTCGTGCCCGCCCATCTTGCTGCGGGACTGCCCGAGCGCGGCGATCACGGCCCAGCCGATCTTCTGCCGCTGACCGCTCAGCGTCCGGGGGAAGACCTGGGTCAGCGTGATGCTGACCGCGATCGAGATCAGCAGGCCGAGGACGAGCGCGCCGATCGCGAGCCGCCGCGTCCCGGGCGCGAGCCGGGCCGGGAAGGCGGCGCGGATGTTCCACAGCAGCACGATGATCGCGGCCACCACGATCACCTGGACGATGCCCCACTCGAGGTCCTGGACGCTGGCCGGTCCGAAGTCCCGGAGCAGTTCGGCGTCGTTGGGGTTGGCCAGCCGGACGCTGGTGAACGCGATCCCTGCGATCTGCGCGAGCAGCCACAGCGCCTGGAAGACCCACAGCACCCAGAGCAGCGCCGCCCGCTTGCCCCGCAGCAGCGCGCTGCCGACGACGGCCAGGTAGACAGCGGAGAAGAACGTGTGCCCGGCCGGAATGCCGAAGAAGTCGAACGCCATGTCGACGCGTTTCACGTACGCCGGGGCGAAAACGTGCAGCGGGATCGCCACGAACGACCACACGGAGGCAACCACGACGACGCGGCCCACCCAGACCGCGGCGCGATGCTTCCACGCGGGGATCACTTCCTGCTGTTCCGGCCGCACCAAGCGATCATCCCACTTGTTCATCCCGACTTCGGTCGACCTAGGTCTACCTCGACGGTATAGCTGACGCCACAGTCAATACTTTGGTTGACGTGCCAGGCTTGCCGGTGTGAGAGCCGCAGCCGTCGCCGTCCCGTATCGCCTGCTGCGCAACGTGATGATCGCCGCCGGCGTGCTCTACTGCAGCCTGCTGCTGGAGGCGGCGGCCGGATTCCCGCTGGACGTTCATCAGTCGTTTCTCAGCGAACTCGGCGCCCGGGACCAGGCCACCAGCCCGTACGCACGGGCGATGGATCTCGGTGCGGGCGTTCTGCTCTTGATCGCGGCGATCCTCGGCCGGGGCGCCGCGCGGATGCACCGGGACCTGGACGGATTGCTGATCAGTGCGGCAGTTTTCGGCGCCGGCACGCTGTTCGACTCCTTCTCCCCGATGGACTGCGCGCCCTCGGTGAGAGCGGCGTGCCGGGCGGCCGAGGCCAACGGTCAGGCCGGCGCCGCGCTCGTACTGCACGAGGTCACTTCCACCGTGGCCGGTCTCGGCAGCATTGCCATGGGCATCTTCGCGGTGCTGGTGCTGCGGCGCCTCGGCTGGGGTGGTGTGTGGGGCCGGGTGGTCGCCGTACCGGCTACTGGAGTCGCGGTGACGCAGACGTGGCTCGGGATCGAGACCGGGGTCGAGGTGCTCACCGGCGACGATCTGCATGCGCCGGGCATCCTCCAGCGCGTCTCGGTGCTGCTGGTCTGCTTAATGTTGGCGACAGTGCTCCCTGGTCTCAGGCAGGCTTTCCCTCGATGACCGTGATCTGGATCGTGCTGCCCGGCCTGGCCGAGACTCCCGAGGAGTTCGCCCGGGTCGTCGACCTGTTGCCGGGGGAGGACCTCCGCGTCATCGATCCCTGGCGTACGCCGATCACCTCCGACGTCGACGAGCTCCGGACGGCGACCGGCGTACCGGCGGAAGCGGAGATCGGTCTGGTCGGGCACTCGATCGGTGGGCTGGCGGCGTTGCGTTGGGCCCTGACCCGGCCGCTCGAGGTGACCAGGCTCGTGCTCGTCGACACCAGCCTGACCTCGGAGACCGGGTTGCGGTGGCTCTACCCGGGGACGCGTGGTGACCGGGCGGTGCGGGCGTTCCTGCGGTTCCTCGGGCGGATCGGCGGACCGCAGGTGCTCGGTCCGACGCTGCGGCGGCTGTTCGTCCGGATCGGCAGCGTGACCAATCACGACCTGTTGTCGAAGGCAACCGCCAGGGCCCGGTACGGCGTGGCGTCGTCCTGGCTGCTGTTCTGGGACGACCTGGCGAGCAGCTGGGAGCTGGCAGCCGAGGTCGCCAAGCTGGTCGCCGCGCCGGTCGGTGCGGTCGCGCCGCCGGTACTGCTGGTCGCGACCGGCGGCAGCTCACGGTTCACCGCGAACCGCTGGCTCGCGGGCCAGCGACGACTGGCCGGCCCGCTGCGCGGCACGGTCGAGGTGCTGCCGGACTCGGCCCACCTCGTCCACCTGGACCGACCGGACGCCATCGCCTCGGCCGTCCGGACGACTAGGTAGTGCTCGTGAGGGCGGGGGTCGGGAGCTTGCGCTGCCAGACCTCGTCGAGGGCCATCCGCATCGCACCGGTGACCACGGCGTCCTCAGCCAGGGCGGACAGCTCCAGCTTCGGGTGGTTGAGCGTCAGCAGCCGCAGCTGGTCCGAGATGGCGTCCAGCAGTACCGCACCCGCCCGGGCCACACCGCCACCGATCACCACGGCAGTCGGGTCCAGCACCAGTACGGCGGGGGCCAGAGCGCGGGCGAAGTCGCCGGCAACCTTCTGTACGACGGCCTGAGCCACCGGGTCACGCTCTGCCGCGGCCGCGAACACATCTGCCGTGTCGAGCTGCTCTCCGCCCAGCTCGGCCAGACGGGACTGTGGGTTGTCCAGTGCGGCCTGGCGGCCGAGTGCTGCGATCGCCTCCGAGCCGACCGCGCGTTCCAGCGGGCCCCGGCTGTCCTCGGGGTTGATGACGTCGTCCGGGGCGGTGGCGATGAAGCCGATCTCACCGGCCGCTCCGGTGCCGCGGTGCAGGCGGCCGTCGATGACGATGCCGGCTCCGAGCCGCTCACCCCACTGGACGGCCAGCAGTGTGCCCGTGCCGCCACGAGCGGCCGCGATGGCCAGTGCGGCCAGGTTGGCGTCGTTGTCGAGCATGACCGGGCAGTCGAGCAGTCCGCGGACATGCTTGATCAGGTCGACCGCGGACCAGCCCGGCACACTCGGGACCAGCTGCACCCGGCCGGTGTGCTCGTCCACGATGCCCGGGCTGGCGGCGACGGCGGCTGCGATGTCCTCGGCCGGCACTTCGGCCTCCCCGAGCGCCTCGGTGATCACCTCGCTGATGACCCCGAGCAACTGCTGCGCGGTCCAGCCGGGACCGGAGCGCCGTACCAGGGCGAGCTTGCGGCCCGCGAGGTCGGAGACACCCACGGTCACCCGGTGCGGGCCGACGTCCAGGCCGAGCACCGGTGCCGCACGTCCGCGGAGTGAGACGCGGATGGCCGGGCGACCGAGTGAACGGTCGGCCGAATCCGGGCCGTGCTGCTGCAGCCAGCCCGCGTCCAGCAGCTCGTCGACAGCCTGGGCGACGGTCGGTCTGGCCAGGCCAGTCCGTTCGACCAGTTCGGCGACGCGCAGCGGTGCGGGCGCGGACCGTCGTACCGCGTCCAGGACCGCAGCCACGTTGATCCGCCGCAGCATCGTCGTACCGCCGCCGCCGACCGTTCCCTTGCTCATGTCCGACCCCTTGCCTGCCACCCGCCCAGTATAGATAGCGAGCGTTCATAAATTACGTGTGATCTTGTACCGCGCGGCGGGCGGTCGCCGATGCGTGAGTCGACAACTATCACCCTCCGGCCGCCCGATGTTCCAGCACACGCACCTGTGCCGGAAATGGACACTGTGGCTGTCAGTCCTGGACCACCGTCCGGGCGAAACTGCTCAGCGCCTCCCGATCGGGTTGCTGCGTCTTGGTCATCAGGCTGGCCACATGTTTCTCCACGGTCCGTGGCGAGATGTGCAGCCGGGACGCGATCGACTTGTTGCCGATCCGGTCCACGAGTAAGCGGCACACCTCGTACTCGCGGCTGGTGATGCCGAGCTGCCGCAGGTTCGCGGGCACCTGCTCGGTCCCACTCCGCCGCTGCGAGACGGTCGCCCCGAGTTGCCGCAGCAGACTCCGGCACGCACTGGCCACGGCCTGGATGTCGGCGTTGTGGAAGTAGTCCTCGGCCTGCCGCAACCACGCCACCGGCTCACCCCACCCGTCCGCGTGCGCCGGCTCCGCCACCATCCGCAGCCCGAGGTAGCGCGCCAGGGGGTAGAGCGACGCGGTCTCCAGCGCCTCCGCCACCTTGTCGTTGGCTGCCTCCACCTGCCCGTCCCGCCCGAGCAGTACGGCGTGGGCGAACTGGACGAACTGCTTGTTCCATCGCATCCCACTGCCGGCCGTCGCAGTGACCGCTTCGAAGTGCGCCCAGCTGTTCCGGCCGGACAGTACGCCGAGTAACAAGCCCAGCCCGTTCTTGCCCGAGGTATGGAAGGTGGTCGGGTTCTGAGCGTCGTACGCGAGCGCCTGGGCCAGATCGGAGTCGGCCAGCTCGCGGTTCTCCTCCAGGAGTGCACAGAACGCGCGGGCCAGGCCGTAGGAGTACGGCAGCTCGTACGACGCGCGCTCGCCACCCCAGCTGGCGACTTCGGCGAGCGTCTGCTCCATGGCGGTCCGCCGGCCGCGGTGCGCCTCGAGAATCGCCTTGGTGGACAGGAAGTACGTCGCCGACCGGCCCATTCGCAGTCGCCGGGTGACCTCGAGGCACTCGTCGATGATCGCGGCGGCCTTGTCGTACTCGGCCCGCAGGATCGCCTGCTGGCCGAGGATCCCGTCGACCTCGTACACCAGCGGGATCGCCCCGATCCGCAACGCCTGCTGCCGGGCTCGTTCCAGCTCGAGGATGCTCCCGTTCGCCAGGCAAATCGTCCCGGCCTGGAAGATGTGCGAACACACCCGCTGGAACGTCATCCCGTGTTCCTCGGCGACCTGCCGGGCCCGATGGAAGTAGTCGATCGACTGATCGAGGTCGTGCTCGCGGGCCAGAATCCCCAGCAATTGCAGGGAGTCGCAGGCCACCGCGGGAAGCTTGGCGCGTTCGGCGGCCTCGGCCGCACGGGTCGCCAGCTCGGTCGCCGCCCTCAGCCGGCCGGGGCTCGAACGGGCCAGCTCGAGGTTGGCGGCGATCGCGTCGACCGGCGCGAGGTCGGCGTCGCCCGCGTCGATACCGAGCAGCGTCCGGGCGGTCGCGACCTGGGTCAGGGCGGCCGACCAGCGACCGGCCATGTGTTCGAGGTTGGCCAGCTGGACGTGGAGCGCGGCGACCTTGCGGCTGTCCAGGTTGCGGTCGGCCAGCTCCTCGATCGTCGCGGCGTGGGCGGCGCTGGTCTCGAACTGTCCGGTCTCGCCCAGTGCGATCAGCAAGGAACCCAGCACCTCGGCCCGGCTGATGGTGTCCGGATCGCCTGCCAGCAAAGCGTTCGAGCGCTCCAGCAGATTCACTGCAGACGCCATCGACCCTTCGTCGAAGGACCGTCTGCCGGCCATCGCGAACAGCCGTCCGGCCCGGGCCATGTCGCCACCGGTCTCGGCAAGCTCCGCGACCATCGGACACCACTCACCGGGCAGGCCCGGGTGCAGCTCCTCGATGGCGTCCGCGCACCGCCGCGCGAGGGTGGACCGTTCTGTCGGTGTCAGCCCGGCCAGCAAGGCGTCAGCGGTGAGGGGGTGGCGAAACGCATACCAGTCCGGCACCGGCTCGTCCGGTCCGACCAACTGCGCCGCCAGGCCGGCCCGCAGTGTGGCCAGCAGCAACCGTTCATCGGTCCCGGTGGCCTTGCGTACGACGCTCAGCGGAAAACGGTGGCCGATCACCGCGGCCAGCACGAGCAGGTCGCGTGACTGCGGTCCGAGCTGGTCGGTGCGGCTACTGATGCTCCGGACAACGGCCGCGGGCACATTCGTGTGCAGTCCGTCGACGACCTGCACATTTCCGTCGGCCTTGGACAGCTGTCCGGTCCGGCTGGCCTCCTGTAGCAATTCCTCAACGATGAAAGGGATTCCGGCGCTGTCACGCCACAGTCCGTCGACCAAAGCATCGGGCACGCCGGTGGGCGGCACCTCGAGGCAGCCCGCCGCCAGCTCGCCGACCTGGGCCCGGTCCAACGGGTGCAACTCGATCAGCTCGGCCGTGCCGCGCTGGGCCGACAGCCTGGCGAGCTCGAGCGCCGCGCAGGTCTCCGAGCGCAGGGTCGCGACCAAAGCGATCGGCTGGTCATCCAGGTTGTCGAGCAGGTACTCGATCACTGCCAGCGTCTCGGGATCGGAGCCGTGCAGGTCCTCCAGGACTAGCAGGCAACCACGGTCCTTGGCGACCAGCGCGAGTAGCCGCAGGACGGCCTCGCCGAGGACCACGGTCGAGGTCGCGGTGTCGTGCGCCGTACCGTCGTCCCACTCCGGGACCAGTCGGCCGAGCACTTGGCGGTAGGGGCCGAGCCCGTCCGCCGGGGGCATCTCGCCACGGCGGATGAGCGAGAGCAAAGCTTCGGTGAAAGGGCGGAACGCGACCATCGCGCCGATGGCTCCGACCCGGCCGCGCAGGGTCGCCATCGCGTCGTCCAGGGCCTTGGTGGTGGCCACCGCGGCCAGCCGGCTCTTGCCGATGCCGGGTTCGCCGACGAGAAAGACCGCACCCCCTTGACCGCTTCGGGCCGCGGCCAGCAGGCGATGGAGATGATCGATCTCCTGATCCCTGCCGACCACTGTGGGTGAACGGGTCTGCATGCTTGCCAACTCTAACGAGGGATCGTTGCCGCCGCAGCGAGTCAGCGAGGCCAGTCGGTCATTCCGGTGACCGACTGGCCTCGCGGTTCAAGCGTTCGCTCGATCAGTTGACACTGATGGTCGGCCAGGTGCTGGCAACATCGTTGCTGATGGCCGCGACCGCGAACGTGCTCATCCCCACGGTGCCGACCAGGGCCAATGCGCGAGCACCGATCTTGGTGCGCTTCGGCAACGTGATCGGGCCGAGCGGGTCGGTCGTGTCCGGGGTGGTGGACTGGACGTCGGGCTGTGCTGCGTGGTTCTGGGCGGTCATGCTTTTCCCCTGTCGCTGTGTGGGTCTCGGCGCAGTGGTGGGCGCTTCGACCCGGTGGATGGTTCGAGGAGCAGCACGGACGGAACGCGTTCGGTGAACGCCAGCCGGAGCAGGCCGTAGCCGATTCCCGCCAGACCGGTCAGCAGGCCTGGAGATGGAACCGCCCGCGGTGTCCCGCACTGTGGTCCGTACTGCTGTAGTGCTGCGAGCACCAGCCCGGCACGGCGTCGCCGTGCTCCCTCGACGGCTGGATGATCGTGTTCGGTCAGCCACGCCAGTGGCTCGACCGCGCCGAGCTCGCCATGACACAGACTCAGGTCTGCGAGCACCGGACGTTGTGTTGCGGCCCTCAGGTAGGCGTCGAGGTCCGCGGGTACTCCGGCCGTCAGTCGGGCCAGTGCGGTCCCGGCGTCGCCCGAGCACCAGCCATGGCCGCTGGGCCGGTCCACCCGATCCAGATCGGCTGCCGTCCGCGCGGCATCCAGGTACTTGTCACCCGGTACGCCGTACTGGCCGAGGGACCACGCGATGCCTTGGTAGCCACGAGCGAATCCGTAGTGCTGTGCGCCCCGGCCATGACGTACGCCGAGTTCCACAGCGGTCACGAGTTCGTCGGCGTACCGCTGGGCCAGCCGGCTGGTGACCGGGAGACCCTCGATACCGCGCATGGCGGCGAGTCCGCCGGCCGCGCCCTCGGCGTACGTTGGGAACTCGGTGGGCTCCGGGATGAGCTTCTCGGTGAGCTCCAGGGACGCAGCCAGCCAGGTGGTGAGGTTGGAGTCGCCGAGCAGTGTGGACAGGCGGTTCAGGCCGTAGCTGATGCCACCGAGTCCATGGAAGCCAGGGCCGACCAGTTGCGCGGACTCCAGGTCCGTCGCCAGGGCCTCCAGCAACTGGGGGATCGGACGGATCGCATCGCGCGCGAGTTCGCAGTACTTCTGCGCTCCGGTGAGGACCCCGACCTGTGCGAGGAAGAGCGCCGTACCGGTGTAGCCGTTGGAGAGGCCGGCACCCATTGGCCTGATGGCCCAGTGGTGGTCGTCGAGCAGTTCGAGACCGAGCCAGTTGGCCGCACCGCTGGGTTCGCTGATCACCTGCGCGACGATCTCGTCGGCGATGTCGGTCGCCGCGGCCAGCAGGCATTCGGGGTCCGCCTCGGTGGCACCGAGTCCGGGCCTGCTCGCTGCGGTGGTGTGCACGACCGGCTCCGGGCGGGTGGCGAGCGATGCGGAGATCATCCACTTCTGCCGATGCTCGTCGATGTCGCCGAGGCTCTTGATCTTCGCCTCGACCGCGGCCAGGCCTTCCGTGACCAGGACGTCGGGGATGCGGGTGCCGTCAGAGGACCAGACGTCACGGCTGTCCGGGCGAGCAGTGAAGAGCGGTACGTCGCCCGCCCACAGGTCGGCCAGCTCGTACGGCACCACTTGGCGCAGCGACTCGTCGGCGTCCCACAACAGGTCGAGCAGTTGACTGCGGCCGGCTGCGTCGCGCAGTGCGTCGGGATGCGTCGACTCGTCGAGGAGTCCGGTGTAGAGACTGGTGTTCCGCGGTACGAACCTGATCTGGTCCGCGGCGCATCGGGTCACCATGCCATCCGGTCCGATCAGCTCGTCGCGATGCCAGGCGATCGCCTCGTACGCGGCCCGGAACCCTGTGAGCACAGCGTTCTCGTGGTCTCGCGGTTCGATGACGGCACCGTCGAGCAACGGTCGGTTGGCGCCGCTCTGCGTCCGGCCGGGACGCCTGACCAGGTGCATCGAGTCCAAACCGGCGTCGGCCCAGTCGACCACGTCCATGGGCGTGGTCTCATCCGCGTCGCCGCCCAGCCCGGACATGTCCGCCACGCCATGTTCCCCGCTGACCAACAGTGGCAACAGCGCAGTGCGGTAGACCGAGCTCAGGAGCGCGCGATGCGCCGGGTCGCGACTGAGCGAGCCCACCGGCGTGTGACTGGGATGGAACAGCGTCTCCACATCCACGAGGATCGGCTGATCGCCGACCGCGATCAGGTTCTCGTAGTGCATGTCAGTGCCGTCCAGCACGTACAGCAGTGCCAGGAGAGCGCCCTGCCGGTGGTAGAAGCGCCGTACGCCGGCCAGATCCTCACAGGGCTCGTGTACGACGTACTCCAGCCAGCCATAGCCCTCGCGGGTCAGCTGGTCGACCGTGCGGATGTCCAGACCGGTCTTGTCGTTCAGCCAGTGGACGAACTCGTTGAAGTGCCTGTGCAGGTCGAGCGACCGGGGCTTGTAGACGAGTCGCCGCCCGTCCGCGAAGGTGAGGGTCGCCGTGCATCGCCCACCACGGTGCGGATCGCCACCGGGCGCGATGGCGGTCAGCGCGCCGGGATCACGGCCATCCAGCAGTCCGGTGACGAGCGACTCACGGTCCTCGGCGAGTCGTGCCAGTAGTTCGAGGTGACCCTCGACTCCCTGCCGGCACGACTCGCCCAGGACCCGGGCCAGCACCGGGTAGGCGGCCAGGAACTCCGCCAGCTCGCTCCCTCCGACGAGCCGGTGGGTGAAGTCCAGGAAACGTTCGGCCGGGGTGTCACCGGCCAGCTCACCGCGGTCCCGGGCGCGGGCGAGCTCGAGCACCAGCGTCCGCGCGGCCAGCTTCACCAGCCGCAGCCCGAGCCGCTGCAGGAACTGCTCGGTCAGGTCACCGGTGTGGCCGGCGGCGGCGAGATCGCGACGGGCGGCGGCGAGCAGGGGCTCAAGGCAACGCATAAGCGCCTGCCGCCAGTCGGACCCACCCGTTGCCTCTGCCGCCCCACCTGATGTGTGGCCGCCGATGACACCGGTCCCTGCAGGGCCTCGACCGGCGGCAGGCGCGCTCGGTGGGAGGGACGTACTGCGCTCCACGTACTCGGCCCAGGCCGGTGCTGACTGGGTCAGCTCCTGCGGGCGCATGCCCGCGGACCACCAGTAGTTCCTCTGGCTGGTCCGGGTCCGCCCGGCGGTCGCTGAGTTGAGCACGCGGACAGGCTGCCATCGGCGGATGGGTCCGGGCATGGGTAAGCAGCCCCCATATTTGTGCTGGGAGCGGTTGACAACGGTGGCCGGATCCGGCCAGGCGGTGCCTGCCGCGGGGTGACGACTGGGGGTTGACCACCCCGCGGCAGCAGCTCCCGGCCGAGCGGCCTCTGGTGGAAGGCCGGCCGGCTCAGGTCGGGAACGTCAGCGTCCCCAGCTCGGTAGGTGCACTCGTCGTCGGCCTCCTCTGTCCCGCGATTCCCGAAACGAACGCCGGGAACGATGCCCCACGGACCAGGGCCGGACAAGGGCTCCGAACCCCCATTTTCGAGCCGTCGGACGACCGCGGACAGATGGGTGTCCGGCGGCGGGAACTTGGGGGCTGTACACCCATGTGTGACCGTGCGGACACTGCCACGGTGAGCACGTGCATTCCCCTGTCGCTCCTGGACTGCCCGTCTCAGCTCACTCGGTGCTGGACGTCGTTCCGCAGCTGCCCGGTCAGTCGGCTGCGGCCGCGCTCCGGGAGACCTCGGAGGTGGCACAGGCCGCCGACGACCTCGGGTACCGCCGGTTCTGGGTGGGGGAGCAGCACGGCGTCCGAGGCGTCGGCGGCGCGGTACCGGCCGTACTCGCAGCGATCCTGGCCGCACGGACCGACCGGATCCGGCTGGGCGCCGGCGGTGTGCTCCTGACCAACCACCAGCCGCTCGTGGTCGCAGAGCAGTTCGCCGCGCTGGCAGCGGCGTACCCGAGCCGGATCGACCTCGGCGTGGGTCAGCAGTTCGGCATGGCACCCAGTACGGCGGCCGCACTCGGCGGTGCCGCTCGGGACGCGTTCCCGCAGCGGCTGGACGAGCTGTGCGGATTCCTTCGGGACGGACTGCCCGGCCGAGCACCTGTCGGCGACGTACGGCTCGCACTGGCCGGACTGCCGCCACCGGTGTTCGTACTGGCCGATCAGCCGGGTGCTGCCCTGACTGCCGCCGTACGTGGGTTGCCTGTGTTCCTTGCGCATCACTCCGCGTCCGCGGTGACGGCTGCGGCGTTGACGGCGTACCGGGATCACTTCGAGCCGACCGGTACCACGGTGAAGCCGTACGTCGCTCTCACGGTCGGTGTGGTCGCGGCCGACTCGGAGGAGGAGGCGATCATCCGGTTCGCCGAGTATGTGCGAGTGAAGACGCGCCTTGGTACGGCGGGACCGCGAGCGACACCCGCCGAGTTGATGATGCTCCTGGAGCAACCATTGACCGGACGGGAGCGCGGACGAGCCGAACGGATGCTGGACGACTCCGGCACCATCGTGGGCTCCCGGGCGACCGTGGTGTCCGAACTCGGTGAACTGGTGGCCGACACCGCCGCCGACGAGATCATGCTGGTCCCGCTCGCCTTCGACGGCCTGGTCCGATCGGCCATCCTGCGCACCATCGCCGCCGGCCTGACCCGCATGGTCCGCACGGTCCCAAGGCACGCGCCACCCCTGATTGCCACGGCCTAGTCTGGGTAGAGCCGACTAGCGAAAGGCAGGCCCATGTCAGGGGAGCGGGAAGTCGTCGAGGCGTGTCCGACCGAGCTGTTCATCGGGGGTAAGTGGGTAGCGGCCGAGGGAGGCAAGACCCTCGCGGTCGAGGACCCGGCCACCGGTACGACGATCTGCGACGTGGCCGATGCCAGTCCGGCCGACGGCAAGGCCGCGCTGGACGCAGCGGTGGCAGCGCAGGCGGACTGGGCCGCCACTCCGCCCCGCGAGCGTGGCGAGATCCTGCGCCGGACCTACGAGCTGATGACCGAGCGGGCCGACGAGCTCGCGCTGCTGATGACGCTGGAGATGGGCAAGCCGGTCGCGGAGTCGAAGGGCGAGATCGCCTATGCGGCCGAGTTCTTCCGCTGGTTCGCCGAGGAGGCGGTCCGGATCGACGGCGGCTACCAGATTGCACCGAACGGCAAGGGCCGCTTCCTGGTGATGCGGCAGCCGGTCGGGCCGTGCCTGCTGATCACGCCGTGGAACTTCCCGGCCGCCATGGGTGCTCGCAAGATCGGTCCCGCTGTCGCGGCGGGCTGCACCATGGTGATCAAGCCGGCCTCGCAGACGCCGCTGTCGATGCTCAAGCTGGCTGAGCTGATGACCGAGGCCGGACTGCCGGCCGGTGTGCTCAACGTGATCACCACGCACGACTCGGGTGGCGTGATGGAGCCGCTGATCCGCGACGGCCGCGCGCGCAAGCTGTCCTTCACCGGCTCGACCCAGGTCGGCCGGAAACTGATCGAGCAGGCCGCCGAGCAGGTGCTGCGAACGAGCATGGAGCTGGGCGGTAACGCGCCGCTGCTGGTGTTCGCCGACGCCGACCTGGACAAGGCGGTCGACGGCGCGATGCTGGCCAAGATGCGCAACGGCGGCGAGGCCTGTACGGCGGCCAACCGGATCTACGTGCAGTCGCCGGTGATGGCGGAGTTCGCGGCCCGGCTGACCGAGCGGATGGCCGCGCTGACGGTCGGCCGCGGGACCGAGGACGGTGTCGACGTCGGTCCGCTGATCGACGCGACGCAGCGGGACAAGGTGCGAGAGCTCGTCGACGACGCGGTCGGCCAGGGCGCCCGGGCGCTGACCGGCGGGTCGATTGCCGAGGGCAACGGGTACTTCTACCCGCCGACGGTGCTCGCCGACGTACCGAAGAGTGCGCGCCTGCAGAAGGAGGAGATCTTCGGCCCGGTCGCGCCGCTGACCGCCTTCGAGACCGAGGACGAGGCGGTCCGGATGGCGAACGACACCGAGTTCGGCCTGGTCTCGTACCTGTTCACCAACGACCTGACCCGCGCGCTCCGGGTCTCCGAGAAGCTCGAGACCGGGATGATCGGACTCAACCAAGGCATCGTCTCCAACCCGGCAGCACCTTTCGGCGGCGTCAAGCAGTCCGGCCTCGGACGTGAGGGCGGCACGGTCGGCATCGACGAGTACCTGGACATCAAGTACGTCGCCATCAACGTCGACTGATATCGCTGCTGAGCTTCACGGTGCGGTGATGCCGACGGTCGCGTAGGACTCCTCGAGCCAGCCGCGGAGTTCGTCATCGAGGTCGTCGGCGCCGATCACCCGCACGTGATGGATCTGCCAGCGCGGACCATAGTCCTCAACCTTCAGCACGCGCGCGCTGCCGAGCCGTCGCTGGAGCGCGAACGTCGCGACGAACCCCGTCTTGCGTGGGAGCAGCCCGGCGAAGCGAACCCGCGCGACGCACACCAGCCGGGACTTCTGCGGCAGAACCTGCACGTCACCGAGGGCTTCGAGCATCGCGACGTACTCCCGCGCCAGTTCCAGCACTCCGGGCCGTGCGTTCTCGAACAGCGCCTCCAGCGTGAACGTCCCGCAGGAATGCCACAGGTTACGGCTGACCAGTCGTGCGCCGCACTCGGGGCAGATCCACAGGCTCACATCAGCACGTTAGCTCCGGCACCCCCGCCTACTCGACGGTGAGCGTGAGGCGCTGGATGCCCCAGTTGCCGGCGGCCGGGCCCGGCGGGAACCAGACGTCCACGATGTCGTCCTTGATCCAGCTGCCGATGTCAGCGGCGTAGCAGTGACCGTAGCCAGGCACCCACAGCCGGGTGCCCCACGGAATGATGCGCGCGTCCACGGCACAGATACCGGTGCCGGCGTTGTACCCGAGTGACGTCTGGGCGACGTCGTTGTACGCCGACACCCGGTAGTTCAGCGTGGTCCCGGGAGCCAGCGTGAACGAGGCCAGCCGGTTCGACGAGTTCAGCCGGTACGACGTGGTGATCTGACCGATCGACGACGCCGCGGTGTCTTCCACGGACATCGCGTAGACCTGGTAGTGCGCACCGGCGCACGGGCTCGCATCCGTTACCTGCAAGGTGGTCTGGCCCCAGTCGCTGATCCACTGCAGCGCCTGACCGTTCTTGAACGCGCGATACGCCTTCGCACCGGCCACCCGGTTGAACGTGAACGTCACCTTCCCGTCCGCGCCGAGTCCACCGTTGATCCCGCTCGGCGCGGGCAGTCGTCCGCTGACGTCGTACGGCGGTGCGGTCGTCCCGTCGCCGTGTCCGCCGGAGATCGGCCGGTCGGGAATCGGCCCGGTGTAGAAGTGCTGACAGGCCGGCAACGCCGCCGAAGCCGTCGCCGGTGCGACGAGAAGGGCGGCGAAGCTGACCAGAACGATGCTCAGAGCACGCAATCGAGGCATAACGGCAAGACCTCCAAGGTGGGGCGGGACCATGAGGTTCACCCTCAAGTAGTGGTCCCGCCCCTCACTTAGTCAAGGTCTCGACGTAATTCAGTTCACCAGCTCGTTCGCCGACCGCAGCACCGGTACGCCGACCTGCTCCGGAGCCGCGGCGCCCGTCACGTGGAACGTGTGGCTCTCGCCCGCGGACAACGTGACCAGGCACGAGTCCACCCGCGCGGCCGGATTCAGCCGGTCCGGGAACAGCGCCAGATCCTTCGCCAGCGCGGTCGCGGTGACGGTCACGTCGTACCCGTCTTCCGTCAGAGTGACCGCGGCCGTATACGCGTCGCCCGCCAGCCGCAGGGCCGTGTCCTCGGCGAAGTACCAGTACGCCGTACTGCCGTCGGCGCCGCGCACCTCGAGGTACTCGCGAGCTGGGTCGCCCGCCTTGGCCACCGACTCGGGAAGCGAGCTGAGCACCGCCGATCGTGGCGCGACCTCCAGAGCGAAGGTCTCGCGGGCGAGCGCCTCACCACCGTGACCGGTCGACCGCCGTGTAACGGTCACCTCGCCGGTCCACGCCGAGTCGGTGTCGTTGTGCGCGGCAACGACCAGCTCGTTCTCCCGCGGCTGCACGGTCAGCAGGCGATCGGCGTACACACGCTTCAGTGCGAACCACAACGGCTTGCGGATCCCGTGGCCGTCGACCGCCGCCCACGAAACCACCGGCCAGTTGTCGTTCAGCTGCCACACCACCGCACCGGTGTTCAACGGGAACAAGCTGCGGAAGTGCTCGATGCCGTAGATGATCGCCCGCGCCTGGTTCAACTGTGTCGTCCAGTGCCAGTCATCGATGTCTTTCCACCGCGGCAGGTGATCCCCGAGCCCACGCTCCAGCTTGAGGTTTCCCTCGAACGCCTTCTGGTGCACGAGCATCTGCTCGCCGTACGGATCCAGCGGCGAGTCATGCACCACGGAGACCAGCGTCGACCAGGCCGGCGGCCCCTGGAACCCGAACTCCGACACGAACCGCGGCTTGTACTTGCGGTACGTCGTGTAGTCCACCTGGTTCCACACGTCCCAGATGTGCATGGTCCCGTGGCGCTCGTCGTTCGGGTGGATGAAGTGGTCGTAGGAGTACGGGCTACCCGGAGAGTACGGCGTCCGCGGATCGAGTTCGGCCACCACGCGCGGCAGCAGGTCGAAGTAGTACCCCTCACCCCACGCGCGTCCAGCCAGCGGGACCCGCCAGCTCCACTCGACGTACCCCCAGATGTTCTCGTTGTTGCCGTTCCACACCGCGAGGCTCGCGTGCTTGCTCAGCCGCGTGACCGCCTGCCGCGCCTCGGCCTCCACCTCACTGCGCAGCGGCTCGTCCTCCGAGTACGCCGCGCACGCGAAGAGGAAGTCCTGCCAGACAAGGATTCCGAGCTCGTCGCAGATGTCGTAGAAGGCTTCGCTCTCGTAGATTCCACCACCCCAGACGCGCAGCAGGTTCATCCCCGCGTCGACCGCATCCTGAATGCTGGTGCGGTAGGTGTCCGAGGTCAGCCGCGTCACGAACGCGTCATCCGGGATCCAGTTGGCGCCGCGCACGTAGATCGGCTTGTCGTTCACCGACAGGACGAACGGCGTCCCGTCGTTGTCCGGAGCAACGTTCATCGAGATGGTCCGGAACCCGACCCGACCCGACCAGCTGTCCTGGTCGACCAGCGTGACAACCACGTCGTACAAGGGCTGTTCGCCGTGTCCGCGCGGCCACCACAGGTTCACCGCGCCGACCGTCGAGACGAGTTCGACGCTCTCGGTGCCGGCGGCAACTGTCGCCGTCTGCTGCGTGCCGCCGACGTCGACCGTGACCGTCGCGTCGGCGCTCGCGTCGGCCCACGCGAGCGTGACGTGGGTGGTCAGGACGCCGTGATCGCCGTCGACCCCGGCCAGCGGCCGGACCGTGTCGATGCGTACGCCGGACCACGACTCGATCCGGATCGGTCGCCAGATACCGACGGTCGCGACGTCGGGTCCCCAGTCCCAGCCGAAGTTCGACGCCATCTTCCGCAACTCGTTGTACGGATGGAGGTTCGTGTGCGGCCAGTCGCCGACCTTCGCCCGGATCGCCTCGGCCTCGGTCACCGGACCGGCGAACTCGATCACCAGCTCGTTGTCACCGGCAACCAAAACGCCGGTGACGTCGAAGCGGTACGAGCGGTGCTGGTTGGCGGTCCGGGCGATCTCGCGGCCGTTCAGCGTCACCGTGGCGACCGTGTCGAGGCCCTCAGCCACCAGTTCCTGACGGGCGTTGCCGTCCGGAGCCCAGCTGAACTCGGTCCGGTAGCGCCACGACGTACGCCCGATCCACGCCAGCGCGGACTCGTTGCCACCGTCGAACGGATCCGGGATCTCGCGGGCCGCGAGCAGATCGGTGTGCACCTCACCGGGCACGGTGGCGGCGATCGACTTCCCGATCACACCGTCCGGCGTGGGACCCTGCACCGCGGTGACTGTCCACGCGGAGCCGCCGTCGGTGGTCAGCGGAACGAGATTTGGGGTTGTCACAGGCGTCTCCAAATGAACCGGTTTAGTTGAAGCGCACTGCTCCCCGCAGGAACGAGAAGCAGTGATGTCAGTCTTCCAGCACGACCCGGCGCCACAGGTCCGCGATCGCGCGATGCCCTGCGGCGGAAGGGTGCACCCCGTCACCGGCCAGCGTGGCCGCGCCGGCGGTCGAGGCCTGCCGGTTCAGCTCGGCATCGGCCGGCACCAGGATGGCGCCGTACTCGACGGCCAGCTTCCGGACCACCTCGAGCTTCGGATCGAGGTCCTCGCGCCACTCCTCCTGTCCGGCCTTCACCGGCAGCAGGAACGGCTCGATCAGTACGACCGGACAGGTGAGCGGATCGAGCATCGCCCGGCAGGACGTCTCGAAGGACTCGGCCGTCGTCGGGTCGTTCTCGTCGTACCGCCGCCAGGTGTCGTTGATCCCGATCAGGATCGACACCACCGACGGCTCGTGGGCGAGCACGTCCGTGGGCCACCGGCCGGCCAGATCGGCTGCCCGGTTGCCACTGATGCCGGCGTTGACGATCCGCGGCCGACGCGGGCCGAGGTCGTCGTACAGATTGCGCACGTAGCCGTCGCCGAGCCCGTCGGGGTCGGTACGACGGCCGCAGTCGGTGACCGAATCCCCGGCGAACACCACGGTTCGCCGGGGATCGAGGAGCATCGTGGTCACAGGGTGGCCGCGGTGACGTCCCAGTCGTCCGGCAGGATCGCCGCGACCTCGACCGTACTGGTCACGTCGACGAACGCGCCGGTGTCGATCGACTCGGTGATGGACGACATCACGTCGACGATGTGGAACGCCAGCGCCCCGGTGGCCCGGTGCGGCCGGTCGGCCCGGATCGCCCGCGCCATCTCCAGTACGCCGGTGCCACGCTGAGCCACCGCCTTGGTCTCGGCGATGGTCTCCCACTCGTCGGCACCCCGGCGGCGGATCTTGATCTCACCGTCGAACCCGTTCGGGTCCGGCACGGCCAGCGTCGCGTCGGAGCCGGTGATCTCGACGAACCCGCCCCGCGACAGCGGCGAGTCGAAGCTGAAGATGCTCTGCGACGACTGCCCCGACTCGAACCGGGCGATCGTGCTGACGTGGGTCGGCACGGTCACGTCGAAGTCGGTGCCCGCCAGCGGACCCGATCCGATCGTGCGCTTCTTCCGCGACTTCGAGCCGAGCCCGGCCACCGCGGCGACCGGACCGAACAGCTGCACCAGCGTGGTCAGGTAGTACGGGCCGATGTCCCACAGCGGACCCGCACCCTCCTGGAACAGGAACGCCGGGTTCGGGTGCCAGGACTCCGGGCCGGGCGACTGCATCAGGGTGAGCGCGGTCAGCGGCGTACCGATGTCACCGCGCTCGATGATGCGGCGCGACTCCTGCAGGCCCGGACCCAGGATGGTGTCGGGTGCGCAGCCCAGCCGCACGCCCGCGTCCTGGGCCGTCGACAGCAGCTTCAGGCCGCTGTCCTGGTCCAGCGAGAACGGCTTCTCGCTCCACACATGCTTGCCTGCGGCAACCGCTGCCAGGGCCACCTCGACGTGCGCCACCGGGATGGTCAGGTTGACCACGATCTCGACGTCCGGGTTGTTCAGCACCGCGTCGGGACCCCCGTGGGTCTCGATGCCGTACTGCTCGGCCTTCTCCTTCGCCGCCTCCGGCCGGAGGTCGCCGATCGCGACCACCTTCAGGTCGGGGAAGCTCTGCATGCTCTTGATGTAGGCGTCGGAGATGACCCCGGCGCCGATCACACCTACGCCGACAGGACTCATCGTCGTCCTCGCTTCGCTCCGGGCGCCGATGAGGCACGAAGCGCACTGTGCTTGATGATGACCTCGCTCCGCTCGCTCATTCGGGCGCTCCCTCACCGGTGAGGAAGGTGTAGCTGCCCTCGACCGCGTCGAAGATCTCGCCGGTGAAGTCGTCGAGCTCGACGACCCGCAGTGCGTTCGGTGCGGCCGCCAGAATGTCCCGCACCGCGATCACGCCGGCGCCGACCGCGACCTGGGCCTTGTTGTCCAGGGTTCCGTCGCCGTCCTTGACGTGGATCGCCTTCACCCGGTCGCCGAACTTGCCGAGCAGTGCCGGTACGTCGGCACCGCCGACGGCGGCCCAGTAGGTGTCCACCTCGAGGATCACGTCGTCGGACAGGTTGTCCGCCAGGATCTCCAGCGCGTGCACGCCGCCGATCTTCGACTCGAGCTCGAACTGGTGGTTGTGGTATCCGACTGTGATGCCGTGGTCGGCGGCCTCGATGGCGGCCTTGTTCAGCCCGTCGGCGATGACCTTGATGTCGTCGGCCGACTGCCAGCGCGCGGGGTCGGTGTGCGGGTCGATCACCGTGGTGATGCCGAGCCGCTGCGCGGCGGCGTAGATCGGGGCGCTGTCCTCACGGAGCAGGCCGGCGTGGGTGGTGGGAGCCGAGAGTCCGTGCTTGGGCAGCGCCTCGGCGAGACGGTCCGCGAAGGCGGTGACACCGAAGGGCTCGACCTTCGTGTAGCCGATCTGCGCGATGCGGGCCAGGGTGGCGTCGAAGTCCTCTTCGAGCTTGCCCCGGACCGTGTACAACTGGAGGGACAGATTGTCCACTGCGACCATGGTTTCTCCTCGTCGCCGACGCCTCGCCCGCTGCCCTGGGGTCCACGCCGACTGATAAGCCGAACCGGTTAAGTAACGACGGCCACGGTATCCCACCCGCCCCCGCCCACACCACCCTGCGCCCAACCACTGGGCGGTCACCAGCCACATTTCGCGGCGGGCTGAAGTTGATCAATCGGTTACTCTGTGCGCTTGAATGCTGACACGGCGTAGAAATCGGCGCACACTGAAGGATTCCGGACCGAGCCTCAGCGGTCCGGCTGCCCGTGAGGAGTCCGTTGTGTCCCGAGTGACCATCAAAGAGATCGCGCGCCGGTGCGGGGTCTCCCAAGGCGCGGTGTCGTACGCGCTGAACAATCGGCCCGGCGTCTCCGAAGCCACCCGGGCCCGGGTCCTGAAGGTGGCCGCGGAACTCGAGTGGGTGCCCAACCGCGCCGCCCGGCAGTTGTCCGCGGCGCGCAGCGAGACGTTCGGGCTCGTCCTCGCCAGGACTGTGCAGACCCTGGTCGAGGAGCCGTACTTCATGGGTTTCGTCGGTGGCGTGGAATCCGTCCTGGGCGAGAAGTCGTATGCGCTGGCCCTGCAGGTCGTCGCGGACCTGGACGAGGAGCAGGCGACGTACCGGAAGTGGGCTGCGGAGCGCCGGGTGGACGGCGTGATCGTGTCCTGGATCTTCTCGACGGAGCCGCCCCCCAGGCGCACCTCTACTCCACCCCCCTCCTCATCATCCGAGACAGCTCAGGACCGCCTGCCTACCAGGCTGTCACCGTGACCGGGACGCCGTTGACTGCGGCTGTGCCTCCGACGGGGTCGGTGAGGTCGGCGTCGGTGATGTCGTTCGCGCTGGGGCCGGCTACCTGGTTGGCGACGGTGAGGCGGGCGCCGGGGCGGTTGTGGCCGAAGCCGTGCGGGAGGCTGACCACGCCCGGCATCATGTCGTTGCTTGCGGCAACTTCCACCGCGACCGAGCCGGCCGTCGACGTCACCGTGACCAGCTGGCCGTCGGTCAGGTCGCGTTTGGCCAGGTCGTCCGGGTTCATCAGGAGCTGATGCCGCGGCTTGCCCTTCACCAGCCGGGCCGAGTTGTGCATCCACGAATTGTTGTTCCGCAGATGCCGCCGCCCGATCAGCAGCAACTCGCCGTCGTTCCCGGTCGCCAGCGCGTCCAGCCGCGGCAGATCGTCCAGGATCATCCGCTGGGCCAGATCGATCCGCTTGGATTTGTGATGCAGTGCCCCGGGCAACGCCGGCTGCAGCGGCCCGAGGTCGATCCCACCCGGCGACTTCCGCAGTTTCGCCAGCGACAGCCGGTACGGTCCGATCCGCAGTCCGAGGTCGACGATCCGCCGCGGCGACATCCGCAGCCGCGCCGTGGCCTCGATCCGCTGCCGACTCCACGACGTACGCCGCACGAAAGCCAGCCCGAGATCGCGGAAGATCTCCCAGTCGTGCCGCGCCTCGGCGGGCTTCGGCAGTACGGCGTCGTTCCAGCGCGCCGTGTTGCGTACGGCGAGTTGGTGGAAGATCACGTCGTAGTGGTCGCGCTCGAGCGGTGGCGCGGGCGGCAGGATCACGTCCGCGTGCCGAGTCGTCTCGTTGATGTACGGATCGACCGCGACCATGAAGTCGAGCGTGTCGAGGGCCCCGTCGAGCTTGCGGCCGTTCGGCGTGGACAGCACCGGGTTGCCGGCCACCGTCACCATCGCGCGGATCCGCCCGTCACCCGGCGTCAGGATCTCCTCGGCCATCGTCGACACCGGCAGCTCACCGCCGAACTCGGGCAGCCCGCGGACCCGGCTCGACCACACCCCGAGATGTCCGCGCCCGAGACCGAGCAAGGCGTTCACGGCCGGCCGCGGGAACATCGTCCCGCCGGGCCGGTCGAGGTTGCCGGTGATGATGTTGAGCACCTGGATCGCCCACTGGCAGACCGCGCCGAACTGCTGCGTCGACACCCCGACCCGCCCGTAGACGGCGGCTCGGTCGGCGGTCGCGAACTCATCGGCGATCCGCCGGATCACGTCCGCGCCGATCCCCGTCATCCCGGCCGCGCGTTCGGGCGTCCACGACTCGACCGCGGACTCGACGGCTTCGAAACCATCGACGTACGCCGCCGGCCGGGCGTGACCGTCCTCGATCACCTGATGGATCAGCGCGAGAAGAAAGGCAGCGTCGGTGCCCGGCCGGACGAAGTGGTGCTCGTCGGCGACCGCCGCGGTCTCGGTCCGGCGCGGGTCGATGACGACCACCTTGCCGCCGCGCTTCCGCAGCTCCTTGAGCCGCCGGCCGAACCCCGGCGCAGTCATCATGCTGCCGTTCGACGCGAGCGGGTTGGCGCCGAGCATCAGCAGGTACGACGTCCGGTCGATGTCCGGTACGGCGACCATCAGCTGATGCCCGTAGAGCAGGTACGACGCGAGCATGTGCGGAAGCTGGTCGATCGAGGTCGCGCTGAACCGGTTCCGCGTCCGGAGCTGTCGCATCATCGTCGGCAGGTGGGTGAGCGCGCCGAGACTGTGCACGTTCGGGTTGCCGAGGTAGACGCCGACCGCGTTCCGGCCGTACTCCTTCTGGATGCCAGTGAGCTTGTCGACCACGAGCTCGTACGCCGCCGCCCATCCGATCTCCTGCCATCCGTCGGGCGTCCGTCGTACCGGCGTGGTCAGGCGGTCGGGGTCGTCCTGGAGGTCACGTAGCGCGACCGCCTTCGGGCAGATGTGACCGCGGGAGAGCGGGTCCGACTCGTCGCCGCGGATGTCGGTCACCCGGCCGTCGTCGACGGTCACGAGCACACCGCAGATCGCTTCACACAGGTTGCACGAGGTCCGCCGTACGGTGGTCGCCATCCAGCCAAACTACCCTCGGGTAGCCCCGCTCGCCATTACTCGAAGCGGGCCTCGTCGAGGCGTCCGAGGATGGCGTCGACCGTCTCACCGGGGGACAGGTCGGAGTTGTCGAGCCAGAGCCCGCGGCGCGGACTGAACGCGTGCAGCTCGTAGTCGAGCTCGTCGACCAGATGGTAGGCCCCGCCGAGCCGGCCGGAGATCACCTCGGGCCGCGGCGTCAGTACGACGAGGTAGCGCGGGCGGGTCCGGATCCCGTCGAGGAACTCGCGGAGCAGTTCGCCGATCACCACGTCCTCGAGAACCACGGTGAAGCCGGCGTCGGCGTACCCGTCGGCGACCGTGCAGGCCAGCCGGTAGCGGAGCTGGAGCTGGCGCTGCGCCTCGGCCATGTCGTCGCGCATGGAGGCCTGGCCGCTGACGATCATCCGGCGGAAAACATCGCCGCGAAGATGGACGCCGTACTGGAATCTCTCGGCCAGTAATTGGGAAACCGTCGACTTCCCGGCCGCCATGATTCCACTGACGACGATCACCCCCTCGGATTCCATGCTGGTGATCGTGCCACGCGGCGCGAGGTTTTAGTCAGGTCTCCTCGAATCTTGTCTGTAACTGGACAGAAAACCTTGGTGAGCAAGGGTTTTCAGGCCAGGAGCGACTCGATGTGGTGCCGGAGAAGCTGCCGGACCCGGGCCGGGGTGGTGCGGTCGGGCTGGATCGTCGCATGCAGGGAGAGACCGTCGATCACGGCATGCAAGCGCTCGACCTCGCGGTGTAGATCGAGTCCCTCCTGCAAGGCTCCGGACTGGGCGAGTGCCTGCAGCAGCGACTCGCAGAGTTGGCGCAGTCCGTTGTGCACTTTGTCGACGTGTTCGTGCAGGGTGCCGGTGCCGGATTCGGCCTGGGCCTGGGCCATGAATGCGAGCCAGACGTCGAACTCGGCACGGCGTTCGGCGTCGAGGGGGAGCGCCTCCTCGAGATAGCGCAGCACGATCGACAGCGCGCTGCCCTTGGGGTCGAGGGCGTCGATCCGCTCGGTCACCCGGCGGGTGACCAGGTCCATCGCGAAGCTGAGCAGACCGTCCTGGTCCGGAAAGTAGTACCGGACCGCGCCCGCGGACCAGCCGGCCTCGGCGGCGATGGTCCGGACCGAGGCGGCGCGGATGCCGTCGCGGCGAACCACCCGCCAGAGCGCTTCGGCGATCTCCTCGCGGCGGGTCTCGTGGTCGACGATCTTCGGCATGGAGTCCTTTTTAGCACGGCCGTGTTAGAGTCGTTTTGCAACACAGTCGTACTGAAACAACACGGGAGGGTGAACCACTGTGCTGCTCGCTGTGATCGCCGCATGTGAGGTCGGCTTCTAGGTCCTGCTCGCCGCCGGTCTGGTGACGCGCTACCTGCTCCGGCTGCCGAAGGCGGGCATGGTCCTGCTGGCCGCCGTACCGCTGGTCGACGTGGTAATGCTGGTCGCCAGCGTGATCGACATCCACCGCGGCGGCGAGCCGTCGTTCAAGCACTCGCTGGCCGCGATCTTCATCGGCGTCAGTGTCGGCTTCGGGCACCAGACGCTGAAGTGGGCGGACAAGTGGGCCGCGCATTACCTCGGCGGTGCGCCGCGCCCGGTCAAGCCGCCGAAGCGCGGTTCGGAGCGCGCTCGCCGCGAGCGTGCCGGCTGGTACCGCCACCTCCTCGCGTACGTCGTCGGCGTCGGCATCATGATCGGCCTCGGCCTGCTCTCCGGACGCGGGTACGACGCCGCCCTCGGGCCGGCGTGGACCTGGAC
Source organism: Kribbella sp. NPDC020701 (assembly GCF_055562215.1). Taxonomy (NCBI): domain Bacteria; kingdom Bacillati; phylum Actinomycetota; class Actinomycetes; order Propionibacteriales; family Kribbellaceae; genus Kribbella; species Kribbella sp. NPDC020701. The sequence goes on along the minus strand of NZ_JBVHFT010000003.1, from coordinate 493,694 downwards.
GATCGTGCTGGTGATCGACGCGATCGTCTCGTTCAGCTACTCGTTCGACGGCGCGGAGGCGGAGACCCGGGAGAAGGAGTCTGTCTGACGTCCCGGATCGGAGCGGTCACTCGTCGTACATTTCCAGCATGACGACGGTTGGGCGGATCTGGGCCGCGGTGACGGCGGCGGTCGTGGTGTGCGGGATCGTCGTACAACTGGTGGTGACGGCGAGCGGGCACGAGGGCTTCTTCCCGGACAACCCGGATCGGGTGTTCAACGTGTTCGCGTACTTCACGATCCAGTCGAACCTGCTGCTCGGCGGGACCACGCTGATGCTGGCACTGCAGGCGGATCGTCCGCAGAGCACGCTGTTCAAGACGTTGCGGCTGAACGGGGTGCTCTGCATCGCCGTGACCGGGATCGTCTACCACCTGGTGCTGGCGAGTCAGGACGAGCCGCGCGGGTGGGCGGCCGTGGCCAACTTCTTGTTGCATACGGCGGCTCCCGTGATCGGGGTGCTGGGCTGGCTGCTGTTCGGACCGCGGGGGCTCACCGATCGGCGGATCGTCTCGTGGTCGATCGTGTACCCGCTGCTCTGGTTGGTGTTCACCCTGGTCCGCGGTGAGTTCGTCGGGTTCTATCCGTATCCGTTCGTAAACGTCGACGAGCACGGGTACGGACGGGTCCTGCTGAACTGTCTGCTGGTCGCGATACTCTTCCTGGCTCTGGCGGCCGGGGCGACGTACCTCGACCGCCGATTGCGCCGGAGGACAACCGTCGAAAGGTAGACCCGTGCTGGTGACCTCGCGCTCGTACGCCGAGTACGAAGCGATGTTCGACCTGAAGGAACTCCCCGAGTCCGTGCTCGACTGCTGCGCGGGTGGTGCGAGCTTCACCGCCGGGGCCGCGGCCCGTGGCGTGGACGCGATCGCCGCCGATCCGGCGTACGAGCTCGATCACCCCGAGCTCGTCGACACGGTCCGGCGCAGCCTGCCGGCGACCGCTGGGATCGTGGACGAGCACCAGGGGAGCTTCGTCTGGCACTGGTACGGGTCGCCGGAGCGTAAGGATCAGTACCGGATCGAGGCCGCCGACTCCTTCCTGCAGGATGTCGCCGCAGCCCCCGAGCGCTACGTCGCCGCGGGGTTGCCGGAGCTGCCCTTCGGTGACCGTCGCTTCGAGCTGGTGCTGTGCTCGCATCTGTTGTTCACCTGGGCAGACAAGTACGACCGCGGCTGGCATGAAGCGGCGCTGCGCGAGCTGATCCGGGTGAGCAGCGCCGAGGTCCGGATCTTCCCGCTGGTGATGCAGGGAGCCGGCGAGCCGGTGCCGTACCTGCGGGAGATGCTGGATGCGCTGGACGGGGTCACCTGGGAGATCCGCAAGGTGCCCTACGAGTTCCAGGTGGGCGCCGACGAGATGCTGGTCATCAGCCGCGCGGAGTAGCACTGACGTTTGGTGCTTCCCACCCGTTCGCGATCACGGATGAGTTGAGCACTCACCCGCCACGAGGGGTGGGAAGCGCCAAACGCCAGGGGCGTGTCAGGCCGGCCCGGGTGCCGAGGGTCAGCCGGGTTGTGAGGGTCAGCCGGGTTGTGAGGGCCGGCCGGGCGGTGGGAGGACGGTCTACCGCCACCCGACCGGTCGGCTCAGGCGCGGACGACTAGCGCAGGTACTTGCCGCAGACGGGCCAGGGGGCGGCACCGCGCTGGGCGTAGAGCTTCTTCGCCCGGCTCAACTGCTCGGCCGCCGACGCCTTCGCCGGGTTGCCGGAGCCGCCGACGCTGCGCCACGTCTGTAGGTCGAACTGGAACAGCCCGTAGTACCCAGCCGGGTTGACGGCCCGCGGGTTCCCACCGGACTCGCAGTTCGCGACCTTGGCCCACGCGCCGCTGAGGTTGGCCTTGGCGCTCGACGCCGGGCGGTCCTGGGACCGGCTGGACCGGACCTTGCGCTCGGTCTTGCGGACCTTCTTCGTCTCGACCTTCTGCGCGGTGACCTTCTTCTTCGCGGGAGCGGTGGCCTTCTTCACGCCGTCCAGCGACAGGGTCTGCCCGATCAGGATCAGGTCCGGGTCCTTGAGGTTGTTGATCTTCGCCAGGTGATGCCAGTCGGCACCGTTGGCCTGGGCGATTTCGGAGAGGGTGTCGCCGGCCTTGACCTTGTAGTCGGCCGCGAACGCACCGCCGGCACCGGCCGCGGTGATACCGGCCCCGAGACCGGCAATGGAGAGGGTCCGAACTACCCGGCGCGTACTTCGCCGGGGGCGCGCATGTCGAGCCTTGGACATCAGAAAAGCGCTCCTCGTGAGCTGGGCATGGTGGAACGCACCAGGCCCCCCGGTCAGGGGATGGGGGCATCCGGGCAGGTCACAGGACAGCGTCCGAATGGTCACGCCACGGTAACGACGCGACCTGAGTCATCCTGTGCGACCTTGGGCCGAAGCGCAAGGCCAATCCGGCAATCTGCCCCAGGTTTTTTCGGTGCCTTGAGGTAGCGATAGCCCAACAACAGAACGGTTTCCACCCCGACACGCCGATGGTTTGGGGCCCGCCGGACCGGGGTAGTCGAGCGTTTGAACCGATCGGTTTCTCACCGCCGGAAGTAGCGTTCGGGGACCAGCTCGACGGTGAGTTTCCGGATGGTGTCCTGGTCGTCGGGCGGCCAGGACTCCCAGACCTCGCGGGCCCAGGTGATCAGCGCGCTCTCCACGTCATCCGCGGTGAGTACGTCGTACGCCGTGAGCCGGCCGACCACCGCGGGTGGGGCCATGGCGGGCCAGTCGTCGTACGCGTTGGCCATGATGCCGTGGGCCGTGCGGACGTCGATGTTGCCGGATCCGCGCTCGAGGTACATATAAAGGCCGTTCAGCGCGAACACCGGGCCGATCCGTGGGGCGTCCAGGCTGACGTGCTGAGCGCCGTACGCGTCGATCCGGAGCTGGTGCAGGTAACCGAGCTGGGCGGAGTGCTCGACCTCGTAGCCGAGCAGCTGTCCGGCGACCTCCAGGCACGCGGCTGAGGCGTTGTACTTTGCCTCGCCCGGCCACTCCGATCGCGGGAGTACGGCGCGGCAGCCGGGGCAAACCGTATTCAACTCTTTCCCCACCCCTCCGCCCCGGTCAGGTGACTCATGCGTGCCATCCGGGGAGTTCACTCGTTGATCGAAGCACGGGCACCGCCGTCCGGCAGCTGGTTTTCGCCGCCGCGACGCGCTGACCGGCGGATGAGGCAACGGATGTGATGGGGGCAGAAGCGGTGATCCGAGTGGCTCTCGGCCATCGCGGCACATTGGTGCGTGGTGCACTGGCCGCGGTGCTGTCAAGGGAGAACGATCTGGACGTGGTGGCCGAGCTGGACCGCTCGGAGGACGTCCTCCAGGCGGCCGGACGGCGGCCGCATGTCGTGCTGCTCGATCCACAGCTGCCCGGGCGGATCCGGATCGAGGAGCTGTGCCGGAAGCTGACCGGCCAGCGTGGACTTCCCGATCCCGCTCGGCCCGACGACCGCCAGATGCTCGCCCTCGGGGATGGTGAGCTCGAGTCTGTCCAGCACCGGCTCGGCATTGGGTCCGTAGGCAAAGGTCAGTCCCCGCAGGCGGACGCTGAAGCCGGTCGGACTGTCCGTGCGCCCCGGCTCCCTGACCGGTGCCGAGGTGTCGAGGATCCGTCCGAGCGTGATCACGTAGCGCAGACCACTGTCCCCAAGCGCACTCATCACCGTGTTCAAGGCCGGCTGCAACCCGATCAGCACATACGTCAGCCCACCCAGCAGCGTGCCCGTGCTGACCCCGCGCCCGCCGAGCCACGGACCGGCCGCCAACAGGATCAGCAACGGCAACCATCCACCGACCGCGAAGCACAAGGTCCGCAAAGCCGAGACCTTGGCCAACGCACGTTCCGCGGACGCGTGGGCCTCGATGGGCGCCCCGACCAACTGCCCGGCGAACTCCTCCGTCCCGGCCGCCGTGATGTCCCGCACCCCGCCGAAGACCATCCCGGCCGCTGACGCGAGCTCCTCGTCCGCGTGCAACGACATCCGCACCCGATCCGCCGCCATCCCCAGCACCGCCAGCGACAAGGCGAACCCGAGCAAGAACGGCGGTATGACGAACGCCGCAACAATCGGGGCCAGCGACAACAACCCGGTCAGTACGCCGAACAACATGACAGCGAAACTCCGCAGCACCAGGACCAACCCGGCGAACGTGTCCCGAACGATCTCCACCTGCCGGTTCAACCGCGCCACGGCACTGTCGTCCCCGGACCGCAGTGCGCCGCCGACAACCCGCCGTACCAAGTCATCCCGCAGCGGCTCGACCAGATCCCCCAGCCGTCCGTAGACCTGCCGAGCCCCAGCTGCCCCCAGACAAGCGGTCGCCACCAGCCCGCCAAGCCATGCGATCCCCTGCCAAGCGTGCCCATCGAGAAAGCTGTCCGTCGCCCGCGCGACCGCGACGCCGTAGATCGCCGTCGGTAGGATCTCCGGAACGGACCACGCGATCAGCTTGACCGTGGCTCGCTTCTTCAGCGCGCCGGCGCCGTACGACAGCTCTCGTTTCATCCGAAGACTTCGCGGTACGACGTGTGGTGCCAGAGATCGGCGTGCGGGGCGACGCCGCGGACCTGGCCGTGGTCGAGCCAGATGACCAGGTCGGCACGGGCCGCGGTGGCGGGGCGGTGGGTGACGATCAGGCGGGTGCGGTGGTGGCGGTCCTCGGTCAGGGTGTGGCTGATCTGCCGTTCACCACCGGACATCGGTGCCCTGCGCAACGAGGTGAAGTATCCGTCCGGCAACCGGCTGACGAAGTCGTGGGCGTGCGTGGCGCGGGCGGCGGCCAGCGTCCGGATCGGGCTGATCGCGTCGGGGGCGATCGCTTCGCCGATCGTCCGTCCGACCAGTTGTGGGCGCTCGAACGCGCACCCGACCGCGCTGCGCAGCGCCCGCCGGCTGACGGCCTGCAGGGGTACGCCGTCCAGCGACACCTGACCGGTCGATGGATCACGCAGCCGCGCCGCGATCGCCGCGAACACGGACTTCCCGGCGCCGCTCGACCCGACGACTGCGATGGTCACGCCGCCGGGCAGGTCCAGATTCACGTTGTCCAGCAGGACATTCTCGCCGGCGACGACGCTGACACCATCGAACCTCAGCTGCCCGGGGCCGGCTGGGATCGGCAGCGTGCCGTGCGCGATCGAGTCGATCGCCAGCACCTCGGCGGCTCGGCGGACGCCGGCCTTGGCGCGGGCGATCTCCCCGAGTACGCCGGTCAGGTTGCCGAGGCCGGCTCCGAGAACGGCGTACTGCGAGGCGGCGAAGAGCTCACCCGCGGTGATCCGGCCGGAGACGAGTTGGAGGCCGCCTACCGCGAGTACGGCGACCAGCACGAGTGGGCCAACGACCGCGGCCTGCGCGCCGGAGCGGGCCAGGATGCGCCACGTGACGACACCGTGTTTGTGGAGCTCAGGGAGGAGTCCGAGGATGCGGCGCTCCTCGCGTTCCGTCGTACCCGCGGCGGTGATGGTGCGGATGCCCGTCAGGGATTCGGACAGCAGGGCGGCGATCCGGCCCTGGGTCTCCTGGTAGGCGAGGCTGACGCCGGCGGTCCGCTTCGCGAACGTCCACAGGACCACGATCACGAGCAGCACGCCGCCGAAGAACGCGCCGGCGAGCCAGGGATCGATGAGTGCGAGCAGAACGAGGCTGCCGATCGGCGGAGCGATCGCGGCGACCGCGGTCACCGCCGCGGGGCCGGCCTGAGCGGCGTCGGTGGCGTTGGCGGAGACCCGGGTGACCAGGTCACCGGTCTCGAAGTCGCGCGTACCCTCGGGGCCGCCGTGAACGACCTGCTTGACCAGGCGGTGCTGCAGCCAGGCGGTGGTTTCGGCGACACAGGCCGCGCCGGCGAACGCATCGACGATGCTCGCCGCGATCCCCAGCGCGATCAGTACGGCGGCCGCGATCAGCCATCGGGTGTAGCCGGTGCCGCCCACGATCGAGTCGACCGAGCGGCCGAGGATCGCCGGGAGTGCCAGGGTGACGCCGCTGCCGATGAGGGCGTTGAACCCGATCAGCGGCAGCCAGCCGCGTCCGCGCTTGGCCACGTCCTTGAAGGTGATCATGACGCCAACCCGGTCTGATCGGCCAGGAATGCGAGCATGTCCGCGGCCAGGCTGATGCCGCCGGTTGCATGCCCCGCGTCTGCTTGTAGCCGCAGCAGCACCGGCCGGTCGCTGTCGGTCGCGTGCTGGAGTGCGGCGCACATCTTCCTTGCGTGCAAGGGATCCACGCGGGTGTCGTTCCCGAAGACCGTGAACAGGACGGCCGGATACTTCACGCCTTCGGCGACCCGGTGGTACGGCGAGTAGGACAGCAGGTTCCGGAAGTCGTCAGGATCCTTGGCGGACCCGAACTCCGGCACCCAGCGCTCACCGAGCCCGGACAGCTCGTACCGGACCATGTCGGTCAACGGCGCCGAGCAGACGGCAGCCGCGAACAGCTCCGGTCGCTGGCTGATGGCCGCGGCGACGAGCAGGCCGCCGTTCGACTCGCCGCAGAGCGCGAGCTGATCCGGCGTCGTCCAGCCCTGCGCGATCAGATGCTCAGCGCCCGTGATGAAGTCGTCGAAGACCTTCTGCTTGTTGTGCAGCATCCCCGCTCGGTGTGACGCGTCGCCGTGCTCACCACCGCCGCGCACATGTGCCGTGACGAACACCCCGCCGGCTTCGACCCAGGCCAGCGTGAACGCGGAGTACGTCGGGGTCAGCGTCTGCCCGAAGCCGCCGTACCCGTAGAGGATCGTGGGTCGCGGTCCGTGGGCTCCCGGCTGGGCGATCACGCTGAGCTCGAGCTCGGTGCCGTCCGGGGAGGTGCAGCTGAGGCTGTGCGTTTCGGCTTCCGTGGTGGTGGCGGGGGCTTGCGACCAGAGCGCCGTACGTCCGGTCTCGGCGTCGTAGCAGTAGACCGTCGGAGGAGTGACGCTGTCGGTGTAGGTGAACCAAGCTCGGGCGCCGTTGTCTGTGCTCAGCGAGCCGATCGAGCCGATCCCCGGCACGTCGACGGTCCCCAACTGCCGGCCCGTCAGGCGGTCATGCACGGAGATCTCGCCCGCCGTGCCGACCAGGACGACCTCGTCGAGGACCGCCAGCCCGGTCAGTGGAGTGCCAGGCTCGAGGTAGTCGTGCCAGACCGTCGGATCCCTGGGATCGCCGACGCAGACCCTCCCGGCGGGGACCTCCCGCGTGGTGACGACGTACAGCCGGCCGTCCCGACCGACCGTCATGACCGTGGTCGCGTCGACGCCCTGCTGAACTGGTATCGGCGAATCATTCGTGGAGAGATCGGCCAGCCACAGGTCGTTCGCCGTACCGCGCACCGCCGAGATCGTCAGCCAGCGACCGTCGGCACTGATCTCGAGGCCGTACGACGCTTCGCCGGCGAGGATCGTGGTGTCGTCGGGGTCGCCGAGGTGATGGCGTCGTACCTGACGGAAGCGCACGTAGCAGAAGGACTTCCCGTCGGGAAGCCAGGCGATGGGGGAGTAGCGGCAGCCGTCGATCGGTCCGTCGACGAGCCGCCCGGTGGCCACGTCGAGGACGTGGAGGACGGATTGCTCGTCCCCACCGCGCGAGACCTGGAACGCGAGCTTGCCGCCGTCCGGAGACGGTTGCCACCCGTCGAGCGCGGTCAGGCCGGTCGGGTCGAGCTGCGTCGGATCGAGCAGTGGTGTGTCGTCGACGTACAAGACCGGATGCTGTTGGCCTGCGTCCCGGCGGACTGTGAAGCACCGCTCGCCGCGCCAGACTGGTGCGGACACGCTGCCGACATTCGACAGCTCCCGCACTCTGGTGCGAAGGCGGAAACGGCTCGACAACGAGCCGGCGTACTCGAGCCACAGGTCGTCCTGGTCGCCCAGCCACCGCACGGTCGCGGCGGCCGAAGAGTCCTCGAGCCACCGGTACGGATCCGCAACGGCACAACCGTGCACTTGCTCCACGAGCGGTAGCCGCTCGGCGCATGGATAAGTCTGCACGGAATCCCTCACCCCTTCCTTCCGTCCTGACCAATCAACGACCGCCGGGGCTCCGGGCTACCGGAATTCCTGATGTCGTGCCGGCCGGACCGCCGACCAGCCGGCCAAGCGGGTCAACCTCTCGCCGCCCGGCGACCGAGGCGAGTCGGTCACCGGTTGCGTCGAGGGCCGGATGCAGGTCGGCCCTGGGTGGGTATGCCGCCCGCCCAGGGCCTCAGAACCTGACGATCCAGGTGCCCATCAGTGGCAGAGCAGGAGGCTCAGGTTGCTCGGGGTCTGCGACGCGCAGCCCAGCACGGTCAGCGTGGAGCCGCCGTGGTGGTGGCCGCCGTGGCCGTAACCCGGGGTCTCGAGACCCTGGAGGTCGAGAAGTGCCATGCTTTACACCTCCTTCGGTGCAAATCGTCGGGACAGGGACTCGGACCACTGGGGAGGTCCGAGGAACGGGAGGGACACCGGCGCGTCGTGCAGCGCCGTACCCAGAGCCAGCAGGACGCCGGCCGATCCGGTCGCCAGGTCCATCGAGAGACGGAGCAACTGGTCGCCCGGGTACGCGAGGCCGCCTTCGAAGGGCATCGCATGCCAGCCGAGCCCGTACACGAGGTCGTCGACCGTCGCCTGCTCTTCGCCGAGTGCAGCGGCGGTGAGGAGCAGGCCGGCGCGACCCATGAACAGGCCGGGCTGGACGTAGTAGGAGCAGTGCGTGACCCGCTTGAGCTCAGCGAGCGTCTTGGCGAGCTCGTCGGACGGGCGGTGGCGTAGGTACCGCTCGAGCACCAGCGCGACTCCGGCCGAACCCTCTTCGAGGTACGGCAGCGTCCGCCAGCCCTGGTTCACCTGGCGCATGCCGTCGTCGGTGAGGACGGAGCGCTTGAGGTCCTGCCTGATGGCGATCTCGGCCAGATCCAGCAGCCCGGTGTCCCCGAGCCGCTCGAACGCCTCCGGGAACAACAGCGCCGGCCCTGACGAGCCGTACATCAGCCCGGCCCGCGCATGCTGACCGCCACTGATCTCGGGTACCTCGTTGACGTTTCCGAGGCGGTCTGCGACCAGGTCGAGCACGCGGACTGCCTTTGCCCGGAGACTCGGCTCGATGTCGAAGTGGAGGAGATTCAGACCGATGCCGGCGAGACCGGAGTGCAGCCCGAGCTCGCGGGAGCTCCAGTCGTCTGCGAGCGTACGGTCGATCAGGTCCAGTGCGTGCTGCCGGTGTCCTAGTTCGTCGAGCACGTGCGCGACACCGTGCAGACCGTCGTACAGGCCCGGTCCGGTCTCTGTGTCCACGGCTCGTCGGCGCAGCCAGTCGTCGTACTGCGGGAATCGTCCGGCGCCGGTCTTCGCGAGGGCGTAGAGGACGCCCGCTGCGCCGGTGGCGAGGTTGATGCCGCCGCCGTCGCGGAACTGCGCGATGTCGCCGGGGAAGAGTCGATCGGTGCGTTCGGGGGTCGCGCCGGCGACGATGGATTTTGTGAGCGCTGTGCGCACCTCGATCCAGTCGGCTTCGCCGGGCAGCGCGAGATCGACCATCTCCGGGTCATGAGTTCGGCCGGCTCCGACGATCGTCCGGACGGCGTCCTCGATCGTTGCCCTGGGCACCGGGAAGGTCTCGGTGATCATGTCGGCGAGCTGGAAAGCCTTGCCGGGGTGCATGTTCAGCAGGATCGTCGCCTGTGGCGCGTAGACGCCCAGGGCGATGCAGGCGAGTGCGTACCGGTCGACGTCGACGCCTTGCCGGTCTTGCGGCGCCGCGTACCCGGATGGGCGAGCGTTGAGCGAGCCTTGTCCTGGGCCTTGGTCGCCACCTCGAAGTCGATGAGGGTGAGCCGGCCGTTGACGTCGAGCAGGACGTTGTCGGGGTGCAGATCGCAGAACACGACGCCGCGCTCATGCAGCTGACCGACGGCCTCCGCGACCTTGGTGATCATCGCCGTGGCCCATTCGGCGTACTCGGCCTTGTCGGCCTCGGTCGCATCCGGGTGCGTCAGCGGATACCGCCGTACGAGCTCCCGTTGTAGGGACACCGAGTCGATGTGCTCCTGCACCAGGAAGTGGTGCTCACCCAGCTCGAGGTAGTCGTGCGTCTTCGGTACGACGTCGAGTCCGTCGAGCTGATCGAGGATGTCCTTCTCGTGCGCGATCCGCGCGACCGCGTCCCGGCCGGCCATGTCGAGACCGGCGTACGGGCGTCCTTCCTTGAGGACGACGCGGTCACCGGTTTCGTTGTGGTGCCCGACGTACACACCGCCGCCGTTGGAGAACTGGATGACGCCGTCGATCGTGTACGCGAGGTCGTTGGTGGTGACCGCGTTGCGGGCGTCGAGGTGCGGTTGCAGGAAGTCGGGGATCGCGACCCAAGGCGGTGTTGCGAACGTGGGACCGCGATGGTCCGGCACGAGCCGGCCTTGGTCGTCCTCGATGGCCAGCACCCGCTCGCCGGTCGGCGACAGGCAGTGCCTGCTGACGAAGGCGCCGTACCGGACGAAGAGCGGGCCTTCGCCGTAGCGCAGATCGCTGAGAATGTACGGCCCCTGGACGCCGTCGAGGATCCCGTCGAGCTCCTTGAGGATCAACTCGCACTGTGCGTCGTCGGTCGGGTAGATCGTCACCAGCTTGCCGCTCGACCCACGGGGAGCGGCCTTCGAGTTGACCATCACCAGCACGGGCTCGTTGCGCAGGAACTTGAACGCGATCCCGCGCGGCACGCAGTACTCCCAGACGGCCTCGAGCGTCCGCTCGACGTCACTCAGCCTGGCCGAGATGTGAATCTTCCAGCCTTGCTGCGGCAGTTGGAGGTTGGCCGGCGCGTAGTGCATCCAGGTCTCCCCGGGCACATGCCGCCACCCCTGCGGAACCTCACGCGCACAGATCGCGAAATCCGGATGCTGAGCACCACGATTGGCCGGCGTCTCGTAGAACCGCCGATCCGCAAGGCAGTAGAACTCATAACTCTCGTGCATGACTGTCCGCCCCCTTTCCGTGGTGCCCCGCATATCTTGGGCACCCCGACCAGGCGAGGCGTAGTGCACGATGTCATCACTCTCATGTGAAGAACCCACACACTACGAGTGAGTAACTAAACACTCTTCGTTACATATCTGCGCACTCCAAGCGCGAATCAGCCCGTAACACCGTGTCAATCCACGACAATGCCATCACAACCCGTAACTTCCCCCATCGCGAGTCGTAGATCTGAACCGCACGACTACTGTCGACCCGTGACCGCCGAGTCTGAGAGCACAGTCTGGACGATCCACGACGAACGCCTGATCGACGACACCCGCCGCCTTCGCCTGAGCATCGCGTCGGTCGAGCTGCCAGATGGCATCCACTTCGAGCAGTACGTACTCCGGATGCCGAAGGCCGCCATGATGGTCGTCCTCAACGACGCCCGCGACCACGTCCTGATGATGTGGCGCCACCGATTCATCGTCGACCGCTGGCTCTGGGAACTCCCCGGCGGCTACGTCGACCCTGACGAGGACCCGGCCGTCACCGCCGCCCGCGAGGTCGAAGAGGAAACCGGCTGGCGCCCTCGAAACGTCAAGCCCTTGGTGGCTTGCCAGCCCTCGGTCGGTACGACGGACGCCGAAAACCTCCTCTTCATCTCCCACGGCGCCGACCACATCGGCGATCCCCCCGACAGCAACGAGGCCGCCCGCATCGCCTGGCTCCCCTTGGAATCCCTCCGCACCCGAATCCAAGCCGGCGAAATCATCGGAGCTGCGTCCCTCGTCGGCCTCCTGCACGTACTAGCGTTCCCGCACCCATGACCGAGCAATGGCTAGAGGTACGCCGCCAACTCCAAGCCAACCGCTACACCTGGGGCATCGAAGCCGCCGCCGACTACCCCGCGGACCACCACGTTGCCGGCACCCCACTACTCGCACCCCCGGCCTGGATCCCACCCCACCCGATCCCGCTGACCTCAATCCGCCTGGAGTACGACCCCGACTCGGCCTTCCAGGGCGTAACTGGCTCGGACCCCACGACACTTCCCCTGAACTCCGACGGCACCCACTACGCCACCTACGCCGAGGCAATCGCCGCGCTGGCGGCCCCTGCCGTCTTCGAAAACCGCCCCACCTACAGACTCCTGGCCGCGGACCTAGCTGCCCAGCAGCCCTTCCTTCGCCTGGGCCGAGGCACCTACTTCGACAGCATCAACACAGGCGAAGCCTCAGCCCACGAATACGCCGCCCGCCGACTCGGGCTGCCTACGTCCACAGGTCTGCGAGACGCGATCGGCGCCCCCTGGGACCCAGCCCGCCGCCCCACCAACCTCGCCATCAGCACTCTCACCATCCGCCGAGACAAAACCACCGGCGCCTCGACCTTCCTCATCCACTGGCGAGATCCCGCGAAGGTAGGCCACGCCGGCGGCCTCTACCAGGTCGTCCCCTCAGGCATCTTCCAACCAAGCGCCAACGCAACCTGGAACGAACACCACGACTTCTCCCTCTGGCGAAACCTGCTCCGAGAACTCTCCGAAGAACTCCTAGGCACCTCAGAGGACCACGGCAGCGACTCCGCCCCCATCAACTACGACACCTGGCCCTTCGCCACCCACCTGACAACCGCCCTATCCACCGGCGACGCCAGGGCGTACTGCGTGGGCCTAGGCGTAGACCCTCTGACCTTCGCCACCGACCTACTAACCGTCCTCGCAATCGACTCCGAAGTCTTCGACGACCTCTTCGCCAACCTCACCACAGGAAACGACGAAGGCCGAGTCCTAACACCCCAACCCTTCACCGCCGAGTCGATCGACAACCTCGTCCACCACAAGCCAATCCAAGCCGCCGGCGCAGCCATCCTCCAACTCGCCTGGCAACACCACCTCGCCTGAAGCTCTTCACTGACGGCGCAGCAGATGGCTGTCAGCCGACCCAGGTCACGGCGAAGATCCGGATCAGTTCGTCCTGTTCATCGATGTGGAAGGACGGGAGGCCGAATGATCCGAAGATGCACTGCCGAAAGGACGGTTCCTTCGGGTCAAGGACTTGAGCTTCCCATGGAGCGCTGACCAGCTTGGTGACGCGTTCGACCATTGCGTCGAAGGCTTGCGGAGGTAGTCCCTGAAGCTGGGCGAGTGCGGCTGCGTGGAATTCCACGCGGAAGTTCACTGACCGTCCGGCCAGCCCGGAATGACCCGTTCAGCGGGTGTGAACTCCTCGGCTCTGTTCTCACGGACTGCCTGGAGCGCGTCGTCGAAGCCGGGCTTGGAGTAGGCGACGGCGCGGATGTGCCACAGCTGAAGCACGTCTCGCAGGTGCTGAAAGCGCCACACCTCGTGCGCCGCCTCGAGGGCTTGGTGGTACTCGTCCAGGAACTGCTCGTGCCACTCGCTCGGCAGCAGACGCAGGATCTGCGCCGGATCTTCCGGCGAACTGTCCACAGGCTGCGCAGTCATGCCATCAGAATACTGGGTCAGCGGCCTCGCCGACTGAGTTATCCACAGTCGAGTGACACCACGATGCCTCGGGTGTGACGGGCCTCGGTATTAGCAAACGCTGGGCGCATGGAGGTGCTGCAGTGTATTGAGGGGACATCGCGCGGTCGCCGTGATCGCGGTTGGCTTGCGGGAGGGCGCCGACTAGGTGGTCGAGCGCGTGCGACGGAGGAGCACGCAGGGCGCGGGCGATAGCTCGCAAGGTTCGGGTGGGCGGGCAGCGCGCCTAGCGGGTGCGACGGAGGAGTGGCCGCGTAGCACGCGTGGGGAGAAATGCTAGACGGGGTAGGTGTGGATTTCGGTGGCTTTGAGGGTGGCGTGGAGTTGTTGGCCGGGGGTTAGGTGGAGGTCGGCTACTGCGGCGGGGGTTATGTCGGCGAGTAGGACTGCCGGGCCGGTGGGGGTGGCGTCGAGGCGGACTCGGACTGTGTGGGCGTGTTGTTCTATGCCGGTGACTATGGCGGGCCAGGTGTTGCGGGGGCTGCCGGAGGGTGGGGAGAGGTAGAGGCTGACTGCGGTGGGTGGGAAGGCTACGTGGACCGGGCCGGTGGCCGGTTCGGCGAGGGTGATGGTGCCGCCGGTTGCCGCGGCGCCGTTGGTGGGGTCGGCGGCGAGGGTGACGGTGGTGCCTGTGGCGGTGCCTCGGTAGAGGTTTAGGCCTACTAGTTGGGCTACGTAGTCGGTGCGGGGGCGGCGGGCTATTTCGGTGGGGCGGCCTTCTTGGACTACGCGGCCGTTCTCGACGATGACCAGGCGGTCTGCGAGGACCATGGCGTCGAGGGGGTCGTGGGTGATGAGTAGGGTGCGGCCCTCGTAGCGGCCGAGGTGTTGGCCGAGTTCGGCACGGACGTGGAGCGTCGTACTGGCGTCCAACGCGGCCAAAGGCTCGTCCAGCAACAAGAGTTCGGGATCTGTGGCCAAGGCTCGGGCCAGGGCTACTCGTTGGGCTTGGCCGCCGGACAACGAGCGCGGGCGGGTACGCGCGTACGACGACAACCCGACAGTGTCCAGCCAGCGCAAAGCTTCCGTGCGGGCGGTGTGTTTGTCGACGCCGCGGGCGCGGAGGCCGAAGGCAACGTTCTCCAAGCAGCTCAAATGGTCGAACAACAAGTAGTCCTGGAAGACCACGCTGATCGGCCGGCGGTCCGGCGTACGGAACGTGCGTGGGGGCTCGTCCCACACTTCAGAGTCCAGAGCGATGCGGCCGCCGCCCAAGGGGAGTAGGCCGGCTATAGCGCGCAGTGCGGTGGTCTTACCGGCGCCATTAGGCCCCAGCAGCGCCACGACCTCGCCCGGTTCGACAACCAGGTCCATCGAGAGGTCGAAGGATCCACGAGTCACCTGCACGTCGGCGTACAGAGTCATCGGAGACCACTGATCCAGCGCTCGCGCAGAGACGCCAGTACGACGACAGACACCAGGAGAAGCACCAGGCTCAGTACGACGGCCACATCCGGATCGGTCTCCAGCGCGAGGTAGACCGCCAGCGGCATGGTCGTTGTACGGCCAGGCAGGTTGCCGGCGAACGTGATGGTGGCACCGAACTCGCCCAGTGCACGAGCCCAGCACAGTACGGCGCCCGCCACGACACCTGGCGCGATGGACGGCAGTGTCACCCGTCGAAACGTCAGCCAGCGCCCAGCGCCCAGTGTTGCGGCCGCCTCCTCATACCTAGGGTCCGCAGCGCGCAATGCGCCCTCTACAGAGATCACCAGGAACGGCATCGCGACAAAAGCCTCCGCCACGATCACTCCGGCAGTTGTGAACGGCAAAGAGATGCCGAACCACAGATCGAGGTGCTCGCCGATCAGTCCGCGTCGCCCGAGAACCAGCAGCAGAGCGACGCCACCAACAACAGGCGGCAGGACCAGTGGGACCGTCACGAGCGCCCGGATGAGCCCGCGACCAGGCACCGCGCCCCGGGCGAGCAGCCACGCCAGTGGGATCCCCAGAATCAGGCAGACCACGGTGGCGGACGTTGCGCACACCAATGACAGCCTCAGGGCGGTCCAGACGTCCCCGCTGAACAAATGGCTCGGCAGCGTCGACCAAGGTGCCTTGGCGACCAGACCGATCAGTGGGACCAGCAGGAACGCCAGTCCGAGCAGCGCGGGCAGCAGGAGTACGAGGGGCAACCGCCCACTGGTACTCCTGCTACGACGGCTCACGGTGCGTCGAAACTACTACGACTACGGTGTGTTGAATCCGGCGGCGCTCAGAACCGACTTGCCCTGGTCGGACAGGACGTAGGCCGCGAACGCCTTGGCGCCGTCCGGGTTCGGAGCCTTGGTCAGTGTCGCGATCGGGTACTCGTTGATCGCCTTGTCCGCCTCAGGGAACTCGATGCCGTCGACCTTGTCCTTGGCCGACAGCACATCGGTCTTGTAGACGAGACCCGCGTCGACCTCACCGAGGCCGACCTTGGTCAGCACTGCCTTGACGTCCTGCTCGAGGCTGTCCGGCTGCGGCGTGATCCCGACCGCCTTGAACACCTTGTCAGCGGCGGCTCCGCACGGCACCTGGACAGCGCACAGCGCGATCTTCTTATCCTTGTCGGCGAAGTCCTGCAGCCCGGTGATCTTGCCAGGGTTCTCCTTCGGTACGGCGATCTCCAGCGTGTTGGTCACGAACGTCGTCGGAGCGTTCTTGTCCGTCACCTGGTCCATGTTCTTCGGCGCAGCCGAGGCGAACACGTCCGCGGGCGCACCTTGGTTGATCTGCTGCGCCAGCGCCGAGCTCCCGGCGAAGTTGAAGGTCACCTTCGCTCCCGGGTGAGCGGTCTCGAAGTCCTTGCCCAGTTGCGTGAACGAGCCGGTCAGTGAGGCCGCCGCGAACACGGTGACGGTCCCGGACAGGGCCGGCGTACTGCTGCTGCCCGAAGGCGAGGACGACGCGGCCGGGCTGTCGTCACCGCAACCGGCGAAGGTGAGCGCGGCGACGGCGGCGAGCGCGGCGAACGCGGTACGGCGGAACATCAGGCCTCCGGGATTTCGACGACGACATGGGTGGACTTGATCGACGCGACGGCGACCACACCGGGCTCCAGACCGAGCTCGTCGGCGGCCTCGCGACTCATCAGCGACACGACGCGGAACGGCCCGGCCTGCATCTCGACCTGGGCCATCACACCGTCCTTGAGCACGCGGGTGACGATCCCCCGCATGCGGTTGCGTGCCGAGGCGGCCGTCGTGTTCCCGGGCTCCGGCGACTCGGCCAGCTCCTGGGCGAACGCGGCGAGCGCTTGCCCGTCGATGGCCATCCGGCCGCTGTCCTGGACTGACGGCAACCGGCCCTGATCGACCCAGCGACGCACCGTGTCGTCGCTGACGCCGAGGAGCGCAGCCGCCTCACTGATCCGCAAGTTCGGCACGGGAGACAGCATACTGCCGCAAATACGGATAGTTACCCGAGTTTTCCACAGTCACCGAGTGGTGACGGAAAGTGTCCGCCATTCCGCATAAGTTAAAGGCATGAGGACATCGGGGTTGCGGGACTACCTGGACGGGCCGCACAAGGCGGCGCGGGACGTCGTGCGCGCAGGGCTGGCGGCGGAGCCTGAGCTGTTCGACCTGGCCGTGCGCTTGCCGCGGGACGAGTACCGCGACAAGGTGCTCGAGCTTCTGCAGCAGTTCACGGCCGACGGGCATCCCGCGCGCGGCTTCCCGAAGGAGTACGGCGGTGAGGGCGACCTCGGCGGGTTCATCGCAGGGTTCGAGACGCTCGCCTTCGGGGACCTCTCGATCATGGTGAAGGCCGGGGTGCAGTTCGGCCTGTTCGCCGGCGCGATCCTGCATCTGGGGACCGAGAAGCACCACAAGCGGTATCTCGCCGACGCCGTCGGTGGACGGCTGCTCGGTTGCTTCGCGATGACAGAGACCGGGCACGGGTCGAATGTCCAGGCTCTCGGTACGACGGCGACGTACGACGACTCGACGGCGGAGTTCGTCGTTCACACACCGACCGCGGCGGCGCGGAAGGACTACATCGGCAACGCGGCACGGCATGGGCGGATGGCGGCCGTGTTCGCGCAGCTCGTGGTCGGCGGTGAGAGTCATGGGGTGCATTGCCTGCTGGTTCCGATCAGGGCCGAGGACGGTACGGCGCTGGCCGGTGTGACGCTGTCCGACTGCGGCCCGAAGCTGGGCCTGAACGGAGTGGACAACGGGCGGATCGTGTTCGACCAGGTCCGGGTGCGGCGGGAGGCGTTGCTGGACCGGTATGCGCAGGTCGATGCCGACGGCAAGTATCACAGTGAGATCGAGAATCCGGACCGCCGCTTCTTCACCATGCTCGGGACGTTGGTTCAGGGGCGGGTGTCGGTCGGTGGTGCGGCGATCAACGCGAGCAAGGTCGCCCTGGACATCGCGATCCGGTACGGCGCTCAGCGTCGGCAGTTCGGTGCTCCGGGGAGTGCGGAGGAGGCGTTGCTGCTGGACTACCGGATGCATCAGCGGCGGTTGTTGCCGCTGCTCGCGCGAACTTACGCACTGCACTTCGCACAGGGCGAGCTCGTCGACGAGTTCGTGCGGGTGTTCGAGGATGGCAGCAGTGAGCATGACCGCCGGGCGTTGGAGGCCCAGGCAGCCGGGACGAAGGCGCTCGGGACCTGGCATGCGACCGAGACGATCCAGATGTGCCGCGAGGCGTGTGGTGGCGCCGGTTACCTGGCGGAGAACCGGTTGGCGACGCTGAAGGCGGACACCGATGTGTTCACCACCTTCGAGGGAGACAACACCGTCCTGCTGCAGTTGGTGGCGAAGGGTCTGCTGACCGACTACCGGGAGTCGTTCGGCAAGCTGGATCCGCTCGGGACGGCCCGGTTCATCGCGGCGCAGGCGGTGGAGATCGCGGTCGAGAAGGCGGCCCTGCGACCGCTGATCGAGCGGCTGCGGGACGCCGTACCGAATCGGAGTGATGCGGCCGATCCGGATGCCGGGCTGCGGGACGACGCGTACCACTCGGGACTGCTGCGGTTCCGGGAGGAGCACATGCTGTCGGGGGTCGCGCGGCGGTTGAAGGCCGGCATCGATGCGGGAGACGAGCCGTTCGAGGTGTTCAACCGGTGCCAGGACCATGTCATCGCGGCCGGGCGGGCGCACGTGGACCGCGTCGTGCTCGAGGCCTTCCAGGCCGCCGTACAGGATGCGCCGGAAGAGATTCGCGAGCTGTTGAAGGACGTCTACGATCTGCACGCGCTGGCGACGATCGAGGCGGAGCGTGCCTGGTACCTGGAGCACGGGCGGCTCTCGCCGAGCCGATCCAAGGCGATCACGGCGCTGGTGAACGAGCTGTGCGCGGTTGTCCGGCCGGTCGCGGTCGAGCTCGTCGACGCGTTCGGCGTACCAGGCTCGGCGGTGGAGGTGCCGATGGTTGTACCGTCGCAGCATGAGTGAGTCGATCGAACCCGCGTCGGCCGCCGAAGCCGCCCGCGAACTCGCCCGGGTGTTGCTGGAGCAGGCTGCCGCTCTGGACCTGCACGACCTGCGGGCCACAGGCGCGATCGAGAGCGTCCGGGTGCAGGCCCGGGCGCTCGCGGACGCGGTGCACGAGCGGGGCTGGGGTGACATCTTCCTGGGGATCGACTCCTACGACCCCGACGAGCTGGATGGACTCCCGCTCGGGCCGGATGACTTCGACGACCCCGCGGACTACCGCGAGATCGCCGAGGGCGTCGACGACCTCGACGACCTGGAGGAGCCGCTGCTGCCGGAGAACGGGGTCCGGGTCAGCTACCAGGCGCGGTACGACTATGTGGTGACGGACCCCGAGGCGTTCGTGGAGTACGTGCGGAGTCGCGCGGACGAAGCGCAGAACGACGAGGTCATCGACGACATCGAGGACGCACAGTCGGCGTTCGAGCTGCTCTGTTACCTCGACGGGCTGGGCTCCAAGGACTACGACAGCACCGGGCTGATCCCGGCCGGCGGCGAGGAGTCGCACAAGATCGTCGAGTTCTCCCTCTGGGACCTCGACCCCACCCGCCGCGACGACACCTACCCGTACTGACATCACCTCCGCGGCCCGTCCGAACCCTTCAAGGTGCGGGCGGGCCGTTGTTGCAGAAGGCAACGTCTGTACGGAAAGTGAAGATTCTTATACAGAGAGTTGTCTTGTTTGAAGGCAATGCAAATGTTTGATCGGGGGGATTCCCGGGGATCGCGGCCCGTGACAGCGTTCTCTTGTCGGCGGCGGACGGGTCGCTGACACAGGCTCCAGGTGGTTCCCGATGTGCTCCCGTCCGCGACCGGACTGTACCTCCCCTGCCGGTCTCGGAATGAGGCATCGGGCCCGCCCTCCTTCGGGCCGACTGCCCTCGGGGCAAACAGCAGGACGCCGGCCGTGCCGCGTGGGCAGCCGGTCGCCAGTGAGGTGGCGACCGACGCCCGGCATGGCCGGCGTTTCTTTTGCGGCGAGCTCCCCGATGTACTGGTGCTGCTGGGGACCAGTACATCGGGGAGCCGCTCTGTCTCAGGCCAGTTCGAGCTCGGTGGCCGAGCGATGCGGGATCTCGCCGTACGTCGTGCTGCGCTGCCGGGCCGGCCGGCCCGCGGCCGTGGCCATCGCGGTGAGTTCGGCGATGGACTTGCGGCTGCCGTGCTTGGAGCCGGCCATCCGGCTGATGGTCTCTTCCATCAAGGTGCCGCCGATGTCGTTGACACCGCCGTTCAGGACCGCGACGCAACCGTCGACGCCGAGTTTGACCCACGAGCACTGGATGTTGTCGATCCGGCCGTGCAGCATGATCCGCGCCATCGCGTGCACCGCGCGGTTCTCGTCGTACGTCGGTCCGGGGCGGGCCACGCCGGCCAGGTAGATCGGCGAGTTCTGGTGGATGAACGGCAGTAGCACGAACTCGGTGAACCCGCCGGTCTGATCCTGGACCGCGGCGATCGTCCGCAGGTGCTGGACCCAGTGGTGCGGCGCGTCGACGTGCCCGTACATCATCGTCGAACTGGACGGCAGGCCGACCTTGTGCGCCGTGCTGATCACCTCGATCCACGAAGCGGTCGGCAACTTGCCCTTGGTGAGGATCCAGCGCACGTCGTCGTCGAGGATCTCCGCCGCGGTGCCGGGGATGCTGTCCAGCCCGGCCTCTTTGACCGAGATCAGGAAGTCCTCGATCGACAGGCCGGTACGCACGGATCCGTTGACGATCTCCATCGGCGAGTACGCGTGGACGTGCATGTCCGGCACCCGGTCCTTGACCGCACGGACCAGGTCGGCGTACGCCGTACCCGGTAGGTCGGGGTGGATACCGCCCTGCATGCAGACCTCGGTCGCGCCGATCACCCAGGCTTCCTCGGCGCGCTGGCCGACCTCGTCCATCGACAGCGAGTAGGCGTCCGCGTCGGTCCGCCGCTGGGCGAACGCGCAGAACCGGCAGCCGGTGTAGCAGACGTTGGTGAAGTTGATGTTCCGGTTCACCACATAGGTGACGTCGTCGCCGACCGTTGCCTTGCGCAACTCATCCGCGATCCTGGCCAGTTGGTCGAGCGCCGGGCCGGTGGTCGTCATGAGCGTCAGCGCCTGGGCATCGGACAACCCGGCCGGGTCGCGCTCGGCGGCGGCCAGCGCGGCCTTCACCTCAGCGTCGATCCGCTCCGGCGAGCCGGTCGAGGCGCTGGCCAGGGGGGCCGCTCCAGCGCCGGCCTCGGCCGCGCGACGAGCCGCCACGTCCTCGCGGAGGACGTCCCAGTCGCCGTACGCGGCGTCGAAGTCCGAGCGAGTCTCGGTACGACGGCCCTCGGTGTCGATCGCGGTATGCAGATCGGTCCGGCCGACGCTGTCCCAGCCGCCATCCGGCTCCTGCCACGGCAACCCCACCGGCAGAGCGGACTCGTTCGCGAGACCAGTCGCCGGATCGACCAGTGCCTCGACATGCGAGATCAGCCGCGGGTCGAGCCACGGCTCACGCAGGTACTCCGGATGCGCGGTCAGCCTTTCCCGCAAGACAAAACCGGCATCCGCCGTCACCTTGGCCAGATCATCGATCTGCGGCCAAGGGCGCTCCGGGTTCACGTGGTCCGGCGTCAGCGGCGACACGCCGCCGAAGTCGTCGACGCCCGCATCGAGCAGCGCCCGGCACTCGGCCAGGTCGACCAGGTTCGGCGGCGCCTGTACGCGGACCCGCGGCCCGAGCACGACCCTGGTGACGGCGATCGCGGCCAGCCACTCGTCCAGCGGTACGTCGGCGTCGTTGCGCATCGCCGTGTCCGGCTTCACCCGGAACCCCTGGATGATGACTTCCTGGATCCCGTTGTACTGCCGCGCCACCTTCCGCAGCGCGAAGATCGAGTCCGCCCGCTCCACGAGCGTCTCGCCGATCCCGATCAGCAGCCCGGTGGTGAACGGCACGTTCGACCGCCCGGCGTCCTCCAGCACCCGCAGCCGGATCGCCGGGTCCTTGTCAGGCGAACCGAAATGCGGCTGACCCTTCTCCTCGAACAGCCGCCGGGACGTAGTCTCCAGCATCATCCCCATACTCGGCGCGACCGGCTTCAACCGCTGCAGGTCCTGCCACGACATCACCCCGGGGTTGAGGTGCGGCAGCAGCCCGGTCTCCTCCAGGACGCGGATCGACATCGCCCGTACATAGTCGAGCGTGCTGTCGTACCCCGCCTCCTCCAGCCACTGCCGAGCCGCCTCCCAGCGGTCCTCGGGCGCGTCGCCGAGGGTGAAGAGCGCCTCCTTGCAGCCGAGGGCCGCACCCTGCCGCGCGATCTCCAGCACCTCGTCCGGCGACAGGTACGGCGAATGCACCCGCCCCGGCGTGGTCGCGAACGTGCAGTAGTGACACCGATCCCGGCACAGCCGGGTCAGCGGGATGAAGACCTTCTTCGAGTACGTGACGATGCCCGGCCGGCCGGCGTCCGCCAGACCCTGGTCGCGGACCCGGGCCGCGGTCCCCATCAGGGCGGTCAGGGCGTCGCCGCTCGCGCCGAGCAGGACCTCCACCTCCGCCGGGTCGAGGGTCTTGCCGTCGTCCGCGCGCTTCAGGGCGCGCCGCATCGCCGTACTGATGTCGTTGGTTGTCACGTCATCCGAGCCTAGGTGCCGGACGGCAGTGGTTCCCGCGATTCCGGGGACCAAAAACAATCCGTACAGACGTCCTGATAGTTTGCCGTTCGTGCAGGTCAGCAAGGGTGTCGACGGCCGCCGGATGCGCGGTGAGCAGCGGCGGAGCGAGCTGCTGCGGGCCACGCTGACCGTGATCGAGCGCGACGGAGTCGCAGGTGTGAGCCATCGCGCGGTGGCCGCGGTGGCGGATGTGTCGGTCGCGTCGATCACCTACCACTTCGCAACGCTGGACGAGCTGCTCGTCGCGGCACTGGGCTGGGCGGCGGAGGATCTCGCGGCCGAACTGCACGCGCGGGGGAGTGAGTCGGGCGCGCGTCCGGCGGACGAACTCGTGCGCCTGATCGAGCACAGCGTGGTGCGCAGGCGGGGACGGACCCTGGCGCTCTACGAGCTCTATCTGTACGCCGCTCGCCGTCCGGAGCTCAGGCCCGCCGCAGCGGCGTGGCTGGAGCCGTTGACGGACATCGCCCGAGCGTTCACCGCGGATCCGCAGAAAGCAAGGCTCCTGGTTGCGGCGCTGGACGGGCTGCTGATGCAGGCACTGATCGGTAGCCGGCAGGTGGACCGTGCAGACCTCGCCGCCTTATTAGAGGTGCTGAGGTAGGCGGCTCCGGGTAGGGTCGCGAAGGACTCGCCATCGGGAGGTCCGAGTGTCTGACCCCGCAGTTCAGCCACTGTTCGCATCCGCCGTCCGCGCCGTACGAAAACTCCACGATCTGGGCGATCCTCTGCCCGACGACGTGGTTACTCAACTGCCAAAGCTAGAAGGCAGTTCGCTGAGCGAGGCGGACAAGCGCAGCCAGCTCGAGACCCTGTTGCGGCCGTTCGTGCTGGTCGACGTGTCGATCGACGAGCAGGGAATCGCTGTGTCCGCACCGGGAGCCGCGCCGCCGAGACTGGTTCAGCACGGCTGGCGCAGCTTCCTCGTGCGAGTCGCCAACCCGCACCGGATCGAGGCCAACCTGGTCACGTGGAACGGCGGCGTGTACGGCTTGATCGACTACCAGAGCCACTCCGCCCGCATCGCGTTGCACGACACGCTGACGATCGTTCCGCGGATCAAGGACGCGTGGCTGGACGCGAAGATCGCCGCACCCGGTGACCTCTCCGGCCTCGAGGTCGAATACCAGGTCATCAGCCTGTACACCCGTGACGGCGGCATCCGCTCGGGCGGGTTGTCGCTCTTCGCCGCGGACGAGCACAACCACCACAGCCTGAGCCGGTCGCCGCTGGGGTTCGCCGGCTTCCGGACGAACTTCGAGTTGCGCGAGTACGCCGCGTCGTTCGACTTCGACTGTGCACCGGCGCGCGACATCCGTCTGGACATTCGTGAACCCGACGGCCGCAGCTGCATGGCCGCGATCACGGTCCGGGACGCGCAAGGACGTTCGTACCCGTCCAAGGCGATGCGGCTGGCTCCGGACATGTTCTTCCATGAGCACGTCTACCGCGCGACCGGCGAGATGATCCGGCTGCCCGAAGGGCGATATGAGGTCTCGGCGATCCGCGGACCCGAGTATCGGCAGGTAGTGCAGACGGCCGACATCGACGCGGGCACCGAGACGGTTCCGATCACCTTGGACCGCTGGGTCGACCCGGCGAGTCACGGCTACTACTCGGGCGACCCGCACATCCACGCCGGCGGCTGCTCGCACTACAACGTCCCGAGTGAGGGCGTCACGCCCGAAACGATGATTCGGCATGTGCGCGGGGAAGGTCTGTGGCTCGGCAGCGTGCTCACCTGGGCACCGTGCTACTACCACCAGAAACAGTTCTTCACCGGTGAGTCGATCAGTCCGCCGGCCGACCTGGAATATCCGGCGATGCAAGCCGCACAGGGTATGACCTGGAGCCCGCAGCCGACGGATCGCGATGCCGAGAGTGCGTTGCGGTACGACGTCGAGGTGTCCGGATTCCCGTCCAGCCACTCCGGTCACCTGATCCTGCTCGGACTCTCCGACCAGGACTACCCCGGGACCAGCCTGATCGAGGACTGGCCGTCGTGGAACCTGCCGGTCCTGCGCTGGGCCAAGGAGCAGAACGCACTGGTCGGGTACGCGCACTGTGGAGTCGGTCTGGGCGTCGGCACCGAGGAACTGCCCAACTACATCGTGCCGTCGTTCCAGGGCATCGGCTCCAACGAGATCATCGTCGACGTACCGCTCGGGGCCGCCGACTTCCAGTGCGGCGGCCAGTTCGCGCCCGCGGCCGAGCTGAACATCTGGTACCACCTGCTCAGCGTCGGCTACCGCACCCTCATGCTCGGCGAGACCGACTATCCGTGCATGTACGACGAGGGCCCGGGAGTCGGGCGTACGTACGTCCGACTGGCCGAACCGCCCGCGGGTCCACAGGCGATCGAGGCGTGGATCACCGGGCTGCGGGAGAGCGCGTCGTACTTCGGTGACGGCCGCAGTCACATGTTCGACGTGGCCGTCGACGGTGACGTCAGCCGTGAGCACCCGCTGGACGCGGCCGGCCCGGTGCGGGTCAGCGCGACCGTCGCCGCGTGGCTGCCCGAGGAGCCGCCTGCACCGCCGGCGGGCCGTCCCGTCTACAGCGCTCCGATGGGCTGGCATCTCGAGCGGTCCCGGATCGGCACGTCCCGTGCTGTGGTGGTCGAGGTCGTGCTGAACGGTGTCGTGGTGGCGTCGCAGGAGGTGGTTGCCGATGGCACCGAGCAGGAGGTCGCCTTCGACGTGACGGTCGAGCGCTCGTCCTGGCTCGCGCTGCGGATTCTGCGCAGCGTGCACACCCAGCCGATCTTCCTCGAGATCGACGGCCGGCCGATCCGGGCATCCCGGCGCAGCGCTCAGTGGCTGCACGACTCCGTCGATCAACTGTGGAAGGTGAAGTCGGGGTTCATCCGGGAGACCGAGCGGGATGCCGCACGGCAGGCGTACGACGAGGCGCAGGCAGGCTACTTGGCAAGGCGAGACGAATGCGAGGCCGACTGATGACTCACCAAGCACCCGCGATCGGCTGTTGCGGGCCGGTCGAGACCGACGCGCCGCTCGCGGTGACCATCAACCCGGAGGCGCGGGTGAACGTCGCCCGCAGTGGCGCGCCGATCGGCACCCTGAAGCCGGGCGAATGGCACACGCTCGCCGTGACGGTCGTCAACGACGGCTTCGTCACCGGGCCGTTGGCGATCGACGCCGAACCGGTCAGCGGGCTCCAGCTTGACCTGCCGGCGCACGAACTGACCGGTGAGCATCGCCAGGAAGCGGCCTTCCGGGTCCTGCTCGACGCGCCCACCGTTGTGGACGTGACCCTGACCTTCCGCGCTCTCGGCGCGCTGGGGGGTCTCGCCAACCACAGCACCGTCAACCTGCTGCTGTCGGCCCGCGCGTGAGGTAGCGCGGAAGCTACCCACGCTGGGGTCCCTGAGCCAGGGCGACCGCATCCTCCCACCTGTTGGGTAGGAGGATGCTGAGGTTGTCTGTGGGTGCCGTGCGCACGAGGTGGCAGTTGTTCGCCGGCGCAGTGGTCGCTGTCGCGCTGGGCGTGGGCCTGGTGCAGTCGGGGCTGCAGATGCTCGCCGCCACCGATCGACCAGTGCTGCCGGCCGGACTGTCGGCGTACGACCGGGCCAGAGTGCGTGAAGGGTACGTCGGGGCCGCCACACTGCTCGGGATGTCGGTGATGCTCGCGGTGTTCCTCACCGTGTTCATCGTGAGTACGACGTTCGGCTTCACGGTGGTGCAGCGGCGCCGGGAGCTGGGACTGCTGCGGCTGGTCGGGGCACAGCGCGGATACCTCTGTCTGATGCTGCTCACCGAGGCCGGACTGCTCGGTCTGATCGGAAGTGCGGTCGGTGTGCCGCTCGGACTGCTCGGGACCTGGGCGCAGTCCTGGCTGCTCACCAAGCTCGGGATGCTGCCGTCATGGTTCGACGCGCCGTGGGATCAGGGCGCTCTGTGGGCAGCGATGATCATCGGCGTGAGTACGGCGTTGGCCGGCGTACTCGCAGCGGCCTGGCGAGCGTCGCGGATCAGTGCGCTCGAAGCCCTCGTCGACAGCCACGCCGCGCACAAGGTGATGACCGGCTGGCGATGGTTCTGGGGACTGTCGGCCACGTTCTGTACGGTGGTGCTGGTGATCGCCGCGCAGGCCGCGCGTGATCTGGTCGCCGGGTTGATGATCGGACTCGTCGTGATGATCAGTGGCTCGGTCGCGCTCAGTCAGCTCAGCCCGATCGTCGTACCGCTGGCCGGTCGGCTGCCCGCGGCCGTCCTCCGCGGCAACTTGATCGCCGATCTCGCCCGGGCCGGCGTCCTGCACGCCGTACGGCGAAGTGCGGCAACGGCGGCGCCTTTGATCGTGCTAGTGGGGCTCGTGGTCGGGTTGTGGGGGACGTTCGGGTCGCTCGCGAAGGCGGTCGGGGTGGAGCAGGAGCGGTTGATCACCGCCGACCTCGTCGTCGACCACGCGGTAACCAAGGGATCGGGAGTCGCGATCGCGTCGGTGCAGACCGCTGTACCCATCACCATCCGGCGCGGCAAGAACACGGTGTACTCGGAGGCGATCGGGATCGATCCGACGGCGTACCAGCAGACGCACAAGCTGCGGCCGCGGAAGGGATCGCTGGATCGGCTGACCGGCCGAGCGATCGTCATCGGTCCAGGCATGGCTGCGGAGGGCTACAAACTCGGGTCGACCCTAAAGATTGCCCTTGGCAACAGAACGATGCCGGTCAAGGTCGTGGCGATCATGCCGGAGACGCTGGATGTCAGCGAGAACTTCTTCATTCCCAGAGGCCTGTTGCCCGCGGGGGGTCGGACGGAGACGCTGGTGAAGGTTGCGTCGGGCAGTGCGTCGGGTCAGGTCGCGGCTGAGGTGGGTGGAAGGGTGCAGACGGTGGGGGAGTGGGCGGAAGGCCGTGGTGCGGCTCAGCAGCGGAGCAACTCGGGGTTGTTCGCCGCGTTGATGGGGCTGGCCGGGATCTTCGCGGCCGTTGCCGTGGTCAACGCGGTGGTGATGTCCACGGCCGACCGGCGTCGGGAGTTCGCGCTGGCCCGGATGGCCGGGCTGACTCGCGGGCAGGTCGTCGCGGTTGCGCTTGTCGAGTCCGCCACCGTCGTCGTTGTCGGCGTACTGCTCGGATCGGTCGTTGCGGGCGCGGCGTTGGCCGGCATCGCGGCAGGTCCGTACGGCCTTGCGGCGTTGGCGATTCCGTGGCGGCTGCTCGGCCTGCTCTTCGGCACGGCACTGGCCGTGGTCGGTGCGGCCGCGGCCTTGACCGCTCATCAGGCAACGCGGCCGCACCCGTTGTCAGCGGCCCGCGACTGACTTTTCGCCGGCCCGGCACATGCTGAGCAGCACCAGGTGGTGGAAAGGCCGGATCAGGTTGTAGTAAAAGCGTCCGGCCGGTCGCAGATACTTCACCAACGTCACAACCTTGAACGAGGCCGGCTGTTCGTTGTCGGTGATGATCGCCAGCCAGCCGATCAGGTGGTTGTCGGAGATCTCCAGCAACAGGTAGTGATCCTCCTCGCCGCGTACGACGGTGAAGAACGACGCGCGATCGCCTGGCGTGAAACTCACCGTCTCCGGCCGCAGCCGGAACGAGTCGGGGACCCCAGTGGTCTCCAGCCGGAGCACCAGGGCCACCACCATCCGAACCCCGAACAGCGCCTTCACCCACAGCGGTGCATGACCGAGCGCGCCGGCGATGAACTCGCGCAAGGACACCGGACCGCGAGCGGTCTTCACGTCGACCACGTCAACGGTAGGCAGCAGGTCGTCCAGCTCAGGCAGGTCGGTGCGGGTCGGCATGGCGACTCCTCTAGTCGATGGACGCGAGACGCAGGGTCATCGCGTAGATGTCGCGCAGGTCGGTCTTGGTGACGGGCGGCAGCACCTGCTCGGCGCCGATCAGGATCAGGTACAGCAGTTGCGCGAACCGGTCCGGATCCACGTCCGCCTTCAGCCCGCGACACAGCTCCGTCAGGTACGCCGTTCGCGCGCGGTCCACCCGCTCTTGCGCAGCCCGGACTTCGGGATCCTGCAGGGCCCACGCCCGTACGGCGATCTCGAGCCGTGCGCTGTCGGGGTCGGACAGCACGAGTCGCAGCAGGTGCTGCAACTTCGCCGAGGGCTCGGCATCGCGCTCGACGATGTCGATGAGGCGGGTGGTGAACTGCGCTTCGAAGTACTCCAGCAGTGCGGTCCGGAAGCCGGCGGCGCCCTTGAAGTGGTGGTAGTACGAGCCTTTGGTGACGCCGAGCTTCCCGGTCAGCCGCTCGATCGTCACCGCCGGCGCACCTTCGTCCGCCAGCAGCTCGAGACCTGCGTCCAGCCATTCCGTCCGCGTCACCATGTCTAGAACATACCATACCGTTTGGTATGGTCAGATCCTCTCACCGAAGAGCTCGACCGCCGTGAGGAACAAGTCGCCTTCGGTGACCTGGAGGGCTCGCTCGACGGTGTCGAAGGTGCCGAAGGCGTTGCCGGTCGACCAGAAGACCTGCCGTACGCCCGCGATCCGTGGGGCGAAGCGCATCACTCCGGACCGGCCGTCGTAGTCGAAGCCGGTCAGCGCGACGACCGCACCCCAGCTCGCCATCGCCCGCGCGTAGTGGTGACCGCACTCCGCCTCGTCGAACGGGTTCCGCCGCTCGCCGTCGTACCGCGCCCGGATGTCGGCGATCACCTTCAGCCCCTCGTCGACCAGCCCTTCCGAGATCAGGCCGACCGCGAGGATGTGCTCGAATCCGGTCATCACCTCGGTGAAGTACGGGAACGGCCGCTCGGGCCGATTGCCGCGCGGGTAGCTGCACATCAGTACGGCGGACTCGTCGCCCAGCACGTAACTCCGCATGTGGTTGAAATGCCCGTCGAACCCGGAAAGCCCGTTGTGCTTGAGGATGCTGCGCAACGTCGTCACAACGTGGTCCGGATTGTGCAGTGTGCCGAGCTGCGTCAGGCGGGCGAGGTGTTGCCCCACGAGCTGATCGACGAGACAACCGTCGCCCAGTTGCAGCACGGGGTTGGTCGGATCGGCCGCGCCCATCGTTTCGCGCAGGCCCGGCGCGACGTCGTCGGCGGACGCCGGCGGACGAATCTCGTGCCGGTAGTACTCGCCGTTGAACAGATGCTCATCCATCCACGCTCGCCCGTTGTCGAAGAGCTTCCGGCATTCCGCGGCGAGGTCGTCGACGCCGAGGTGCTTGGCCATCTCCTCGGATGCGCGGAGAGCGGCCAGGTACCAGGACTGCATCTGCGGGTTGGGGCCGTAGTACTCGACGTCCATCGTGTTGTGCTGGCAGCCCTCCATCACGCCGTCGCGGTCGGCGTCCCACCCGCCGGGGATCCAGCAGAACTCGAGCGCCCGCCGGGCCGCGGGCCACAGCGAACGCAGCAGGTCGTCGTCACCGCTGAGTCGCCAGTCACGATAGAGCTTGACCAAGCTCCCGAGTTGGCCGTCGGCCGCGGCGGCCCGCCAGTCCCGTGCGCTCGTCTTCAAGGGCAGTCCGACCCGGAAGCTCATCAGGCCCTGCTCGTCCGTCGCGTGGCCGAACTCGACTTCGCGCAGTGAACGAGCGATCTGGCCGAACAGGAACGGCGTCGCCTGCTCGTAGTTCCACACGTGGGTGCAGTTGCCGAAGCAACTGCCTTCATGATCGGAACATCCTTCCCAGCCGAAGAATCGGCCGTCCGGCGTACGGAAAACGGTCTGCGTCCGCAGCGTGCTGAGATTGAACAGCGCGGCTTCCTGCACCTGCGAAGGGAGATCGCTGCCGAGGAAATCCGTGACGAATGCGACGGTACGCCGTTCCAAATCGTCGAGTTGTTGCGCGAAGCGGCACAACGAAGTCCAGGCATCGTCCACCAGCGTTGTGTAGTAATTGCCGACGATGTCGGATTTCTCCCAGGCGCGCCGATTCGGGAAATGCCACGCGAGCAGGAATGTGAAGCGTTCCGTCGCGCCGGCGGCGATCGTACGGCGGTCGGCGACCGAGGCGATCGGGGTGGCGGATTCGCTGGTGCGTTCATCGAGCCGGCCGTCGGCGCTGAAGTCGTCCCAGAAGTCGAGCAGGCTGTCGCCCCAGGTCCGGTCCGCCCAGCCGGTCCGACGACTCACGTCTTGCCCGTCCAGCACCGCCAGCGCCATCGAGCCGAACTGCTCGGCGCTGGGATCGACGCCGCGACTGCGCAGCAGCACACCATCCGCGCGGACGTCCGAGCCATCCAGCCGCCCCGCCTCGCCGGTGGCCGTGGTGTTGTAGTTGCCTGCAGCAACGTCCGTGGTGCCGTCCCGGCCGATGAAGTTCTCCAGCGATCCGGCCGGCGACACGGTCAACGGCTCGGTGCCCCGGTTCGTCACCACGAAGCGCAGTACCGCGACCGGCCACGAGCTGGCCCCGACGTCGGCCGGGACGAGCGGGTTGAACGCTTCCAGATCGACGTCGACCGGTACGTCGTCATCGCGGAGCTCGAGCCGCCCGAACGGGTACGCCGTACCGAAGGTGGCCTCGCGGAAACGCGGGAGGCCATGGTTCTGGGCGCGGCTGCCGTGGGCGCCTTCGTACTCACTGAGGTCCAGTGGGCCCTCGACGGCACGAGTGGTCACGATGCCGTCAGGGGACTCGGTGCGGATCGCGAAGAACGCCGTACCGGGCTGGAAGCCCTTGGCCGGACGGTTCACGATCTCCCAGTCGCGGAGGTTGCCGCGGCCGCCGAGGCTGACCGTTCCGGTCCCGATACCGCCGAGCGGCAGCGCGATCCGGCGCAGCTGACGGTCGCTGTACGTACGCAGAATGGGCCAAGTCGTCATGTGACCCACTGTCGCCTCTTTGGGCACCCACCAACCATTTCGCCCCGCCGACGGTGGTTGGTGGGTGCCCAAAGAGGGGTTAGGCGTCGGCGGCGGTGAGGGCTTCGGCTTCGACCTTGGAGTGGTTGGCGGGGATGCGGAGGTGGGCGAGGGGCTTCCAGCCGGTGGCCAGGACGCCGACCGCGAGGAGCACCGCGAAGGCGCCGACGTAGAACGGGAGCTGGATGTTGACTTCTTCGCCGAGCTTGCCGGCCAGCCACGGCGCAACCGCTCCGCCGGAGAACCGGACGAAGGAGTACGCCGCCGACGCCGTACCGCGCTCGACCGGGGCGGCACCCATCACGGCCTCGGTGATCAGCGTGTTGTTGATGCCGAGGAAGAGGCCGGCCACGATCACGCCGACCGCGAGCACGCCCTTGTGGTGTGCGTAGATGCCCATCACTGCGAGGTCAGCACCGAACAGCAACAGCGACGTCATGACCACCGGCAGCGTGCCGAACAGGCGCTGCAGCCGCGGCGCGACGAATACCGAGGTGACCGCCAGTCCGATGCCCCAGCCGAAGAAGATCAGGCCGATCTGGCGCGCCGACATCGCCAGCGGGAACGGGGTGAAGGCGAGCAGCGTGAAGAAGCCGAAGTTGTACAGCAGCGCGGTGACCGCGACGGTCGCCAAGGACCGGTGCCGCAAGGCCTTCAGTGGCTCGATGATCGACGTACGACGTCCTTCCACCGGCGATGCGGGGAGCAGGAATGCCGTCGCGGCCAGCGCGATCGTCATCAGTACGGCGACGCCGAAGAACGGACCGCGCCACGAGATCGTGCCGAGCTCACCACCGACCAGCGGGCCGGCCGCGATGCCGACACCGAGGGCGGCCTCGTACAGGATGATCGCTTGGGCGACCGAGCCGCTGGCGGAGTTGACGATGGTGGCCAGGGCGGTGGCGATGAAGAGCGCGTTGCCAAGACCCCAACCGGCCCGGAAGGCGACGATCATGCCGATCGAGTTGGACAGGCCGGCCAGTGCGCTGAACACGACGATGATGGCCAGGCCGATGAGCAGGGTGCGCTTCGCGCCGATCCGGCTGGAGACCGCGCCGGTGATCAGCATCGCCACACCGATGACTGCCATGTAGCTGGTGAACAGCAGCGAGACCTGGGACGGGCTCGCGTGCAACTGCTCGGCGATCGGCTTGAGGATCGGGTCCACCAGGCCGATGCCCATGAATGCGATCACGCAGGCGAACGCGACCGCCCAGACGGACTTGGGCTGCTTCAGAAACGACGAGTTGCTCACCGGTGCGTGTCCTCCGACGGTTCGAGGGTGAGGAGTTTGTGGATGACGGTGACCGCGGCCTCCAGGGTGGTGAGGTCCGTCGCGGGGAGCTGGCTCAGGCGGGCCGACAGCGCGACGCCGGCCTGCTGCCGGGCGCTCCGCAACTCGGCCAGGCCGGCGTCCGTGAGGCTGATCAGGCTGGCGCGGGAGTCGGCCGGGTCGGCCGCACGGTGCACCCAGCCCTGCTCTTCCAGGCGTTGCACCAGGGTGGACATGGTCGGCTGGGAACACCGGTCGGCCTTGGCCAGCTCACTGATCCGGGCCTGACCCAGCTCATCCAGCCGCCCGAGCACCCGCATCGCGGCGTGCGGCAGCGTGTTCACATCCCTGGTCGCCATCCGCGTCAACCGCGACGACGCAACCACGACATCCTCGCCGAGCCGAGTCAGCTCCGTAGCAATCACACCTATGAATATACATAGGAAACCTATGTATCTCCACCGGCTGAACGGTGAACCAGGTCACTCAGAGCTGGTGGGCGATGACCGCGGCGGCTTCGGCCGGTCCGTCGGCAGCGGCGTAGAGCTTCTGGATCCGCTCGGCGGCCTCGCGGTGGGATTGGTTGTCGAGCATTCGGGCGGCTTGGGTGACCAGGGTGGTGGGGCGGGCTCGGCGGGCGGCGTTCAGGCGCTCGACGAGGGCGACGTTGAGGTCTTGCTCGATGTGCAGGGGGATGCCGAGGAGCGGCGTACCGCTGGCCATCGCGGTTTGGACGCTGCCCTGGCCGCCGGTGGTGACGGCGAGTTCGACCTGCGGCATGACAAGGTGGCTCGGCAGCACGCCCTTGATCAGGATCTGGTCCGTGGCCAGGTCGCCGAGGTCGTGGATGGTGCCGGCGACCAGGATCCGTACGTCGAGGCGGCTGAGCTCGGCGATCGCCGTACGGACCTGGGCGGCTGGGGTCGACGTCATGGCGAGGTAGATCGTCGGACCGGGCCGGTCGAGGAACTTCTGTACGTCGGCCGGCATCGGGAGATCCAGTTGCGCGAACAGCGGCCCGACCGCCCTGAGTTGCGCGCCGGCCCGATACCCCTTGCCCGGGGTCCAGGCGGCCAGCTCGGCGGCGGAGATCCCGAGCACCTCCGGAACCTCCGGGACCAGCGAGAGGTCGCCGAGTAGGAGAGAAGCCAGGCTCGGGATCCCTTCCACGCCGAGCTCGGCGGCCACCCGGTTGAAGCCACCGCAGTACGCCGTGATGCGGTTGGGGGACCGGTTGACGAGGAACCGGGCCAGCCAGGCCGGCGCGTGCTTCAACCGCGGATCCACGGGCCGGGTCGGCGCCGGAAGGAGTCGATGCTCGAAGACCGGCGGCACGAAGCTCCCGGCATGCTCGGTGATCACGCGTACGCCGGTCAGTCGCGACGACAGCAACGTGGTCAACGTGAATCCGGTGACCGCGACCGTGATCTTGTGGGTGCGGAAGTACTCCGCCTCGGCCGCGACGTACGTCCGGATCTCGGCGTCGTCGTACATGCTCTGCCGGGGATCGCCGAGGCCGACGGCCGAACCGACGAAGGCGGCCGCGCGAGTGGGGGACAGTCCGGGACCGAGTACGTCGTACTCGACGCCGGCCTCCGCGAGTAGGCGTTCATGGGGTCCGCCGTGGGTGGCGACGCGCACTGCGACGCCGAGCTCGGTGAGGGCGCGGTGGAGCTCGAGCATCCGGGACGTCTCGGACAGGTAGGCGCAGTGCGGCAGTAGACAGATCACGATTGCCCCCTTCGACGATGATAGGTAATATATTGCCTATGTCGTCGTGGAACAAGACCGAGAAGCTGTTCGGGCTCGGAGCGGGTTCGGAGTTGGCGCCGCCGGTCCGGGCCTTCCGGACGGCGCTGATGCTCGCCCAGAAGCTGCGCAACGAGATGGACGAGCGGCTGCGGGCGGACGGACTGACCACCCAGCAGGCCGCGTTGATCACCGTCGTCAAGGCGATGGGGAAGCCGTCGCTGGCCGAGGCGGCCGCCGCGCTGGGAAGCACGCATCAGAATGTCGCGCAGATCGTCGCGGCCTTGCAGCGCAAGGAGTTGCTGCAGGTCGAGCCCGATCCGGCGGACGGCCGACGCAGATTGCTCTCGGCAACGAATCACAGTGCGGCCTACTGGCGGGAGCGTGACGCCGGGGACATCGCCGCGGTGGCCGACTGGTTCTCCGACCTGAGTCCGGACGAGCTCCAGACCTTCTGCGAACTGTCCGAGCGCGTGATCGGGAGAATCGACCGTGCTTAAGGCAGTGCTGGGCAGCACGGCGTTCTTCTTCGCCGCACCGTGCATGGTCGGTGGTGTGGTGCCGTGGTGGGTGAGTGGGTGGGCGGCGCCACGGTTCTGGCCGGGGTTCGTGGTGGTCGCGGCCGGTGCGTTCGTTGTGCTGCGGGCTTTTGTGCGATTCGTTCGGGAAGGGCGGGGGACGCCGGCGCCGGTGGCGCCGACGGAGGAGTTGGTGGTGGGTGGCGACTATCGCTTTGTTCGCAACCCCATGTACGTGGGGGTGGTGACCGCGATCTTCGGGCAGGCGCTGGTCCTTCTCGACCCGTGGGTGCTGGCGTACGGCGTACTCGCGTGGGCCGTGATGGCGTCGTTCGTGCGTTGGTACGAGGAGCCGGTGTTGCTGGAGCGGTACGGCCGGCAGTACCAGGAGTACTGCCGAACCGTGCCCGCGTGGGTGCCTAGGATCGGAAAAGGCTGAGTGGGATCGGGCCGCGGTGGAGAACATGCGGGATGTCGGCCCAGGGGTAGAGCGGTTCGGTGGCATTGAGATTGCGGAGCCGCTGGAGAGCTTGGTCCGACGGCGTGGCGAGAGCGGCCGCGGCGGCCGGGCTGTAGGGGATGAAGTCCTCAGGCGGCTGCGGGCGGAACTCGGGGTCGTAGCGCTTGAGCAGGATGCAGGTACGGCGTGGGTCGAGCAGGTCGGCGTCGAGAGTCCAGTAGTCCAGCGAGCCGGGTCCGATCCGGCCGGACTCGCGGAGGGCGTCGAAGATCGGCGCGGGGTGGACCGGTGACAGGAAGACGACATCGCTCCAGGTGCAGCCGAGTGGTGGCACTGGGTGGTTCATCGTCTCGGGGCGGGCGGCGTACTTCTCGGCGTGGCGTTCGTAGAGGTCGGGGTAGCGGTCGCGGAGCTGGTTCAGCGGCAGGATGTCGATGCCGCGGATGTCGCCGGCGGCTTTGTAGAGAACGGTCATACACGAAAGCCTCCGAACGCGGGAACGCGTGTCGGAGGCTTTCGTTGTTCATTTTACCGGAGGACGGGGTCCTGTCGGCGCGGGTACGTTGACAGGATGAACAAGCGCTTTCTCGGTCGGACCGGGCTCGAAGTCAGTGAGTTGGGTCTTGGCACGATGACGTTCGGCACTGAGACCGACCAGTCGACCGGCCACCGGATCCTGGACGAGTTCGTCGCCGCCGGCGGCACGATGATCGACACCGCGGACACGTACGCCGCCGGTCGTTCGGAGGCGATCATCGGCAGCTGGCTGAAGACCAGGAACCGTGACGACCTGGTGATCGCGACCAAGGTGTACGGCGAGGCCGGGCCGGGACTGCCGGTCCGCGGAGCCGGACGCAAGCACATCATGGCCGGTGTGGAGGGAGCCTGCGCCGGCTGCAGACCGACTTCATCGACCTTTACCAGATCCACGTCTTCGACGACGCGACTCCGCTGGAAGAGACGCTGACCACGCTCGACAACCTGGTGACCAGCGGAAAGGTCCGGTTCATCGGCGCCAGCAACCTGACCGGCTGGCAGCTGCAGAAGGCGATCGACCTGTCCCGCCATCACAACCTGGAGCCGTACGTCTGCCTGCAGCCGCTCTACAACCTGCTCGACCGCGACGCCGAGCTCGACCTGATCCCGGTCTGCCAGAACGAGGGTGCCGGTGTGATCGCCTGGAGCCCACTGGCCGGCGGCTGGCTGTCCGGCAAGTACACCAGGGACGCGGGCGGTCCGCCGCCCGGCTCCCGCTCCAACCAGGCCGACTGGGACGCTCACAACACCGACCGCACCTGGCGCGTGCTCGACGCCCTCCGCTCGGTCGCGACCGAGGTCGACCGTACTCCCGCCCAGGTCGCCCTTCGCTGGGTGATGCAGCGCCCAGGCCTGACCGCCCCCATCATCGGCGCCCGAACCCCGGACCACCTGACCGACAACCTGGGCGCAACCGGCTGGTCGCTCACCGACGACCAGATGCACCGCCTGACCGAGGCGGGCGACGGCCCCCTGCCCTACCCCCACAACATCCTCCGCCTCCCCCAGTTCGTCCGCCGCCGGAGCTGACGATGCCCGAACGTGCAGTTGTGCAAAGTTTCAGGGTTAATAGTTTGCAGTGAGTGCAAGTTTGTTCTTAGCCTGGGTGGGTGATGCAGGCAGAGGGTGGGTTGCGGGAGCGGAAGAAGCGGGAGACGCGGGCCGCGCTGGCCGAGGCCGCGTTGCGGCTGGCGCTGGAGAAGGGGCCGGACCACGTCACGGTCGAGGAGATCGCCGAGGCGGCGGACGTCTCGGTGCGGACCTTCTTCAACTACTTCCCGCACAAGGAGCACGCGATCCTCGGGCGCAACCCCGAGCACCTCGAGCGTGCCCTGGAGCGGATGCGGACGGCCCCGCCCGCGGAGTCGCCGCTGACCACGATGTGGTTCATCGTGCACGACGTACTGCGCGACCTCGAGAACGAGGGCGAGTTGTCGCGGCGCGGTGAGCTGATCATGGGATCCCCGAACCTGCTGTACCAGCTGATGATGGCGAGCTTCGACGACGAACGGCAGCTCACCGCCGCCCTCGCCGCCCGGATGGGCGAGCCGGAGTCCGCCGTTCGGCCGGCGCTGATCGTCAGCACCGCCGGCGCCGCCTGCCGGGTGGCGATGGAACTGCACAAGAACGCCCCCGGCCGGCCGGTCCGCGAGCTGGTCGACGAAGGCTTCCGACTACTTGCTCAAGGCATCGATCCCGCCTTCGGGCCGAACCAGAGCAACCAGAAAGGTCACTCATGACGACGACCTCGGCACCGGACAGTACGGCCGAGGGGGCCGGTCCCGCGGTCGCCTTGACACCACGCCAGACCATCCAGGCCATCTCCGGCCTGATGATGGGGATGTTCGTGGCGATCCTGGCCGGCACCGTGGTGTCGACCGCGCTGCCGCGGATCATTCACGACCTGGGGGCGAGCCAGTCCTCCTACACCTGGGTTGTCACCCTCGAGCTGCTCACGATGACGGCCACGGTGCCGTTGTGGGGCAAGCTCGCCGACCTCTACAACAACAAGCTGCTGGTCCAGCTGTCGCTGGGCTTCTTCGTGATCGGCTCGCTCGTCGCCGGCTTCGCTCCGAACATCGAGGTACTGCTGGGCAGCCGGGTCCTGCAGGGCCTCGGCGCCGGCGGTCTGACCGCGCTGGTGCAGATCGTGATGGCGGCGATCATCCCGCCGCGCGAGCTCGGCCGGTACTCCGGGATCTTCGGCGCGATCTTCGCCTCGGCAACCGTCGGCGGACCGTTGCTCGGCGGTTTCCTGGTCGACTCGCCGCTCGGCTGGCGGGCCTGCTTCCTGGTCGGCGTGCCGTTCGTACTCGCGGCGATCGTGCTGCTGCAGCGCACGCTGAAGCTGCCGACCGTTCGCCGGGAGGTGAAGATCGACTGGTGGGGCGCGTTCCTGATCACTGCCGGGGTGAGCACGCTGCTGGTCTGGTCGTCGTTCGCCGGGAACAAGTTCGAGTGGGTGTCCGGCTGGAGCTTCCTGCTGGTCGCGGTGGCGCTCGTGGCGCTGGTGGCCGCGGTGCTGGTCGAGCGCGGGCACCCCGAGCCGATCATCCCGATGGACCTGTTCCGCAACCGGACGGTGACGCTGGCCATCGTCGCGAGCGCGCTGGTCGGCGTGGCGATGTTCGGTGGCTCGGTGTTCCTGGCGCAGTACTTCCAGATCGCGCAGGGTTACACCCCGACCAAGGCCGGGCTGATGAGCCTGCCGATGATCCTGGCCATGATGGTCGCGTCCACGATCGCCGGTGGGCTGATCACGAAGTACGGCAAGTGGAAGGTCTACCTGGTCGTCGGCAGCGTGCTGCTGCCGATCGGGCTGGCGTTGTTCGGCACGATCGACGCGCACACCTCGAAGTACCTGCTGTGGGGGTTCATGATCGTCCTCGGGGTCGGTATCGGCCTGGTGATGCAGAACCTGGTGCTCGCCGCGCAGAACGACGTACCGGCGCGAGAGCTGGGCGCGGCGACCTCGGCGGTGAGCTTCTTCCGCAGCATGGGCGGCACCATCGGCGTGAGTGTGCTCGGTGCCATCCTGGCGAACAAGGTCACCGAGACGCTGAACCCGGGCGGTGCCTCGTCCGGCGGCAGCGGCGCGGTGCCGAACATCGCCGAACTGCCGGAGCAGGCCCGAGCCGTCGTCGAGAACGCGTACGGCGCGGCGACCGCGGACCTGTTCATGATGTCGGTGCCGTTCGCGGTGCTCGCACTCGTCGCGGTCCTCTTCATCAAGGAGAAGCCCCTCCTCACCACCTCGGGCGCCGAGCGCCGAGCCCAGGAGGAGCCTGACATCCTGGATGCATGATCGTTGCATTCAGCATCAGCCCTTCCGGCGGTGACGAGACCGGAGGCGTGAGCCAGGCGGTGGCCGAAGCCATCCGCGTGGTCCGCGCCTCCGGTCTGCCGAACGAGACCAACGCGATGTTCACCAACCTCGAGGGCGAGTGGGACGAGGTGATGGCCGTGGTCAAGCAGGCCGTCGACGCGGTCGCCGCCGTCTCACCCCGCGTCAGCCTGGTCCTCAAAGCGGACATCCGCCCCGGCTACACCGGCCAGCTCGCCGCGAAGGTGGAGCGGATCGAGCAGGCGCTAGCCGACTGAGTTGAGGGCCGCGACGACAGCGTCGTACCGGTTCTCGCGTTCGGCGTCGCGGAGGAAGCGGACGCGGTCGACGAGGATCTCGTCGGCCTCGGGGTGCTTCTCCAGCAGTTCCATCGTCTCGGACAGGTACTCGTCAAGCGGCATCGCCCGCTCGTCGTCCTCCTGGCCCAGCAGCGCGGTCCGGACGGCCGGCGGGACCACTTCGATCACCTGGACCCCGCTGTCCGCGAGCTGGATCCGCAGGCTCTGGGTGTAGCTGTGGATCGCGGCCTTGGTGGCGCTGTAGGTCGGTGTGATCGTCAGTGGCACGGAGGCGAGACCGGACGAGACGGTCAGGATCGCCGGATCGCGCTGCTTCAGCAGGTACGGCGTGAACGCGGTGATGGTGCGGATCGTGCCGAGCAGGTTGATGTCGATCGTCTGCTCGGCGGTCGCGAGGTGACCGGGGTCGCGCAGGTCCTCGATCTGCATGATGCCGGCCATCGTGATCAGCACGTTGACCTCATGGGTGCTGGTCACCTGTTCGAAGGCGGCCGCGATCGAGGCCGGGTCGGCGACGTCGAGCGTGATGCCCTCGATGCCGTCCTCCGCGGCGATCCGGTCGAGCAGGTCCTTGCGGCGGCCGCTGATGATCACGGTGTTGCCGAGGTCGCGGAACTTACGGGCCAGGCCGAGGCCGATACCCGACGTACCGCCGGTCAGGAAGATCGTGTTGCCAGTCGGTTTCATGCCTCCAGACTGTGATCGGATGCCGACGGCAACCAGGCCCGGCTCAGCCTCTGCTCGGCAAGCAGTGGATAACTACCGCCGGTTGGCGACACTGGAGACATGGAGTACGCCGACCTGTCCGATTTCCTCCGCAAACGCCGCGAGGCCCTGCAACCCGAGGACGTCGGGATGCCCCGCGGCCGGCGCCGCCGGACCCCGGGGCTCCGGCGCGAGGAGGTCGCCGCGCTGGCGTCGATGTCGGCCGACTACTACAGCCGGCTCGAAGGCGGCCGGGGCCCGCAGCCGTCGGTCGAGATGCTCGGAGCGATCGCCCGCGCGCTGCGGCTGACGCTGGAGGAGCGCGACCACCTGTTCGTGGTCGCCGGGCACGGTACGCCGCCGCGCACGACTCGGGCGTGTCACGTCGATCCGGGGATGCTGCGGATCCTCGACCGGCTGCAGGACACGCCGGCGCTGCTGCTCAACCGGTGCGGTGAGACGCTCGCGCAGACGCCGGCGCACGTCGCGTTCGCGGGGGAGCTGACGAACTTCGAGGGTATGGAGCGCAGCGAGGTCTACCGCTGGTTCGTGCATGCCGAGTCACGGTCTCTCTACCGCGAGCCCGAGCTGTCCACCCACAGCCGGATGCTGGTCTCGATGCTGCGGACGGTCTTCACGGCCGACGGGCCGAAGTCGTACGCCGCTTCGCTGGTCCGTGCGCTGCAGAAGCTCAGCCCGGAGTTCGCCGAACTCTGGGACGTGCACGAGGTCGGCGTCGTACACAGCCGCACGAAGCGGTTCAACCATCCCGTGGTCGGCGAGCTCGAGCTGTACTGCGAGGTGATCGACAACCGGGACCAGCAGCAGACCCTGGTGGTCTTCACCGCGGAACCGGGCAGTGAAAGTGCGGCCAGACTGCGGTTGCTGACGGTGCTCGGAAGTCAGGCCCTCGATCCCGCCCTCTGAGCCGTCGGGCGATGGCTGAGGTAGTACGCGAAGGCGGCCGTCGGGAAGAACATCACGATGCCGTAGACCGCGACCGGGATGGACATCTCGCTGTTGTCGAGCAACGCCGGGCTGAGCGCGATCGTGAGTGCCAGCGTGGCGTTGTGGATACCGATCTCCATCGAGCAGGCGATCGACTGCCGCTCACCCAGCCGGGCCAGCTTGGGTACGACGTACCCGAACCCCAGACTCAGGACGTTCAGCAGTACGGCGACGACGCCGACGGCGGCCAGGTAGTCGAGAACGTTCGCGCGCTCGGTGTAGATCGCGGCGAAGATCACCAGCGCGAGCACGAGAATCGAGCCGACCTTCACCGGACGCACCATCCTGTCCGCCACACCGGGGAGCCGCCGGCGGATCAGCATGCCGATGGCGACCGGGACCAGCACGATGGCGAACACCTGCAGCATCTTCGCCGGCTGTAACCCGAGCTGGCCTTCGCCGAGGAAGTAGTCGAGGGACAGGTTGACCACGATCGGCAGCGTGAACACGGCAAGCACCGAATTGACCGCGGTCAGGCTGACGTTGAGAGCGACGTCGCCGCTGGCCAGGTGGCTGAAGAGGTTGGCCGTGGTGCCACCGGGGGACGCTGCGAGCAGCATCATCCCGGCCGCGAGCGCGGGCTCCAGGTCGAACAGCGTCACCAGCCCGAAGCAGATCGCCGGGAGCAGCAGCACCTGGGTGCCGAGCGCGATCAGGACTGCCTTGGGCATCCGCAGGACCCGGCTGAAGTCGGCGACGGTGAGGGTCAGGCCGAGGCCGAGCATGATGATCGCGAGGGCGATCGGCAGCAGTACCGAGGTGAGCACGGAGTCGTTCACCGGCGGCTCCTTCGAAGGTCGGTGGCTCAGGGTGACAGCGGCGCGTGGCGTCGGCAAGGTCTCGCGAAGTCCCGGCGGGTTCCGGGACCGCCGAAGCCTTTACCCTCCTTACGCCATGAGTTAATTTAAGTTCTGAAATCTCATTGCGTAACTGTTCCGTGACTGAGGGGATCCGCCCATGCCCGCTCGGAAGGTGTTGCCTGCCCTGTTCGCGTTGCTGCTCTGCCTGGTCTCCGGCAGTACGGCGTACGCCCAATCCGCTCGAGCTCAAGCGAACTTCAACGTGCTTGCGTTCTACAGCGGTACCTGGGACGCCGCGCACATCGACTTCGAGAAGGAAGCCAATCAGCGGTTCCCGCAGTTCGGGGCGCAGAACGGCTTCACCTACACCGCGACGAGCAACTGGGACCAGCTCAACAACTTGACGGCCTCGCAGTACCAGGTAGTGATGTTCCTCGACGACTCGCCACACACCGACGCGCAGCGCACCGGGTTCCAGCGGTACATGAACAACGGTGGCGCGTTCTTCGGCTTCCACGTCGCGGCGTACAACGACGCGAGTGGCGGCTGGCCGTGGTTCAACAACACGCTGCTCGGGACCGGCCGGTTCCAGTCGAACACGTGGGGACCGACCGCGGTCACGCTGAAGGCGGAGAACCGTTCGCACCCGGCGCTGGTGAACACACCGGCGACGTTCCGGTCGTCGGTGAGCGAGTGGTACAGCTGGCAGAACGACCTGCGGACCAACCCGGACATCCAGATCCTGGCCTCGATCGACCCGTCCAGCTTCCCGGTCGGCACCGACCCGGCGCAGACCTGGTACAGCGGCTACTACCCGATCATCTGGACCAACAAGAACTACAAGATGATCTACGCGAACTTCGGCCACAACGCGATGAACTACGAGACCAACACCCGGCTCTCGTCCACCTTCGACAGCCCGGCGCAGAACCAGTTAATGATGGACGCGCTCAAGTGGCTGGGTGGCGCGGGTACGACGCCGCCGGTGGACCAGCCGTCGCCGACCGCCTGGTACACCCTCTCGAACAAGGGGAACGGCAAGTGCGTCGACGCGCGCGCCGCCGCGACCGCCAACGGCACCGTGATCCAGCAGTACAGCTGCAACTCCACGCAGGCACAGCAGTTCCAGTTCCAGCCGACGTCCGGCGGTTTCACCCGGGTGAACAACCGCAACGACGCGAGCAAGGTCATCGACGTGACCGGGGTGTCGGCCGCCGACAACGCCGGCCTCCAACTGTGGACCTACAGCAACGGCAACAACCAGCAATGGCAGGCGGTCTCCGAAGGCAGCGGTTACTTCCACCTGGTCAGCCGCCTCAGTACCAAATGCCTGACCGTCCCCGGTGGCTCCACCGCGGACAGCACCCAACTCGTCCAACTCACCTGCAACGGAGGCGCGACGCAGTCTTTCAAGCTGACGATTGCCTGACCATCGACTAGGTTCACGCGCATGAGAATCCTGCGTGTGGCCGCGATGGCGGCAGGAGGTTTGCTGTTGATGTCTCAGCTCGTCCCCGCCCAGGCGAGCGGCAGGCCGTCGTACCAGTGGAACGTGACGCCGACCGGGAGTACGGCGCAGTTCCGCGGGCTGGCGGCGGTCAGCAAGGACGTCGCCTGGGTGGGTGGCACCGAAGGGACCGTGCTGCGGACCGTCGACGGCGGGCAGCACTGGCAGAACGTCAGCCCGCCCGGTGCCGGCGCGCTGCAGTTCCGCGACGTCGAGGCGTTCGACGCGAAGCGGGCACTGGTGCTGTCGATCGGCAACGGCGAGGATTCGCGGATCTACCGGACCGTGGACGGTGGCAAGTCGTGGACCGAGACGTTCCGGAACACCGACGCGAATGCGTTCTACGACTGCTTCGCCTTCAACGACAACAAGCATGGGCTGGCGTTGAGCGACCCGGTCGACGGGAAGTTCCGGATCGCGGCGACATCGGACGGTGGCAAGTCGTGGAAGGTGCAGTCGAACGCCGGAATGCCGGCCGCGCTGACGGGTGAGTTCGCGTTCGCGGCGAGCGGGACCTGCCTGGTCGCGGGACCGGGCCGGACCGCGTGGTTCGGGTCGGGCGGTGGCGATCGGCCGCGGGTGTTCCGGACCGTTGACGGTGGCAAGCACTGGACCGTGGCGGACTCGCCGATGGCCAGCGGTGAGGCGGCCGGCATCTTCAGCCTCGCGTTCCGCGGTTCGCGGTTCGGGGTCGCCGTCGGTGGCGACTTCCTCAAGCCGACCGAGGCCGTGAAGGCCGCGTCGGTGACGTACGACGGCGGGCGG
Source organism: Kribbella sp. NPDC020701 (assembly GCF_055562215.1). Classification (NCBI taxonomy): domain Bacteria; kingdom Bacillati; phylum Actinomycetota; class Actinomycetes; order Propionibacteriales; family Kribbellaceae; genus Kribbella; species Kribbella sp. NPDC020701. Next base: position 449,372 of record NZ_JBVHFT010000003.1, on the reverse strand, counting down.
ACGTGGAAGCTGGTCGCGGCCGACAAGGCGCCGAAGGGGTACCGCAGTGGCTCGCATTTCGTGCCGTGGTCACCGTCGACCGTGGTCGCGGTCGGACCGTCGGGCAGTGACGTGAGCTTCGACGGCGGCCGGAGCTGGAAGCAGTTCTACGACGGCAGCTTCGACAGCGTCGAATGCGCCGGTCACGGGGTCCAGGCGGGCTGCTGGGCCTCGGGTGCGAAGGGCGCGGTCGCCCGGCTCGTGCACTGACGTTCAGACCGGCGACACTCGCTCGTTGTGCGGGTGTCGCCGGTTTTCCGGAAAGATTGGTGCATGCGTAAATTGCTAACCGTTCTCGTGGGGTTGCTGATGGTGGTGCCGACCGTTGCCGCGGCTCAGCCCGAGGGCGGGCGTCCGGCGCGGCCGCTGACCGTGATGACCTACAACATTCACCACGGCGCCGGGATCGACGGAGTGCTCGACCTCGAGCGGATCGCCGTACTGATCGAGAAGTCCGGGGCGGACGTGATCGGGCTGCAGGAGGTCGACCGGCACTGGGATGTGCGGAGCAACTGGGTCGACCAGCCGGCTTGGTTCGCCCAGCGGCTCAACATGCACTACGCGTACGCCGCGAACCTCGACCTCCCGCCGGTGAACCCGGGGGAGCCGCGCCGCCAGTACGGTACGGCGATCCTGTCGAAGTACCCGATCAAGGACTTCACCAACACCCTGCTGCCGAAGTACCCGACCGGTGAGCAGCGTGGACTCGCGGTCGCGTCGATCAAGGTCCGTGGCGCCGATCTGCGGTTCGCGAACACACACCTGACCAGCAACAACAACGCCGAGCGGCTCGAGCAGGCGCAGAAGGTGGTCGAGCTCCTGGGTAAATCGAAGGTGTCGACGCTGCTCGTCGGCGACCTGAACGCGGAAGCGACTGCTCCGGAGATCAAGACCCTGACCGCGGTCCTGAACGATACGTGGACCGAGGTCGGTGCCGGGCCGGGTAACACCATCGAGGCGGGCAATCCGACCAAGCGGATCGACTTCCAGCTGCACAGCCCGGGCCTGCGGCCGACGTCGGCCACAGTCCCGGTCACGCCGGCGTCCGATCATCTGCCAGTAGTGGCTTCGTTCACTCTGCGCTAGTAGTTTCACCCCGCGCTGACAGCTCGTCACACGGCGCTCGTCCGGTGTCCGGACGGGCGCCGTTTGCATGCCGCGAGAATTACAAGCTTGTAGTTTGTCAAGTCGACACACGGGTGCAACAAAGATACTTGTGTGAAAGGTGTTCCAAATGGGGCTACAGGCAACTAGTGTCACGTGTGTGGTCCACGAGGACCACAAGTTCACGAACCCTGGGGAAGGGGTTCGTGACCGGCGGAAGGAACGATCCCGATGCGGACCCCCTCGAGGGCCAGGTCCGGCGGGCGGGTCGGGAGCACTGGGAAGACCGGCAGGGCGCTGCTCTCCGGGGTGCTCGCGATCTGCTTGGCCGGCTCGATGGCCGTGCATCCTGTCCAGGCCGACGCAGCCAAGCCGAAGCCGCCAGTGATCCCCTCCAAGGCCGCGGTCGAGCGGGCCAAGCAGGCCGCCGCCTCGAAGGCCGCTCGGGTCGCCGCGATCGAGCGGCAGTTGGCCGCCGCGAACGCGCGGCTCGAGCAGCTCGGCGTCCAGTCCGGGATCGCGGACGAGGCGTACAACGGCGCCGTCTACAAGCTGCAGCAGGCCAAGGCCGAAGCGGCCGCCGCGGCGGCGCGGGCGGCGAAGGCGCAGCAGACCCTGGTCACTCAGCGACAGCAGATCGGCCGGTTCGCGGCAGCGTCGTACCAGGGTGGTGGCGACGTGGCGAAGATCGCGCCGCTGTTCAGCGCCGAAGGACCGCAGCAGTTGCTGGACTCGGCCGGGGCCGCCCGCTCGGTGTCGACCGCGATGCAGGGGGCGTATCTGCGATTCACGGCGACCCAGGTGGTCACCAACCTGTTCAAGGTCCAGGCCGACCAGGCCGTGGTGAAGGTGAAGCAGGCGACCGACGAGGCCGCCAAGGCGAAGAAGGCCGCCGAGCACGCGGAGGCCGTGCAGGCGGCGGCGGTGACCGCGATGGGCGTGCAGCGGACGCAGTCGATCGCGCAGCTCGCCGTACTGCAGAACACGTCGGTCCGGGTGGCCGCCCAGCGGCAGCGAGGGCTCGAGGAGCTTGCGCGACAACGAGCCGCCGCGCTCGCCGCGAAGAAGGCCGCCGAACTGAAGCGGCGGATCGCCGCCCGGGAGGCCGCCGAGCGGGCCCGGGAGAAGGCCGAGGAGGCCCGGGAGAAGGCCGAGCAGGCGCGCGAGGAGAGGGAAGCCCGCGAGCAGGCGAAGCAGAACCCCGGCAAGAAGCCACCGAAGCAGCACAAGCCGGACCGGCCCAGCAACGACAACGGCAACAGTCACGGCACGCGCCGGGGTGCGCAGGCGGCGATCGACTTCGCACTGTCCCAGCTCGGCGACATGTACCTGTGGGGTGGCACCGGCCCGTCCCGCTGGGACTGCTCCGGACTGATGATGGGCGCGTGGGATCGGGCCGGCGTCCAGTTGCCGCACTACAGCGTCGCGCAGTACGAGCAGGTCCGGCACATCGACGAGGACGAGCTGCGGCCGGGTGACCTGATCTTCTGGGCGCTCAACCCGGACGACCCGGGGACCATCCACCACGTCGCGATGTACCTCGGCAACGGGCGGATGATCCACGCGCCCCGGACCGGCAAGCCGGTGCAGATCGACAGCGTCTACTACTGGGAGCCGCCGGACTTCTTCGGCCGCCCGTGATGAAACGCTTGCGTAGCAGGGCAAAGATCGCGTCCGCGATGTCCTGGGTCCGGCCGGCCGGGAGACGGGCGAGGGATGCGAGTCCACCGTTGGATGCCGCTAGCAACGATGCTCGCAGCCCCGGCCGGTACGCCGCGATGCCCGAGGCGAACCCGATCGAGCCATCCGGTTCGAGCAACGCCGCGCCGTACTCGCTGATCGGCTGGTAGGCGCCGCTACGGCGTGGCGATGAGGCGGCCGAGGTTCTTGCGGGCGTCGAGGGTTTCGTGGATTCGGGTCACGTCGGTCAGCGGGTGGGTGGCGTGGACGATCGGCCGCAGGTCGCCGTTCTGCCAGCGGCGGGTGACTTCGGCGACGTCGGCGCGGGCCTCGTCCGGGCGGGCCTGGCGCCAGCCCATCATCGAGACACCGGTGACGGACCGCAGACCGAACAGGCCGCTCGCCGGGACTGTCGGGAGCTCGGTGGTGATCGCGCCGTACGTAACCATCGTGCCGAGCGGTGCGACGAGGTCGAGGCCTTGGTCGAACACGGTGCCGCCGACCGCGTCGAGGACCGTGTCCACGCCGTCGGCGGCGAGTTCGCGGACTTTGGCCGGCCACTCCGGGTCGCTCAGGTCGACGGCTTCGGCGCCGAGCCCCCGGATGAAGTCGAGCCGCTCGGCCGAGGACGCCGTACCGATGATCGTCTTCGGGTCGAAGAACCGGGCCAGCTGGACGGCGAGGTGGCCGACGGTGCCGGCCGCGGACTGGATCAGGACGGTGCCGCCGGCGGGGATCCGGCCTGCTTCGAGGAGGCGGAGGGCGAGCGGCGCGGTCATCGACATCATCGTCGCCTCGCCCGCGTCGGCGACCCCCGGGATCGGGGCGAGGAACGCGGCGTCGGCGACGGCGAAGTCCGCGAAGGCGTCTTCGGTCAGGGCGGCGACGCGTTGGCCGACCTCGATGCCGGGTGGAGTGTCCGGCCCGAGCTTGCTGATCCGGCCGACCACATCGCCGGTGAGCGTGCCTGGCAACGGCCGGTCCCAGGGCGTGCCGCCGCGGCGGAGAACGGTGTCGATGGCGTTGGCGCCGATCGCCTCGACCTCGATCAGCACCTGGCCGGTGCCAGGCTCCGGTACGGCGACCTCGTCGAGCTGCAGGACGTCGGGACCGCCGTGCCGGTGGAAGCGCACTGCGCGCATGAGCTGCTCCAAATCGTGGGAGTTATAAATAATGGGTAGTTCCCACGATAACGCCATGCAAGAGCTCTGCCAATAGAGTGGGCAGGTGAAGAAGGCGCCGACGCATCGTCTGGCCGACCGGGTGCTGTGGGCGCTGGGGCGGTCGAGCCAGCAGGCGCAGCGCCTGGTCCGGCAGCACATGACCGAGGCCGGCGTCCGGACGCAGCACTACCACGTATTGGCGAGCCTGGCCGACGACGGCGAGGGCGCCCAGGCGACGCTTGCCGACCGGATCGGCTTGGACCGCAGCGATTTGGTCACCCTGCTGGACGAGCTGGAAGACCTGAAGTACGTCGAACGCCGGGTGGACCCGGCGGACCGCCGCCGCAAGATCGTCGCGATCACGCCGGCCGGCGAGAAGCAGCTGATCGCGATGGATCAGCTGATCGTCGCGGCGGAGGCGGAGTTGCTGGAGCCGTTGAGCGCGAGCGAGCGCAAGACCCTGCTCGGCCTCCTGCACCGCCTGTCAGGCGACTGAGGTCCACGGCCTGTCAGGCGACTGAGGTCCGCCGCCTCGAGGGCGGCGGCGCAGCGTCAGTGACCTTCGGTCTTCAGGCGTTCGAAGGAAGCGGTGATCTCGGTCTCGGCGTCGGTCCGGCCGACCCAGGTGGCGCCTTCGACGGACTTGCCGGGCTCGAGGTCCTTGTAGACCTCGAAGAAGTGCTGGATCTCGAGCCGGTCGAACTCCGGCACGTGGTGGATGTCGCGCAGGTGCTCCTGGCGCGGGTCGCCGGCCGGGACGCAGAGGACCTTGTCGTCCGGGCCCTTCTCGTCGGTCATCCGGAACATGCCGATCGCGCGGGCCCGGATCAGGCAGCCCGGGAAGGTCGGCTCGGGGAGGAGCACCAGCGCGTCCAGCGGGTCGCCGTCCTGGCCCAGGGTGTCCTCGATGAATCCGTAGTCGGACGGGTACTGAGTGGCCGTGAAGAGGGTTCGGTCCAGCCGCAGCCGGCCCGTCTTGTGGTCCAGCTCGTACTTGTTGCGGGTGCCCTTGGGGATCTCGATGAAGACGTCGAACTCCATACGGCAGATACTGTCACGGTTCCGACCGACCGATTGACAGGAGCAGCCTGGTGGCCCGTCCTCCCCGTGCGGTGTTCGTCACGCTGCTCGCCATGCTCATGAGCGGGTCCCTCTGTGTGGGGCTGGTGAGCGGTGCACGCGCCGTACCCGGATCAGTGCAGGCAGCTCAGCAGGCGCCCGCCGTCCTGGCGCCCGCGAAGGCCGAGGGGGTCGCACCGACGGCGGCCGGCGTACAGAAGGCGCTCGCCGCGATCCTCGCGGATCCGTCACTGGGCAAGCACCGTGGCATCTATGTGTACGACGCCTCCCGCGGCAAGACGGTGTTCTCGGCCGGTACGGCGGTCCCGTTCACCCCGGCGTCTACGTTGAAGCTGCTGACCACGGTGTCGGCGTTGGAGACCCTCGGTGCCGACCACACGTTCACCACGAAGGTGGTGAGTGCGGGCAGTGGTTCGATCGTCCTGGTCGGTGGTGGCGACCCTTTGCTCGCTACCAAGCCCGCAGCGAACGCGGAGTTCCCGACACGGGCCACGCTCCAGAGCCTGGCCGCGAGTACGGCGAAGGCACTGAAGGCGCAGGGTGTCGCCGGCGTCAGCCTGGGCTACGACGCCTCGCTGTTCACCGGTCCGGCTGCCAACGCGAACTGGGAGGCGAACTACCTGCCCGAAGGGATTGCGGCCCGCACCTCGGCGCTATGGGTGAACGAGGGGCGGCTCTCGCCGGGGATGGCCAAGCGCGCGGACTCTCCGGCGCAGGCTGCGGCGACCGCGTTCGCCAAGCTGCTGGCGGGCTATGGGATCAAGGTGGCGGCGACGGTTCGGGCGGCGACCGCCCCGGCCGCGGCCAAGCCGATCGCCCAGGTGGCGTCGCCGACGCTGGGGCAGATCGTCGAGTACGTGAACCTGCACAGCGACAACGACGGTGCGGAGGTGCTGTTGCGGCACGTCGGTCTGGCGACCAACAACGGCGGTTCGTATGCCGGTGGGGTCAAGGGACTGCGCGCGACGCTCACCAAGCTCGGCCTGGACGTCAGCAAGGCGACGATCTACGACGGCAGTGGTCTGACGCGGGCCAACAAGGTGCCGCTCGAGCTGCTGGCCGGTGCGGTCCGGGTGGCGGCGTCGGAAGACCACCCGGAGCTGCGGCACCTGCTGACCGGTCTGCCCGTCGCAGGCTTCAGTGGCAGCCTCGAGGACCGCTTCGCCGCTCCCGGGACCAGCACCGGCACCGGACTGGTTCGGGCGAAGACCGGCACGCTGACTGGGGTGCACAGCTTGGCTGGACTGGCCCGTGATCGCACCGGCACGCTGCTGGTGTTCGCGATCGCCAGCGACAGTGTGCCGGTACCCAAGACCCTCGATGCCCGGGCTGCTCTCGACCGGGCCGCGGCCGCGCTGGCCAACTGCGGCTGCGCCGTCTGAGGGCCGTCTGAGGGTCGTCTGAGGCCGGTCTGAGGGCTTTCTGACGCGGTCTGAGTGCGGGCGCATGTTGGGACATACGACTAGGGTCTGAATATGAGTACGGCGGAAGGCGGGACCACGGCCGACATGGTCGACTGGCAGCTGGCGACCGGAGTGGCGCGCAAGCTGCTGCGCCCCGGGCCGGCGGTCAGCCGCGCGGAGGCGGACCAGGTAGTGGCCGAGCTGCGTCAGTTCGCGGCCGACTCCGAGCACCACGTGCGGGAGTTCACCGGACTACAGGCCACCTCGGCGACCGCGCCCGTGGTGATCGTGGACAGGCCCGGCTGGGTGCAGGCGAACGCGGACGGGTTCCGGACCGTGCTGCAACCGCTGGCGGACAAGCTGCGGGAGAAGGCGGAGCGGACCGGCGGGCTGTCCTCGGCGGTCGGCTCGCGGGTGACGGCCATCGAGGCCGGTGCGCTGCTCGCTTTCCTCTCTTCCCGGGTGCTCGGTCAATTCGACCCGTTCTACCCAGCTGAGCCGGATCCGGATCGGCCCGATCTGACTGGTCGCCTCCTGCTGGTGGCGCCCAATGTGATGCACGTGGAGTCCGAGCTGGGCGTCGTACCGCGGGACTTCAGGCTGTGGGTGTGCCTGCACGAGGAGACGCACCGGGTCCAGTTCACCGCTGTGCCCTGGTTGCGGGATCACCTGCGGTCGGAGATCGCGCTGTTCCTGGACCAGGCTGAGCTGGACGCATCGGCGTACGCGGCGATGTTCCGTGAGGCAGTGCAGCGGCTGGGCCGGTCGGTGCGGGGGGAGGCCGAGCTGAGTCTGGTGGATCTGATGCAGTCCCCGGAGCAGCGTGCGGTGCTGGACCGGCTGACCGCGGTGATGTCGCTGCTGGAAGGCCATGCGGACTTCGTGATGGACGGGGTCGGGCCATCTGTGATCCCGACGGTGGACAACATCCGGTCCAAGTTCACGTCGCGCCGCCAGAGCGGCAGTCCGGTGGATCAGCTGCTGAAGCGGTTGCTCGGGCTGGACGCCAAGCTGCGGCAGTACAAGGACGGTGCCGCGTTCGTCCGCCGAGTTGTCGATCGGGTCGGCATGGACGGGTTCAACCGGGTCTGGACCGGTCCCAACACGCTGCCGACCAAGAACGAGATCGCGAACCCCGATGCCTGGGTCGCCCGACTCCACGGCTGAGCCGTCGGGCAAGGCGGCTGCCGAGGAGCTCGTCCAAGGCCGGAGGGGCAAGTTGCACCCGGCGGTGGCGCGCACGCGGGAGGCGGTCCGCGCCATGCTGGCCGAGTTGCCGCACGGTACGACCGTCCTGGTCGCCTGCTCCGGTGGCACGGATTCACTCGCGCTGGCTGCGGCGACTGCCTTCGAGGCGCCCAAGCTGAACCTGTACGCCGGTGCCGTCGTCGTCGACCACGGTCTCCAAGCGGACTCCGCCCACGTCGCGGAGACCGCTGCCGCGCAGTGCCGGTCGCTCGGACTCGACCCAGTCCAGGTGCGGGCGGTCGAGGTGGGCTCCGAGGGTGGCCCGGAGGCGGCTGCCCGGTCAGCCCGGTACGACGCTCTCCGCGACGCAGCGGATGAGCTCGGGGCGGACGTCGTACTACTGGCTCATACGCGCGACGACCAGGCCGAGACTGTATTGCTGGGGCTGGCCAGGGGGTCCGGGGCTCGCTCACTGGCCGGGATGGCTCCGGTTGCCGGATTGCTCCGGCGGCCGTTGCTCGACCTCCCTCGTGCGACAACAGCGGCCGCGTGCATCGCATCGGGGCTGCGCCCGTGGCACGACCCACACAACGACGATCCGCTGTACACCCGGGTCAGAGTCCGCCATGAGGTGCTTCCGGTGCTGGAGGAGGCACTAGGACCCGGAGTGATCGAGGCATTGGCCCGTACGGCGGGACTCCTCCGGGCAGATGCGGATGCGCTGGACGTGCTCGCCGCGGACCTTGCGGAGACGGCACTCCGCCGTACTGACGATGAAGTCCACTGTGACATCGGGATGCTGGAGGGCGAGCCGGCCGCACTGCGGACCAGGGTGCTGCGTCAGGCGGCGCTGGAAGCCGGTTGCCGGGCCACGGACCTCACCGCGGGGCATGTGGCGGCAGTCGACGCGCTGATCACGGATTGGCGCGGGCAACGCTGGATCGACCTGCCACAGGGAGTTCGAGCGGTCCGCAGGACCGGATTCATCGTGTTGGGTCCGGATGTGACAGGCTGAGCCACGTGGATGCGGCGGACATCGAGAAGGACCTGACCAAGATCCATTACACCGAGGACCAGATCCTGGCGAAGCTGCGGGAGCTGGCGGGGCGGATCGAGCAGGACTACGAGGGCAAGGACCTGCTGATGGTCGGCGTCCTGCGTGGTGCGGTGATGGTGATGGCCGACCTGGCCCGGTCGTTCAGCCGGCACGTGGAGATGGACTGGATGGCCATCTCGTCGTACGGCTCGGGGACCAAGTCGTCCGGTGTGGTCCGGATCCAGAAGGACCTGGACACCGACATCACCAACCGGCACGTGCTGATCGTCGAGGACATCATCGACACCGGGCTGACGCTGAGCTGGCTGGTCAGCAACCTGGAGTCACGCAAGCCCGCCTCGCTGGAGCTCTGCACCGCGTTCATGAAGCCGGACGCGGCCAAGATGCGGGTCCCGGTGAAGTACGTCGGGCTGGACCTGCCGGACGAGTTCGTGGTCGGTTACGGTCTCGACTACGCGGAGAAGTACCGGAACCTGCGCTGCGTAGCGACGCTGGCCCCGCACGTCTACTCCTAATCCCTCCCGCGGGGCAGACTTGGTGACGGCCTGTACAACAGGTCGTACCGTCTATTGGTGACCCTCGTGGTGTGTTGTCTTGTGCGACACGAGACACTTGGACTGGTTGTACCGTCTCAAGCCCGCATTCCCGGGCCTGCCGAGCTAGGAGGGACGGGGCGTAGGCCTCGATCATGGACGTGAAGCGCATCTTCCGAGGACCCCTGTTCTGGATCGTCGTCGCCTTCCTCGGCGTACTGGTGATCGGACAGCTCCTGACCGGCTCGACCGGCTACAAGACCGAGCCCACCGGCCAGGTCGTGCAACTGATCCAGCAGGCCAAGTCGTCGAGCGACAAGACGATCAAGTCGGTGACGCTGATCGACCCCGACCAGGAGATCCGGGTCGAGAAGACCGACGGGACCAAGGTGCGGGCGCACTGGGTCGACGGCCAGGCCAACACCCTCGGCACGGACCTGCAGACCCTGTTCCAGGACGGCAAGATCGAGCGGTACGACGTCGAGAACCCCAAGCCCAGCTTCATCGGCCAGGTGTTCTCCACACTCATCCCGTTCCTGCTGATCGCGGTGGTCTTCATCTTCTTGATGAACTCCATGCAGGGCGGCGGCTCGCGGGTGATGAGCTTCGCCAAGTCCAAGGCCAAGCTGATCACCAAGGACACTCCGAAGACCACGTTCGCCGACGTGGCCGGCTGTGACGAGGCGATCGAGGAGCTCGGCGAGATCAAGGAGTTCCTCCAGGAACCCGGCAAGTTCCAGGCGGTCGGGGCGAAGATCCCGAAGGGCGTGCTGCTCTACGGCCAGCCCGGTACCGGTAAGACGCTGCTGGCCCGCGCGGTCGCCGGCGAGGCCGGCGTGCCGTTCTACTCGATCTCCGGTTCGGACTTCGTCGAGATGTTCGTCGGTGTCGGTGCCTCCCGGGTCCGCGACCTGTTCGAGCAGGCCAAGACGAACGCCCCGGCGATCGTTTTCATCGACGAGATCGACGCCGTCGGCCGGCACCGTGGTGCGGGCCTCGGCGGTGGTCACGACGAGCGCGAGCAGACCCTGAACCAGTTGCTGGTCGAGATGGACGGCTTCGATATCCGCGGCGGTGTGATCTTGATCGCGGCCACCAACCGGCCCGACGTGCTCGACCCGGCGCTGCTGCGGCCCGGCCGGTTCGACCGGCAGATCGCCGTCGACGCGCCGGACCTGCCCGGTCGCGAGCAGATCCTCAAGGTGCACGCGCGGGGCAAGCCGATGGCGCCGGACGTGGACCTGCGGGCGGTCGCCCGCCGTACGCCGGGCTTCACCGGTGCGGACCTGGCCAACGTGCTGAACGAGGCCGCTCTGCTCACCGCCCGGAACAACCAGCAGGTGATCGACAACCGCGGGCTGGACGAGGCGATCGACCGGGTCATCGCCGGTCCGCAGCGCCGCAGCCGGCTGATGTCGGACAAGGAGAAGGTGCTCACGGCGTACCACGAGGGCGGGCACGCCCTGGTCGCCGCCGCGCTGCCGCACTCCGACCCGGTGCAGAAGGTGACGATCCTGCCGCGGGGCCGCGCGCTCGGCTACACGATGGTGATGCCGGACGAGGACAAGTACTCGACCACCCGGTCGGAGATGCTGGACAAGCTGGCCTACATGCTCGGTGGCCGCGCCGCCGAGGAGATGGTCTTCCACGACCCGACCACCGGTGCGAGCAACGACATCGAGAAGGCGTCGGCGCTGGCCCGGGCGATGGTCACGCAGTACGGCATGACCGAGCGGCTGGGCGCGATCAAGTTCGGCTCGGACGGCAGCGAGCCGTTCCTGGGCCGCGACTTCGGCAGCCAGCGGAACTACTCCGAGGAGATCGCGGCCGCGGTCGACGAGGAGGTCGGCAAGCTGATCCTGAACGCGCACCAGGAGGCGTTCGACATCCTGGTCGAGAACCGCGCGGTCCTGGACCACCTGGTCGAGGAGCTGCTGGAGAAGGAGACCCTGGACAAGAACGAGATCGCCCGGGTCTTCGTGCCGGTGGTCAAGCGGGAGCGGCGGCCGGCCTGGACCGGTTCGTCCACCCGGGTGCCGTCGGACCAGCCGCCGGTGATGCCGGTGCCGACCCGCGCCGAGCAGAACGGATCGCTCTCCGATGTCCTGCCGGGCGGTGTGGTCGGCCCGGACGAGGCCGTGCGGCCGCCGAACTACGGCAGCGGCCCGACCCCGCCGTCGCCGCAGGACAGCTGACGAACCAGCGCCGCCACCCGATCGGGTGGCGGCGCTGCTGTCTGTGGTCCCGCCTAGAGTGACCAGATGACGTCGCCGAAGTTCGACCATGCCCGGGCTGAGCGGGCTGTCCGCGAATTGCTGATCGCGATCGGGGAGGACCCGGACCGCGAGGGCTTGCAGGACACCCCGGCCCGCGTGGCACGGTCGTACGCCGAGATGACCGGCGGACTGGGAAAGCGGGCCGAGGACGTGCTGACGACGACGTTCGACATCGGCCACGACGAGATGGTCCTGGTGAAGGACATCGAGGTCTGGAGCCTGTGCGAGCACCACCTGGTCCCGTTCACCGGGGTCGCGCACGTCGGCTACATCCCCAGCCGGGAGGGCCGGATCACCGGGTTGTCGAAGCTGGCCCGGCTGGTCGACGTGTACGCGAAACGGCCGCAGGTTCAGGAACGGCTGACCACCCAGATCGCCGAGTCCCTGGTCGAACTGCTCGAACCGCGCGGCGTGATCGTCGTGATCGAGTGCGAACACCTCTGCATGACCATGCGCGGCGTCCGCAAACCCGGCGCCAAGACGATCACCTCCGCCGTCCGCGGCCAGCTCCGCAACCCCGTCACCCGCGCCGAGGCCATGAGCCTGATCGTCGGCTGACCGTAGCCTCCTTGAACCCGCTCTCGTTGGAGTTTGAAAACCGGCAACTGTGGACATTCTGTCGCTGAGCGTTTACTTTCCGTAGTGGTGCTTGGCCAACGGGGATCAGGTGCCGGTGTGAGGAGGACAGGATGTCGGGGCGTTTCCGGGTCAGCGCCGCACTTGCCGGGGTCGTCGTACTGACGGCCGCCGGGCTGGTCGCGGCGAACTGGGCCACCGCCGAGACGCGGACCAAGCCGGCCGGCCAGAAGTCGGAACCGGCCGGGAAGGTGGCCGAGAAGTCGCCGCTGGTCGCGGAGGCGGTCGAGGCGCAGCTCGGGCCGGACTCGGGCGTGGTCGGCAGCTACTACGACGACGCCGGCGAGCTGGTCGTGGCGGTGTCCGACCTGACCACCGCCGCGCTGGTCCGCCAGGTCGGCGCGATCCCGCGGCTGGTCCAGTTCACCGCCGACCAGCTGAACGCCGTCCAGGACAAGCTGAACCGGCTCGCCGCCGGCTCCGGCGCGGGCAAGGTCCGGTCCTGGTACGTCGATCCGCTCTCGGGCACTGTGGTCGTCACGGTGCCGAAGGGCGCGCGTGACCGGATCACCGAGCGGTTCCTGTCCCGAGCCAAGGCGAACGGCGACCGCGTGACGGTGCGCAGGGTCTCCGGCACGGTGACGACGACCGCCGACGACTTCAGCCTGCGTGGCGGGGTCCAGGTCGACAAGAACACCGGGTACGTCTGCTCGCTGGGCTTCAACGCCCGGACCACCAAGGGCACCAAGATCTTCCTCACCGCCGGGCACTGCACGGCCGGCAAGCCGTCGTTCTCCCGCAACGGCTACATCCTCGGCAACACCCGGACCTCGAGCTTCCCGGGCAACGACTTCGGCACGGTCGGCGTGATCGACGGCTGGGAGCAGCAGGGGTACGTCGAGGGCTGGGGAGCCGGCAACATCGCGGTCCGCGGGCTCGCGAACGCGACCGTCGGGTCCACGCTGTGCAAGTCGGGCAAGAGCACCGGCTGGACCTGCGGGAAGATCGTCGCCCGGAACGTCACCGTGAACTACGGCAGCAACAGGGTGGTCCGCGGGCTGTTCCAGCACACCGCGTGCGTGGAGGCCGGAGACTCCGGTGGCGCCAACATGACCGGCAACTACGCGCAAGGCATCACCAGTGGCGCCGCGCTCATCAACGGCCAGTGCCTGGAGAAGGTAGGCCAGGCCAACGAGTCCTACGCCCAGCCTGTCGCCGAGGCACTCGAAGCGACGAAGTCACGCTTGATCCTCAGTAATTGATCCCACCCAGCGGGTTGGGGGTGGTGGCCACTACGGTGGTCGGGTGAGTGATGGGTCGTGGGGTCGCGTCGACGGGCTGCCGGTGCTGGATCGGTGTCTCGTGATGGGTGTCGTCAACGTGACACCGGACTCGTTCTCCGACGGTGGTGAGTGGTTCGAGCCGTCCGCGGCGATCAAGCACGGCCGCGAGTTGCTCGCCGAGGGTGCCGACCTGCTGGACGTCGGCGGGGAGTCGACCCGGCCGGGTGCCGACCGGCCAGCCCCCGAGGAGGAGATCCGCCGGGTGCTTCCGGTGATCGAGACCCTGGCCGCCGAGGGCGCCCTGATCTCGGTCGACACCATGCGGGCCGGCGTCGCCGAGCTCGCGCTGGACGCCGGCGCGGTGATGATCAACGACGTGTCCGGCGGCCAGGCCGACCCGGACATGCTCGCGCTGGTGGCAGAGCGGCGTACGCCGTATGTCTGCATGCACTGGCGTGGACACTCGATCGACATGCAGAACAAGGCCGAGTACGTCGACGTGGTCGCCGAGGTGATCGCCGAACTGGCGCTGCGGATCGACGCGATGCGCGACGCCGGAGTCGATCTGAACCGGGTCGCCCTCGACCCCGGGCTCGGTTTCGCGAAGAACGCGGACCACAACTGGGAGGTCTTGCGACGATTGCGGGAATTCGCCGTACTGGATCGGCCGTTGCTGATCGGTGCGTCCCGGAAGGCGTTCCTCGGTAGGCTGCTCGCCGACGAGCAGACCGGTGAACCCAGACCGGCCGTACGACGAGACGATGCGAGCGCGGCTGTCTCCGCCCTGGCCGCCGCCGCGGGAGCCTGGTGTGTCCGGGCCCACGCGGTGGCACCCAGCGCGGACGCGGTCCGGGTGGCGAAGAGATGGGGAACGGTATGACGGACGGTCCGAGGCAGGGCGCGACAGGTGAGGGCGCGCCCAGGAGTCACAACGCCACGGTGGAGGACGTCGTGCTGACCGCGAACACCGCGTTCTACAACGCGTTCGAGGCCGGTGACCTCGATCTGATGGCGGCGGTCTGGCTGCCGGACCCGGACCCCGTCTGCATCCATCCCGGCAACGCGGCGATCTCCGGGTACGCCGAGATGATGCGGGCCTGGGCGATGATCTTCGCGAACACGCCGTACATCCAGTTCTTTCTGACCGATGTGCAGGTCCGCGTAGATGAAGACGTGGCCTACGTCACGTGTACGGAGAATGTCCTGTCGTCCGGTGAGGGCGCGCCGGAGGAGGGCTTCGCGGGGGGCAAGGCGCTGGCCACGAACGTTTTCCGTCGAACTTCTACCGGCTGGCGGTTGTGGATCCACCATGCCTCCCCGGTACTGTCGTCTGGGGGCCGACAGGAGGAGGCGCCGTGAGCGAGCGAAGCGAGTTCACCATCGAGCACAGCGCGTACCGTGCCTCATCCGCGCCCGGAGCGAAGCGAGGACGTGGATGAGTACTCCCGTGCTAGCTCCTGATGTGATCGAGATCCGGGGCATCCGCGGTTTCGGACGCCACGGGGTGTTCGAGCACGAGCGGGCCGACGGGCAGGAGTTCGTCGTGGATGTCCGGCTGGAGCTGGACACCAGACCCGCCGCGGCCTCCGACGACCTGGCCGACACCGTGAACTACGGGGTGGTGGCCGAGCAGGTGCACCACGCGATCGAGAACGACCCGGTGGACCTGATCGAGACCCTCGCCCAGCGCATCGCCGACCTGTGCCTCGCCGACCGGCGGGTGACAGCGACCGCGGTGACCATCCACAAACCCTCGGCGCCGATCACGGTGCCGTTCGACGACGTTGTCCTGACCGTGCAGCGCAGAGCCGGAGAATCCTCGTGACTGAGACCCCTAGTCCCCACGTCATCGACGCGGACACCCTGAGCGGCGGCCTGAAGCCGATCCGCCAGGTCATCTTGTCGCTCGGCAGCAACCTGGGCGACCGTGAGGCGAACCTGCAGGGCGCGGTCGACGCACTGCGGGACACCCCTGACGTCGTGGTGGTCGAGGTCTCGCCGCTGTACGAGACCCAGCCGATCGGCGGTCCCGAGGAGTCCGGCCCGTACCTGAACGTCGTGCTGCTCGCCGACACCACGCTCGCGGTCGACCTGCTGCTGGACCGCGCGCATGCGATCGAGCAGGCCTTCGGCCGGGAGCGCAGCGTGCCGGGCGCGCCGCGGACCCTCGACGTCGACCTGATCACCTACGGCCAGAAGACGGTCGAGTCCGAGGAGCTGACCGTTCCGCACCCGCGGGCGCACGAGCGCGCGTTCGTTCTCGCACCCTGGCTCGACATCGAGCCGGACGCGGTGCTGCCGGGCCACGGCCCGGTCACGGAGCTGCTCGCCAAGGTCGGTTCCGAAGGCGTGACCAAGCTCGACCTCGAGCTGCAGTAGTGGTGTCCGGCGGTTCCGAGCCAGGCCGGGCGCCGGAAGACGAGCCCGGCAAGGAGCCGCCGCGTCCGGGCTCGGTCCGGCCGACCTCGCGCCGGCTGCTGATCGCGATCACCGTCCTCGGGGCGGCGATCGGCCTGACCGCGGTCAAGGCGATCGAGTCCGGTGGCGGCGTCGCGCCGACGGTGTCCTGGCTGACCCTGATCGCCTGGGCGTTCCTGGCCGCGCTGCTGTTCGCCGCGGCCCGCAACACCCACCAGCGGATCCAGGTCCGCCGGGAGCGGATGGAGCCGTCCCGCGCGGTGTTCCTGTTGCTGATCGGGAAGGCGAGTGCGTTCGTCGGCGCGTTGTGCGCCGGTGTTTACGCAGGGTTCGCGTTATCCTTCCTGCAGGCGATGGGCGCCTCGGCGCCTCGTCAGCGTGTGATCATGGCCGGTGCCGCGGCGGTGGTCTCCGTGCTGGTCGTCACGGCCGGATTGTTGCTCGAACGCGCGTGTCGTGTTCCCGAGGACCCCGACGAGACCCCCTAACATGTCGGTCCATGGGGTCAAGGGGTAGCCGCCGTCGAACCAGGACCACAGTTCTCACCGTTGCCAACGGTCTGCTGATCGTTGTCTGCCTGGGCGTGAGTATCGCGCTCTTCACGCAGAATGCCTGGATTCTCCGGGCCGCCGCGGTGGCCGGCGTACTGGTCGCGATCGCGGCCACGGTGCTGTTCCGCCACCAGTTGCTGGTCGAGCGGCTGGCCCATTCCGACGAGCGCGCCCAGGTCGCCCAGGAGTATTCGCGCATCACCAGCGCCCGCGTGGTCGAGAACGCGGAGTTCGTCGACCTGATGCAGCGCCGGCTGGACAAGATCGACCGGCGCCTGGACAAGATCGACGAGGAGGTCGCCACGGTGGTTGCCGCCGGCGACAAACACTCCCAGGCCGACGCCCCCACCGTCGTGGACCTCAAGCTGCGAGGTCTGGCCGCCTCCTGACTCCGGCCCCATACTGCGGTGTGGGGAGGGATTGACCATGGGGCTGGACGCGAACTATCCGGCCGTGACGATGAACGACCCGAACGGTCACGTCACGGTCTACAACGAGGATCACCTGCCGATCGGGCAGCTCGGGCCGACGCCGTTCGAATCGCCGTCGGTGAACGTGACCTGCAAGCGGAAGGCGTGGGACGACGCCTACTGGTACCGCCTGCTGAGCGCCGAGGGCTGGCCGTTCCCGGCTGAAGAGGCCTACGTGGCGGCCGATGAAACGCATGAACTGAACCCCGGTCAGCCGTACCCGATCCCGGAGTGCGCCAGCGGGTGCCCGATCAAGATCGGCCAGGCCGCGGCCGGCGTACTGGCGGTCGGCGGGCTGGCCGCGGCGGCTGCCTGGCGCCGCAAGCGCAGGGCGCTGGGCACGGCCTGAGGCCCGTTCGCGTAGGTTCTGGGGTGTGGATCTCGCGAAGCTGCTGAAGGTTGCCGAAGCCGCCGTCGATCGCGGGCGGGTGATCACCGACTCGCGGGGACCGGGTGCCCTGACGTTCAAGGGCGATCGCGACATGGCGTCCGAGGTGGACTTCGCGGTCGAGCGGGAGGTGCGGGCCTTCCTCGAGCGGGAGACGCCGGAGATCGGCGTCCTCGGCGAGGAGGAGGGCGGCGCGACGGACGGGACGCGGTGGGTCCTGGATCCGATCGACGGGACGGTCAACTTCGTTCACGGCGTGCCGCTGTGGTGCATCTCGCTGGGCCTGATCCACGACGGTCGCGCGGTGGCCGGCGTGATCGACCACCCCGCGCTCGGGACCAGGTACGCCGCCGCCGAAGGACTCGGCGCGACCTGCGACGGCAAGCCCATCCGGGGCAGCGAGTGCACCGACCTGAACGACGCACTGGTTGCCGTCGGCGACTATGCGGTCGGCCCGGACGCGGACCGGATCAACGCCGAGCGCCTCGCGCTCACCCAGCGCCTCACCCCGCGCGTGCAGCGCCTCCGGATGATCGGCACCGCCGCCACCGCCCTGACCTGGACCGCCGCCGGCTACTTCGACGCGATGATCATGTTCTCCAACAAGCCCTGGGACACCATGGCCGGCGTCTCCATCTGTCGCGAGGCCGGCGTCACCGTCCTGGACCTCGACGGCTCCGAGCACAGCCCCGAGTCCCGCGCCACCTTCGCGGTCTCGCCCGCCCTCCGCGAGCCGCTGCTGGAGCTGATCGGCTGACTACTTGTCGATGTCTCCGACCACGAAGAACATGCTGCCGAGGATGGCGATCATGTCGGGGATCATGGTGCCGGGGAGCAGGGCGGGCAGCGCGGAGATGTTGTTGAAGCTGGCTGAGCGGAGCTTGAGGCGCCAGGGCGTCTTGTCGCCGCGGGAGACCAGGTAGTAGCCGTTGATGCCGAGCGGGCCCTCGGTCCAGGCGTAGGTCTGGCCCTCGGGGACCTTGAGGATCTTCGGCAGCCGGACGTTGATCGGCCCGGCCGGCAGGGCCGACAGCTTGTCCAGGCAGGCGTCGACCAGGTCGAGCGAGACCTTCACCTGCTCCAGCAGTACGGCGAACCGCGCGAAGCAGTCGCCGTCGGTCCGGGTGACGACCCGGAGTACGCCGTCCCGCAGCAACTCGTCGTACCCGAGGTAGGGCTCGTCGCGGCGGAGGTCCGCGTCCACGCCGGAGGCACGGGCGATTGGGCCGGAGACGCCGTACTGCGTGACGAGCTCGGGGGCGAGTCTGCCGACGCCGACCGTACGGGCCCGGAAGATCTCGTTGCCGAGGATGAGGTCCTCGATGTCGGGCAGCCGCTTGCGGACCGCGGCCGAGGCGGCGGACGCGCGGCCGAGCCAGCCGTACGGCAGGTCCTCCTTGAGCCCGCCGACCCGGTTGAACATGTAGTGCATCCGGCCGCCGGAGAGCTCCTCCATCACCGCCTGGATCGTCTCCCGCTCGCGGAAGGCGTAGAAGACCGGCGTGATCGCGCCGAGCTCGAGCGGGTACGAGCCGAGGAACATCAGGTGGTTCAGGACCCGGTTCAGCTCGGCCAGCAGCGTGCGCAGCCAGACCGCGCGGATCGGGACCTCGAGGCCCATCATCCGTTCGACCGCGAAGACGACGCCGAGCTCGTTGGAGAACGCGGACAGCCAGTCGTGCCGGTTCGCCAGCACGATGATCTGCCGGTAGTCGCGAACCTCGAACAGCTTCTCCGCGCCGCGGTGCATGTAGCCGATGATCGGCTCGCACCCGACGATCCGCTCGCCGTCCAGAGTCAGCCGGAGCCGGAGTACGCCGTGGGTGGCCGGGTGCTGCGGGCCGATGTTGAGCACCATGTCGGTGGTCGCCAGCTCGGAGCCGGTCCCGGTCCCGCCGCGCTCGTACGCGGGGTCGAATCCAGCCGCTCCCGCGCCGATCCCGACCACTCTTTCGGTACTCATAACCCCTAGTGTGCCGTGAGCGGTGCAGCTGGACGCCAGCAGCACTCAACCTTCACCGCTCACGGCACACTTTCGTGACAGGCTTGGGTTGTGGATGACCTCTTCGCACCCTCGGATGTCAGCTGGACGCCGGTCTCGCCGAAGCTGGCCACGGTCCGGCGGCTGAACTCGGCGCTCATGTTCGGCGTGGCCGGGATCGGCGCGCTGGTCGTACTCGGGCTGACCGCGGGCTGGACGTACGGCGTACTCGCGCTGGTCGTGCTCGGAGCCGGGTTCGTCTGGTCGTGGGTGCTGATCGGCCGCAACCAGCGGTCCTGGAAGTACGCCGAACGCGACGACGAACTGCTGGTCAGCCACGGGATCATGTTCCGCGAGCTCGTGGTCGTGCCGTACGGGCGGATGCAGTTCGTCGACGTGACCGCGGGGCCGCTGGAGCGCGCGTACGGGATCGCGACCGTGGAGCTGCACACGGCGACGCCGGCGACGGACGCCAAGATCCCCGGCCTGCACCCGGACGAGGCCGGCCGGCTGCGCGACCGCCTCTCCGCTCTCGGCCAGGCTCAGGCGTGGGGCCTGTGACCGAGCCGGCGCCCGGGCAGACCGCGGTCGCGGAGCAGACCGGGGCGCGATTGCACCCACTCACCCCCTTCGTGAAGGGCTGGGGCTACTTCGTCGTCGCGGCCTTCGCACTGGTCAACAACGAGGGCCTGCGGAGCAATCTGGAGCTGGCCGGCATCGGACTGGCCGTCGTACTCGTCGGCGGCATCCTGCTCGGCGCGCTGTCGTGGTGGTTCACCAAGTGGCAGCTGACCGATGACGCGATCCGGGTGGACAGCGGGTTCCTGTTCCGGCGGACGCGGATCATCCGGTTCGACCGGATCCAGGCGATCGACGTGGCCCAGCCGATCGTCGCTCGTCTGTTCGGCATGGCCGAGCTGCGGATGGACGTCGCCGGCGGTGGCAAGAGCGACGGCAAGCTGAGCTACTTCCGGTACGACGAGGCGGGCAAGCTCCGCACGATTCTGCTGGTCCGGGCCAAGGGTGGGCGCGTCGCGGAGCAACAGGAACAGCAGGTGGCGTCCGAGCCGCTCCTGGTGGTCCCGACGAGTCGCCTGCTCGGTGCGACCCTGCTGTCGTCCACAGTCCTCGGTAGTGCGGGCGCTCTGATCTGGTTGATCGTCGCCACGATGGTGCTGGACTTCCACATCGGTCTGTTCGCCGCTCTGCCGCTGGCGTTCGGTGTGGTGCAGCCGATCTGGAAGCAGGTCGTCGGCAACCACGGCTTCACCTTGTCGGAGACCGACCATGGTCTACGGACCAAGCGCGGTCTGCTCGATGTGCAACGCCAGACCGTGCCGCCGGGCCGTGTCCAGGGGCTGCTGATCACCGAGCCACTGATCTGGCGGCTGCTGGGCTGGGCCCGGGTCGAGCTGGACATAGCCGGTGTGGCGGGCAACAGGGAGGACGGCGACGACGAGCGCGAAGGCGCTCAGCTCCTGCCGGTCGGCGACCGTGGCGAGGTGGCTGGCGTGCTCGCCCGCATCCTGCCGGGGCTCGACCTCGCGCGCATCCAGATGCATGTCGCACCGGAGCGCGCCAAATGGCTGCGCCCGGTCGGCTGGCGCTACCTCGCGTACGGCGCTGACGACCAGGTAATGGTCACAGTCCGCGGCTGGGTGAGCCGCCGTACCTCGATCGTGCTGAACCACAAGACCCAGTCGGTGCGGCTCGAACAAGGCCCGCTCCAACGTCGCCTGGGCCTGGCCAACGTCCACGTGGACACCCCGCTCGGCCCGACCGACGCCATCGCGCTCCACCGCGACCAGTTCGAGGCAGCGGCGCTGGTGCAGGCTCAGGCCGACAGAGCCCGCGAAGCCCGCCGTACGGCGTCCGCACCGGCCGCTGTCCACACCCAGCCGAACCCTCCGAGCCCGGACGGGTCCAGTAGCTCGGCAGCCTCGCCGGCCGACGACAGCTCGGCCAGGTAGCGCAGCGGTTCCGTCTGAGCCAGCTCCAGGCTCGGACGGGCCGCACTGACCCCCAGAGCGCGCAGGGCGTCCCGCTGGCGCACGATCGACCCGCCCAGCGAGTCCAGTGCCACGTGGGCTGTCACGTCGCAGGAGCCGTCCAGGACGGGTTCACACTCCCGGCCGGCGCGGAAGCCGGTGAGAGTCCCGTACGGCGGGCGGTCGGCGCGTACGTGGCCGTAGTCGATCGCCACCGCGACCGCACCGTCGGCCAAGCGATTGATCACGGACGTCCAGGCCTCGTCGCGGGTCAGGCCGATCTCGGCCCGATCCCCGGGCTCGCCGGGCCACCACCGCTCCAGCCACTCCAGGTCGTTGCCGCTGACAACAGCTGTCGGAGTGAGGTCGGCGGACAGGTACCGGGGTGTGCCGTCCTCGTCCCACTCCACGAGCTCGCACGGGACGTTGTCGAGCCACTCGTTGGCGACGACTAGACCAGTGAGCGTGGCGGGAAGGTGGTCGTCGAGCTCGATCTCCACGACAGCCAGGCCCTCGGCCCGCAACACCTTGCCCAACTCACCGGACCCGGCGCCGATATCCACAACCTGCTCGGCCCCGACCGCGCGAGCCAGCCGACCGATGGCCTGCCCAAACAGCGGCGAAGCATGCACGGACGTCCGAAAGTGCGCGCCCGGCCGCTCCCGCCGATAAAAACCGTCAGCCCCATACAGCGCCGTGTCCCAAGCCTCCCGAAACGTGCTCATGCGCCCAACGAAACCGCGCCGAACTGCCGCCAGCGGTCCGTGGATGGCGCGAGGTTGGGGACTGTGATCAGGATCGCGGTCAATCCGCTGCGCGTGGCCCAGGCATCGCTCACCAAGGCATGCTCTCATCACCTAGGCTGGCGAGTAGATCGTCTGGTACCCCGAGTGGGACTGGAACGAAGAGAGTGAGTGATGGAACGGATCGGCTTGATCGGAGCCGGCCGGGCCGGGACCGCCCTGGGAGCAGCCTTGGCGGCAGCCGGGCATCGGTTGGTCGGCGTCACCGCACGGTCGAGCGCGTCACGTGAACGCGCCGCCCGGCTTCTTCCGCGTGTGCCCGTGCTGACCCCCGATGAGGTCACGTCCCGCGCCGACGTCGTCCTGGTCGCCGTACCGGATGACCTGATCTATGACGTGGCTCACGCGCTGCCGTTGACCAGTGCGCAGTACGTCGTCCATCTGTCCGGAGCACACGGGCTCGGACCGCTGGCCGGGCTGGCTGCGACACCGGTGGCGCTGCATCCGTCGATGACGTTTCCTGGCGGCCCGGTCCGGCTGGACGGTGTCATGTTCACGGCCACTGCGCCGGACGAGGCACGGGCGATGGTGGAGCGGCTGGTGAAGGCCCTCGGGGCACAGCTGCAGTGGGTCGACGACGAGCAGCGGGCGCGGTACCACGCGGGCCTCGTGCACGGCGCGAACCACCTGACAACGTTGCTTACGCAGGCGATCGACGTACTGCGGGAGGCAGGCGTCGACGATCCGGCGGCAACGCTTCGGCCACTCGTGGCCGCAACGCTCGACAACACGCTGCGATCCGGTCATCATGCGCTCACCGGGCCGATCGCGCGGGGCGATATCGACACGGTGGCAGCACATCTGGCGGCACTGCGGGACTCGACGGCGCGTACGTACGCCGAACTGGCCCGGGCGACGGTGGAGTTGGCGGCGGCGGACGGACGACTGGACCCGGAGACAGCGGCCCGCTTCGGCGAGGTGCTGAGCGGGCACTCGACCGAGCGGGATCGGACAGGGGAGGCACCGCGATGAGACTCACCCAGACGAAGGCCGAGCTGCGAGCGGCCGCGGCGATCCGGCCGCGGGCGGTCGTGATGACGATGGGCGCCCTGCACGAGGGCCATGCGGCCCTGCTGGCCGAGGCTCGCGAGCGGGTCGGGCCGGACGGCAGTGTGGTACTGACGATCTTCGTGAACCCGCTGCAGTTCGGGCCGACCGAGGACTTCGACCGCTATCCCCGCACGCTGGCCAGTGACCTTGCGATCGCCAAGAACGAGGGCGTCGACCTGGTCTTCAACCCGTCCCGCGACGAGCTCTACCCGAACGAGCCGTCCATCACCGTGCATCCCGGCCCGCTGGCCGACGAGCTCGAGGGCATGGTACGGCCGGGCCACTTCGCCGGTGTGCTGACCGTGGTGGCGAAGATGCTGCACCTGACCGCGCCCGATCTGGCCTTGTTCGGCGAGAAGGACTACCAGCAGCTCACGCTGATCCGCGAGATGGTGTGCGACCTCGACTGGGACGTCGACATCGTCCCGGTGCCCACTGTGCGCGAGCCCGACGGACTGGCGATGTCCTCACGCAACCGCTACCTCGACGAGACCGAGCGTGACGAGGCGCTGGTGCTCTACCGCGCGCTCACCGCCGGAGCGAAGGCCGGGATGAACGGCCCGGACGCCGTGATGGCCGCCGCGCACGCCGAGCTGGAGGCGGTCCCGACGGTGAAGATCGACTACCTCGCCCTGCGCGCACCGGATCTGGGCCCGGTGATCGGTCCGGGGGAGGCCCGCATGCTGATCGCGGCCCGCGTGGGGATGACCCGTCTCATTGACAACATTTCCATCACCCTTCGATGAAATCGATTGATACCGTCGCGGGATGAGTGCACCCGCAGTCCCGCAACGGCTCTCCGCGCCCGAGGCCGGCTGGACCGACACCGTGGACGTCGTGGTGATCGGTTCCGGCATCGCCGGGCTGACCGCCGCCTTGAAGGCCCGTGAGCTGGGCTCCGTGCTGGTGGTGACCAAGGATGTCGTCGCGTCCGGCTCGACCCAGTGGGCCCAGGGCGGGATCGCCGCGGCGCTCGATCCGGAGGACTCACCCGAAGAGCACCTCCAGGACACCTTGGTCGCGGGCGCCGGCCTCAGTGATCCGGAGGCTGTGCGCGTGCTCGTCACTGAGGGACCGGAAGCCGTTCACGACCTGATCGAACTGGGCGCCCGCTTCGACACCCTGGCCGACGGCGAGATCTCGCTGGGACGTGAAGGTGGGCACCACCGCAATCGGATCGCCCACGCGGGCGGTGACGCTACCGGTGCCGAAATCGAGCGCGCACTCGTCGCGGCGGTCAAACGGGCCAAGGACATCCGGCTGATCGAGCACGCCCTCGTCCTCGACCTGCTGACCGCCGAGGACGGGGCGATCGCCGGCGTCACCCTGCACGTCATGGGTGAAGGCCAGTTGGACGGCGTCGGAGCGATCCGGGCCCGGGCCGTCATCCTCGCGTCGGGCGGCATCGGCCAGCTGTACGCCGCCACCACGAACCCGAGCGTCTCGACCGGAGACGGCATGGCGCTGGCGTTGCGCGCCGGCGCGAAGGTGCGGGACCTGGAGTTCGTGCAGTTCCACCCGACCGTGCTGTGGCTGGGCAAGAGCGCGAAAGGCCAGCAACCGTTGGTCTCCGAGGCCGTCCGGGGCGAGGGCGGGTTCCTGGTCGACCACGAGGGCAACCGGTTCATGCTGGGCCGGCACGAGCTGGCCGATCTCGCTCCGCGGGACATCGTGGCGAAGGCGATCATGCGGCAGATGCTTGCTACCGGCAAGGATCACGTCTACCTGGACGCGCGGCATTTCGGCGACGAGAAGTGGCGGGTGCGGTTCCCGACCATCCTGGCGTCCTGCCGTTCGCACGGTATCGACCCGGTCCGCGAACTGATCCCGGTCGCACCGGCCTGCCACTACTCCTCCGGCGGGGTGTGGACCGACCTGCACGGGCAGACGTCCGTGCCCGGGCTGTACGCGTGCGGTGAGGTCGCCTGCACCGGCGTGCACGGCGCCAACCGGCTCGCCTCGAACTCCCTGCTCGAAGGGCTCGTCTTCGCCCGCAGGATCGCCGCTCACCTGGCGAAGGGGCTGCCCGAGCACCGCGAGCCGGCCGACGACCTCCGGGTCCCCGGTCTGGTCGATGCGGACGTCGTACCCGAGCTGCAGCGGGTGATGACGATCGGCGCCGGCGTGATCCGGAGTGCGACCGGACTGTCGGAGGCCGGCGCGACACTCGGCAAGCTGATCGAGCAGCCGGCCGGCGAGCCCGGTACGCCGGGCTGGGAGGCGACCAACCTGGTCACGGTGGCCTCCGCACTGATCGCCGCCGCGACCGCGCGCGAGGAGAGCCGCGGCTCCCACTGGCGTGAGGACCACCCGGATCGCGATGACGCGCAGTGGTCGGGCAATCTGGACCTCACCCTCCCGTCCGAGGGCAAGACCGCGAGACCGACGACGACGTTCGTCCCGCATGAATCCGAGGAGAACCACCAGCATGGATGAGACTGTCGACCGGCAGTGGGTCGGTGACCTCGTACGGGCCACGATCGAGGAGGACCTGGCCGGTGGCGTCGACGTCACCACGACCGCCACGGTCGAGGAGGACCAGGTCTCCGTGGCCGAACTGGTCGCCCGGTCCGATGGCGTCGTGGCCGGCCTGGAGATCGCCGAGCTGGTGCTCCGGCAGGTCGCCGCTCCGGGCGAGGTCGAGCTCGAGTACTCGGTCCGCGACGGTGCCTCGGTGCGCCAGGGCGACGTCCTGATGACGATCCGCGGCAAGACCCGCCAGCTGCTGACCGCCGAGCGGACGACGCTCAACCTGCTGTGCCACCTGTCCGGCGTCGCCACGCTGACCCGGAAGTGGGTGGACGCGGTCGAGGGCACCGGCGTGGTCATTCGCGACACCCGCAAGACGATGCCGCTGCTCCGGTCCCTGGAGAAGTACGCCGTCCGGTGCGGTGGCGGGAAGAACCACCGGATGGGCCTGTCCGACGCGGCGCTGATCAAGGACAACCACGTGGTCGCGGCCGGCGGTGTCGCCGAGGCGTTCCGGCTGGTCCGCAAGGCGTACCCGGACATCGCGGTCGAGGTCGAGGTGGACACGGTCGAGGACGCGCTGATCGCGCTGGAGGCCGGTGCCGACCTGATCCTGCTGGACAACATGGACATCCCGTCGCTGCGCGAGGCGGTCGAGAAGGTGGCCGGCCGGGCGCGCCTGGAGGCCTCCGGCGGCCTGACGCTCGACCAGGCCAGGGCAGTCGCCGAGACCGGTGTCGACTACTTCGCGGTCGGGGCGCTCACCCACTCCGCGCCGGTGCTCGACATCGCCTTGGACCTGCAGGAGGCCTGAGCCCGATGCTGCTCGCCGTCGCCGTCGAGAACACCCGGACCCTCGTCGGCCTGGTCTTCGAGGGGACGGTCAAGCGGCACTGGTGGGTCGGCACGGACCCTCGCCGGACCGCGGACGAGTGGGCGGTGCTGCTGCAGGGGTTGCTGGCCGGCGAGTCCCCGGTGGACGGGATCGCCGTGTGTTCCGCCGTACCGCATGTGCTGCACGAGCTACGGGACGTGGTCGCGCGGTACTACCAGGACGTGCCGAGCGTCGTGGTCGAGCCGGGGGTGAAGACCGGGCTGCCGGTGCTCGTGGACAACCCGCGCGAGGTCGGCACCGACCGGATCGCCAACGCGCTCGCGGCGGTCCATCGGTACGGCGCTCCGTGCCTGGTCGTCGACGTCGGTACGGCGATCACCATCGACGTGGTCAACCCGGCCGGCGCCTTCATCGGCGGAGTGATTGCCCCCGGCATCGAGACCGCGACCGATGCGCTCGGCAACGCGGCCGCCCAGTTGCGCCGGGTCGAGCTGGTCCGGCCGCGGTCGGTGGTTGCCAAGAACACCGTCGAAGCCCTGCAGTCCGGTGCGATCCACGGCTTCGCCGCTCTCGTCGACGGGCTGGTGGAGCGGATCCGGACCGAGCAGTCCCTGAGCCCTGACACGCCCGTGGTGCTCACGGGAGCGCTGGCTCCGCTGCTCGCCGGCGAGCTGTCGGCACCGATCCGTCACGAGCCGTTGCTCACCTTGCACGGTCTGCAGCAGGCCTTCGCCCGTAACCACCAGTAGCTGCCCGATCGGGTAAATGCTCTTGTGCCCTTGAGGTGACGTGGACCACCATGAAGGCAGCTACGGTGGGAGGAGACCATGAGAGCTACTTATCGGGTACTGGCCGGTCTTGTTGCGATCGGCGTTGTTCTGCAGGCGATGTTCATCGCGCTCGCCTGGTTCACGGCGATCAAGGACATCGACGACGGCCTGGTGGTCGACAAGAACTACGACGGCAACACCGGGCACATGCTGCACGGCCAGTTCGGAATGATGGTGATCCCGCTGATCGCGCTGTTGCTGCTGGTCGTGTCGTTCTTCGCGAAGGTGCCGGGCGGAATCAAATGGGCACTGTACGTCGTCGGCCTGGTCGCGCTGCAGATCGCGCTCGCGTTCGTGTCGTTCGGCGCGCCCGTGGTCGGGCTGCTGCACGGTCTGAACGCGTTCGCGCTGATCGCCGTCGCGAGTATGGCGGCGCGACGAGCCTCCGCTGCACCGGTGGTGGCCACTGAGACCACCAGCACCGTCTAGATGCCTCTGGCAACTAACCTGGCCGGGCATCGCCGACTGCTGATCGCGATCCTCGCGACCGTCGTCGTGCTGGCGCCGATCGCCTTCTTCTGGCAACGCAGCCTGGTGCCGAACGACCTGTCGCCGATGGCGATGGGGTACGCCGACTACGGCGGTGGGCCGGCGACGGCGCATGCGCATCACGGGGTGGACGTCAGCACGCTCAAAGGTCCGGCCAGGCCCGCGGACGTGTCTGTGGATCTCGTTGCCCGTAAGGAGAAGTTCGACATCCCCGGCCGCGGGTCGATGGATGGCTACACGCTGAACCACACGTCGCCCGGACCTCAGATCGTCGCGAAACAAGGCGATCTGATCCAGGTGACCCTGCACAACGAGTCCGTGCCCGACGGGATCACGCTGCACTGGCACGGCGTCGACGTACCGGCGGCCGAGGATGGTGTCGCCGGAGTCACCCAGGACGCGGTCGGAGTCGGCAAGTCGTTCGTCTACACCTTTGTCGCGAAGGACGCCGGCACGTACTGGTACCACTCCCACCAGGTCTCCCACGAGCAGGTGAAGAACGGTCTGTACGGCGTACTGATCGTCAAACCCACGCCCGCCGACGTGATCGCCGCCGTCCACACCTACAACAAGGTGCGGACCGTCAACGGCGCGTACGGCGAACGTCGGGTGGCCGCACCTGGTCCGACGGTCCGGGTCCGGCTGATCAACACCGACAACGGACCAATGGCGGCTTGGGTCGACGGAGCGCCGTACAAGGTCGTCGCGGTGGACGGGACCGACGTGAACGCTCCGCCTGAGGTGAGCAACAAGAGCGTGCTCGTCACCGCGGGCGGCCGGATCGACCTCGAGGTGACGATGCCGGCAGGTTCGGCGGTGCGGATCGGCCTGGGTGGTGGGCCGACCACTCTGGTGATCGGCGACGGCGGTGCGCCGGCTGGTGCCCAGCCGCGGGATCAGGTCGACCTGTTGACCTATGGCTCACCGAAGGCGCTTCCGTTCGATCCGGTGAAGGCGACGCGGGCGTTCCAGTACAACATCGGCCGGCGGATCGGGTTCTTCGACGGGAAGCCTGGGCTTTGGTGGACGATCAACGGGCATCAGTTCCCGGACGTGCCGATGTTCGTGGTGACCGAGGGGGACATCGTCCGGATGACGATCAAGAACACGTCCGGTCAGGTCCATCCGATGCACCTGCACGGTCACCATGTCGTCGTCCTGAGTCGCAACGGCGTGGCCGCGACCGGCAGTCCGTGGTGGACCGATTCGCTCAACGTCGAGGACGACGAGTCCTATGAGGTCGCATTCGTCGCGGACAATCCAGGGATCTGGATGGATCACTGCCACAACCTGCCGCACGCGGCTCAGGGCCTGGTCACGCACCTGATGTACACCGGGGTCACCACCAACTTCCACCTCGGCGGCGGACCGGACAATCAGCCCGAGTGAATCGGGCGCCCGACGGTGAGCGCCGTACGGAGGCCTTCCGGCAGGTTGTCGAAGGCGGAGTCGGGTGGAGTGCCGGTCGCTTCGAGTGTCTTGGAGAAGAAGCAACGCACGGCCGCGGCCAGCACGACGTCGAGGACGTCCGCGTCGGACAGGCCGAGCGCCTTCAGGGCGTCCACATCCGCCTGCGTGATGTCGTCGGCCGACAGCGCGACCTTCCGGGCGAAGGCCATCACCGCCCGGTCGACCGGGTCGTTGGGCGGCTCGGTGACCAGAGCGGCGACCTCCTCGGCGGTGTAGTACTTGTCCGCCAGCACTTGGCCGTGCGCGAGGGAGCAGTAGCTCGATTTCAGCGCGGTCGCGGCGGCCAGGGTCGCCAGCTCGTACCGGCGCAGGTCCATGGACTCCTTGATCGCGCCGTTGAGCTGCTTCCACGCGTCGAACACGGCCGGTCGCGCCGCGAACGTGGTGACGAAGTTGGGCACGTGCCCCGCCGGTGCCCGGTTCTGCTCGAAGAACTCCGGGTCCTTCGGTGTGTCGATGAATGCCATCCTGGTATCCCCCCCTTGGTGCTCCTTCACGGTAGAAGCGCCGTACCGATTCGGCAACGGGGCTTCAGGGGAGGCGCCTGGAACTGGGTATGGTTCACCCGATCGGTTGTGAGGCAGCTGAGACGAGGTGATCCGAGTGCGGCGCTGGTTCGCCGTGGCGCTGGCAGTGCTGGTCGGGGCGACCGCACTGACTGCTTGCGCGTCGGACCCGATGCCCACCGATGTCACGGTTGCCTGGGCTCCCAAGGGCCGGGCCGCCGTCCTGGTCACCTGGAAGGACTCCAACGCCCCGAACCGGATCACCATCGAAGGTGTGCTCAGCGAGAGTCCGTCGTACGTGAAGTACCTGCCGGCCGGCGAGCCGAACAGCTGGGAGATCCCGACCTCGGTCTTCCCGCCGGACGGGAACTACAAGGTGGCGGTCGCCGCCGGTACGTCACAGGGCGGCGTGACCAGCAAGCTCGCCCGCTCCGTCGTGTTCGACACCGACGGCCCGGTTCGGCCGAGCGCCGCCGCGGCGTCCCCGCTGGGCCGGGGTGTGCTGGTCAAGTGGGCGGTGCCGGCCGCACCGCAGGACTTCACCCCGAACGACCCGCTCGACGTGAAGGGCCCGCGCACCCAGCGGTACGTGCCGATGATCGGCCGGACCGGGCAGCAGCTGCGGGTGATCGGCCCGGCGACCACGTCGACGCGGCAGGTGATCAAGAGCATCAAGCCGCCGTACGTCTTCCAGCTCCGGACCCAGAACGAGTGGAGCACCCGGATGGGCGGGGAGGTGTTCGGCGTGACCAGCTCGATCAACTCGGCCGTGCCCGCCCTGGCGCAGTTCGGCGTGCCGATCGTGGTCCGGGGGCGAGTCGTCCTGCAGCAGGTCACGTGTGAGGTGGAGACGCCGTGCGTGCAGCACCGGGCGACCCCGGCCGGCGTGCCGGTGGTGGTGCTGACCCAGATCACTCCGGGTGCCCGCTGGACCCCGGCGGCCCGGGGTACGACGACCGCGGGTGGCCACTACAACATCGCCGTACCGACCGGGGCGAGTCGTCCGTACAAGCTCTCGGTCCCGGCGTACAGCAAGGACGGCGTGATCACGGGCCCCGCGACCGACAAGCCGGCGTACACCAAGACGGTGGTCCGGGTCGCGGCGGCCGGGTTCATCGGCGGGGAGACGTCGAAGAAGCGGGGCTCGAGCGTCACGGTCTTCGCGACGGTGCAGCCGGCGATGAACACCACCGCGATGCTGCAGGCGTGGAACCGGCACACCCGCAAGTGGGTCAACCAGAAGGCGACGCCGATGCGTAAGGGCCAGACCTCACTGGCCTTCATCGCTGGGCCGGCCGGTGACTTCGTCTACCGGTTCGTGATCCCCAACGCGATGATGCTCGGCCGGCCGATGGCTGGGACCACCACGCCGCCGCTGGCGCTACACGTCCGCTGACTGAGGCTCCGGTGCTGCCGGGGCGGTGTGCCGGCGGCGCCGGACCTTGTGGACGACGTACGCCGCGACCGCGAGCACCGCGATGACCACCAGGGCCCAGACCGACAGCCGGCCGAAGATCTGGTCCGCGTTGTCGCCGATCTTGTACGCCACCAGGCCGATCGTGGTGGCCCAGGCGATACCGCCGGCGGCGTTCGCGGCCAGGAACCGGGGGTAGTGCATCCGCAGCATGCCGGCCATCGGGCCGGCGAAGATCCGCAGCAGCGCCACGAAGCGCCCGAAGAACACCGTCCAGACGCCGTACTTGTGGAAGTACTTCTCGGCCCGGACGATCCGATCCTCGGAGAAATGGTGGAACCGGCGGCCGAGCCGCTCGAACAGGCCGCGACCGGCCTTGCGACCGATGAAGTACCCGATCGAGTCGCCGACGATCGCCCCGATCGCGGCCGCGGCGATCACGTACTGGATGTGCAGGTGCCCCTGGGAGGCGAGCAGCGCCGCCGCGATCAGCGTGGTCTCACCCGGTAAGGGCACCCCCATGCTCTCGATACCGATGACGAGTCCGACCACCAGATACGCCAGGATCGCGACCCCACCGGTCGGGATCACGATCGCCAGCGCGAGCCAAGGTTCCCCCATGCACCCATAGTGACATTCGGGGGCAACCGATTAGGTGACCAGGCACCTACTTGGGGGGAATCTCAGGGACGTGGCCGTTGGGAACCTCGGGGACCTGGCCGACGGGGAGGTCGGGGAGGGAGCCGTTGAAGGCCTTGGTGACGCTCTGCAACGCGGCGGTGACCTCGGAGGGGATCACCCAGAACGTGTTGCCGGGGCCTTTGGCGAGCTCGGGCAGCATCTGCAGGTACTGGTACGCGAGCAGCTTCGGGTCCGGGTCGTTGCGGTGGATCGCCTCGAACACCGTGTCGATCGCCTTCGCCTGGCCCTCGGCCCGCAGGATCGCCGCCTGCCGCTCGCCCTCGGCGGTCAGGATCCGGGACTGCCGCACGCCCTCGGCGGTGAGGATCGCGGCCCGCTTCTCCCGGTCCGCCCGCATCTGCTTCTCCATCGACTCCTTGATCGACGGCGGCGGGTCGATCGCCTTCAGCTCGACCCGGTTCACCCGGATGCCCCATTTGCCCGACGCCTCGTCCAGTACGCCGCGGAGCTGGGAATTGATGTGCTCGCGGGACGTCAGCACCTTCTCCAGGTCCAGGCTGCCGATCACGTTGCGCAGTGTGGTGACGGTGAGCTGCTCGATCGCCTGCTCGAAGTTGGCGATCTCGTACGCCGCCGCGCGGGGATCGGTGACCTGGACATAGAGCACCGTGTCGATGTCGACGACCAGGTTGTCCTCGGTGATCACCGAGCGCGGCTCGAACGAGATCACCTGCTCGCGCAGGTCGATCAGTTGCCGGGGCCGGTCGACGAACGGGATGAGGATGTTCAGCCCGGGTTCGAGGGTGCGCAGGTACCGGCCCAGACGTTCGACATTGCTGGCCCGTGCCTGCGGCACGATCCGGACCGTCCGGATGACCAGCACGATGGCGAGCAGGGCGACGATCAGTCCGATGATCAGTTCGGCCATGGATCCTCCTGAGGATGCACGAGGGCGGTAGCGCCCTCGATGGCGAAGACGTCGACCCTGGTGCCCGCGGGGATGAGCAGGTCCGGGTCGTACGAGCGAGCGCTCCACTCCTCGCCGCCGATCTTGACCCGGCCGGGTTCGCGGCCGCACGGGGTCAGGACGACGGCCTCACGCCCGATCAGCGCGGCCACGCCGCTGCGCAGCTGGGGGTGTCCCATCAGGTGCCGGCGCGCAACCGGGCGGACCAGCGTGATCATCGCGGCGGCGGTGACCGCGAACGCGAGCAACTGCAGCCCGATTCCCAGGCCCAGGCCGGCGATCCCGGCCGCGGCCAGCGCGGCGACGGCGAGCAGGAGCAGATCGAAGGTCGCGGTCATCAACTCGGCCGTGCCGAGGATGCCGGCGATGATCAACCACAGAACCCAGGACTGCATAACGGACCACCTAGCGGCGGAAAGTACCTCTCTTTCGAAGGTACTCCGGGATACGCGGATCCGTAGCTAACGGTTCAGCTATGGTGTGGCGGGTTCCCGGTCGGTACGACGGCCAGCAGCATGCTGATCGAGCGGGTGCCGGCCGGGTGGGACGTCGCCGTCCGTCCCTTGCGGAACCCGTCGATCACGTCGTTCAGGTCCTTCGCGAGCTGCTCGGTCTCCTCGCGGGTCAGCCACAGCCGGTTCCGGCCCAGCGTGCTGAGGTCCTCCCACGGGTCGTCCGCCGACAGCTCCTCGAACTGCTCCAGCACCCGGTCGACGTTGGTCCGCATCATCGCGTGGGCGGCCACCCGGCCGGATTCGGCCGACTGCGACGTGATCTGCAGCCCGGTGCCGAGCGCGCGCCAGGGGCGCTCCCGGCCGTCCGAAGACGCCTCGGCGCGCTCGACGATGCCCCAGCGCTCCAGCGCCCGGAGGTGGTAGCTGGTCGCCGACGGGGTCAGGCCGGCCAGCTCGGCGCACTCGGTCGCGGTCAGCACGCGGCCGCTGTAGAGCTCGTCGATGATCCGCTGCCGGGCCGGATGGGCCAGGGCGCGGATCGCCCGCGGGTCGCTGATCACGACGCGCTTGTTCCGGGAGTTCTTCGCGGCCACGAGGTCAGCGTAGCGAAGGTCTTGACGCCGGTAAATGTGAAGCATTGACTTCATAATTATGAAGCAAACCCTTCAGACTTCGATCTGGTCATTCCGGGACATCCGCCTGGTGCTGCCGGCTCGCGCGCTCTCCTACGCCGGCGACTCGGTCGCCCTGATCGCCTTGATGCTGCGGGTCTCCGACCACGGTGGGGGCCCGGCCGCGATCACGGCCCTGCTGCTGGCGTTCGCCGTACCGATCGTCGTGATGATCCCGTTCGCGGGCCGGATCGTGGACAGCTATGACTCCCGCACAGTCCTCGTCTGGGCCTCACTGCTGCAGGCGGTCGCAGGTGTCGGGATCGCCTTCAGTCATGGGCTTGTAGAGACGGTGGCTCTGGTCTGTGTGTTGCAGCTGGGGCAGTCGGTCGCCGGTCCGGCCTGGGGTGCGCTGATTCCCAAGATCGTGGGGGAGGACCTCGTCGGGCGGACCACCGGCACCAGCCAGGCGCTGATCGGCGCGGCGACCTTGGCCGGCTCGGCGGCGGGCGGCGTACTGGTCGGGTGGTCCGGGGACCGGGGTGCGCTGCTGGTCGACGCCATGACCTTCGTCGGTCTCGCTGTGGTCGCGCAGTTGGTACGGACGCGCCGGCGGCCGGAACCGGGGAGCGTGAAGCAGAGTGGTGGCCTGATGGCCGGACTGCGGAGCATCTTCGGCGACGACCTGCTGCGGGTGCTGCTGCCGGCGCTCTGGATCTTCGTAGTGGTCGGCGAGGCCGTCAACGTCGTCGAGGTCTTCCTGGTCACCGACGAGATCGGACTGGGTCCGACGGCCTTTGGTCTGATCGGAGCTCTCACCGGAGCGGGTGCGATCGTCGGTGCTTGGAGCAGCGGCCGGTTGCGGGACGACCGGATCCGGTCCAGGGCCGTGCTGGCCGGGATGGCCACGATCGGCGCATCCAGCGTGCTGATGGGCCTCGCCGGCGGTGTGCTGACGCTAGGCCTCGGCGCTCTGACCATCGGCGTCGGTAGCGGCATGCTGAACGCGTCGGTCAGCTCGCTGGTGGTGACGAGGACGGCCGACCACCTGCGCGGCCGGGTGAACGCCGCCATGAACGGGACGATCCGCTGCTTCAGCATCCTGGCGCTGCTGCTCGGCGGGATCGTCGGTGCGGTACTCGGGCCGCGCGGCACCTTCGTCGGCGGCGGAGTGCTGGGCGTGCTGACCGCTCTGGTGGCCGGCGTACTGCTCACTGTGAGTGGGGTGCGGGCAGGAAAGGATTCGTTGGTGAAGGCAGTCAGTCACTAGCCTTTAGGCATGACTGACGCACACGTGGACCCGGTGAACCCCGACAGCGGGCAGGACGACCTGCCCGAGCAGATGCGGGTCCGCCTGGAGAAGCGTGACCGCCTGCTGGCGGAAGGAGTGCAGCCATATCCGATCTCGGTGCCGCGGACGCACCTGCTGAAGGACCTGCGAGCCACCTACGACGCCCAGGACCTGGAGCCCGACACCAAGACCGGTGAGCAGGTTTCGGTGGCCGGCCGGGTGATCTTCCTGCGCAACACCGGGAAGCTGTGCTTCGTCAGGCTCCGCGAAGGGGACGGGACCGAGCTTCAGGTGATGCTGTCGGTGGCTGATCTCGGTGAGGAAGGGCTGGCCCGGTTCAAGCAACTCGTCGACATCGGCGACCTGCTGTCCGTCCAGGGCGAGGTGGTGACGAGTCGCCGCGGTGAGCTGTCCGTGCAGGCGACCGGCTGGCAGATGGCCGCCAAGACGCTGCGCCCGCTCCCGAACGAGCACAAGCCGCTGAACGAGGAGGCGCGCGTCCGGCTCCGGTACGTCGACCTGATCGTCCGCCCCGAGGCCCGTGAGATGGTCCGGGCGAAGGCCGCCGTACTCAAGTCGCTGCGCTCGACCTACGACGAGCACGGCTTCCTCGAGGTCGAGACGCCGGTGCTGCAGCTCACCAACGGTGGCGCGGCGGCCCGGCCGTTCGCGACCCACCTGAACGCGTTCGACCAGGAGATGAAGCTGCGGATCGCGCTCGAGCTCGATCTCAAGCGAGCCATGATCGGCGGCGTCGACCGGGTCTACGAGATCGGCCGGACGTTCCGCAACGAGGGACTCGACTCCACCCATGCCGCGGAATTCTCGATGATCGAGGCGTATCAGGCGTACGGCGATTACGACACGATGGCCGAACTCATCGAGGACCTGATCCGGAACGCCGGCCGGGCGATCGGCCGCACCGTGATCACCGCGCGCGACGGTTCGACCATCGATCTGGAGCAGCCGTTCCGGCACGCGACCCTTTTCGAACTCGTCTCCGAGGCGGTCGGCGAGACGGTCGACTTCAGCACCGACACGGCCACGCTGACCAAGCTGGCCGACCAGCATGACGTCGAGCTGCAGCCGGGCTGGAATGGCGGTGAGATCGCGCTGGAGTTGTACGAGAAGCTGGTCGAGCACACCCTGATCCAGCCCACCTATGTCCGCGACTATCCGGAGTCGGTACGGCCGCTGGCCAAGCCGCACCGCGAAATTCCGGGCCTGGTCGAGGCGTGGGACATCATCATCAACGGGGTCGAGCTCGGCACCGCCTACTCGGAGCTGAACGACCCGGTGATCCAGCGTGAACGCCTGGTAGCGCAGTCGATGCTGGCCGCCGCCGGTGACCCGGAGGCGATGGAGCTGGACGAGGACTTCCTGCGGGCGATGGAGTTCGGGATGCCGCCGGCCGGTGGTATGGGGATGGGCCTGGACCGGCTGATCATGCTGTTCACCGGCGCCGGTATCCGGGAGACGATTCTGTTCCCCTTGCTCCGGCCGGAGTGATTCCGCAAACCCCGGCCAAACCCAGGCCCCGGGCGTTGCCGCGATCGTTGCGTAGCACAACGGACGGTCACGGCAATTCCCGGGGTCCTTTTCATTCTGGTCCAACCGGTTTCCCCGGCGGTAGGACGGTGTGAATACTCAAGGTGACCTCGGATGCACAGCGTCGATCGCCACCACCTGATCCCGGAGGATTTGGTCACATCTTTCCGGCACATTCCCGATGGTGAATGACACGAGGCCGGTTTGTGCGGTACAAATCAGGTGCTAACAATTCGGCAAGGGGGATTGTGCCCGATGGCGGGCGCGGAAAGGTTGTCATCGATGGCACAAAGGGTGCAGGTGGTTCTCGAGGACGATCTCGACGGCGGTAAGGCCGACGAGACCGTGACCTTCGGGCTGGACGGTACGACGTACGAGATCGACCTGTCCAAGAAGAATGCCGCCAAGCTGCGTGACGCCCTGGCCGGCTACGTCGGCTCCGGGCGCCGGGTGTCCGGTCGCCGCGGTGCGGCGGGCCGGTCGCGAGGCCGTGGCCGGTCGGCGTCGGACTCCGCCGACATCCGGGCCTGGGCCAAGGACAACGGCTACGACGTGAGCGAGCGGGGACGGATCTCCGCCGAGGTGCGCGCGGCGTACAACGAAGCCAAGTAATTCCCAGCACTGCCGGTCCCGGCCCCTGTGGGGTGCCGGGACCGTCCGCATTCCGGTTGTTTCACACTGTGGACACATCGGTCCGGGGCGGATGGCTGACCGGACAAGTAGTCCGGTGAATTCGCTGGTGGCGAACACGCTGTCGGATCGTGCTCAGGCGGGAACACCCTGGAGATCAGCGGGGTTGTTCCCTTGTGATGCCGCCCGGCCGGTCGTTGATGCGGTGAGCAGGTGTTCGCCCAGAGCGAGCTTGTAGGTGCCGGGGACTAGCATGCATGTACGGGGGTCGGGCCACACGGTACGTCCGACTCCTCTGAGGCAAGGAGCGCTTTGGCGATGTTTGAACGATTTACGGACCGCGCCCGTCGGGTAGTCGTCCTGGCTCAGGAAGAGGCCAGGATGCTCAGCCACAACTACATCGGGACCGAGCACATCCTGCTCGGCCTGATCCACGAGGGTGAAGGGGTCGCCGCCAAGGCTCTCGAGAGCCTGGGTATCTCGCTCGAGGCCGTCCGCTCCCAGGTCGAGGAGATCATCGGCCAGGGGCAGCAGGCACCGAGCGGGCACATCCCGTTCACCCCCCGCGCCAAGAAGGTGCTGGAGCTCTCCCTGCGCGAGGCCCTGCAGCTGGGCCACAACTACATCGGCACCGAGCACATCCTGCTCGGCCTCATCCGCGAGGGTGAGGGTGTCGCCGCGCAGGTCCTGGTCAAGCTCGGCGCGGACCTGAACAAGGTCCGGCAGCAGGTCATCCAGCTGCTGAGCGGGTACCAGGGCAAGGAGCCGTCGAGCGCCGGTGCGCCCACCGAGGGTGCGCCCAGCAGCTCTCTGGTGCTCGACCAGTTCGGCCGGAACTACACCCAGTCCGCTCGTGAGGCGAAGCTCGACCCGGTGATCGGGCGCGAGAGCGAGATCGAGCGGGTCATGCAGGTGCTGTCCCGGCGGACCAAGAACAACCCTGTCCTGATCGGTGAGCCGGGTGTCGGCAAGACCGCGATCGTGGAGGGTCTGGCCCAGCAGATCGTCCGCGGTGACGTCCCGGAGACACTCAAGGACAAGCAGATCTACTCCCTCGACCTGGGCGCCCTGGTGGCCGGTTCGCGCTATCGCGGTGACTTCGAGGAACGCCTGAAGAAGGTGCTCAAGGAGATCCGTACCCGCGGCGACATCGTGCTGTTCATCGACGAGATCCACACCCTCGTCGGGGCCGGCGCGGCCGAGGGCGCGATCGACGCGGCGAGCATCCTGAAGCCGATGCTGGCCCGCGGTGAGCTGCAGACCATCGGTGCCACCACCCTCGACGAGTACCGCAAGTACGTCGAGAAGGACGCCGCGCTGGAGCGCCGGTTCCAGCCGATCCAGGTGGCCGAGCCCTCGATCGCGCACACGATCGAGATCCTCAAGGGCCTGCGGGACCGCTACGAGGCGCACCACCGGGTGACCATCACCGACGCCGCGCTGGTGAACGCCGCGCAGATGGCCGACCGGTACATCTCCGACCGGTTCCTGCCGGACAAGGCGATCGACCTGATCGACGAGGCCGGGGCCCGGCTGCGGATCCGCCGGATGACGGCTCCGCCGGACCTGCGCGAGTTCGACGAGAAGATCGCGACCGTGCGCCGGGAGAAGGAGTCGGCCATCGACGCGCAGGACTTCGAGCGCGCCGCCGGTCTCCGCGACGACGAGAAGAAGCTGATCAACGCCAAGTCGGAGCGCGAGAAGCAGTGGAAGGCCGGCGACATGGACGTCGTCGCCGAGGTCGACGAGGAGCTCATCGCCGAGGTGCTGAGCACCGCGACCGGCATCCCCGTCTTCAAGCTGACCGAGGAGGAGTCCTCCCGGCTGCTCGACATGGAGAAGGAACTGGCCAAGCGGTACATCGGCCAGGAGGACGCGGTCAAGGCGCTGTCCCGCTCGATCCGGCGTACGCGCGCCGGCCTGAAGGACCCGCGCCGCCCGAGCGGCTCGTTCATCTTCGCCGGCCCGTCCGGTGTCGGTAAGACCGAGCTGTCCAAGGCGCTGACCGAGTTCCTGTTCGGCGACGAGAACGCGCTGATCAGCCTCGACATGTCGGAGTACTCCGAGAAGCACA
Source organism: Kribbella sp. NPDC020701 (assembly GCF_055562215.1). NCBI lineage: Bacteria > Bacillati > Actinomycetota > Actinomycetes > Propionibacteriales > Kribbellaceae > Kribbella > Kribbella sp. NPDC020701. The sequence continues at coordinate 410,110 of NZ_JBVHFT010000003.1, read as the reverse complement.
CCGCGTCCCGGCTGTTCGGTTCACCGCCTGGGTACGTCGGCTACGAAGAGGGTGGCCAGCTGACCGAGAAGGTCCGCCGCAAGCCGTTCTCCGTGGTGCTGTTCGACGAGGTCGAGAAGGCCCACCCGGACATCTTCAACTCGCTGCTGCAGATCCTGGACGAGGGTCGTCTGACCGACGCCCAGGGCCGCGTGGTCGACTTCAAGAACACCGTCATCATCATGACCACCAACCTGGGCACCAAGGACATCGCCAAGGCGGTCAGCCTCGGGTTCTCCCAGGCCAGCGACGTCGGTGGCTCGTACGAGAAGATGAAGGCGAAGGTCACGGAGGAGCTCAAGCAGCACTTCCGCCCGGAGTTCCTGAACCGCGTCGACGAGATCGTGGTGTTCCACCAGCACGACATGGCGGCGATCGTTCGGATCGTCGACCTGATGGTCGCGCAGGTGGAGGAGCGGCTGAAGGACAAGGACATGGGCATCGAGCTCACGCCGGCGGCGAAGGAACTGGTCGCCAAGCGGGGCTTCGACCCGGTCCTGGGAGCTCGCCCGCTGCGCCGCGCCCTGCAGCGCGACGTGGAGGACATCCTGGCCGAGAAGATCCTGTTCGGGGAACTGCGTCCCGGCCAGATCGTCGTGGTCGACGTCGCCCCCGAGGGCACGGTCAACGAGGACGGCGTCACCGAGTACTTCACCTTCACCGGCAACCCGAAGTCGACGGCTCCCGACCTGGAGCTGACCGACCTCGCCGCCGGCGGAAGCTCGGGTCTGCAGGACACGTAACCCGCACCAACCGCACAGCAGGCCCCGCGCAGCGCGCGGGGCCTGCTGTTTTTTGCGCCTCGAACCCCCACGGCGCGCAGTGGGGAAGTAGGCTTCGCGACGTTGGGGGAAAAAGCAGTTGGGGGAGAAACCGGTCCAGGCCGCTGTGCGAGTACTGCGACAGCGATGTGCGTACAGGGAGACACGCTTGAGTTACGCGGTGCGACCTGGTTGGTCGTATCGTCCTGCGGAGCGTGATCTCTTCGATACCGGGCCGGGCCCCAGAGCCTACGTTTCGGTGGGAGGATCTCGCCGCGGCAGGAAAAGGCAAGTTACTTCCCACCCAAGTACCGCGTTGTAACCCTGTGACCACGCTGATGGACCCGGACTGTCGGAAAGGGGGCCGGGGATGGAATCATCTCGTCGCATGGACGCTCCGCGTCTGCCCTTGACCCAGGAACCGGTCGCCGACACCGGTTCCTTTGGCGTGCGGCAAGCGGGTGGCGTGCTCGAGCGGGCGCAGCGGATCGCCGACACTCTGCGCGAGCAGGCGGAGTACGAGAACGATCTCGCCCGCGACGAAGCCGACCGGGTCCGCTCCGACAGCGAGCGCCTGAAGACCGAGGCCGAGGCGGCCGCGCAGAAGCTGCGGTCCGACGCGATGTCGGCCGCGCAGCGGCTGCTGAACGACGCGGAGCGGGCCGCCGAGCAGCTCCGGACCGACGCCGAGGCCGAGGCCGAGCGGGTCACCTCCGAAGCCCACGAAACCGCCGAACGGCTCCGCGCCGATTCCACCGCCGAAGCCGAGCGGGTACGGCGTGATGCCGCCAACGCGGCGTACAAGCTGCAGACCGAGTCGACCGCGGAGGCAGAGCGGGTCCAGGCGGAGGCCAGCGCGATCGCGGAGCGGCTGAAGGCCGGCTCGGAGGCCGCGGCCGAGCAACTCCGGGTCGCGGTCGCCGAGGAAGTCGGCCAGCGCCGGGCCGACACCGAGGCCGCGGTCGAGAAGCTGCGGAACGAGAGCCAGGCGACCGCCGACCGGCTGCGGGCCGAGTCGCAGGCCGCCGCGGACCGCCGGATCGCCGCCGCCGAGGCCGAGGCGGGCCGGTTGAAGGAAGAGGCCGACGAGCTCCTCTACGAGGCCCGGATGGCTCGCGAGTCGGCGCAGCAGTCGGTCGATCGGGCCGGCCGCGAGGCGCAGCAGCTGGTCGCCGACGCCGGCGAGCAGGCGGCGCTGGTCTCCCAGGCCGCGGTGCGCAACGAAGCCGACCTGATCGCCCGGGCCGAGACCGAGGCGAGCGAGCTGCGCGCGGCGGTCGAGCGCCAGGTCGAGGTCGCGCGGGAGAAATCCCGGATCGAGATCGCTGAGGCGCACGCCGAGATCGAGCAGCTGCGCGGCGAGAACCGGGCCGAGCTGCAGCGCCGGACGGCGGAGCTCGAGGAGACCGAGCGGGCCAAGATGGCCTCGATCTCCCTCGAGGTCGACCGGCTCCGGGCCGAGGCGGTCGCGGAGATCGCGGAGCGCAAGGCCGAGGCCGAGGCCGGCAACGAGCGGCTGATGGCGGACGCCCGGGCGCAGGCCAAACTCGTTGTCGACAGCATCGAAGCGGACCGCCGGATCGCGTCCGCCGAGGCCCAGCGGATCATCGAGGACGCGAACCGGGCCGCCGAGACGGCGATGGCCGAGGCCGAGAAGCAGACGCTGTGGAGCAGGAAGACGGTCGACGACCTGATCGGCGCGGCCGAGTCCGAGGCGCAATCGATCCGCGACCAGGCCGCGGCCGAGGCGAGCGACTACCTCCGGCAGAAGCGAGCGCACCTGCGCCGCGTGGTCGGCCGCTCGACCAGCCGGCTCAAGCAGACCCAGGACGCGATCGCCAGGGAGAACGCCGAGCTGACCGCGCTGGCGGAGCGGACGTTGTCGTCGGCAACCGAGCAGGCGGAGGCGACCCTGGCGGCGGCCAAGCAGGATGCCGAGAAGCTCACCGCCCAGGCGCATGCCCGGATCGACCGGCTGAAGGCGACCGCCGGGTCGGACGCCCGCGAGATCATCGAGCGGGCGAACCGCCGCGAGGCCGAGGCCGAGGCCAGCACCCAGGTGCTCCGCGAGCGCGCGGCCAACGACCTCGCCGACGCGCAGCGCCAGTCGCACGATCTGATCCGAAAATCCCGCGCCGAGGCTCAGCAGATCGAGGCGCAGGCCCGCGAGCACGCCGACGATCTGCGTGCCCAGGCCCGAAAACTTCTCGCCGACGCCGAGGCGAGGGTCGCGGCTTTGAACCAGCGCCGTGATGAGATCACCAAGGAGCTCACCCAGCTTTCGGGTGTGATCGAGGCACTCGCTGTACCCGGCTTCCGCTCAGGTGGTGGAATGTCCTCCAGCGAGGGTTCCACGGGGGAATCAGGATGAGGACGTGACAGTCAGATCCTTGTCAGTGACAATGTGTGATCCACCCACCCACCGAAGTGAGCATCAGAAGACATGAGCAGTGAAAGCCCAACCCCGTTCCGCACCGTTCTGCGTGGCTACGAGCCTGCCCAGGTGGACCAGCACATCCGTGAGCTGACCACCTCGCTGACCGCGCTGCAGCAGCAGTCCGAGCAGCTGCAGCGGCATGTGCAGGAGTTGCAGACTCGCACGGACGCCGCGGAGTCGGCCGTCATCTCCGCCCAGGAGGAGAGCAAGGACCGCACCCCGACCTTCACCGAGTTCGGTGAGCGGGTGGCGAAGATTCTGTCGCTGGCCGACGACGAGGCCCGCGATCTGGTGACCCGTGCCCGCACCGACGCCGAGGCGATCGTCGCCGACGCCGAGGCGCACGCGAAGAAGGTCCGCAAGGAGGCCGAGCAGTACTCCCTGGACTGGAAGAGCGAGGTCGACGCGGAGGCGGCTCGCATCCTCGAGGAGGCCCGCACCCAGGCCGACGACATGCGTGACGAGGCCGAGCGCGACGCCACCGCGCGGCGCAGCGAGGCCCAGGCGCTGTACGAGCAGGAGCGCGCCAAGTCCGCCCAGGCCGCGGCCGCCTTCGAGACCACCCTGGCCGAGCGCCGGGGCAAGGTCGAGCAGGAGTTCGCCGCCCGGACCGCACTGGCCGAGCAGCAGCTGGCCGCCGTCACCGACCGCGCCGCGCAGGTGCAGCGCGAGGCCGACCGGGCTCGTTCCGAGGCCGAGCGCCTGGCCCAGCAGCAGCTGGCCGACGCGAACCGGCAGGCTCAGGAGATCGTCGCCGCCGCCAAGGACAAGGCGGAGCGGATCCGGGCCGAGTCCGAGCGTGAGCTCGCCGCCGCGACGCAGCGTCGCGACAGCATCAACGCGCAGCTGACCAACGTCCGCCAGATGCTGGCGACGCTGTCCGGCAGCCCGGCGATGCCGCTCGACCTGCTGACCGACGACGACGAACAAGCCACCACCGGCAGCAAGAAGAACTGAAACACCTGAAGCCGGCCCGGATCCTCGGGCCGGCCCTTCAGTTGGGCAACCGGTAGCGGCCGCGCGGAAGCGGCTCTACCAAGCCATCGGCGACCAGACCGTCGAGGGCGCGCTCCCGCTGGGTCTGGTCGTGCCAGCAGGCGTCGAGTGCCTTCTTTCGTACGGCGCCCGGCTCGGCGCGCAGCACCGCCAGCAGACGACCACGGACCTGGCGGTCGGTCCCCTCATAGGTCTGCCCCTTGCGCGGCGGACCGTCGTACGGCGGACTGCCGGCGAGCACCCACGCACACCGGTCACGGATCGGGCAGTCATCGCACCGCGGCGTACGCGCGGTGCAGACCAGTGCGCCCAGCTCCATTGACGCCACCGCCCACCGGGCTGCTGTGGCTTCGTCCGCAGGTAGTGCGGTCGCTGCAAGCTGCTGGTCGGCCGCAGTGGGGGAGATGGTGGGCTGGGCGACACCGGTGAGGGCTCTGGCCAGGACTCGGCGCACATTGGTGTCCACAACCGCGTGGCGCTGGCCGAATGCGAAGGACGCAATGGCAGCGGCCGTGTACGTGCCGACGCCGGGCAGTGCGAGCAGCGCGGCGTGGTCGTCCGGCACCTCACCACCATGACGCTCCACAATCGCCTGAGCCGCCGCGTGAAGCCGCAGCGCTCGTCTGGGGTACCCGAGCCGGTCCCAGGCCCGCACAGCCTCACCTGGCGGCTCTACAGCCAGGTCCACCGGCTTAGGCCACCTCTCGAGCCACGCGGCGTACGCCGGGAGCACTCGAGTGACCGGCGTCTGCTGCAGCATGAACTCACTCACCATTACCGCCCATGCGCCCGCGTCCGGCTCCCGCCAGGGGAGCACACGCGCGTTGTCGTCATACCACCGCAGGACCGGCTCATGGAGGGCAGCGGCCGCGGTCATGGGGCCTCCCGGCCTGGACTGAGGAGCGCAGGGAGCGAAGCGACTGGAGCGACGAGGGAAGGCCGGGAGCCAAGGCCCCATGACCCGCCGCGCCAGAGGCGTGGCCATGTGCACAGCGGCGAGCCTGACTTGTGGAGCACATACCCGATATTAGGGTGCGATTATGAGCAGCCTGCTCCGTCCGGTCGGGCATCTGCCCGCCAGCGTGTACTGGTTCCGCCGGGGACTGGTGCTTGCGGTCGTAGTCCTGCTGTTCATCCTCGTCTCACGGCTTTTCAGCGGTGGCGGTGACGACGCCAAGAATTCGGCCGCGACGGACCCGCAGCAGAACCCGAGCGGCGCCCCGCCGGCCACGCCGACGACGACACCGGCTCCCACGCCCACGGTCACCGGGACGAAGACCGAGAAACCGACCAAGACCACGCCTCCGGCCGACAAGACGTGCGACGGATCCGACGTACAGCTCGAGGCACTGCCGGCGAGCCGGAAGGTCGTCTCGGGCTCGGTGCTGAACTTCGTGATCCAGTTCGACGCTGTCTCGGACGGATGTAAGGCGACGCTCGACGCCAGCAAGCTCACGGTGTCGGTGATGTCCGGCAACGACTTGATCTGGACGACAACCCATTGTGGACAGGCGATCCAGCGGGCCACGCTCGTAGTTGCCAAGAGCAAGCAAGCCGCCAGCACGGTGGCGTGGAACGGACATCGGTCCGGGCCTGGCTGTCTTCCGGGTCAACCGGCCGCCAAGCCCGGAACCTATGTCGTCAAGGCCGTCTACGACGGTCGTGCGTCAGCCGCGCAGGCTTTCCAGGTCGTCTGAGGGCCGCTCCTTCAGGTACGTCGGCTTGGTGAACAGCAGCGCGGCGACCAGACCGATCAGCAGCACCACCGCCGGCAAGATCAACGCCTGCGCCATCGAGTCACTGAAGCCCTGGTGCAGCACCTCCGGCAGCTTCCCGCCGAAGCTGGCCTCGCCCGCGGGTGCGCCGCCCGGCGCGGCCGGCAGGTTGTGGGCCAGCCGGGACTCCATCAGTACTGCGATGCCCGCGCTGCCGAGGACAGCGCCGATCTGCCGGGTCGTGTTGTAAACGCCCGCACCGGCTCCGGCCTGGTGCAGTGGCAGGTTGCGCGTCGCCGTACTGCCGATCGGCGCCCACATGAAGCCGTTTGCCACGCCCAGCAAAGCGATCGGGAGCAACAGTTCCCAGATCGGTACGTCGGGCTCGATCACCTGGCTCAGCCAGAACAGCGCGACAGAGCAGCACGCCAAGCCGAAGCCGGCCAGGTAGCGCGGGTGTGTCCGGTCCGTCAGCTTGCCGACCCACGGTGAGAGTGCACCGGTGATGACGGCCATCGGGACCAGCAGCAGTGCCGACTTGGTCGGGGACAGGCCACGCACCGACTGTGCGTACAGCATCAGCGGGAACGTCATCGCCGTGATCGCGAACCCGACCGTGGTGATCGCGGTGTTGGCCAGCGAGAAGTTGCGGTCCTTGAACAGGCCCAGTGGCAACAGCGGTTCGCTGCGGTTGCGGGACTGCCAGAAGACGAAGATCGCCAGCACGACCAGACCGGTGATGATCAGCGACCAGACCGAGATCGGTCCCTTGATCGTGCCCCAGTCGTACTTCTGCCCTTCCTGAATGCCGAACACCAGGCAGAACAGGCCGATCGAGCTCAGCACCACACCCGGGATGTCGAACTTGTGCTGATGGGTCGGCAGGTCCGGCACGAGTCGCATCGCCAGCACGAAGCCGATCACGCCGACCGGTGCGTTGATGAAGAAGATCCACTGCCAACCCAGTCCGTCGACCAGCACACCGCCGAGGATCGGGCCGACCAGCGTCGCGACGCCGGCGGTCGCGCCCCACAGACTCATCGCCTTACCGCGCTGGTCCGGCGGGAAGATCCGGGTGATCACCGCCATCGTCTGCGGTGTCATCATCGCCGCGCCGAAGCCCTGGAAGACCCGGGCCACGATCAGCATGCTGATCGTGGTGGTGAATCCGCACCAGACCGAGGCGAGGGTGAACAGCGCCAGCCCGGTCAGATAGACCTTCTTCGGACCGATCCGGTCACCCAGTCGTCCGGTCACCAGCAGAGGTACGGCGTACGCGAGAAGGTAGGCGCTGGTCACCCAGATGACGTTGCCGACATCGGTGTTCAGGTCGGTCAGGATCGCGGGGGTCGCGACCGACACGATGGTCGAGTCGACCAGGATCATGAAGAAGCCGATGACGAGTGCCCACAGCGCGGGCCACGGCCGCACCTCCGAAGGCCTCACTTGTTCTTGGGGGGTTGCCATGGCAGGTCCTTGCTCTCGATCCGTTCGATGGTGGTAGCGAGCCAGTCGCGCTCGGCGGCGATCTGATGGCGGATGAAGGCGCCGCCGATCCAGTACGGCTCGTGTACGCCGCGTTCGCGGGCACCGCCGATGGCTTCGTCCAGGTCGGCCAGCCAGTCGTCCAGGTCCGCGATCCGGCGGCGGAACCGCAGTACCGCGTCTTCCTCGGTCAGGTTGTGCGCCTCGCTGAGGACGACCGGGAACAGCGGATATTCGTAGACGTACTTCTCGATCCCGCTCTCCACCCGCTGCCGCAACGCCTCGGCGCCGGCCGGAGTGATCTCGTACGTCGTGCGTTCGGGGCGGTTGCCGGCTCGCCCGGTGCCGATCGCGCGGACGTACTCCTGCCCGGCCAGCCGCTCGACGGTGTGGTAGAGCGAGCCCGGCCGGACCTTCACCATCCGGTTGTTCTGACGGCTGATCAGCAGTTGGTACATCTCGTAGGCGTGCATCGGGTTCTCGTGCAGCAGCGCCAGGACCGAAATCGCCAACGGCGTGAGCTCGGCCATCATCCTCCACCCGGATTGTTCCACGCGAAATATTCCACGTGGAGTATTACTCGCCGGGGTCGCGAAAGGCAAGTGCCCCGGAGCTCGACGAGCCGGGGGCACTTGGTGACGCAGTGTCGGAAGAGGTCAGACGTAGCGTTCGAGGATGCTGGACTCGGCCAGCCGGGACAGGCCCTCACGGACGGTGCGGGCCCGGTTCTCGCCGACCCCCTCGACCGTCTGCAAGTCGTCGATGCTTGCCGCGAGCAACTTCTGCAGGTGACCGAAGTGGTCGATCAGCCGGTCGATCACGGCACCCGGCAACCGCGGCACCTTGGCCAGCAGCCGGTAGCCGCGCGGGGTGACCGCGGCGTCGAGCTGCTCGGCGCCGCCGAGCTGCAGGGCGCGGGCGACCTGGCCGATGTCGAGCAGGTCCGTCGGGCTGACCGCGTCGAGCTCGAGCAGGACGTCGTCGGCCGTCTTGGGCCGGCGTCCCGCGGACGGCGGCAGGTAGTCGCGAACCACGAGCTCGCGCTCGCCGGCGACCCCGGCGACGAGCTCGTTGAGCTGCAGGGTGAGCAGCCGGCCGTCGGTGCCGAGCTCGACGACGTACCCGTCGATCTCGGTGGCGATCCGCCGGACCATCTCCAGCCGCTGGGCGACCGCGGCCACATCGCGCACCGTGACCAGATCCTCGATCTCCAGCGCGGACAGCGTGCCGGACACCTCGTCGAGACGCAGCTTGTAGCGCTCGAGGGTGGCGAGCGCCTGGTTCGCGCGGGACAGGATGGCGCCGGAGTCCTCCAGTACGTACCGCTGGTCGTCGACGTACAGCGCGATGATGTGCATCGACTGCGACACCGAGATCACCGGGAAGCCGGTCTGCCGGGCGACCCGGTCGGCGGTGCGGTGCCGGGTGCCGGTCTCGTCGGTCTCGATCGACGGATCCGGCATCAGGTGCACGGCGGCCCGGATCAGCCGGGTGGCGTCGCGGTCGAGGACGATCGCGCCGTCCATCTTGCTCAGCTCACGCAGGCCGGTCGCGGTGAACTCGACGCCGATCTCGAAGCCGCCGGTCGAGATCGAGTCGACGATCTTGTCGTGCCCCAGGACCAGCAGGGCGCCGGTGCGCCCGCGCAGGATCCGTTCCAGGCCTTCGCGCAGTTCGGTCCCGGGTGCCACCGCCGCGAGGGTCGCGCGCATCCGGGCGCCGGTGCTGTTCTTGTCGGAATTCGGAGCCACGGAACCTGAGTCTATGCGGTCGTGCGGACACGAGCGGGCGCAAGTCCCCCGCTCGGCGTCGGTCGCGGGGTGCGGTCGGGGTCGCGCTTGCACGTGCGCGTGCAAGCGCCCGTGCATCCGGACCGTGCAGTTCAGGTTTCCCGCGTGAATCAAGCCGTTCGCCGTACGGCGCCTGCCGCGTCAGGGGCAGCGGATGACCTGACCGGCATACGAAAGACCGCCGCCGAACCCGAACAACAGCACCGGCGCGCCGGACGGGATCTCGCGCCTCTCGACCAGTTTCGACAGTGCGATCGGGATGCTCGCGGCCGATGTGTTGCCGGACTCGACCACGTCTTTCGCGACCACCGCGTTGACCGCGCCGAGCCGCTTCGCCAGCGGCTCGATGATGCGCAGGTTGGCCTGGTGCAGGACCACGCCGCCGAGCTCCTCGGGTTTCAGGCCGGCCTTCTCACAGACCTGCTGCGCGATCTCCGGCAACTGCGTCGTGGCCCAGCGGAAGACGCTCAGCCCTTCCTGCTGGAACGGGCCTTCGCGGCCCTCGATCCGGACCGCGTCCGACATCTCCGGCACCGAGCCCCAGACGACCGGGCCGATCTCGGGCTCGTCGCTGGCCACCACCACGGCCGCACCGGCGCCGTCGCCGATCAGCACGCAGGTGGTGCGGTCGGTCCAGTCCGTCCAGTCGCTCAGCTTCTCCACACCGATCACCAGCGCCTTCGACGCGGCGCCGGCCCGGATCGCCTGGTCGGCGGTCGCCAGCGCGTAGGCGAAGCCGGAGCATGCCGTGTTCAGGTCGATCGCGGCCGGATTGCCCAGGCCCATCCGGGCGGCGACCCGGGCGGCGATGTTCGGTGACCGGTCGATCGCCGTACAGGTCGCGACCACGATGTAGTCGATCTCGGCCTTGTCCAGGCCGGCGTTCGCGACGGCCTTGTCCGCGGCCCGCCAGGCCATCTCGTCGACCTGCTCGTCGGGCGCCGCGATCCGGCGCTCCCGGATCCCGACCCGGCTCTGGATCCACTCGTCGTTGGTCTCCACCATCGTGGCGAGTTCGTCGTTGGTGAGCACCCGCTCCGGCTGGTAGTGGCCGAGCGCGACAACTCTGGATCCGGTCATCTGGTGCTCCTGCAGTCATCCGGGGTACGCCGGGCAGTGTCCAGGCTCGACGCTGAACCCGGTGGGGGCGCCACCAGCGTACGTTCCCGGCCCGCACGCTGTAGAACCCCCGTCTCACCCCCCGACCGCGCGGTGTGGCCGGGAACACAACCACCTCAGGCGAGGCCGGCAGCCAGCAGGGCGGAGGGGAGGTCGGGGGCGGCGAAGACGCGGAGACCGTACTTGGCCTGCATGTCCATCGGCTTGAGGTCCTTGCTGCGGTTCGGGACGTCGGCGGGCACGATCGCCTTGGTGAACCCCAGCCGGGCGGCTTCGGCGAGCCGCTTCTCCAGGCCACCGACCCGGCGGACCTCGCCGGCCAGGCCGACCTCGCCGATGGCGATCAGGCCGGGGTGGATCGGCCGGTCCATCACCGAGGACGCGACCGCGATCGCGACAGACAGGTCGGCGACCGGCTCGGTGATCTTCACGCCGCCGACGGTGGCGACGTACACCTCTTGGTCGGTCAATTTGAGGCCGACCCGATTGCCGAGGACGGCGAGGACCATCGCAACCCGGGACGTCTCCAGACCCGACGTGGTCCGGCGTGGTTGTGGGGCGGCGGACGGGCCGACCAGTGCCTGCACCTCGGCGAGCAGCGGTCTGCGGCCCTCCATCATCACGGTCACGCAGGTGCCGGCGACCGGCTCGGCGTGCTCGGAGACGAACAGTCCGGTCGGGTCGCTCACCTCGACGATCCCGGTGTCGACCATGTCGAAGCAGCCGACCTCGTCCGACGGCCCGAACCGGTTCTTCGTCGCGCGCACCATCCGGAACCCGGAGTGCCGGTCGCCGTCGAACGCGAGCACGACATCGACAAGATGCTCGAGCATCCGCGGGCCGGCGATCGCGCCGTCCTTGGTGACGTGACCGACCAGCACGACGGCGATGTGCCGCTCCTTGGCCAGCCGCACCAGCGCGCCGGTGACCTCGCGAACCTGGGTCACCCCGCCGGGCGCGCCGTCCACCTCGGGGTGCGCCATGGTCTGCACCGAGTCGATCACCAGGAACGACGGATCGACCGCGTCGACCTGACCGACCACCGCGCCCAGGTCGGTCTCGGCCGCGAGGTACAGCTCGTCGACCAGTGCGTCGGTCCGTCCGGCGCGCAATCGCACCTGTGCGGCCGACTCTTCACCAGAGACGTAGAGCGTGCGTTGACCGCGCCGAGCCGACTGGGCAGCGACCTCGAGCAGCAGCGTCGACTTCCCGACGCCCGGCTCACCCGCGAGCAGGATCACCGCGCCTGGTACGACGCCGCCGCCGAGGACCCGGTCGAGCTCGGCGATACCGGTCGGGCGGGACTCTGCCTCGATCGCGGACACCTTGGCGATCGGCATCGCGGGCGACGACACCGGGCCGGCCGTGATCCGGGCGGCCTTCGGCGCACCGACCTCGGCGACCGTGCCCCACTGCTGGCACTCACCACACCGGCCGATCCAGCGCGCCGTGGTCCACCCACACTCCGAGCACGCATACGCCGGTGCCTTGCTCTTGGTCTGCCCCGCCGCCTTCGCCATGCCCAACAACCTAGGCGACCCCGCCGACAACTCCCGGCAACCCATCCACAACCACCCCGAGCCCCGGTGGGTCAGCGGTTCAGGGTGAGGTGGCCGCGCAGGCGGTTGAGGCTGCGGGTGAGCCAGTTGACGGCCAGGTGCCGGGGAGTGTCGTCGGGGACGACGGGGAGCTGCGCGGTTTCGCGGGCGGCTTCGAGGTACTTCGTCAGGAGCTGGCTCTCCGAGGTGCGTAGGAGGGCGCTCTGTTCGAGGCGTTCGACAGCGGGTTGCAGATGGCCGGCGGCGACCTCGGCGGAGCCCAGGTGTTGCAGGCAGCGGGCGCGGCCTTCGCGTTCGTCGATCTCCGCATACAAGTGGGCGGCGTGCTCCCACCAGCGCTTGGCTTCGTGCGGACTGCGCTGCATCCACGCGGCCACACCAGTCAGCTCCAGTGCGTGTGCCTGACCACTCACATCGCCGGCGGCCGTAGCGCGAGCAACCGCTGGCCGAAGCTGGTCCAGCGCACCTTCGGCGTCCTGCTGATACAGATGCACGACCGCGAGGTTGATGAAGATCGCCACCTCGGCCGCGAGGTCAGGACCCGGCCGGCTCAGTCGTGCGTCGTCCAGCCGATCGCGTGCGTTCAGCACCGCCTCGACGCGGTCGTTTCCGGCCGGCGCCTGCTCTGCTCGAGCCAGGTGCAACAGTGCCCGCTCCACTTGCCGACGAGTCGTCAACGCGGCCGCCGTACGGCTGTGGGTCGCCACGTTGTCCGAGATGCCCAGCCGCGTGCTCGCCGCTTCCGAGTCGCCCATCATCCGGTACGCCGTTGCCGCGCGAACAGCAGCCAGCTCCGCAAGGTCCCGGCGTCCACACCCGTCCGCGACCGCGTTCAGGAACTCACTCAACTCCAGCAGTGCACCCGGCTCAGAGCGACGTACGTACCAAACCTCCAGGGCGTCGCAGATCCGGGCCAGATCGTCGGCGGTGTCGTCGCGCGCTTTCTCGGTGAGCAGGAGCTCCCGCAGCCAGGGCTCGTTCACCGAGTACCACTCGGCCGCGGCCATGCCGCCGGCGTCGGAGCCGAGCGCGATCATCCACTGCTCTGCCTCCTCCGCGGCCGCATGCAGTTCCGGTGCAGCCATCGGAACGACATCGCCGCGCCGCCAGCGCCGATAGGCCCGCAACACGGTCGGTGCGTTGTAGACCGCCCAGACGAGGAAGAAGCCGATGGTCAGCGACAGACCGGCCACGCGGACCCAACCGCCGCTGTCGAGGCTCTGCGACAACCTCTCGGACGCCAGTCCGGACAACAAACCGGACGCCAGCGCGCTGATTCCGAAGAACCAGCCCCGCGACCGGTTGGGTCGTGGCTTCTCGTCTGGTTTCGGTTCTTCTGCGGTCACGGCCTGCTCCCCGCGGTCAGTCCGCGGACCACGGTCTGCCAGAAGCTCAGCATCAGTGCTACGGGTATGACGGACGCGACCACGGCGGCGGCAGCCACAGTCCCACTCGAGGCCGAGAACTGCCGCGCCTCACCCCACAGCACCAGCGACAACGGCGTCGTACCCGGTCCGCTGATCAGGAAGCCGACGATGAAGTCGTTCCACACCAACGCGAACTCCAGCACCGCAACTGCAAGCAGTGCGGGCCGATAGGTCCGCTGCACAGTAGCCAGTACGGCGCTCTGCCGCGCAGGACCCTGCAATGCCTCAGACACCAACGCAGGTGGAGCAGATGCGAAGGCGGACCGCAGCAAGAGCACCGCGAACGGCAGACCGGCAGCCGCATGCACGAGCGCCAACGCGACCCGGGAACCCGCGAGCCCCGCAGTACCGATCGCATCCCGCAGTGGAGCGGCGTACATCTGCACAGGCGTAACCGCCAACACCACAAAGGCAGACGTGACCACGCGGCCCAACCACTGCGGCAAACCACCCCAGGCAACCAGATAGGCCGTCGGTACGGCGATCACCAGCAAGACAGCCGTGGCAGCGCCCGCAATGAGCACTGTGGACAGCAAAGCCCGGAACAGCCCGACATTCGCGGCAGCGGCGAACGACGAGAACCCAAGTCCTGAAAGCGACCACCAACCCCGCAGACCGGCTTCGCGTGGTGAGTGCAGGGCGGTGGCGACAAGCACCACGGCAGGGAAGATCCACACCAGACTCACAGCGAAGCCGACCGTCCAGCCGATCCGCCGCACCCGCTTGCTCGGCTTCGGTCGACCCACCGACGGATCAGGCGGTACGACGGCCACGGGCATCGCCCAGCGCCGCCGCCGCAGTCCACGGACGCCGATCACCCCGACAGCGGCCACGATCGCGAACAGCACCACCCCGAGTGCCGCCGTACGTCCGGAGTCGTCGCCACTCGTGGTCGCACGCCACCAGTTGAGGCCGAGCACGTCCGCGGACCGCTGCATCGAACCCGGTACGACGATCAGCACCAGGTCGAAGACCCGGACCGCCGCGATCACCAGGGTCAGCGTGACCACACCGGTGATCGGTCGCAGTAGTGGGATCTCCAACGCACGCAACCGCCGCCACCCGGTCACACCTTCGGCAGCGACAGTCCGGGTGACGTCGTCGGGGATCGCGTCCAGTCCGGCCCGGAATAGCGACACGACGTACCCGAGCCAGGTCCAGCCGAATGCGGACACGAGTACGAGCCAGATCAGACCAGGCCCGAGCCAGACCGGGCTCGCCCCGAACAACCGGCTCCAGACCGCCGTCACGGTCCCGCGTTCCGGCGTCGGGTCGAAGATCAGCCGGAACGTCGCACCGGAGACCAGGATCGACACCGCGAACGGGATCACCAGTGCGGGCTGCAGGAACGAGGTCAGCGCGGGGAGCCGATAACTCAACAGGGCAAGGAAGAACCCGACCACCACCAGTCCGAAGGCGACCAGTACCCAGAGCAGACTGTTGCCCACAGCACGCAATGCACCGGGGTCGCCCATCACCGCGAAGTTGCCGAAGCCGAAGCCGCCGGGGGTCCGGAACGCCGCGACCACGGTCACTCCGATCGGCACCAGCAGCAGACAGCTCAGCAGCAGCGCCGGCAACCCCAGCAGGTACGGACCGGCCGGCCGCCGCGGCTTGCCCGGTACGGGTCGGCCGCTCACCTCGCGGCCGACGACCTCGAGCGACAGGCCGTTGGTCTGCAGGCCCATCAGCCCTCCACCTTCCGTATCTCGGTCATCGCCGCGTCGACAGCCTGGGGTACGACGGAAGCCCCGCGGCCACCGATCTGGATCAGGAAGTCCGTGAGCACGCGCCAGAGTCCGTTGATGTCACCGAGGCGACCGAGCCGGTCGGACAGGTCGAACTCCAACAGCTCCCCGGGCCTGGTCAGCTGTTCGGCGAGCCGGGTGAGCTCGGGGGAGTAGCCCGACACCCGTCCGTCGACCAGGAACCCGCCTTCCTTGATCCACGGGTCCGCAGCGGTCGGTGCGGCCAGCCGACGGACGAGATCGAGCGCGTCGTCGGTCGTCGGCTTCGGCAACACCATCACGTCACCACCCACCACCACAGGCGCTGCCCCACCCGGTGTCAGCGGCGGGAAGGTGAAAACGCCGATGTCGGCCGGGTCCGCGGCAAACGACCGTACGACTGGCTCCGCGAAGTCGGATGCCAGCACCATGGCGGCTCTGCGGTGGCCGAACACCTCCACCAGGGCATCTGGGAACTGCTGTACCAGAGAGCGGTTCACACCACCGGCCAGTGCATCCGGAGCCGACCACATCGTCCCGAGCAACCGCAGCGCGGCGGCGAACTGTGGCTGCCGTGACGGACGCGGATCAGTCGCTGTCGCAAGACCCTCATAGACAGCGGGCGCTATGCCCAGCAGCACGTTCTCCAGGAAGTCCGTCAGCACCCAGCCGTCACCAGCGGCGAGGGACAACGGCGTGATACCGGCCTGTGTGAGTGTCTGGTTGAGCTCCAACCACTCCGCCCACAGCCGCGGAGGTTGTACGCCGGCCTGCTGGAAAACCGAGGGCCGATACCAGACCACCGATTTGTGAGCCGTCTTGAAGGGCACGCCGTACGTCGTTTTGTCGTGCACCAGAAGGTCTTTCCACAGACGGGCCTGGCCGAGTCCGGCGAGGTCGGCCGGGATGGGTTCGAGGTCTTGGAGATGACGAGGGACCAGACCGGGCTGCGGCAGCATCACGATGTCCGGACGGCGCGTGGACCGAGCTCCGAACGCGGTGGAGATGTCATCGCCGAGCGGCACGACCTCTACGGGATAGTCCAGCTTGCCGAGGCCGTCGAGTACCTGATGGAAGGCGCGTAGCTCCTGACCGCTCCAGCTCACCGCAATGCGCACGCTGCGGCGCAGGCCGAGCACGTCACTCGAACAGCCCGTGACCAGTAGTGCGCCGGCGGCGCCCAGGAAAACCCGACGACTACTCCGCATCGAGGAAGCCCGTCGTCCGTGCCGCATTGGTCGTGATCAGCAGCAGAGCGGCCGAGGAGAGGTCCGGGTTGTGTTCGATCCGCAGCAGAGATCCCCACGTCGGCAGGCCGTTCGCGTCCTCCAGCAGGATCACGCGTGGGTACGCGCCGAGTGCCCGGGCCACACCGGCCAACCGGCGCCGGCCTGGCGTGATCTCATGCGGATAGCGGTCCAGCACGTCCTCGAGACCGCAGCGGGCCGCCTTGACCAGACTCTGTTCCTTCGCGGCCTGCTTGGTCACGGGATGCGCCACTCGGTGCCCGTGGATCACGTTGTCGAGAACAGTCAGGTGTGGCAGCAGTCCGCCTTCGGCCGGGACCAGCCGGACCGGTCCGCCGACCTTCACCACCACACCGTCCGGTGGATCCTCCGCACCGGTGACCAGGTCGGCCAGCTGGCGGGCTGCGGCGGCAGAGGGCATCACCAGGGCTCGCTGCTCACCTACATCGATCCGAAGTCGGTCCGGCAACCCCGGTACGCGTTCGAGCAGGAGTCCGTCCATCCCTGGCTGGCGCCTCCCCAGAAGACCCGTCGAGTGGTCCGTCAACCCTATGGGTCATCGAGGTCCGTCCGCAGCCGGTCCCGGGTGTCGCTCCAGTGAGTTCAGAACGCGTTCAGAAGTCCTTGCTCCAGAGATTGATCGCATAGTCGACCTCGACACCGGAGTGCGACGCGATGATCCGGTCCGCGTCGGCGGGCTTGAACTCGATCCGGACCACGGCCTCGAAGTCCGCACGCCGCTCGAACCGCCAGCCCATGTCCAGGAGTGTTCGCGTCCATCCGCGTTCGGTGAAGAACTTCTCCACGACGTCCGGCTTGATCATCGGGTACGCCGCACTGAACCAACGGCCGAACGTCGACCGGCTCGCGTCGTTGTCGATCACGAACGCCGTGCCACCACGCCGCATCACCCGGTCCAGCTCCGCCAGTCCGGGCTCACAGCCGGGCCCGAAGAAGTACGCCCAGCGCGCATGCATCACGTCGACCGAGGAGTCCGGCACCGGCAACTCCTGCGCCGTACCCTGCCGCACCTCGACGTTGGCCAAGGCACGCGTTCGCCGCCGGGCCGCGTCGGCCAGCGTGCCATGCGGCTCCACCCCGATCACTCGCGCGGCGGTCGCGGCGAACATCGGCAGGTGGTATCCGGTCCCGCATCCGATGTCGAGCACCGCCAACCCGGCCCAGTCCCGGATCGCCTGCATGGCCGGCTCGATCACCCCACCCGGATCCACCGCCCGGTTCTCGACCTCGTACACCCTCGGGTGATGCCAGATGTTCGGACTGGGAATCCCACCCTCCGCAATGCTCACGTTGTTAGACCTTAGTTGCCGCCGGCAGCGGTCTGCTCGTCGCGGCGGCCAGCAGAGCGACAGGGATCAGGAGCATGCCGCAGAGTACGGCGAGCCAGTGGAAACCGAGGTGCGCCAGGATCGGGCCGGCGGCGATGCCGGCGATGGAGGCGAAGACGCCCATGGTGAGGTCGGACAGGCCCTGCGCGGACGTGCGGATGTCTTCCGGGACAGAGCGGGACAACAGAGTGGACCCGGCGACCAGGCAGGCGGACCAACCGAGGCCCAGCAGCGCCAGGGCGGCGGCGGTCAGGCCGTGGGCGTCATCCGGAGCGAGCGCGGCCACGGTCATGGCTATGGCGAGGATGGCCAGGCCGATGCCGATGGTCGGGATGCGGCCGAGGCGGTCCGCCAGCCAGCCCATGACGGGGGACAGGGCATACATGCCGGCCACATGACCGCTGATGACGAAGCCGACGATCGTCAGAGAGGCGCCGTGGTGCCGCAGGTGGACCGACGTCATCGACATGACTCCGACCATCACCGCATGTGCGACAGCGATGGAGAACAGTCCGAGCCGGGCATTGGGGATCGACAGCACGCGCCGGAAGGTTGGTGCCAGCGGCTGTCGCTCCACCTTGGCTCGCGGCGTGACCTGCTGCAGTCGGCGCAACCCGAACCACACCGTGGCCAGACTGAGCCCGAACGCGATCACGGAGAACACGTACGGACCAGCGAGCGCCATGACTCCGAGCGACGTACCAACGGAGCCGCCGACGCCGGTGAGGTTCGGTCCGACGACCACACCGATCGTGGTGGCCCAGACGACCAGCGACAGCGATCGGGCGACGTGGGCGGGGTCGGCTGAGTCGGTTGCGGCGTACCTGGACTGCAGGTTGGAGGCCGAGCCGCTGCCGAACAGGCATCCGGCGAACAGGAGCAGCAAGAGCGAGTCCACCTGCGCTGCGACGATGCTGAGCAGTGCACCGACCGTGGCGATCAGATAGCCGATCGTCAACGACACCCGTCGCCCGCGTGAACGCGCCACCCGAGCCAGCGGTACGGCGAGGAGCGCGGCACCCAGCGTGGTCGACGTGGCGACCAATCCGGCCAGCGAGGTCGAGCCGGAGATGTTCTCCGCCAGCAGGCCCGCCACCGCGAACCCGCTCGCCACGGCCACCCCACCGAGCACGTTGCTCGCCACCAGTACCCGCAAGGTCGTTCGCTGCAGCTCGGCGGGTCTCGGGTCAGCGCTCACCGGCTCACCTTCTCATCAACCTGACTCCGAAGGCAGTCGATTACGGAGTGTTCAGCAGCGTTCTCAGCATGTGGGTTGCACGCACTTCCGAACGTGGACGAGCAGCGTTCCGCACTTATAGGATCGTTCTGACGTAATTCAGATCCTCTTTGGAGTCCGGATGCCTGACATCGCGATCGTCCCTGCCCCGCGTGAACTCACCGTCGAGGAAGGCCGGTGGATCACCGGCAATCCCGTCGCCGAGGCGATCCGGGACGTGGTCGAGAACCTCGGCGAGACCGAGTACCGGATCGACGTGACCGCGGACGGCGCCCGGCTGTCCGCCGGCTCCGAGGACGCGCTCCGGCACGCCGAGACGACGTACCTGCAGTTGATCGACGCGGCCGAGCCGGCCGCGGACGGCCAGGTCGCGGTGCCGGCGGTGCGGATCGCGGACGCGCCGCGGTTCGGCTGGCGCGGGATGATGCTCGACGTCGCCCGGCATTTCATGCCCAAGGAGTTCGTCCTCAAGGTCATCGACGTCCTCGCCCTGCACCGGCTGAACGTGCTGCACTTCCACCTCACCGACGACCAGGGCTGGCGGGTCGAGATCGAGGCCTACCCGAAGCTCACCGAGATCGGTGCCTGGCGCGACGAGACCATGGTCGGCAAGATGTCCCGCGGCCAGACGGAGTTCGAGTACGACGGCAAGCGGCACGGCGGCTTCTACACCAAGGACGACCTGCGCGAGATCGTCGCGTACGCCGCCGACCGCGGGATCACCGTGGTCCCGGAGATCGATCTGCCGGGTCACATGCAGGCCGCGATCACGGCGTACCCGGAGCTCGGCAACAACCCGGACACGCAGCTGAAAGTCCGGCAGTACTGGGGTATCAGCGACGACGTGCTGAACGTGAACGACGAGACCGTCGAGTTCGTCCGGACCGTGCTGCGGGAGGTGCTGGAGATCTTCCCCAGTCCGTACATCCACCTCGGCGGCGACGAGTGCCCGTCGGTGCAGTGGCGTGACTCAGAAGTAGCGCAGAAGCGGCAGGCCGACCTCGGGCTGACCGAGCCGGGGCAGCTGCAGGGCTGGTTCACCGAGCAGGTCGCGACGGTGCTGGCCGAGGAGGGGCGCCGGCTGGTCGGCTGGGACGAGATGGTCGAGACGGACTGCCCGAAGGACGCGGTCATCATGGCCTGGCGTAGCGCCCACCGCGGCGAGGTCGCCGTGAAGGCCGGGCACCAGACCGTGATGGCACCATGCGAGTCGGTGTACTTCGACTACTACCAGGGCGATCCGGCCACCGAGCCGCTCGCGATCGGCAACTTCATCCCGCTGGAGAAGGTCTACGACTTCGAGGTGATCCCGGCGTCGCTCACCGCGGAGGAAGCCGAGCTGATCATCGGCACCCAGTGCCAGATCTGGACCGAGTACATGCCGGACGAGGCGCAGGTCGGCTACATGCTGCTGCCGCGGCTGTCCGCGTTCGCCGAACGCGCGTGGGGTTCACCCAAGACGTCGTACGACGAGTTCCTCGGCCGCCTGCGTCCGCACCTGTCGCGGATCGAGGCGATCGGCGTCAACTACCGCCCCCTCGACTAAACCCCACCCGCCCGCCCTCCTGCCGACTTTGGGCACCGGCCAACCATTTTCAGCGCGCGAAAGTGGTTGAGGGGTGCTCAAGGTCGGGGGTAGACGGGCCGGGGTACGGCGGCGACGATGGGGTGCCGGGACCAGGTCGGGAGCGGAGGGGTCATGACCGCGGTGGGGCCGCTGGACGCGATGTTCCTGCTGGGGGAGACGCGCGAACAGCCGATGCATGTCGGCGGACTGATGCTGTTCGAGCTGCCGGAGGGCGCCGAACGGGACCAGGTGTTCCCCGAAGGATCCCGGGACTACGTGTCGCGGCTGTACCAGGACATGGTCGCGGCGCAGCCGGTCAATCCGCTGTTCGCCCGGCGGGTTCGCCACCGCGCCCGGGACCTCGGTTACTGGTCGTGGGACCGCGACGACGAGGTCGACCTCGAGTACCAGGTCCGGATGTCGGCCCTGCCCCGCCCGGGGCGCCATCGGGAACTCTTCGAGCTCACCAGCCGGCTGCACGGGACGCTCCTCGACCGGCATCGTCCGCTGTGGGAGATGCACCTGATCGAAGGTGTCGAGGGACGCCGCTTCGCCCTCTACAGCAAGATCCATCACTCGATGATCGACGGCGTCTCGGCGCTGCGCCGGCTGGCCGACACCCTCACGACCGACCCCACGCGCACCGGCATGCCCGCGACCTACGCACTCCCGTCCGCGCCGGAGACCCCGTCTACCAGCTTGCTGACGACGGTCGGCCGGATGCCGGGTAACACCGTGCGGTTCCTGGCCGACCTGGCCGGTCTCACGCCGGTCGGGCTGAAGAGCATGATCCGGAGCGTGGCGGCCGAGCACTCGGCGGCGGCGTTCCAGGCGCCGCGGACGATTCTCAACCAGCCGATCACCGGTTCGCGGCGGTTCGCGGCGCAGTCCTGGCCGATCGAGCGGCTGGAGAAGGTCCGGGCGATCACCGGTGCGACGCTGAACGACGTCATGCTGGCGATGTGTTCAGGTGCCTTGCGCAACTATCTGCTCGAGCTGAACGCCCTTCCGGACAAGGCGTTGACGGCCATGGTCCCGGTGTCGTTGCGCAGTGCGGCCGATGCTCCAGGTGGCGGGAACTCGTTGAGCACGTTGATCGCCGAACTCGCCACCGACGAGGCGGACCCGGAGCGCCGGATCCGCCGGATCATGGCGTCGACCGCCTACGCCAAAGGCGTGCTGTCCGGGCTCAGCCCGTTGCAGCAACTGCTGATCGGCGCCCTCGGCTTCAGTGTCGCCGGGCCCGCCGCGGTCCTCCCGGGAGTGGCCGGCCGTACGACGCCGCCGTACAACCTGGTCATCTCGAACGTGCCCGGGCCGGCCGGGAGTCCGCTGTACTGGAATCGGTCGCGGCTGCTCGGGATGTACCCGGCGAGCATCGTGCTCAACGGGCAGGCGCTCAACATCAGCGTCACCAGCTACGACCACCAACTGCACTTCGGGCTGACCGGCTGCCGCCGTACGGTGCCGCACCTGCAACGGCTGCTCACCCACCTCGAGACTTCACTCGCGGACCTCGAGAACATCCATTAGTCCTCGGCGAGGAGCGCTTCCATCTGCGCGACGCTCTGCGCGAGTCCTTCGGCCATGCCCATGCCGAGCAGCTGATCCATCTGCTCTCGCGAGTCGAACACCGACCGCAGTTCCATCCGAGTGCCCCCGTCGTACGCGCCGAGCTGGATCCGGATGCTGTTCGTCGGCAGGTCGGGGACCGGCTTCCCTTCGGAGTCCGCGAACACGTCCACGAACTCCACCGAGCTCGGCGCGTCGACCGCGGTCACGTTCCACCGGCCGTGGAACTTCTCACCCTCGGGGCTGGTCATGTAGTAGAAGACCTCGCCACCGGGTGTCAGGTCGTGCTCGATCACTGTCGCCGGATGCGTCGGCGGTCCCCACCAACGCTCCAGCTTCCGCGGATCCGCGAACAACTCCCACACCCGCTCGGCGCTCGCGTCGAAGTCCGCGATCACGGTCAAGGTCAACCCATCAAAGTCCTTGTCAACGCTGGTAACACTCATCGTCTTCAGTCCCCTCGATCTCGCTTGGTCCCGCAGCCCGGCCCGTGGGTCTCGCTCAGTCCCGCGGCTCGGCCGGCTCATCGGGTTCGGTCAGCAGTGCCGACATCCGGTCCACGCGTCCGCGCCAGGTCGCTTCGAGCTGGTCGAGTGCATCCCGAGCCCGCCGTACGGCGTCGACGTCGGTCCGCACGAGCTGCTCCCGGCCACTGCGTTCCTTGCTCACCAGCCCGGCCCGTTCCAATACGGCGACATGCTTCTGCACGGCCGCGAAGCTCATCGGATATGCCTCGGCCAACCGCGACACCGACGCCGCACCCACCAGGCACCGCCGCACAATGTCCCGCCGAGTCCCATCAGCCAACGCATGCAACAACCCGTCAACCACACCATCATCTACAACCATTTGGTTGTACGTTAGCTCCACACCAACACCACGTCAACCAGGTACGACGGGTTACAGGCGGACTGGGCCGTTGGGGGTTTGGAAGACGGCGGCTACGAGGCCGGGTTGGCCGTTGGGGCCTACCCAGGCGACGTCGAGGTCGTCGAGGAGGTGGTCGGCGGGGTGGCCGATCCAGTCGGTGACGCGGACGGGGTCGCCGGCGATCTCCAGGGCGGTCAGCCTGGTGCCCTTGCCGCCGACCGACGGGTGTTCGGCGAGGTCGTCCCAGTGGATGAAGAACGGCAGTTGCGGGTCGGCGATCAGGCCTTTCACGCCGATCTGCCGCCACGTCAGGTTCACCCCGTCGGGCCGGTGCCGGTTACCGGGCACGGCTTGGCGGCCGAGGCGCTTCTCCATCCGTTCCATGTCGCGCACCGCCACCACCCAGCCCAGCCAGCCGCCGCCGAGCTCCTTGCGGGCGCGGACCGCCTGACCGAACGGTGCCTTGTCGGAGGCAGGGTGGTCGAGCACGTCGACCACCTCGATGTAGCGGTCGTTCTCCAGCGGCAGGATGTGGTTCACCGTGCCGAAGCGCGGGTGCACACCGCCGTCCACGAACTCCGCTCCGAGTAGCGCGGACAACCGCTCGACGGTCGCACGGCACCCATCGGGCCCGCACGCGTACGACAGATGATCCAGACGCATGCCAGCCATTCTGGCCCCACCCACCGACAGTCGCGGCGGCAGGGGTGTGTCGGGCTAGGGTCGGGGCATGCGTACGGTCGTTATCGGAGGCACAGGTCATATCGGCACTTACCTCGTTCCGGGGCTCGTGCGCCTCGGGCACGAGGTCACGGTGCTCAGTCGCGGCGCACGGACGCCGTACCAGTCGGACGCGGCGTGGAAACACGTCGAGCTGGTCCAGGTCGACCGCCAAGCCGAGGACGCCGCCGGAACCTTCGGCCGGCGGGTCGCCGACCTGAACCCCGATGTGGTCATCGACCTGATCTGCTTCACCGAGGACAGCGCGCGTCAGCTCGTCGAGGCGCTGGAAGGAAAGGTCCAGCACCTCCTGCACTGCGGGACGATCTGGGTGCACGGCCCGAGCGTGACCGTCCCGACCCGGGAGGACGCGCCGCGCAGGCCCTTCGGCGACTACGGCGTACAGAAGGCCGCGATCGAGTCCTACCTGCTCGGCAAGGCCCGCCGCGACGGGCTGCCGGTCACGATCATCCACCCCGGTCACATCAGCGGCCCCGGCTGGACGCCGATCAACCCGGCCGGCAACCTCGACCTCGGCGTCTTCGAGAAGCTTGCCCGAGGCGACGAGTTGGCGTTGCCGAACTTCGGCCTGGAGACCATGCATCACGTCCACGCGGCCGACGTCGCGGGCGTCTTCCTGGCCGCGCTGTCCAGCCACTCGACCGCGGTGGGCGAGAGCTTCCACGCGGTCGCCGACGGCGCGATGAC
This sequence comes from Kribbella sp. NPDC020701, assembly GCF_055562215.1. NCBI lineage: Bacteria > Bacillati > Actinomycetota > Actinomycetes > Propionibacteriales > Kribbellaceae > Kribbella > Kribbella sp. NPDC020701. Next base: position 385,785 of record NZ_JBVHFT010000003.1, on the reverse strand, counting down.
ACTGCGCGGGTACGCCGAAGGCGTGGCGAACTCGTTCGGTCAAGAAGCCAACCTGACGTTCATGTCCTGGGACGAGTGGACCACGACAGTCTCCGATCGGGACGCGGCGACGACCAAGGACCACGTCGCGCACAGCCCGAACTGCTCGATGGAGAAGGCGGCCCGCCTACTTGGCTTCCGGCCGCGCTATTCCGCTCTCGAAACCACCCTGGAAGCCATCCGTTGGCTCGTCGACAACGAGAAGATCACTACTTAGAGGCGGGGTGCGGTAGCAACGGCCGCGCCGCCTCCAGGTGCTGCTTGCACAGCTCCGCGAGTACGTCGTACGCCTTGAGGCCCATCAGGGTCTGGAGCTCGACCTTGCTGGACTCGAAGACGGCCTCGACGCCGATGTGGGCCTCGGTGTTGCCGGTGCAGTACCAGTCCAGGTCGTGTCCGCCCGGACCCCAGCCGCGCCGGTCGTACTCAGCGATGCCGACCTCGGTGTACGTCGTACCGTCCGGGCGCTCGACCTCGCGGAACGTACGCCGGATCGGCAGCTGCCAGCAGACGTCCGGCTTGGTCTCGACGAAGTGCACGCCGCGCTTGAGCGCCAGCCCGTGCAGCGCGCAGCCGGCGCCGCCGGGGAAGCCCGGGCGGTTCAGGAAGATGCAGGCGCCGTCCCAGACCCGGGTCTTGCGGTCGCCCTCGTCGTCGGTCTCGACCCAGCCGTTCTTGCGGCCCTCCTTGCGGAACTCCCAGTCGTCCTTGGTGAGCTCCTTGACGTACGACTTCACCCGCTTCTCGTCGTCGGAGTCGGAGAAGTGCGCGCCGAGGGTGCAGCAGCCGTCGTTCGGCCGCCCCTTGTAGATGCCCTGGCAACCACCGCCGAAGATGCAGGTCCAGTTGGACGTCAGCCAGGTCAGATCGCAGCGGAACACCTGGTCGGAGTCGTCGGGATCGGTGAACTCGACCCACGCGCGGGGAAAATCGAGAGAAACCTCAGGCACTTGGAAAGCGTACGCGCATCCGTCCCACAACTGTGAACGAAGACTCCGGAACACGCTCGTGCTCGCGGAGTCCAGTAGCGTGAGGGTATGCGGCTCGGCGTACTCGACGTGGGATCCAACACCGTCCATCTGCTCGTGGTGGACGCGCATCGCGGTGCCGCGCCGTACCCGGCGTACTCGCACAAGACCGAACTGCGGCTGGCCGAGCACCTGGACAAGGACGGCAAGATCGCGCAGTCCGGGTCCGACGGGCTGGTCTCGTTCGTCAAGGAAGCGTCCGAGCTGGCCGAGGACAAGGGCTGCGAGTCGGTGCTCGCGTTCGCCACCTCCGCGCTCCGGGAGGCGCCGAACGGCGAGAAGGTGCTCGACCGTGTCCGGGCCGAGACCGAGATCGACCTGCAGGTGCTGAGCGGTGAGGACGAGGCGCGGCTGACCTTCCTGGCGGTACGGCGCTGGTTCGGCTGGTCCTCGGGTCGCCTGGCGGTCTTCGACATCGGCGGCGGCTCACTGGAGATCGCGGCCGGGTCCGACGAGGAGCCGACGGTCGCCGTTTCAGCGCCGCTCGGCGCCGGCCGCTTGACCCGCGAGGCCCTGACCACCGACCCGCCGGACAAGGACCAGGTGCGGGCGCTGCGCAAGCGGATCCGGATGGAGATGGCCGCGGTGGCCGGCGGGGTACTGCGCGCAGGCAAGCCGCAACGGTCGGTCGCCACCAGCAAGACGTTCCGCTCGCTGGCCCGGATCTGCGGCGCGGCACCGTCGGACGACGGACCGTACGTGCCCCGCGGACTGAACCGGAACGATCTGGCCGAGTGGATGCCGAAGCTGACCAAGATGTCCGCCGCCGAGCGGGCCGAGTTGCCCGGGGTGTCGGCCGGCCGGTCGTCGCAGCTGCTCGCCGGCGCGATGGTCGCGGACGCGGTGATGGACCTGTTCGACCTGCCCATGCTCGAGGTCTGCCCGTGGGCGCTGCGCGAAGGTGTCATCTTGTCCCGGCTCGACCAGTTGCAACCCCGATAGGTTCTCGATGAACACCAGCAAGACCGCGCGGATCGGCCTGTCCACCGCCTCCGTCTATCCCGAGTCCACCGCCAGCGGTTTCGAGCTGGCTTCGCGCCTCGGGTACGACGGTGTCGAGGTGATGGTCGGCATCGACCCCCTGAGCACCCAGATCGACGCGATCCAGCGGCTGGTCGACTACCACCACCTCCCGGTGCTCGCGATCCACGCGCCCTGCCTGCTGATCACCCAGCGGGTCTGGGGGACCGATCCGTGGGGCAAGCTCGAGCGCAGCGCGGAGGCCGCGAAGGACCTCGGTGCCGACGTGGTCGTCGTACACCCGCCGTTCCGCTGGCAGCGGGACTACGCGCGCGGTTTCGTCGAGGGGATCGCCCGCCTCGAGGCGGAGACCGGAGTGATCTTCGCGGTCGAGAACATGTACCCGTGGCGCGCGCCCGGCAAGGGCCTGCAGGCGTACGCGCCGAGCTGGGACCCGACCGAGCAGGCCTACGCGCACACCACCCTCGACCTGTCGCACTCGTCGACCGCCGAGCAGGACTGCGTCGAGCTGGCCGCGACGATGGGCAGGACCCTCAAGCACATCCACCTGACCGACGGCACCGGCTCGGCGAAGGACGAGCACCTGGTGCCCGGCCGCGGCACGCAGCGCGCCGCGGACCTGCTCAACGGCCTGGCGAACCAGGACTTCCGCGGTCACATCATCATCGAGATCAACACCCGTCGCGCGACCAGCCGGTCCGAGCGTGAGGTCGACCTGGTCGAGTCCCTCGAGTTCACCCGCAAACACTTCGTCCGTTCGTCCCGCCGTACGTCGTTCGCCGTCACCCCGGAAGGTGAGATCTCGGAGCTCACCCCGTGACAACCCGTCGTACGGCGGACTCGACCGCGGCCCGTACGACGGGGTCCACCGGCCGGCGTCCGGCGGGAGCCGGGCGGCCAGGGCGACGGCCAGGCGGACCGGACACCCGCGGTGAGATCCTCCGAGCGGCCCGGGATTCCTTTGCGGACAAGGGTTTCACCGCCACTTCGATCCGCGCGGTCGCCCGCGAGGCCGGCGTGGACGCGGCCCTCGTGCACCACTACTTCGACAGCAAGGACGAGCTGTTCATCGAGGCGATGGCGATCCCGGTCGACCCACGGCAGATCGCCGCGCACATCCTCGACGGACCGCGCGAGGAGCTCGGCCGGCGGATCGCCACCGTGTTCCTCGGGGTCTGGGAGTCGGCCGACGGACAGCAGCGGATGAAGGCGATCTTCCGCAGCGTGGTCAGTAGTGACGAGGTCGCCCGGGTGATGCGCGAGGGCATCACGCAGTTGATCATCCAGCCGGTCTCGCGGGCGATCGACGTACCCGACGCGCATCTCCGCGTCAGCCTGGTCGCGACGCAGCTGATCGGACTCGCGATGGCCCGCTACCTCGTCGAGCTCGAACCGGTGGCCGGTACCGACGTACAGACCCTGATCGACCGGTTGGCCCCGGTTCTCCAACTCCACCTGACTGGCTGATGCAGATCCCGACCGACCGCGAGATCGAGACGCTGCACCGCGATCACGCCCCGACCCGCGAAGCCTTCGAGGCGGTCTACTACCACTGCGATCTGGTGTGCCAGATCGCCGAGGAGTTCTTTGCCGGCCTGGTCGTCTACCTGGACACCGACCTCGTCCGCGCCGGCGCCCTCCTGCACGACATCGGCGTCTACCGCCTCTACAGCTCGGCCGGTGAGCTCGACACCACTGACTACGTTCGACACGGCGTACTCGGGCACGAGCTCCTGCAGGACCTCGGCTTCCCCGAGGAGATCTGCCGCTTCGCCTCCCGGCACACGGGCGTCGGCATCACGCGTGACGACGTACTGCGGCAGTCCCTGCCCATCCCGGTCGACGACTACATCCCCGGATCGCCCGAGGAGGAACTCGTCATGTACGCCGACAAGTTCCACAGCAAGCGGACACCGCCGGTCTTCGTGTCCGGCGACTCGTACGCGGCGGGGGTCGGTCGCTGGGGCGCGGACAAGGTGGTGGCGTTCGACGCACTCCGGCGGCGGTACGGCGAGCCGGACCTGGAGTCGCTGAGCGACATCACCGGACAAGCCGTCATCTGAGCTTTCCCCGGTCTTGCCAAGGGGTGCCTGCGGCGCTAAATTCATCACATGATGAAAACCGCCGTGAGTTGCCGGGACGTCGTGGTGGTGCGCGGCGACCGGGAGGTCCTGCACGGGGTCGGGTTCGATCTCCGGGCCGGGACGGTGACCGGGCTGCTCGGGCCGTCCGGCTGTGGCAAGACGACGCTGATCCGGGCGATCGTCGGTCTGCAGGCTCGCGTGACTGGCGACGTGTCCGTCCTCGGGTCGCCCGCCGGAGCACCCAAGCTGCGCGGCCGGATCGGGTACGTCACCCAGGAGTCCAGTGTGTACTTCGACCTGACCGTCACGGAGAACCTGCGCTTCTTCGCCGCCGTGCTCGGTGCTCCGTCTGACGACGTGGACCGGGTGATCGACGCCGTCGATCTGCGGAGTCACGCCAACCAGCGGGTGGATCGACTGTCGGGTGGACAGCAGTCGCGGGCCTCGCTCGCCGCGGCCCTGCTCGGGAATCCGGAACTGCTCGTCCTCGACGAACCGACAGTCGGCCTCGATCCGGTGTTGAGGCGCGACTTATGGAACCTCTTCCACTCACTCGCGGACGCCGGTGCGACGTTGCTCGTCTCGAGTCACGTGATGGACGAGGCTTCGCGCTGCGACCGCCTCCTCTTGATGCGCGACGGCGACCTGCTCGCCGACGACACCCCGCAGGGCCTGCTCGACTCGGTCGGTACTGACGACATCGAGCAGGCGTTCCTCACCCTGATCGACCGAAAGGCTGGTGCACGATGACGCCCCGGGTCACCTTCGCCGTCGCCGCTCGGGTCCTGGCCCAGTTGCGCCGCGACCACCGGACGGTGGCGATGCTCATCGTTCTGCCGGCGTTGCTGGTCAGCCTGATGTGGTGGATGTTCACCGACGCACCCAACGCCTTCGACCGCTTCGGCGGGCCGCTGCTCGCGGTGTTCCCGGCGATCATCATGTTCGTCGTCACCTCGGTCGCGACCCTGCGGGAACGCTCGAGCGGCACACTGTCTCGGCTTTTCACGATGCCGATGGCGAAGCTCGACTTCCTCCTCGGCTACGCGCTGGCCTTCGCCCTGATCGCCGTGGTCCAGGCCGTCGTGGTCGTGTCGATCGCCTTGTACGCCTTGGATCTCGACATCCAGGGCCCCGCCTGGCAACTCGGAGTCGTCGCGGTCCTGGATGGAGTTCTCGGTACGGCGCTGGGCCTGTTCGCGAGCGCGTTCGCCGCCACCGAGTTCCAGGCTGTCCAGATGATGCCCGCTGTGATGATCCCGCAGATCCTGTTGTGCGGCCTCCTCATCCCCCGCGACCAACTCCCCACGGTCCTGCACGCCATCAGCGACGTACTCCCGCTCTCCTACGCCGTCGACGCGGTCAAAGGAGTTGCCCAAGGCAACGGCTTCACCACCGGCACCGGCCGCGACGCCCTCATAGTCCTGGCCTTCATCCTCGCCGCCCTGACCCTAGGCGCCGCCACCCTGAAACGCCGCACCCCGTAGCCCCAGTCAGCCCGCGAGGTGGGAGACGTTGTGCCAGGCGGGGTCTGGGGTTGTGGTTACGGTGACCGCGCCGTGGGGCCAGCCGGTGGTGGCGGCTTTGAGTTGGGCTCCGGCGGGGGTGGTGCCGTCGGTGTAGTAGTGCAGGATGCGGGTGCCGGCGGAGGTTTCGTGGGCGAGGAGGTTGCCGGAGCCGCCGAGGCGGTCGGTGAGGTGGTCTTCGAAACTGCGGAGTTCGTCGAGCATCTCGGCTTCGGGCAGGCCGTCCTCGCGGACCACGGGGTACCCGATCGAGACCGCGACGTGGGTGTCGAGGTGCGGGCGGCGGATCGAGCGGAGTGGGTACTCGGCGGTCGCGATCAGCCGGTGTCCATCGCGCGTACCCTCGAGCATCTTCCACGCCGGACTGCCGTCCTCGAGCGTGTGCTCGGACGCGAATCCCGCGACCTCCGGCAGTAGCGCCTCGATGGGCCGAGCATCATCCGGCATCGAGGTGAGCGTCTCGATGGCGCCGACCCAGGTCTCCACCATCTCCTCGCCGAGAACCAGGTCGAGGATCAGGAACGTCACCCGCCGCTGCACGTCGATCGGCAGCTCGGGGAAAACAGGATGATGTACGCCGACGTGGATCGAGGCGGCATCGGGTTCGACCGAGACGACGGCCTCGTCGACCGGAATCGGCGGCAGCCCGTCGAAGCGGATCGTGAACGCGGGCCCGGGCCGGCGCAGGTCGGCGTACTCCCAGGTCTGGTCGGACGGCGGCGCGGCGCGCAACCAGCGGCGGGCGACGGCCCGGTGCGTGGGATTGCCGGCGGCGGTGACGATCAGGACGTGCTCGGCGTGGAGACCTGGACCGAGCTCCCACTCGAGGTCCGGGTGGATCTCCGCGATCCGCTCGGTCAGGAGACCGCTCGTCTCGGTCGGTTCCTTCCGGGCGATCGAGTCGGCGACGACAGCGGCCCCGGACGCGGACCACCACGACCAGAACGCGCCGATCGGATCGGCCTCCACCACGGTCCGCCGCCGACGCTTGAAGATGGGCATGCCCGCATCTTTCCTGAGCAAGGGGCCGAGCACCGAACCAGTGGAGCCGCTGGTGTGGTCCCGGCCACATGATTAGGGCGGGTTCGGTTCAGGCGCGTAACCTTCTGACACCACTGGCATATGGGGCCGGGTGGGTTGATGAGGAGGAACCTGTAGTGCTTCGGCGAGTCCTGCTGGGCATGTCCCGCAGCCCCCAGATCAAGAAGGCCGTGTCGTCGCTCCCGGTGTCCAGTGGCATCGTCTCGCGGTTCGTGGCCGGCGAGACCAATCCGGAGGCCGTGCTGGCCACCGAGAAGCTGGTCAGCAACGGCCTGAACGTCACCCTGGACCACCTCGGGGAGGACGTCACCGACCTGGCCGCCGCGACCGCCACCGCGGACGCCTACCTCGAGCTCCTGAAGCAACTCGCGGCCGCCGGCCTGACCAAGCACGCCGAGGTCTCGGTCAAGCTGTCCGCGGTCGGCCAGGCGCTGCCCGGCGACGGCGAGAAGATCGCGCTGGAGAACGCGCGGACCATCTGCCTCGCCGCCCGCAACGCCGGTACGACGGTCACCCTCGACATGGAGGACCACACCACCACCGACTCCACCCTGGGCATCCTGCGCGAGCTGCGCCAGGACTTCCCGGAGACCGGCGCAGTGCTCCAGGCGTACCTGCGCCGGACCGAGAGCGACTGCCGCGATCTGGCCCACGCCGGGTCCCGAGTCCGGCTCTGCAAGGGTGCGTACAAGGAGCCGGAGTCGGTCGCGTTCCAGGAGAAGCGCCAGGTGGACAAGGCCTACGTCCGGGCGATGAAGATCCTGATGAACGGCACCGGCTACCCGATGATCGCCTCGCACGACCCGCGGCTGATCGCGATCGCCGGTTCACTGGCCGAGCGCGCGAACCGTCAGCCGGGCAGCTTCGAGTACCAGATGCTCTTCGGTATCCGGCCCGAGGAGCAGCTCCGGCTGTCCGGCCTCGGCCACACCGTGCGCATCTACATCCCGTACGGCGAGGACTGGTACGGCTACCTGGTCCGCCGCCTGGCCGAGCGCCCCGCCAACCTCCAGTTCTTCGCCCGCTCCCTGATCAGCAAGAAGTAATCCGGCCGAGGGTCAGTAGTCTGTTGGGCATGACTAGTCAGGTGGCCATTCTCGGGGCCGGTGTGATGGGGGAGACGTTGCTGTCAGGGCTGATTCGGGCCGGGCGGCGACCGGAGGAGCTCCTGATCACCGAGCGCCGGGAGGAACGTGCCGCCGAGCTGCGGGAGCGGTACGGCGTCGACGTCGTGTCCAACGTGGACGCGGCGACCAAAGCGGACACCCTGGTCCTGGTGGTGAAGCCGCAGGACATGGGCGACCTGCTCGCCGAGATCGCCCCGGCGGTCCGCGCGTCGCAGACCGTGGTTTCGCTGGCCGCGGGGATCACCACCAGCTTCGTCGAGTCCCGGTTGCCGGAGGGTGTGGCCGTCGTCCGCGTCATGCCGAACACGCCGGCGCTGGTCGACGAGGGCATGGCCGCGATCTCCCGCGGTGCGCACTGCGACGAGAGTCACCTCGAGCTGGCCGAGGGCCTGCTCGCCGCGACCGGGCGGGTCATCCGGGTGCCGGAGAAGCAGCAGGACGCGGTGACCGCGATCTCCGGTTCCGGTCCGGCGTACCTGTTCTTCGTGGTCGAGGCGATGATCGAGGCCGGCGTCCACATGGGCCTGCCCCGCGGCACCGCGTCGGAACTCGTCGTCCAGACCGTCGTCGGCTCCGCGAAGCTGCTCCGGGAGACCGGTGAACACCCGACCGTCCTGCGCGAGCGAGTCACCTCGCCAGGCGGTACGACGGCCGCCGCGATCCGGGAACTGGAGGACCACAAGGTCCGCGCCGCGTTCCTCTCCGCCATCGAAGCCGCCCGCAACCGTTCGCGAGCCCTGGCAGCCGAATAACACCTCTCCACCAGCTGGCGTTATTGTTGGCGCCGCAGTTCCCCGCCGTGTTCGAGGGTTGACGTCCTCCCCATCGCGAAGGACGGGGATTCCAACCACTACGCAGGGGTAGCGAGTTGAGGTTCACGCTTCGGCGAGACCCGTACGGGCGTCCCTCGGCGTGCTCTGACGGCCCGTCCGGCCGCGATGTTCACTGCAGCGTTCACGTCCGCGTTCGCCTGATGCCCGCAGGCCACACACCGGAAGACCGCTTGGCTCTCGCGGTTCTCCGATGCGCAATGCTCACAGGCGCTGCAGGTCTGCGACGTGTACGCAGGATTGATTTTCTCGACCCGTCCCGGCGCTTTGTGCTCCAAGCGATTGACCAGATCTCCCCAGCCGTTGGCCAGAATGCCTCGGTTCAGACCCGCCTTGGCATTGCGACGATTCGGCAAGAACTTACCTGGTCGCCCCGGAGAGGGTTTGGGCTTCGGTCGCCTGGTCATTTGGGAAATGCGCAGGTCTTCCACCCGGATGATGTCGAAGCGTCGCGCTAGGTCGGTGCTGGTCTTCTCCACCCAGTCCTTGCGACGGTCGCGAGTCCGGCCGTGCAGCTTGGCGATCGCAGCTTGTATCTGTTGGCGCCGGCCGGATCCTCGACGGCAGCGGGCAAGGCGCCGCTGCAGGTGTATGAGTCGGTCTAGCTCGCGTTCCGACAGTCCGGGGCACAGCAGGAGCCGACCGGTGGACAGCGCAGCAGAGACGGTGACTCCGCGATCTACGCCGACGACTTCGCCCGTTCCCGGCGCTGGAATCGGCGGCGGGGTAACGGCGAACGCGAGGTGCCAGCGGCCGGCCCGGTCGCACGTGACGCGGTACGACTTCGCATCCGGTATGCCGCGGGATAGCCGGAACCGTACCCATCCGACCTTTGGCACCAGCACCCGCGCCCACCTACGGTTGAGTTTTACGACTCGGGACGCCTGGCCACCGACAATGCGGAATCCCTCGTGTCTCCCGGCTTTGCGCCATGTCGGCCGTCGATGAGTCCGACCGTAGAAGTTCCTGACGGCTTGGTCGAAGTCCCGCAGGGCTTGCTGCTGCACGGTCTGCGACCCGGCCCGCAGCCAGTCGAACGCAGCTCGTGCCTCAGTCAGTTGCCGTGCCTGTTCGACGTACCCGGGCGTCGGTCTCTTGTCACGAGTCCACATCGACCACTGCTCGAGCGCGAGGTTCCACATGTGCCGCGCATGTCTGCACTGCTCCAGCAGCGCGGCCTGCTGCGCGGGAGTCGGGTACAGCCGGAACCGGGACATGCCGTCTACCCAATCAGCCGGCACCGACAGCCTCCTATCTCCGAGAGCAGTGAGCAGTTGTTCCTGCCGTCCATGAACGACGGGGTTTCCCGCGCCCGATCTCGAGGAGTCGACTATTGTCCCGCCCATGAGTAATCGTTCGGAGCAGGAGAGCCCCGAGCACATCAGCCCTGCTCCCGTGCGCGCCGCCCAGGTGCCGCCGCTGCCTTGGCGCGTGCCGTTGGATCCGGCGCCGTGGTGGGCATGGGCGTTGTTCGTCGCGCCGTTCGTCGTTGTGCCGGCGCTGAACTCCTGGCTCTGGATGGGTGCCCGCGACATGCTCGCGGTCGGCCTGCTGACGATCATCGGCGCCTCGGTCGTCCGCGTTGCCGGCGGAGTGGTCCTCTACCGCGTAGAGCTGACCGAAACCGCGCTCAGAGCCCGCACCAGCATGCTGATCCGCAGCCTCGCCTGGCAGGACGTCGACAAGCTCGAGATCGGCGACGACAACGTCGTTCTCAGCCGCGGCCAGGACGAGAGCGAGATCAACGGCATCCCCAAGGACCGCACGGCCGAGGTCGGCGCGGTGATGGAGGCCATTCGCGGGCAGGCCGCCGACGCACCGGTCCGCCGCCACCGCCCGCGTCCCGGCATCGGCGCCCTGCTCGTCCTGGCCTACCTGATCCTCTCGATCGGCGCCTTCCTCCTCCGCTGGCACATCGTCGTCTAGACCCAGGGTCCTTCGCCGGTGACCCGGTCGACGGTGATCCGGGCGATCATGCCGGTGTCCCAGATGCCTTCGCCGAAAGGGAATTCGGGTACGCCGAGGTAGCGCTGCGACATGCGGTCCATCAACGCCTTGTAGTCCGCCCGGATCCCCGGTCCGTCGAGCTTCGCCGTACCCCGGACGACCAGGTACTGCGTGACGCCGCGAGAGCTCACCTGGTCGTCCTGGACCAGCAGCGTCACGCGCGGATCGCGGAGCAGGTTGCGGGCCTTGCGGTGCGGTCGCTGGATGCCGAGCACGAGCTCGTCGCCGTCGCGATCGGCCCAGACGAGCGAGGCCTGCGGTGAGCCGTCGGGGTCGAGCGTGATGACGGTGACGTCCTTGGGCTCGGTGAAGAGTCGATGGGTGCTTTCGGGAAGGCCGCTCATGGCAAGGGACGGTAGCCAGCGCCGTGGGAACCGCTGGGTACCCTGGTCAGCCGTGGATGGTTTGGATCCCGGCAACGTCTTCCTCGCCGACTGCCCGGCGCGCCTGGCGGTTGAAGTGATCGCGGACAAGTGGGCCGTGGTCGTCCTGTGGGGCCTCAACGAAGGCCCGCGGCGACACTCGGAGCTGATCGCGCTGATCGGCGGCATCTCGAAGAAGGTGCTCACCCAGACCCTGCGGCGACTCCAGGCGAACGGTCTGGCCACGCGCACGGACTACGGCGGTGTCCCACCCCGCGTCCAGTACGAGCTGACCGACCTCGGCCGCACCCTGATGGACCCGATCCGGATGCTCACCATGTGGGCAGAGGAGAACGGCGAAGCGGTCCTCGAAGCGCAAGAGAGAGGATGACTGTCATGGACTTCTCTTTGTGGCCCGCGGCATCCAGGAACTGGTCGGAAGTGCTCGAAGGAGCCGAGTACGCCGAACGCACCGGATGGCACGGCGTCTGGATAGCAGATCACTTCATGCAGAACGGCGACGACCTGTCCGTGCCCGTCAACGAAGCCTTCGCGCTGCTGGCCGGGATCGTCGCCCGGACCGAGCGGGTCCGGGTCGGCTCGATGGTGCTCGGCAACACCTACCGGCATCCCGCGGTCGTCGCGAACGCGGCGGCGACGATCGACCAGATGAGTGACGGCCGGTTCGTGCTCGGGATCGGTGCCGGCTGGCAGGTGAACGAGCACGAGGTCTACGGCATCGAGTTGCCGCCGGTCCGCGAGCGGCTGGCCCGGTTCGAGGAGGCCTGCCAGGTCATCAAGGGCCTGCTCACCCAGGACCGGACGACCTTCGACGGCGCCTACTACCAGCTCACCGGCGCCCCGCTCGAGCCGAAGCCGGCCCACCTGCCGATCATGATCGGCGCCGCCGGCGAGAAGGTTGCCCTCGGCATCGTTGCGAAGTACGCCGACGAGTGGAACCACTGGGGTGACCCGGCGCTGGCCGCCCGGAAGGGCGAGGTTTTCGCCGCGCATTGCGAGCGCCTCGGCCGCGACCCGAAGTCGGTACGCCGGTCCGCGCAGACGATGCTCGAGGTCGTCGTACCGGGTGACACCGGGGCGATCGAGCGCAAGGAGCGGCTCGAGAGCCGTGGCGGGCATGTGATCATGGGGTCGGCGCAGGAGGTGCTCGACAAGGTCGCGCGGTACCCGGCGGCGGGAATCGACGAGTTGCTCGTACCCGACTCGTTCCTCGGCACCGGCAACCGCAGGTTCGACGCGTTGGAGCGCCTCCGCGAAGAGGTTTTCGCCAAGATCTAAAGCGAAAGCGTGGCCAGCACCGGCCAGTGGTCGCTGGGCAGCCGTCCGTCCGGGCGGTAGTGGGAGACGGCTGCCTCGACCACTGTCCACTCCGGGCTGACCAGGATGTGGTCGATGCGGTCGTCGTCCTCCGCGCCCGTGAAGTCGTGCCAGCTGCCGCCGGCCTCGATCGGTACGGCGAGGCGCAGGCCGGACTCGGTCAGCGTCTTGAGCGGCGGGGATTCCGGCGTCGCGTTCAGGTCGCCCATCACGATCCACGGCAGTTCGCCCGCGGTCCAGCGCGCGATCAGCCGCGACGACTGCAGTTGGGCCACCTCGCCGGCGTGGTCGTAGTGCGTGTTCGCGACGGCGATCGTCGTACCGTTCTTGTGCCGGAGCCACACCAAGGTCGCGATCCGGGTCAGGTCCGCGTCCCAGCCGACCGATCCCGGCGTCCCCGGGTCGTCGGACAGCCAGCGGGTCTCGTGCTTCTCGACCCGCCAGTCGCCGGGCCGGACCAGGACGACGGAGTGCTCACCAGCGCTCATTCCGTCGTCCCGGCCGACGCCGACGATCTCGTGCTTCGGGAACCGCCAGCGCAGGTACTCGAGCTGGTCGGGCAGCACTTCCTGCAGCCCGACCACGTCCGCGTCCAGGAGCTCGATCGCCGCCACTGCCGCGTTCCGCCGGACCGGCCAGGCGTTGTCGCCGTCGGGTGCGGAGGAGTTGCGGATGTTGAACGTGGCGACGCGAATCTTCATGGTGCCGATCCTGCCAAACCCATGGCGCGCACCGCCGCCCGGAGTCGGGGTTCGCTCGTCTCGATGGCCCGATCACGGCCCTGCGCGAGCAGGTTGTCGATCGCACCCGGGTCGGTCGCGAGCCGCGCGTACTCCTTCTGTAGTGGCTCGATCACGGCCAGGACCGCGTCCGCGACGTCCTGCTTCAACGAACCGTACGACGAGTACGCGTCCGCCAGCCCGACCGGATCGCCGTCGGTGCAGGCGGCCAGGATCTCGAGCAGGTTGGTGACTCCGGGCTTGGCCGCCTCGTCGTGCCGGACCTCGTTGTCGGAGTCGGTGACCGCGCGCATGATCTGCCGGCGGATCACATCCGGCGGGTCGAGCAGCCGGATCGTCCCGATCGCCTCGTCGGCGTCGGATTTGCTCATCTTGCTGGTCGGGTTGGCCAGATCCTTGACCCGGGTCGCGAACGCCGCCTTGGCAAGCTGCGGTACGACGAACGTCTCGCCGTACTCGCGGTTGAACCGGAGCGCGACGTCACGGGCCAGCTCGACGTGCTGGTCCTGGTCGCCGCCCACCGGGACGCGTTCGGCGCCGTACAGCAGGATGTCCGCGGCCATCAGACATGGATATGTGAACAGGGAGGCCCGGGTCATCGGCCGGTCCTTGCCCTTCTCCTTGTACTGGATCATCCGGGACAGCTCCCCGACGTACGACGTACATTCCAGGAGATAGGCGAGTTGAGCGTGCGCGGGGACGTCGGACTGCACGAAGACCGTGCCCTCGGGAACGCCGGCCGCGAGCATCAGCGTCGCGAACTCCCGGGTGAGCGAGGCGAGCCGACGCGGGTCGTGCTTGGTGGTCATCGCGTGCAGGTTCGCGACGAAGTAGAACCCGTCGGGGTCGGTGAACCGCCGCAGGGCGCCGAGGTGGTTGCCCAGCGTCAGCCGGCCGGACGGGGTGATACCGGATAGCGATGTCATGACTGTTCCTCTCGGTGAGTGTGGGCGCCCCAGCCGAGAGAGGGCATCAAAAAGGCCGCCTCGGCGAGGCGGCCTCTTGGATGCGTGTGAACGCCGGGTGACCGCCCTAGGCGGCCCACCAGCTCTGCAACAAGTTCGTGTTCACACAGCCAGCGTATCTCATCGACCGGGGCGGTGGGTTGGGGAAGGAATTCAACGCTGCGTCAGTGCCTGGACGATCAGTTCGTTGCGGGCGTCCTGACCGAGCGGCACCGTCGGGTGCACGCCGTCGCGCAGGTAGTTGAGGAGCCGGTACGGCTTGACCCAGAGCCACTCGGCCCAGTGGATGATGCGCAGGTTCGGGTGCTTCTCCTGGGCGTCGTACAGCTGCATGTTGAGCCAGGCACTGTTGCGCTGGTCGGCGAGCTGCACGGTCGCGGTCTGGGCCGTGCGGACGGCCTGGAGGTTGACCCAGAACAGCGTCCGGTTCTGGCCGACGATGCTCATCGCCCGGTCGATCTGCGCCGCGAACTTCGGCGGGTCGAAGATGTCGTTCGACCCGCTCGCCATCAGGATCCGCTGCGGCAGTCCGTACGTCGTCGCCCACTGCTGCAGCACGTCGACCGCGGGGGAGGTGGGCCGGAGGGACCAGTTGTTCACGGCCAACTGGCTGCCGTCGCGGTTCAGCAGCCGGATGGCCAGCGCCTTCCCGTCCTGGACGGAGATGCTGTCGCCGAACATGTACACGCCGTTGGTCTCGCGGACGCGCTGGATCTGCGCCGCGGTCGAGATGGCCCGGGTCGCGGTGGACCAGGAGCCGAGCGTGCCGGAGCCGTACAAACCGCCGGGCGTGGCGGTGCTGGTGCTGGTGGTGGCCGTCGCGGCCAGGGTCTGGACGGCCACGGTCGACGCGGCTACGGCCGCCCCTGCCGTGAAGATTTGCCGTCGATTGGGTTTCAACGTGCTCAAGCGCTTCCTCACGGGAAGGAACTGTGCGGTCTGACCATCGATCCGCGCAAGTCCGATTCTCACCAGTTGCAGGAACCTGCAACGCGCTGGGGACGAGCCGGGGCAGAATACAGGACTAGACCGGGATCTGTAACCCTCCGCAACCGAATTGCCGGTGGCTTTGGCGACATGCTGCAAATGTTGTAACGCCTTGCAGTCCTTGAGCGATGAAGCATCTGTCGGACCAGTGCCTGTGGTGACGGGCCGGCGCGGCTACAGGAGGGGTGTCGCGCCGCCCGGATCCATGTGCAGGTCCGGTCAGGGCTTCAGACGGGTCATGCAGTCGGCACCGGACTGAGGTCAAGCAGTGGTCAATGCGGTGATCAGCGGGCCTGCCACCGCCATCACCTCGTCCGGGTCCGCATCCAGTCCGTCCAGCCGGACCAGGTGCCGCCCGATCACGAGCCCGAGTGTCAACGCTCCGATCACTCCGGACCGCAGTACGGCGTCCTCCCCGGGCAACTGTTCCGCCACCTGACGCTGCTGCGCCGTGATCGCGGACCGCACCTCGTCGGCCGCCTCGGGGTGACTGAACATCGCCCGCAACGCTGCCAGCGCCACAGCGGGCTCGTCCGCGAGCTTCTGGGTGAGCCCGGCGGTCAACTGCTCGGCGATCTGCTCCGGCGAACCCTCGATCGGCCCATCCGCCGGGATCGCTGCCGCCTGGGCGAAGAGCTTCTCCTTCGACCCGAAGTACCGCATCACCAGGCCGGGATCGCTGCCGGCCGCCGTCGCGATCGCGCGGATCGTCGTCCGGTCGTACCCGCGCTCGCCGAACAACCGCCGCGCCGCCGCCAGGATCCGGGTCTCGGTCCGCTGCCGCTGTTCCACCCTCGTCGTCATCGGCTCAGTCTACGCATGTTGACTGAAGCGCGATGACCGGTCTACGGTTTCAGTCAACGTCTGTAGACTGAAATGAGGACCCATGATTCACGTGATCGTCCTGACGTTCCTGGCCGGGCTGATGGGCACGAACGGCATCCCGCACTTCGTCCAGGGCATCTCCGCCCGTGAGTACCCGAACCTGACCGGCAACTCACCGACGCGGAACGCGGTCGGCGGCCTGGGTGCGTTCGCGATCGCCGGCGTACTGACCGCCTGGGCGCACGTCGGTTCGCATCCGTGGGCCGCCCTGATCGCGGCCGCTGTCGGCATCCTGGCCATGACCGTCTTCCATGCGCAGCGAGGCGCCTACCGACTGAGTGTCAGGTTCGGCAAACCACTTCCGGAGAGTTGACGGTTAAGGTCGGAGCATGGACGAGCGGAGCGAGTTCATCAACAAGCACAGCAGCAAAAGCTCATCCGCGCCCGGAGTGAAGCGAGGACGCGGATGAGCGGTGAGGCGATGCTGGTCTTCGATGACGGATTGACGGCGTACGACTTCGGCCGCGGGCATCCGATGAGTCCGATCCGGGTGCAGCTCACGATCCGGCTGGCGAGTGCGCTCGGCATACTCGACGAGCTCAAGGTCGTGCCGGCGCCGACGGCCGATGATGCGCTGCTGCAGACCGTGCATACCGCTGAGTACATCGCCGCGGTCAAACGGGCGGGTGAGGACCCGGACAGCACCGACCCGGCGCATGGTCTCGGCACCCACGACACCTATTGCTTCCCGCGGATGCACGAGGTCTCCGCCCACATCGTCGGCGCGACCGTCGAGGCCGCTCGGGCGGTCTGGGAGGGCGACGTGCTGCACGCGGCGAACATCGCCGGCGGCCTGCACCACGCGATGCCGGACCGGGCCAGTGGTTTCTGCGTCTACAACGACCCCGCCATCGCGATCCAGTGGCTGCTCGACCACGGCGCCGAGCGGATCGCGTACGTCGACGTCGACGTGCACCACGGCGACGGCGTACAGACCGCGTTCTACAACGACCCGCGCGTACTCACGGTCAGCCTGCACGAGTCGCCGACCACGCTCTTCCCGGGCACCGGCAGCGCGGGGGAGACGGGTGGACCGGACGCCGAGGGTACGGCGGTCAACGTCGCGCTGCCGCCGGGGACGGGGGATGCCGGCTGGTTGCGGGCGTTCCATGCGATCGTCCCGGACGTGGTGAAGGCGTTCCGGCCGACCGTGATGGTGACGCAGCACGGCTGTGACTCACATGTCGAGGATCCCCTGGCGCACTTGACGAAAACGATCGACGGGCAGCGCGCGGCGTACCTGGCCTTGCACGATCTCGCCCACGAGGTAGCGGGCGGGAAGTGGATCGCTACGGGTGGTGGCGGGTACGCGATCATCGACGTCGTCCCACGGGCCTGGAGTCACCTGCTCGCGATCGTCGCCGGCAACCCGATCGACCCGCTGACGCCGGTGCCGGAGGCGTGGCGCGAGGAGATCCAGCTCCGGTTCGCGCAGGTCGCGCCGTTGCGGATGACGGACGGCCGGGATGCGACGTACGTCGACTGGTCCAGCGGCTACAACCCCGACACCTGGCTGGACCGCGCAATCAAGGCGACACGCGACACCAGTTTCCCTCTTCTGGGTCTCGATCCTTCGTACTGAGTCACAGGAGTCCCCCTCTTTCCCATTCGTACCAACAGCCACTACGCTCGTTGCATGCACGGACGGAGGTGCCGGAGGGGAAGCCGGCGCACGATCCGTGCTGGAAGTGCGGTGCGCAATGGCATCAAAGAAGTCCGGTGGTGAGCAGCCGCTCGCCGAGGTGAAGTTCCTGACCGTGGCGGAGGTCGCCACGGCCATGCGCGTGTCCAAGATGACGGTGTACCGCTTGGTGCACTCCGGTGAGCTGCCCGCGGTGCGGGTGGGTCGTTCGTTCCGGGTGTCGGAGGACGCCGTGCACGACTACCTCAAGGGCGCGTTCTTTCAGGCCGGATAACCACGAGAAGCCGAGGCGGCCGGATCCCTCTGGGACCGGCCGCCTCGTCATGTCCCGGGCTGCTCGGGTAAGCCGGAGAGTGCCCGCAGCGCGGCGATCGCGCGCTGGACGGTTTCGTCGGGCAGGCCGTCCCACAGCTTGTGATGCGCCGCGGCGCTCGCGATCACGGCCTCCTCCGCGGCGGCCACTCCCTCGGTGGTGAGCCGGATCTGGGTGCCACGGCCGTCGTCCGGATCAGGCTCGCGCGCAACGAACCCCCGCCGTACCAGTTGGTTGACGACGTTGCTGGTGCCCCCGGACGACAGCAGCAGACTGCGGCTCAGATCCGACGGCTTCTGCCGGTACGGCGCTCCCGACCGGCGCAGCGCGACGATCACGTCGAACTCGGCCGCGGTCAGGCCGAGCTCCCGCAGCACCGGCCGAGTGGCCTGATCCAGATCGTCGGCCAGCACCATCAGGCGCTTGGTCAGCTCGCTGGTCGGGTGCAGCGCGTCCGGCAGTTCCTCTTGCCAGGCCGCGAGGATCCCGTCTACCCGGTCACTCGTCATGGTTGACAGTTTAGGTTCCTTTAGTGATAGCTTTTCATAAAGCTTTCTACTGAGGGGATTTTCCATGCGCATACTGGTGCGAGGCGGCCTGGTGATCGACACCGCGCCGGAGGTGGT
This sequence comes from Kribbella sp. NPDC020701, assembly GCF_055562215.1. NCBI lineage: Bacteria > Bacillati > Actinomycetota > Actinomycetes > Propionibacteriales > Kribbellaceae > Kribbella > Kribbella sp. NPDC020701. Next base: position 367,267 of record NZ_JBVHFT010000003.1, on the reverse strand, counting down.
GGTCCGGCGGGACACCGACGTACTGATCGCGGACGGCCGGATCGCAGCGGTCGGATCCGGTCTGGTCGCTGACGACGCGGAGGTGATCGACGCGACCGGGCGGATCGTGCTGCCCGGCTTCGTCGACACCCATCGGCACGTCTGGCAGACGGCGTTGCGCGGGATCGGGACAGACGGTGACCTCGGGTATTACTTCGACCGCGTGATGCAGGCGCGCGGCACCCGCTATCGTGCGGAAGATGTTGCCGCGAGCAACCTCGTGGGTGCGTTGGAGTGCGTCGACGGCGGGATCACCACGGTGCAGGACTACTCGCACGTGCAGGGCTCGGCTGAGTTCGCCGACGCTGCCGTCGACGCGCTGGACCGCAGCGGCATCCGGGCGGTCTTCGGGTTCGGTCCGTCGCCGCTGGCCGGCAGTGCGGTGGATTCCGACGGCCTGCGCCATGTCCTCGGCCGTGTCTCCGGCCGGATCACTGTCGCGGTCGCGTCGCTCGGTCCGGCGTACGCGCCCTTCGAGTACGTCGAAGCCGACTGGGCGCTGGCCGCGGAGCTCGGTCTGCCGGTCGTGACCCACATCGACAGCAGCGAGCTCACCCCCACGCCGATCGCCAAGCTCCGGGAGGCGGGACTGTTGCGGCCGGACACCCTGTACGTGCACTGCAACAACCTGCCCGAATCCGAGCTGAAGCTGATCGCCGACTCCGGTGCGTCCGTCTCGGTCGCGCCCGCGGTCGAGTCGCGGTTGGAGATGGGCGAGCCGGTCGCCGCACGGCTGCGAGCCGCGGGGGTCGGTGTCAGTCTCGGGATCGACACCGTGACGAGCTCTCCGGGCGACATGTTCAGTGTCATGCAGCAGGTGCTTGCTCTCGGCCACCGATCCTTCACGGCGGCCGAGGTGCTCCAGCTGGCGACCGTCGGTGGTGCCCGTGCGCTCGGCCTGACCGACGTCGGATCGCTTGCCATCGGCAACCAGGCCGACCTGATCGTGCTGCGCAGTACGGATCTGAATCTGGCCGGTGGCCTCCAGGACCCGGTCGCCACCGTGGTCACCTCAGGGCACCCGGGCAACGTGGAGACCGTCCTGGTCGGTGGTACGCCGGTCAAGCGCGACGGTCAGGTGGTGAGTACGTCGCTGTCCGCCGCGCTCGACGCCCTCGCGGAATCGACCGCCTACCTCACCGCATGAGCAGTTCCCTGATGGCCGCGGACACCTCGCCGGGGGACTCCTCGGCCAGGAAGTGACCGGAGTCCGTGGTCTCGTGATGAAGGTCGGTGGCCCAGGCTTTCCAGCGGGCCGCGGCGTCGAAGCCGAGCGCGGCGCCCCAATCCTGCTGGATCACTGTCACCGGCATCCGCATTTTGTTGCCCTTGGCAAGGTCGTCCTGGTCGTGGCTGACGTCGATCGTGGCCGAGGCTCGGTAGTCCGCGACGATCGACGGGATCGCCGACCGACAGGCGTCCAGGTAGGCGGTACGGACGTCAGCAGGGATCGCGTCCGTGCCCCAGCTGTCCAGGAAGTGCCCGAAGAAGGTGTCTGGTGCGGCAGCGATCAGCTCTTCGGGCAGGCCGGGCGGTTGGGCCATCAAGTAGAGGTGGAAGCCGACCGCGGCGCTGGTCCCGTGCATGACCTCCCACATGTCCAGCGTCGGCAGGACGTCGAGGCACATCAGGTGAGTGATGGTGTCCGGGTGATCGAGTCCGGCGCGGAAGGCGACCAGGGCGCCGCGGTCGTGCCCGGCAAGGGCGAACGCCGGATGCCCGAGTTCGCGAGCGATGGCGACGATGTCGGCGGCCATAGTGCGTTTGGAGTAGCCATCTGCGGGCTTGTCGCTGGCGCCGTACCCGCGGAGGTCCGGGCAGATGACGGTGTGGTCGGAGGCCAGGTCCGCGGCGACGTGCCGCCACATCACGTGCGTCTGCGGGAAGCCGTGCAGCAGGACGATCGGCGTACCGGAGCCGGCGACGGCGACGTTGAGCTTGACATCGCCGGCGCCGGTGATGCGGTGGTAGTCGAACCCGTTGATCTTCATACCGGCCAGCCTCGTCGGTCCGGATGAGCAACGGATGAGCGCTACCGTGGCCGGGTGGAATTCGGGGTGCTCGGGCCGGTCGTGGCCTGGGACGATGCCGGCCGGCCAGTGGCGTTGAAGGGGCCGCGGCATCGGGCGGTACTGGCGCGGTTGATCGTGGCGCGCGGTCGCGTCGTACCGGCGACTCTGCTCGTGGATGAGTTGTGGATCGATCCGCCGGACGGTGCCTTGAGCGCGGTGCGGACGTTCGTGGCGGCGCTGCGGCGGGCGTTGGAGCCGGAGCGGGCACCGCGTGCACCTGCCCAGTTGCTGGTTACCGAAGGCCCTGGCTATGCCTTGCGGACGAACGCCGTCGACGCGTGGCGGTTCGAGGAGGCGGTGCGGAGCGCAGCGCAGCCGGGGGAGTTGGTGAAGGCTCTGACGTTGTGGCGCGGGCCGGCGTACGCCGAGTTTGCCGAGGAGGGCTGGGCTCAGGGGGAGCGCTCGCGGCTCACCGAGTTGCGGCTGCGTGCTGTGGAGCGAGTGGCGGAGACTCGGTTGGCGTCGGGGCTGGCCGCTGAGGCTGTGCCTGAGCTGGATGCACATGTGACCGAGCATCCGTGGCGTGAGGACGCATGGCGGTTGCTGGCGTTGGCGCTGTACCGGAGTGGCCGGCAGGGCGACGCTCTCGCCGTACTGCGTCGTGCTCGGGCGATGCTGGTCGGTCAGCTCGGTGTAGATCCCGGTACGGCGCTCAGCCGGTTGGAGACCGACATCCTCAACCAGGCTTCGCATCTGTCCGCCGGAAACGTGTGGGCTGAGACAGCTGCGGTCTACGACCGGACTGTCGGTGCCCGGGCCCGGTTGGAGTCCACGGTCGGACTGCTGCGGAGCCTCGCGGTGACCGGTGGACTCGAGGCAGCACGTCGGCAGCGGCTCGCAACCATCAGCGCAGCCGAGGAACTAGGCGATCCCGACCTGACCGCGCGAGTCATCGGGGCGTACGACGTACCCGCAATCTGGACGCGGTCCGACGATGAAACCCACGCCGCCGCGGTAGTCGCAGCAGCCGAACGAGCCTTGCCGACGCAGCAACACCCCAAGGCCCGGGCCCGGCTCCTCGCGACCATCGCACTCGAATCACGCGGCGTACGGGCTCCCCAGGCCGCCCTCGAAGCCGAAAGTCTCGCCCGCGGACTGGACGACCCCGCGCTGCTCGCCTTCGCCCTCAACGCCCGCTTCATGCAGACCTGCGACCGCGCCGGCCTGGCCCCCGACCGCGACGCCATCGGCGCGGAGCTCATCACCCTCTCCCAGCGCCACGAGCTCACCACCTATGAGGTCCTCGGCCACCTCATCCGTCTTCAGTCCGCGTGTGCCCGGGCCGACCACGCCGCCGCCGACCACCACGCCGCAGCGGCCGACGCCCTTGCCGTCAGCCACGAACTCCCCCTCGTCGCTGTCTTCACCCGCTGGTACGCCGCCCTCCGCGAAGACACCGCAGAGTCGTACCGCGCAGCCGCGACTCTCCTGGACACGGCCGGCATGCCCGGTCTGCAGGAAGGCCTACTTCCACTCGCGTTGGCCTGCCGATCCATCCGCCTCCACCAGCCCATCCCGGTCGCGGACTACGGCCCGCACGACCCGTGGATCCGCCCGCTCCTTCTCGCGGACGCGAGCGAAGCCATCGCGGCCCTCAAAGCCGCACCGGATCCACCGCCCGGCCTGCTACTCGAGGCCCACTGGGCTCTGATCGCCCACGCCGCCCGGCAACTCGGCGAGACGCACATCCTCAAACGTGCTCAGACCGCCCTCACCCCCGCGTCCACCGAACACGCAGGAGCCGCCTCCGGCCTGCTAACCCTCGGCCCGATCTCCAACTACCTCTAGGTGCTAAAGGTCGTCCGGGGAGCCGGTTTCGGTCTTGCGGTCGGCGGCTGTGCGGAGCTCGTGGTGGGACTGGTGGGCCGTCGTGCGGTAGGCCTCTTCGTACGCCGCGATCGCACCGGCGATTCCGGATCCGCGGCCACGGCGTTTGACCCAGGATGCGAACCAGGTGAGCGCCGCTAGTACGACGACGAGTCCGCCGAGGAATAGCACGTACGCCATTCCCACAAACTACCTGGTGAGTGCGAGATTCTGGAGCGGCCGGATGAAGGTCAGCATGACGGTGACGGACCACGCCTGGACCGATGGTGTGGACGGCTTGCGGCGGATCGTGAGCATCGCGGACGAGGGCGGGCTGGACAACATCTGGGTGCCGGACCACCTGTTCCAGGCGGATCCGACGAGTCATCCACAGGCCGAGCTGTTCGAGGCTGTCAGCATGCTCGGGTTCCTGGCCGCGATCACCAGCCGGGCGCGCCTCGGGATGCTCGTGTCGCCGGTGCCGTTCCGGCCGCCCGCCGTACAGGTGAAGCCGATCGCGACGCTGGATGGCGCGGGGCGCGGACGCGTGCAACCTGTTCGACCTGCCCGACGGCGGTACGACGGTCCGCCGCAAACTCGACGTACTCCGCAAGCACTGCGAGGACAGCGGCCGTGCGTACGCCGAGATCGACAAGACGCTGTCGACCCGCCTCACCCCCGACGACACCGTCGCCACTTTCGTTGAACGTTGCCAAGAGCAAGCATTGTGGGGAGTCGAGCACGCGATCGTGATCCGCTCCGGCCCATGGACCCCGGAATCAGTGCGGATCCTCACCGCCGCGGTCCCGGAGGTTGCAGGCTTCTGACTCCCAGGGAGCTCCCAGGTTGCTCTCAGCGCCGTCGCAGTCCGGGCGATGAGGATGGAGTCATCGACCCGAGGAGGAACTCATGATGCCGATCAAGATCGTGAAAACCGTTGCCGTAGGCACCATCGCCGGCCTGGGCCTGGCCGCCGTCGCCTTCACCCCCGCCGCCTACGCCACCACCACCAAGCAGACCACAACTCCCCACCTGGCCGTCCTCACCGACAAGATCGTCCAAATCCCCGTCCGCAAAGCCGCCTGACCGCCTTCGGCTTCACAGGTCGAGGGACCAGTCGTTGCAGCGGATCCAGTGGCCTTTGGGGTACTCGAAGTCGCGCTCGCCGCGGAGGGTGAAGCCGGCCTTGCGGCACAAGGCGTTGGAAGCGGCGTTCGTGACGTTGGGGTAGGCGTGCAGAGTGCTGTGCTCGCCGGCTGCCCCGGCGACCTTCGCCACCTCGCGCACCGCCCCGGTGGCGAGTCCGCGGCCCTGGAACTCGGGCAGGATCGCCCAACCTGTTTCCCAGACGGTCTCGGCAGCCTCGGTGTGTTCCCAGTAGCCGACCGAGCCGGCTCGCTCTCCATCGTCGGTGACGATCACGTACATCTGTCCCCGGAAGCCGCTCTCGACGTACCGCCGGTGCCGATCGTGCAGCTTCTCGGGAGTCTCTGGACCGCCGAGGTGCGCGGTCATCTCCGGTGTGTTGCAGCGCTCGAGCAGCCAGAAGTCCGGCTCGTCCCACGGATCCAGCGTCACCATGCCGATCAGTCAACCAGTCGGCATCGACAGGTCTCGGTCAGCTTGTGCGTCGAGCTCGGACGGCGAGGGAGTAGGGGACGCCTCGGCTGTCCGGCTCTTCGAAGCGTTCGAGGGTGAGGCCGGGGGTGAGGAGGGCGTTCAGGTAGTCGGCGAGGGGGACGTGGTGCATGCCGACGTGGCGGCGGATGCCGTCGCCCCAGTAAGGGGACTCTTCGTGCCAGCCCGCTTGGCGGTAGGAGGGGTGGACGAGCCGGCTGTCGTCCTCGTTCCAGACGACGTGCGGGCCGTTGAAACAAGGATGGACGCCGTACACGACCAGGACGCCGTTCGGCCGGAGTACTCGCGTCGCCTCGCGGACGACCTCGGCGAAGTCGTCCACATCGGTCGAGATCCACATCACCATCGCGGTATCGAAGGAGGCATCGGCGAACGGGAGTACGCCGGCGTCCGCGACCATCAGCGGTCCGTCGGTGCGGGTGCGGGCCAGCCGGAGCTGGTCGGCGGAGAAGTCCAGGCCGACGACGCTGCGGCCGCTTGCCCGGATCGTCTCGAAGTTGCGCCCGGTACCGCAGCCGATGTCCAGGCACGGCCCGGACCCTGGCCCGAGAAGGTAGAGCAGGCCGGGTTGGTGATCGTCCTGACCGGCCACGTACCGTGCGTCGTACCAGTCGGCGAGTCCGTCGTAGCGCGCCGTCGTACCTGTCGTCATCCGTGCCTCCCCAGGTCGCTCCCCAGCCTAGGCCGTGTCTGGCGCGGGACCACCAGACACGACCTCCAAAGGACTGCTTTAGGTTGAGCGCGTGACCTGCAGGTAAGCTTTGCCGACGTTCTCTTTGAGTTTGGATGGTCAACTGTGGGTTCGGTAATCAAGAAGCGCCGCAAGCGTATGGCGAAGAAGAAGCACCGCAAGCTGCTGAAGAAGACGCGGGTGCAGCGCCGCAAGCTCGGCAAGTAGCCAGTTTTCGCCGCGCCGGCGACCGGCGCGGTCAGCGGTGGGGTTGCTGTCTGGCTGGGGGTCTCTCGTGGCACAGGTGGTGATGGTGACCGGCGTCTCCCGGGACGCCGGCGCTCGCTGTGCGCGCAGGCTGGCCGACGATCCGTCGATCGGTACCGTGCTCGGCATCGACGTGGTGCCCCCACGCGCCGAACTGGGCCGGGTCCGGTTCGTCCGGGCCGACATCCGCAACCCCGTGATCGCCAAGGTGATCGCTGCCGAGGGCGTCGACACGGTGGTCCACACCGGCGTCGTGGCGACCCCGGGCAGTGCCGGCGGCCGGTCGTCGATGAAGGAGATCAACGTCATCGGCACCATGCAGCTGCTCGCCGCGTGCCAGAAGGCGCCCGGCGTGGCCAAGCTGGTGGTGAAGTCGTCGACCACGGTGTACGGCGCTGGTCCGCGCGACCCGGCCATGTTCACCGAGGAGATGGCGCCGCGGGCGATCCATCAGACCGGACTGAGCAAGGATGCCGTCGAGGTCGAGGGGTACGTGCGCGGGTTTGCCCGGCGCCGCCCCGACGTCTGCGTCAGTACGCTCCGGATGGCGAACTGGATCGGCCCCAAGACCGTCTCCCCGATCACCCGGTACTTCGCGATGCCCGTCGTACCGACCGTCCTGGGGTACGACGCCCGCCTGCAGTTCCTGCATGAGGACGACGGCATCGCGGCCATCCTTCACGCCACCGTGAACGACCTCCCGGGCACGTTCAATCTGGCCGGCGACGGCGTACTCGCGCTGTCCCAGGCGATCCGCCGGCTCGGCCGGCCGACGCTGCGGTTCCCGTCGTTCACCGCGGCCAGTACGGCGGCCGCCGTACGACGCGCGCGGCTCGCGGACTTCTCGCCGGATCAGATCACTTTCCTGACCTACGGACGGGTGGTGGACACGACGCGGATGCGGACGGAGTTCGGGTTCGAACCGGGGTACACGACGGCGGCGGCGTTCGACGACTTCCGGAGCTCGCTGGGGCCGGGCGCGGTCACGCGGATGTCGGGGTTGCTGTCGGCGGGGCTGGGAGCGGTTCGTGGCTGACGCCGACGTGATTCCGATCGGTGCGGGCGGACGTCCGGGCCGCGGTTCAGGACGCCGTACGACGCCTTCCGCCGCGGCTCGCGCGCTCGCCGGGCAGTCCGGCGCTGCCGGTGCAAAGAAGAAGGCCCGCGCTGCCGGGGGCAAGCGGGACGATGCTGCGAAGCCGGGGGCCGCTGAGCGACTGGCTGAGCCGGCCGAGATCCAGCTCGACACCACGCCGGGCGACGCCCAGATCCCCAGTGCCGTGGCGGGATTCGACTTCGCGGGGCTCGAGCGGGTGGTGCGCCAACTGTTCGGGGAGGACGGGGAGCGGCGGGTCGCGCAGTGGCTGGCGTTCCTGCGGCGGCGGCTGACCGGGGTGTACGAGGTCGACGAGTTCGGGTACGACCCGGATCTGACCGATCAGGTGCTGCTGCCGGTGCTACGGCCGCTGGCCGAGAAGTGGTTCCGGGTCGAGGTGCGCGGGGTGGAGAACATCCCGTCCGATGGCGGCGCCCTGATCGTCGCGAACCACTCGGGGACGATGCCGCTGGATGGGCTCGTCACCCAACTGATCGTCGCGGATCGCGCCCATCGGCCGTTGCGGACGCTGGCCGCGGATCTGGTGTTCCAGACGCCGTTCGTGGGTGAGCTGGCGCGCAAGGGTGGGGCGACGCTGGCTAGCAACGACGACGCCGAGAGGTTGCTCGGGCGCGGTGATCTGGTCGGGGTGTGGCCGGAGGGTTTCAAGGGGATCGGGAAGCCGTTCTCCGAGCGGTACAAGCTGCAGCGCTTCGGCCGGGGTGGTTTCGTCAGCGCCGCGATGCGGACCGGCGTACCGATCGTCCCGTGCTCGATCGTCGGCGCCGAGGAGATCTATCCGCTGGTCGGCAACATCGCGTCCCTGGCCCGCCTGCTGGGTGTCCCGTACATCCCCATCACCCCGTTCTTTCCCCTGCTCGGACCCCTCGGCCTGATCCCGCTCCCGTCGAAGTGGCTGATCGAGTTCGGCGAGCCCATCCGCACCGACGACTTCCCCGACGGCGCCGCCGAGGACCCCATGCTCGTCTTCAACGTCACCGACCAGGTCCGCGAAACCATCCAGCAAACCCTCTACACCCTCCTCATGCAACGGCGAAGCGTCTTCTTCTAGCCGCGCCGCGTCAGCCGAGCTCTCCGACTTCTAGCTGGAGTTCGACGATCCAGTGGGATTCGTCTTCGCCGTCTGCTTCTAGGTAGTGCTCGCGCCAGCGGGGGGCCTCGAGGATCTTGTGGTGGCCGTTGGCTTCGGCCCAGCGCGCGAGGGTCTGGTACGCCGTGGCGATGCCGGACATCGGGCCCTGGTGAATCGTCGAGGCCACCTCGGCAGCGGGGAGGCTGTACGTCGCCAGCCCGGGCACCGAGTCGGCGGGTACGGCGTACCCGGCCGTGACCTGGACCTCCGCGTCACCGGCGCTCGACACGTAATGGGCAACCGGCGTGGTCCGATCGGCCGTGACGGCTTCCATCCGCTCGATCACCTGGCCGAACAAGCTGTAGACGACGGCGCCGGTGCTCAGCCGGCTAGCGTCGGCGGCAGTCGCCGAGAGGGCAGCAAGGGTCAGAGCATCGACCTGCTTGGTTTCGATCTGTGCGGTCACCTGGGTCTCCTGTTCGATCAGTCGGAGACGCGCCGTCACCCGGTCGAGTGCGTGCCGGTCGTGCCGCATCCGGCGTTCGAACTCGGCCTGCCGCAGCCGCAGCATGCCCTGCAGTTGGGCCGGCTCCACGCCTTCGCCGAGCAGTACGCCGACCTCGTCCAGGCTGAAGCCGAGCCCCTTGAGGGCGATCAGCCGGTTGAGCACAGGCAACTGCGCCACGTCGTACGAGCGTCGCCCACTGGACGGATCGACGTCGTCGGGCTCGAGGAGGCCGATGGCGTCGTAGTGCCGCAGCATGCGCGTCGACACACCACCGAGGCGAGCGAATTCTCCGATGTTCACCATGACCCCCTCACCGTTGCAGTTGACACTGTGTCAACTGCAAGACGAAGCCCGGCGCAGGGTCTGCGCCGGGCTTCGTGGTGTCAGGAACCTACTTCCACGGTGGAAGGAGGGTCTGGATGAGTCCCGGGACGTTGATGATCGGCGTGCTGGGCAGGCTCAGTGTTGGAAAGGGCCAGGGCCAGGACGGGGTGCCGGGGGTGGGGAGGGAGGGGACCACCGTCGGAGTCGTCGAGTTCGACGAGGTCGGCGGGGTCTTGAGGCTCGGCGGGGGAGTGTTGGATTCCTGCACGATCGTCGTGTTCGGCAGCTGGGACGGTGAGGTGCCCGGCTTCGTCGACGCACCGGGGGTCGGCGCCGTGGACGGCTTGACCGACGGATTGCCGTTAGCGGGGTCGCTCGGCTCCGTACCGACGCTCGGACGGTTCGGCTGGCTGCCGCCGCCCTTGCCCGACTTGGGTGCGTCGCACTTCGGGCAGGCGACCGTGGTGTGCTGGGCCAACTGCTCGATCGTGGCGAGTGCTTCGACGCCGGACTTCAGCGACTCCGGCGGGAGTTTCGGCGCGAGCTCACCAAGAGCCTGGCGGGCGTTCGTGATGAAGGTCGTGATCGCCGTGATCGAACTCTCGTCGCCGTCCTGCTGGTACGACGCGACCAGTCGGGACACACCCTTGCGGGCCTGCACCGAGAAGTCGTCGAGCGTGCTGTTGATCGTGCCGACAGCACCGCCGGAATCGGCGAGCTGCTGGACCTCGGACAATCGGGTCATCGCGTGCTCGAGATCGCGCCGGCCCCGGGAGTCGTCGCCGACGCTCACGTTGGTCGAGACGTTCTCGATGCTGCGCTTCATCCCGTACAAGGTGTCGCCGGGCATCGCCTGCTGAGCGGCGGCGGCAGAACCGATGCCACCTCCGAGCAGGACGAGCGCGGCGGTACTGGCCACGAGCCGGATGCGCCGGCCGTGACGATGACGGATATCTGTCACGGACGCGTCGACGTCCTCGCCACCCGGCGGGTCGTCGGAACTGTCCGGCGTGCTGCGCACCACCGTCGGAGTCGTCGTCGCCGCGCGGGCGGCCGCCTGCTCGAGCAGGCGGTGCCGTAGCTCGGCACTGAACTCCGGACGGGGTGCCACTGCGCCGGCGGTCCTCAGCCGTCCGGCGAGTTCAACACACTCCACAAGCTCCGGGTCATCGCTGTGTCGCGAAGAGTGACGGGGCCCGTGATCGACGGCGTGCGCGAATGTCTCCGCGCGCGCTCGAGCCCTGTGTAGGTCACTCATGAGTTCTCGTTCTCCTCAATGGCCAGCCGGGGTCACCGACAGGTCCTCACCAGGCAAACGAGGAAACTCCCTGACGGGTTACGAAAGACATTCGTTGTCATCCTCCTCACCTCAAGTCCTTGGGGATAACCTTCGCCAAGTGCCGTACGGCCCTCAGTTGCAGTTGCTTGACGGCGCCTTCGGACTTCTCCAGCGCCTTGGCCGTTTCCGCGATCGACAAACCGGCGAAGAACCGCATCGTCAGGCAGTCGCGCTGCTCGTCGGGCAAGCCCGCGACGGCGTCCCGCAGCACCTCGGCGGTGGCGGCGGCCAGGACGTCGACCTCCGGCCCCTCGGTCTGCCGGTCGTGCGTCTCGATCTCGTCCGTGACCACTTCCAGCCGGACCCGGCCGGACTTGTAGTGGTCGGTGATCAGGTTCCGGGCGATCGTCACCAGCCAGGCGCCGAAGTCCCGGCCCTGCCAGCGGAACGAGTCCAGCGCGCGGAGCGCCCGGACGAAGGTTTCGCTGGTCAGGTCCTCCGCGAGTGCCGATGACGACACCCGCGCGTAGATGTAGCGATACACGGTGAGCGAGTACTCGTCGTACAGCTCACCGAAGGCACCGACGTCCCCGGCCTGGGCGCGATCGACGAGCTCTGCACGTCTCATCCCGTCCGGGCTTGGCTCCGGCGTCGTCAAGATTTCTCCCCGTTCAACTGACACGTCGTTTGACACATCCGCGAATGGCCACAGCGGCTGAGGCAGCACCGAGCGTTACCTGATAAGCACTCGCTGTCAACAGTCTGAGGCGTGCCGCCTTCCATTCGGTCCGAACGTCTGCGAATGCGCCAGCGGACTGCCCCCGCGCAGCGGCGCAGCCTGCTGTCGGGGTTCATCGCGCATGGTCACCCCACGCGGACCAGCTTCTGCAGTGTGAGGTTCAGCAGAATCGGACCCACGAGTTCACTTGTATATCTGTCGTCACGCTCTGCTGCAACCGTTCCAGCGTGCCGGTTGATCTCGGACGGCACCTGCCGCATGACAGACTCACCTGGTGAACTTGAATTTCGCGGACATTCTTCGTGACACAGCGCAACGTCACGGCGAACGTCTGGCGCTGGTCGACGGGAATCGGCGGCTGACCTGGGGCGAGCTCGACCAGGCCGTCGACCAGGCCGCGCAAGGGTTCGCCGCGGCCGGCCTGGTGCCTGGCTACCGGGTGGTGCTACTGGTTGCCAACAGCATCGAATTCGTCACGTCCTACCTGGGGATTCTGCGCGCCGGACTGGTTGCCGTACCGCTGAACACCGGCCTCACCACCCCCGAGATCGCGACCGTCGCGGAGCATTCCGGAGCCCGGATCGCGGTCGCCGACGCCGATCTCGCGGACAAGATCGAGGGGCTTCGTACGGTCGCCCCCGGCGAACTCGTCGGTAACGCTCCGTTACTTCCATCGATCGACCCAGAGACCCTCGCGGTTCTGCTCTATACGTCGGGAACCAGTGGCGATCCGCGCGCCGCGATGCTCACCCATCGGGCACTTGCCGCCAACGTGCGGAATCTTTCCGAGCTCGGCGAGGACCGGATGGGGCCCGAGGACGTCGTCCTGGGCGTCCTGCCGATGTTCCACGCGTTCGGCCTGAATGCCGTCCTGGGGTGGACCGTCGCCACCGGCGCGGCCCTGATCATCGACCGGCGGTTCGACCCCGCGCACACCATCGACCTGATCCGCCAGTACGGCGTGACGCGGCTGCCGCTCGCCCCGCCGGCGCTCCACGCGCTCGTGGCCCGGCCGGATCTGCGCGAGGCGCTGCGGACCGTCAAGGTCGTCCTGACCGGCGCGTCGGCCCTGGATCGTGCGCTCGCGGATCGCTTCGAGCAGGCCAGCGGTCTGTTCGTGCACCAGGGCTACGGCCTGACCGAGGCGTCCCCAGGTGTCACCACGACACTGGGCGAGGCCGAGCCGAAGCCCGGTTCGGTCGGCCGCGCACTGCCGAACGTCGAGCTCCGGATCGCCGACGAACAGGGCGAGGACGTCGAGGGCGACGACCCCGGCGAGATCCTGATCCGCGGCGGCAATCTGTTCTCCGGCTACTGGCCGGACGGTGTGGACGGCCCCGACGCGAACGGCTGGTACCGCACCGGCGACGTCGGCTTCCTCGACCCCGACGGCGACCTCTTCCTGGTCGACCGCCTGCGCGAGCTGATCATCGTGTCCGGCTTCAACGTCTTCCCGAGCGAGGTCGAGGATGTGCTCGTCGGTGCTCCCGGCATCCAGGAGGCCGCGGTCATCGGCGTACCGTCCGAGGAGACGGGCGAGGCCGTGAAGGCGTTCGTCGTACCGAAGGCGGGTACGACCGTGGATGTCGCAGCGGTCCGGGAGTACGCCGGGACGCGGCTGGCCCGGTTCAAGAGTCCGGTCGAGATCGAGGTCGTCGACCAATTGCCGCACTCGGTGACCGGCAAGGTCGCCAAGGGCCGGCTCCGGGAGACCCCCCGATGAGCCGCGTCACGCTGTACGGCAAACCCGGCTGTCATCTCTGCGACGACGCCCGCGCGATCGTCCAGGCGGTCTGCGCCGAGCTCGGAGTGGACTGGACCGAGGTCGACATCACTCAGGATGACCGCCTGTTCACGGAGTACGGCGAGCAGATCCCGGTCACCTTCGTCGACGGCAAGCAGCACGACTTCTGGCGAGTGGACCCCGCGCGGCTCAGAAAGGCACTGACCAGCTGAGGGGTGTCTCCCACGTCACATTCCATACTTGGACAGCTCATCGCGTCCTGGCACCGATTTTGTTCTCACGTTCACAAGCTCCTAGAGTAAGAAGCGGCCGCCGGCCGTCAGACCGCGGCCTGGACTTACCGTTCCCAGGAGAATTGTGACGCGTGCCAGCAGCCGTCGCCCCGGCCCGCCGACGAGAACCGAACGCGGCATCCCCGAGGCGACTGTCGCGCGCTTGCCGGTGTACCTGCGGGCCCTGACCGCGCTGTCCGACAGCGGTATCGCCACCGCGTCGAGCGAGGATCTGGCGACCGCGGCCGGCGTGAACTCGGCCAAGCTCCGCAAGGACCTGTCCTACCTGGGCTCCTACGGCACCCGCGGCGTCGGGTACGACGTGGAGTACCTGCGCTACCAGATCGCCCGCGAGATCGGTGTCACCCAGGACTGGGCCGTGGTCATCGTCGGGATCGGAAACCTGGGTCACGCGCTCGCGAACTACTCCGGCTTCGGTACGCGCGGATTCCGCATCGTCGCCCTGCTCGACGCCGACCCGAACCTGGTCGGCGAGCGGATCGGCGACATGGAGGTCCGCGACTTCGCCGAACTGGAGGACATCGTCGAGTCCGATCGGGTCTCGATCGGCGTCATCACCACCCCCGCCGGTCCGGCCCAGGAGGTGTGCGACCGACTGGTCGCCGCCGGGGTGACCAGCATCCTGAACTTCGCGCCGGTGGTGCTGTCCGTGCCCGACGGCGTCGACATCCGCAAGGTGGACCTCTCGATCGAGTTGCAGATCCTGGCGTACCACGAACAACGAAAGTCCGGAGAGGCGGCGCTCCCCCAGGTGCCCGAACTACCAGCGATGAACGGTCTGACCGATCTGCCGAGTGTGGGCGGAGGTGTCGGCGCGTGAACGAGCGGAGCGAGTTCACCATCCAGCACAGTGCGATTTGTGCCTCATCCGCGCCCGGAGCGAAGCGAGGACGCGGATGAGCTACCTGGTCGTCGGCATCAGTCATCGAAGCGCTGACATCAACGTCCTCGAGCGGGTGGCGCTCGACCCGGACGCGGCGACCAAGCTGGCTCTGACCGTCAAGCACACCCCGGCCGTCGCGGAGTCCGCGGTGCTCGCGACCTGCAACCGGACCGAGGTCTACGCGACCGTCGACCGCTTCCACGCGGGCATGGACGAGGTCACCGCGATCCTGTCCGACGTCACCGGCGTACCGCTGCTGGACCTGGCCGAGCACCTCTACGTGCACTTCGAGGAAGGTGCCGTCGCGCACCTGTTCCAGGTCGCCGTCGGACTCGACTCGATGATCGTCGGGGAGAGCCAGATCCTCGGCCAGGTGAAGGACACGCTGCGCGTCGGCCAGGACCTGGAGACGATCGGCACCGATCTCAATGCCCTGATCCAGCACGCGTTGCGGGTCGGCAAGCGGGCGCGCACCGAGACCGGCATCGACTCCGCCGGACGCTCGGTCGTCTCAGCCGGGCTCGACGCGGTCGGCGGGTTCGAGGGCCGCCGCGCACTGATCGTCGGCGCCGGCTCGATGGCGTCGCTGGCCGCGCAGACCCTGATCAACGGTGGCGCCACGAGCGTGACCATTGCCAACCGCAACTATGAGCGCGCGGTCGCGCTGGCCGAGCGGGTCGGCGGTACGGCGATCCAGCTCGCGAACGTGCCGCACGCCTTGACCGAAGCCGACCTGGTCGTGTCGTGCACCGGCGCGCGAGGCGTCGTACTGACCGAGGAGATGATCCGGAACGCGGCGGACGGGCGGCCGTTCGGCGTCCTGGACGTCGCCCTGCCGCGGGACGTCGCGCCCGAGGCCGCGCGGATCCCCGGCGTCACGCTGGTCACCCTCGCGGACCTGGCCGGGACCGCGGGTGGCAGCGAGCACGACATCGACGAGGTACGCCGGATCGTCGGCGAGGAAACGGGTTCGTTCGAGGCCACCCGGCGGGCCGCGTCGGTCGCGCCGACCGTGGTCGCGCTGCGGACGATGGCGACCGAGCTGGTCGACTCCGAGCTGGCCCGGCTGGAGCGCAAGCTGCCGGGGCTGGACGAGACCCAGCGGCACGAGGTCGCCCGGACCATCCGCCGCGTCGTCGACAAGGTCCTGCACAACCCGACGGTCCGGGTGAAGGAACTCGCGGCCGATCCGGGTGGCCCGACGTACGCCGATGCCCTCCGCCAGCTGTTCGCGCTCGATCAGGCGACGGTGGACGCGGTGACCACTCCCAAGTCGAGCGGAAGTGAGCAGGCATGATCCGCCTCGGCACCCGACGGTCCAAGCTCGCGACCGCGCAGTCGGAGCTCGTCGCCGACCAGCTGCGGGCGCTCGGTCACGAGGTCGAGCTCGTCCTGATCACGACGACCGGTGACGTGAACCGTGCCCCGGTCGAGCAGATCGGCGGCACCGGCATCTTCGTCAGCGCACTGCGCGACGCACTGCTGGCTCATGAGATCGACGTCGCTGTGCACTCGTTGAAGGATCTGCCGACCACGCCGCTCGACGGTGTGACGCTCGGCGCGATCCCGGTCCGCGAGGACCCCCGGGACGTCCTCGTCGCCCGCGACGGACTGACGCTCGGCGAGCTGCCCCACGGTGCCCTCGTCGGCACCGGGGCCGCGCGTCGCGTCGCGCAACTCGACGCGCTCGGGCTGGGCCTGGAATGCACCGGGATCCGCGGCAACGTGGACACCAGGATCGCGATGGTGGCCGATGGCAAATTGGACGCGGTGGTGCTGGCAAGGGCAGGGTTGTCCCGGTTGGGACGGCTCGCCGAGGTGACCGAGACACTGGACCCGATCCAGGTCCTGCCCGCGCCGGGACAAGGTGCCCTGGGCATCGAGTGCCGCGCGGACGACACCGAGGTGCTGGCCGCACTGGCGCCGCTGGAGGACCCGTCCACCCGGGCGGCGGTGACGGCGGAACGGCAACTGCTGGCGACTCTGGAAGCAGGGTGCACGGCTCCGGTCGGTGCGCTCGCCGAGGTGGTCGACGGTGAGGACGGCCCCGAGCTGTGGCTGCGGGGCGCGCTGGGCCAGGACGACGGCGTCCGGCGGCTCTCCGCGAACGGGTCGGTGGACGACCCGGAGTCCGTAGGCAAAGCGCTGGCGAACGAACTGCTGGAGCGGACATGACAGCGGCACGGGGAACGACGGCCGCCCACAGGACGGCGCACGACAGCGGCCACAAGACGAGCAGTAGATCGAGGACGAGGGCGAAGGCAGACGTGAGTAGCGCGAAGACAGCCACCGCAGCATCCACGACACCTCAGAAGGTGCCGGCGAAAGCCGCTGCCACCAGCACGGTCAAACAGACCAGACCGCTCGGCCACGTCACGTTCGTCGGCGTCGGGCCCGGTGACCCGTCCCTGCTGACGCTGGCCGGCCGCGACGTGCTGGCGAATGCCGACGCGGTCGTGGTCGAAGGCCCCGAGCACGACCCCTTCCTGACCTTCTGCAAGCCAGGTGTCGAGGTGATCGACGGCTCCGGTGCCGAGGGCAGCCGGGCGCTCAAGGTCGCCGCCCGGGCCCGGCTCGTGGTGAAGACCGCCAAGTCCGCGGCGAACGTCGTACGCCTGCTGACCGGCGACCCGTTCACCTTCTCCAGCGGCGCCGAGGAGGCGGCCGCGTGCAAGAAGGCAGGCATCGGGTTCAACGTCGTGCCGGGGGTGAGCGAGGTCAGCGCGGTCCCGACGTACGCCGGGATCCCGTTGACGATGAAGGGCGACCGCGAGGTCACCGTGGTCGACCTGGCCGAGGCCAAGCTCGACCTGACCCGGCTGCACCCGAAGCAGACGCTCGTACTGCTGAACGCGACCGAGGTCCTCAAGGACACCGTCGCCGCGCTGGTCGAGGCCGGCTTCGACGCGTCGACCCCGGTCGCCGCGACGGTCGGTGGTACGACGACCGCGCAGGCGAGCGTGATCGGCACGCTGGAGACGATCGTCGCCGACCTGCGCGCGGCCAAGGTGACCGGCGAGGCCGTCATCGTGGTCGGCGCGGTGGTCGAGCAGCGCGAGGCGCTGTCCTGGTTCGAGACCAAGCCGCTGTTCGGCTGGCGGATCCTGGTGCCGCGCACCAAGGACCAGGCCGGTCCGCTGATGGACCGCCTGCGTCGGTACGGCGCCATGCCGGAAGAGGTCCCGACCATCTCGGTCGAGCCGCCGCGCAACCCGCAGCAGATGGACAAGGCGATCCGCGGCCTGGTCGAGGGCCGGTACGAATGGGTCGCGTTCACCTCGGTCAACGCCGTCAAGGCGGTCCGGGAGAAGTTCGACGAGTACGGGCTGGACGCGCGGGCGTTCTCCGGCCTGAAGATCGCCGCGGTCGGCGACAAGACCTCCGAGGCGATCGGTGCGTGGGGCATCCGTCCGGACCTGGTCCCGTCCGGTGAGCAGTCCGCAGCCGGGCTGGTCGAGGACTGGCCGCCGTTCGACGAGGTGCTGGACCCGATCAACCGGGTGTTCCTGCCGCGTGCGGACATCGCCACCGAGACGCTGGTCGCGGGACTGACCGATCTCGGCTGGGAGGTCGACGACGTCACGGCGTACCGGACCGTCCGGGCCGCGCCGCCGCCCGCGCCGACGCGGGAAGCGATCAAGTCGGGCAAGTTCGACGCGGTCGTGTTCACCTCGTCCTCGACCGTGCGGAACCTGGTCGGCATCGCCGGCAAGCCGCACGCGTCGACGGTGATCGCGGTGATCGGCCCGGCCACGCTGAAGACGGCCGAGGAGCACGGGCTGCGGGTCGACGCGATGGCCGAGTCGCCGTCCGCCGAGGAGCTGGCCGACGCACTCGCTCGTTTCGGCGCCGACCGGCGTGACACCATGATCGAGGCCGGTGAACCGGTCACCCGTCCGTCCGAGCGACGCTCGGGCTCTCGTCGGAAGAGCTGAGATGCCTGGATTCCCGGAAGTGAGGCCACGGCGGCTGAGGTCGTCGGCGGCGGTGCGCAGGCTGGTCGCGGAGACCACGCTGGAGCCGCGGCAGCTGATCCTGCCGATGTTCATCCGGGAAGGCGCTCGCGAGCCGATCGCGATCACGTCGATGCCGGGCGTCGTACAGCACACCCGCGACACCGCGCGGAAGGCGGTCGCCGAGGCGGCTCAGCTCGGACTCGGTGGCGTCATGCTGTTCGGCGTACCTGAGGTGAAGGACGCGGTCGGGTCCGGTGCGCTGGACCCTGACGGCATCTTGAACGTCGCGATCCGGGACGCTGTTTCCGAGGCGGGTGATGCGCTGCTGGTGATGTCGGACCTTTGCCTGGACGAGTTCACGTCGCACGGGCATTGCGGCGTACTCGACTCTGCTGGTCGCGTGGACAACGACGCGACTCTTGCGATCTATGCCGAGATGGGTGTCGCGCAGGCGTCCGCGGGTGCGCATGTCGTCGGGCCGTCCGGGATGATGGACGGTCAGGTCGGGGCGGTTCGTACGGCGCTGGACGCGGCCGGGTTCCTGGACACGGTGATCCTGGCGTACGCCGTGAAGTATGCGTCGGCGTTCTACGGTCCGTTCCGCGAGGCCGTGGACTCTTCGCTGACCGGTGACCGCAAGACCTACCAGCAGGACAACGCCAACGCCCGCGACGCACTCCGCGAGGTCGACCTCGACGTGGCCGAAGGCGCCGACATCGTGATGGTCAAGCCCGCCCTGGCCTACCTCGACATCATCCGCCAGGTCCGCGACCACGTGAACGTACCCGTTGCCGCGTACAACATCTCCGGCGAGTACGCGATGGTCGAGGCCGCCGCCGCCAACGGCTGGATCGACCGCGACCGCGCAATCCTCGAAACCCTCACCTCAATCCGCCGAGCCGGCGCCGACACAATCCTCACCTACTGGGCCACGGACGCAGTCAGCCTCCTCAACCACCGCTGACGCGCGCGTGGTCTGACCCACGCGTGCTCCAGCAGTCGCTCCTCCGTCGCGCCTGCTACGCGTGCTCCCTCCACCCGAGGTTTCCTTGTGGGCTACCGCCCGGAGTCTGCGCGCCGCCGCGCGCCATCGACGGCTTGGCCGGCGCTGTCGGTGAGACGACTGCCCGTCGCGCCGACCGCGGACCTGTGCACCGTTCGACGTACTCTCCGGAAAGCCTCGACATCGTTCCAGTTTGGTGCTTCGGTGAGTGCACATGGATTGGACAGACATTCCGCTGACTGAGTGTCTGCGCGGCGATGAGGCGGAGATGCTGCAGTTCGCGCTGGATCGCGTACGGCGGCAGTTCGCCTGGAAGACGGGTGGGCTGGATGCCGAGCAACTCCGCCGGCAACATCCTCCGTCGACGATGACTCTGGCCGGGTTGATCAAACACCTGGCATTCGTCGAGGACGGATTCACTGCGATGGCTGCCGATCAACCCCTCGGTCCTCCGTGGGACGTACGCGACTGGGTCGGCAACGACGAGTGGGGCTGGGAATCCGCGGTCACCGACGATCCGCAGGAGCTGTACGGGCTTTGGTACGGGAGTGTCGAACGCTCCCGGACCGCCTGGGCGGCGATGAGTGCGGACGGCGGTCTTGACGCGAAGGTCGATGACGCGGACCCAGCGTGGATGAAGAATCGCCGCCGGGTTTTGATCGACCTGCTCGAGGAGTACCTGAAACACACCGGTCATGCCGATGTTCTTCGGGAGGCGGTCGACGGGTTGAGGGGCAACGATCCTCGTTGACAGAATGAGACGGGAGGGGGGATCAGTCGTGCCGAGTGATTTGTTGCCGATCGTCGCGGATACTCCTAGCGAGCAACCGTCGATGGGGTTTCAGGCTTATGCGGAAGCGATTGCGTCCGCTGTTCGCGGTGGCTCGCCGCCGCAGTTCACGGTGGGGATCTACGGCTCGTGGGGGAGCGGCAAGTCCTCGCTGCTGAATGCCATCCGGGCCGAGTTGGCGAAAGACGATGGCGTGCTGACGGTGATGTTCGACGCCTGGCGGTACGAACGCGCCGATCACATCGTCGTCCCCATGCTCAACGCGATCTACAACGCGACGCCGGAACTCTCCGACAAGAAGCTCACCGAAAAGGTGCGCTCGGCGCTGGCGTCGGTGGTTCGCAGCATCACGATCAGCGTTGGGCCGTTGAAGATGGATCCGGGAGCGGCTTTCGCGCCGGCTGATTCCGACGAGGGATATGCGGCGGCGCTCGACTCGGCGTACGTACGCCCGTACCAGGATCTGAAGGCGATCGCCGGAGCGCTCGGGAGACGTCGCATCGTCGTCCTTGTCGACGACTTGGATCGCTGCTCGCCTGACAAGGTGGTGTCGCTGCTCGAGGCGATCAACCTGGTCCTGGACGTGCCGGGGTTCGTGTTCGTACTGGCGCTGGACTACGACGTGCTCGTACGCGCGGTGACGGCGAAGTACCCGCATGCGTCCGGGCATGTGTTCATCGAGAAGATGGTCCAGGTCCCGTTCCGGGTGCCACGGCTGGATATTCAGCCGGAGTTGTTCCTGCAGGAACTCGTTCCGGGGTGGGCGCCGCCGAAGGACGCGCTCCCCGATGAGTTCGGCAGCATTGCGTTCGATGTTGCGACGATGGGGCTGGCGGCGAATCCGCGGCAGGTGAAGAGATTCATCAACTCGTTCCTGCTGCTGTTGCGGATCGCGAGGATCCGCACGGTTTCGACGAACCCTCGGTTGATCGCTGGGCTGGTCGGGCTGCAGCTTCGCTGGCCGGCGGAGTACCAGGATCTGACGGATGCCGTCTATGCGGAAGACGATGATCCGCTGGCGGCACTGCAGTCCGATCAGGCTGACCTCGCCAGGTACGCGAAGGCGTTCTTCGCGCCGGCGCCTCGCGTCGAGGAACTGCGGGCAGTGCTGCATCTGACCGAGTCGGTGGCTCAGCCCGAGCCGTACAGCGGCTACCAGACCGGGGAGTATGCGTCGAACGCCGGCAGTGCGCAGGAGGTGCGGACGGCGGCGGCCGCGGAGATCCGGGCGACGCTCGCCCAGCGGGGGTTCACCGAGTCGGCGCGGGCGGCGGACATCTACAACCACAAGGAGCTCCCATACCACCGGGTGCGCATCGGCAAGACCGTCGTCCGCTTCGAGGTGAAGGACGTCGAGGGGCGCTGGTTGTCCGGTACGTCGCTCTACCTCACCAAGGCCCTCCCCGAGGCCGTCCAGCTGATCGAAGATTTCCCGGCGCTCCGCGACCAAACCAATCGCGACGCCCTCAGAGTCTCCGGCCGAACCCTCCCCAACGCGGCCCTGTAACTGGCCGCTCGGCGGGCGGTCTGTGGGACGATGCGTCCATGCTGAGCAACAGAAAGGCCGATGCCGCGTAGGCGTCCGGCTCAACTCCGCGCGAACTTTGCCGCGCGTGTGGATGTTGGAAGTTCGGGCGATCCTGCACATCGTCGAGGGGAATCTCCCGCGGCGAGACGCTCGGCGGCTCCGGGCTCGGCTCGATGAGCTCGACGAGTGCTGGCGGCACACACAGCCGCGGCCGAGATCGCCGTGACACGTTGGTGAAACGCCTGCTGCTCGTCGGGTGTTGGGAGGGGAACTCGGGGCCTAGAACAAGTTATTGCCTGTCTCAGACCCCCGCGGCCTGTCCCAGGTCCCCACTTCCTGTCCGAGGCATCCACATCCAGTCCGGCGTCCCCACTTCCTGTCCCAGGCACCCACATCCGGTCCGGCGTCCCCACTTCCTGTCCGAGGCACCCACATCCGGTCCGGCGTCCCCACTTCCTGCCCCAGGCCTCCACGTCCGGCGGCGGGAGAGCGGGCTAGCGGGGGAGGGTGTAGTCGGATTGGGTGAAGCCGGCTTTGAGGGTTCGGGTGGCGTTGTGGGTCAAGGGGATGTCGGCGGGCAGGTCCCCGAAGAGGGGGATGCCGGCGCCGAGGAGGACGGGGGCTGTGGTGATGGTGAGTTCGTTCAGGAGCCCGGCGCGGAGGAAGGTCTGGATGACGGCGCCGCCGTCGGCGTAGACGCGCTGGGCGCCACGGTCGTTCAGGGTCTCGACGAGGCCGTCCAGGGTCCGGTGCACGATGACGCGTTCGTCGGCGTCCGGGTCGAGCGTCGTACTGAGCACCTCGACCTGCTTGCCCTCGTACGGCCAGAAGTCGAAGCTGAGCACCTTCTCGTAGGTGTTGCGCCCCAGTACGACGGTGTCGATCGACGCCATGAACTCGTCGTACCCCGTGTCGCCGGCCTGCTCGCCGCGCTCGGTGAGCCAGTCGATCGATCCGTCCGTCCGCGCGATGTACCCGTCGAGGCTGGTGGCGATGAACACAGCCGCATGAAAACTCACATTGCACATCTTAGGAGTGATGGTTGCGGATGAACGCGAGAGCGGCGTCGGCGACCGGTTCCCAGCCGGAGTCGATCACCAGGGAGTGGCCGCGACCGGGCAGCTCCTCGATCTCGGTGACAGCCGAATTGACGCGCTGCTTCTGGTAGGCGGCGTTCGTGAGCGCCCAGGGCACGGTGTGGTCCTTCTCCCCGGAGAGGAACTTCATCGGCCCGCGGTCCGCCGCGGCCCGGTCCACCGCCGTCTCGCTGTCCGGGTTGAAGTTCGCACCCGCCGCCTGGAACAGCGGCAACCCGGCCCCCGGCACCGGGAACTCGTAGTACAGCCGGTGCGCTTCGTCCTCCGGTACGGCGTTCACGAAAGCGAACCGGAACTGGCGGTAGGTCAGCATCACGGCCTTGTGCCGGTTCGCCGGATTCCGCAGCACCGGGAACGACGCCCGCAGCGCCGACAACGGCAACGGCAGTACGCCGCGACCCGGCGCCGGATCGATCGGGACCGACACCGCCGCGAGTCCCATCCCAGCCAGCTTCTGCGTGATCAGCCCGCCGAACGAGTGCCCGACGATCGCCGGCTTGCTCTCCAGCCGCGAGAGCATGTCCGCGTAGTACTCGGTGATCGCGCCGACCGACTTCCCCGCGAACGCCTCAGGATTCGCCCGCCCTTCGCCCACGCTTTCGGGGTCGTCCGGCCAGCCCGGCGTGACCGTTGCGTACCCGGCCGCCTCGAACTTCTCCCGCCAGCGCAGCCAACTCCCGGCCAGCAACCACAGCCCGTGGACGAAGACCACTACCGGTCGCCCGGAGGTGTTGGCGATCTCGACCTCGCCCAGCTCCCGCGCAGTAGCCATCCGCACTCACCCCCTTTCGCGCAGTAGACCACACCGCGCGGCACGGGGTCAGTAGCCGGTGACGTCCGGCCAGCCGAGTTCGACGCCGTCGGCAACCAGTCTGGACTGGAATTCGCGCAGCAGCGCCGGGGTGTTGCGGACCGACCGGGGGCTCGCGTTGTGGTCCAAACAGAAGGCGGCGAGCAGGCCGGCGGATTCGCCGATGTTCCATTCGACCGGGTGCAAGCGGTAGCAGCCGTTGGTGATGTGGGTGGTGCCGAGGTTCTTGTTCGCCGGCAGCAGGTTCTCGACGCGCCGCGGGATGAGCGACCCGAGCGGGATCCGGAACGGGCTGCTGGCCACGTCGATGTAGTTGTCCCCGCCGGTCGACGGGTGCAGGTCGATGCGATACATGCCGACCCCGACACTGTCGTTGTACTCGACCGCGCCTCGCTCGCCGCGCACCGCGACCGACAGGTCCTGCTCGACGACCGTGTACTCCGCCTTGATCCGCCGGGACTCCCGAATGTACGGCGCCTGCGCCAGACCGTCCGTGGATCCGACCAGATCGCCCCGCAACCGTAGTCCGGGGAAGCCGGCGCCTCCGTCCGGCCGGGGTGCCTCGGTCTGCAGCCAGTAGAAGACCGACTGGGACAGCTCTTTCGCCGCTGCGAGGTGCTTGTCCGCGTCCGGTACGTCGATGACGGAGCCCTCGAAGTAGTCGATCATCGGCCAGTTCACCAGGCAGATGTCGCTGGCGTACGCACCCGGCTCGAAGTGCCGGCGGGCCGCGATCCGGCGGAACGTCCAGAGGTTGGTGTCGCCACCGGTCAACCGCTGGTCGGCGACCACGCCGAGCGGGTCGTCGTCGGGGTTCGGCGTGAACGTCCGCTGTGAGCTCTCCAGCGTGCGTGGGTTCGGCGCGGTCCAGGACAGCAGCCGATCACCCCAGAACGAGGGCTGGTAGTTCCGCCAGAAGGCGTAGTTGGCCGGCTTGTCCCCGACGTGATCGCCGTCGACGTGATCGATCGCGAAGCAGTACGACACGGCCTGCATGTTCATCGGCTGCGCCTCGGCCGGAGCGCTCGGCTCACCGGTCTCGCTCTGTGCCTCGAAGCCGGTGACGTACTCCGTGCCCGTCAGCGGGAGCAGCTCACCGGTCTCGGTCGCGTCGAGGATGTACGGCGCTGTCACGGTCAACTGCTCGCCCGTGTCCCGATGCTTCACGGTCACTGCGGTCACCCGATCGCCATCGGTCTCCGCGGCGACGGGTACGTAAGGCTGGAGCACCTCGAGCCGGCGGCTCGCCCGGTAAGGCGCGAGCATTCCCTCGAGGACGGCCAAAGCCACCCGTGGCTCGTGGCAGAGCTTCGACACATACCCAGCGCCGGGATTCAGCTGCGCCGTCGCCCGTGACGCGGCGGTGAGTGGATAGTAGCGGCGGTAGTACTCGCGGATCCCGTCCCGCAACGCCCGGTACGACGCGGTGACGCCGAACTGCTCGACCCAGGTGTGCTCGTCCGGCGGGACGGCCTGGCTGGTCAGCTGCCCGCCGAGCCAGTCGAACTCCTCGGTCAGGACGACCGAGCGACCGGAACGCAGCGCAGCCAGGGCCGCGGCGACTCCGCCGAGCCCGCCGCCGACCACGAGAACATCCGTATGCATTTACACACCTTTGCTGGGCGGGGAGAGGGTGGTTCCGTCAGTGAGTTCGCACGGGAGGAGCAGTTGGCGCTCGGTGGCGGTGCCGCTCAGGATGGCCTCCAGCAGCTCGACCGCCCGCAGCCCCATCGCGCGCCGCGGCACGTGGAAACCGGTGAAGTCGATGTCGCTCGCGACTGGCCGCGTCGAATCACCCAACGCCACCACCGACAGCTCCCCAGGCACGTCAACCCCACGCGCCGAAGCCGCCGCCACCAGCGCCGCGGCATCAGCCCGCTCCTCCACAAACACCGCGGTGATGTTGCGATCAAGGAGAGAGTCGAGCAGGTGATCGCCGGCTGGTAGGTGGAGAGCCTTGGGGCCTGCGGCCTTGTGGTAGCCACGGAGACGATCGGCTGAGGACTCCGCACCGACGCCCGGCCCGGCGTACGCGAACTGACGGTGCCCGAGGGCCACGACTCGCTCGACCATCAGGCGGGTGGCGGTGGTGTAGTCGGCGCCTACGTAGGGGACTGGGCCGCCGGCGTTGTTGCGGCGGCCGACGGAGACGAAGGGGTAGTCCTCGGCGATGAGGCGGGCCAGCTCGTCGGCGGGGACGTCACGACCGAGGAGGAGGCAGCCGTCAGCGATGCGCAGGCGGTTGTTCTCGTGGAAGATCCGGCGTCGACCGGACGTGACCGGTGCGCTGGTGAACAGCAGCAGGTCCAAGCCGAGTCGCTCGGCGCAGTCCTCGATCCCGGCCAGGAACGGGTGGTAGAAGTCGCCACTCGCACTCGGGAACACCGACTCGTAGGTGAACACCCCGAGGATCTGGTTGCGCTGCTTGAGCATCCGGCGGGCCAGCGGATCGGCCTGGTAGCCGGTCTCGCGGATCACCTTGAGCACCCGGTCCCGGGTCTCGGCCGGGATCCGGGCGGTCGCGTCACTACGGTTGTTGAGCACCAGCGAAACGGTCGTCTGGCTGACGTTCGCCAGCCGCGCGACATCGCGCTGCGTCAGTCTGGTCGCCTTGTCCGGCATCGTCCGACCGTAGCCCGCCCACCGGACAAGGGTCAAGCCAGACGCCAGTGATAATACGAATCATCAGGTCTGCAGCGCAGCCGCGCGGCCCGCACAAAGGGCTGTCGCTACGAGGTGCGCAACCTCAATACCTGGCGGTTTGGAGTGCGTCCGGTCAGGTAGGCGCGGAGGCCGTCCGGCGTGAGGCTGCCGTTGAGATAGGTGAACCGCTCGCCAGGGTCCATCGGCACCCGCGCGGCGCCGTTCCCCGGCCCGAACTCGATCCGGTCGGAGCCAACGGTGTAACTGCCGGTCCCGGACACCAACTGATAGTTGCCAGGGGCATCCAACGCCTCAACACCGGCCAACGTGCCGCCGGCCCGGAAACAGAGCTCGATCGCGTACGCCGTCTCGTCACCGTCCAGCTCGAACGTGAGGTCGAACCCGTCGCCGACCTCGACCACCGTGACCTCGGTCCGCAGCGAGCGGTACTGCTTCGGCCGGTGCGGGAAGTCCATCGACGCGTAGAACCGGCCGTCCAGCGTGAGCGCGTACCGGCCGTCCGCCCGCCGGTACCGCTTCGGCAACGGCAGGTGGTACGGAACCTTCACCTCATCGGCGAGCTTGAACGTGCTCGGGCCGGTCCGGCGCAGCCCGTCGCTGCGGAAGTGACCGGTACTGAAGAACTGTGGTGACAGCCGGACCGAGTCGAGGATCGCGGCACCCTGCCGGAGCTTGAAGAACGTCGGGTTGGTGGACAGCCCGGACGAGATCACCGGAATGTCGTGGAAGTCGGTCCCGCCGAAGACTGTCGCCGTACGGGCGCCGCGCCGAAGCCGGGCCGAGGCCTGCGAGGGGTAGTGCTGGACGAAGTCGGTCGGCGCGGGTTTTGCCACCGGCAGTACGGCCGCCAGCTCCGGTCGTTCGAGCACCTCGGCGAGGAAGTCGCCCAGCTCACCGGTCCCACGCTGTTCGATGCTCTTGGCAACGGTCGTGAACCGGCCGTCGTCGGCGTGCAGGGCAAGCTCGCGGAACTGGGTCAGGTACCACCAGACGTCCCGGATGCCCTTCTGGTCTTGTCTCCGGGAGGCCGTTGTGTCCACCTCACCGTTGGGCTCGAGGAGGTACAGCGTCGTCTCGAGGTTGCGCCGTACGTAGTCGACCAGCTTGGGCTTGTCGCGCAGCCAGGCGATCGTCAGCAGGCACGGGTTCGTCACCTCGGCCGCGTACGTCGAACTCCGCTCGCTGTAGAGCCCGTCCGGAGTCGCGTCGATGCCCTCGTCGAGCCAGTCGTCGATCCGCGCGGCGTACCGGCGGTCCGGGAACAGATGATGGGTCCGCGCCAACGCGGCCGAGACCTCCCAGCGGTGGTTCGGCGTGTGCACACCGCCGGCCGCGAGCGCAGGCCCGGCCTTCTTGATCACCGTCGCGAGGATCGCGCGGTGCCCCTCGGTGGCCGCTTGGTCGTCGGTGTCGAGGAGGGCGTAGAGCATGCAGACGTCCTGGATCGCGAACGCGCTGTCGGGCGGCGAGTGCAGGTTGCCGACGTCGTACAAACCGTCGTCGTGCTGTCGCGAGGCCAACTGTTCGACCAGCCACTGGAGCGGTGCGAGCAGCGACGCGTCGTGGTGGTACGACGACCGGCCCCAGATGTACCCGGAGATCAGCCGGCGAGCCTTGCGCGCCACCGTCCGGATGCTGTCGGAGGTGTTCTGGTAGTTCGCGAGCACCAGCGGGATCTGGGTCTGGTTGGCGTTGGTCAGCAGGGTCAGGAAGTCCTCGTCCACAGCAGTCACTGTCGCCTCCGCGGCGTCGGTCGAGTGCAGCGCCCCGACCGTGAGGGTGGTCAGCGAACCGGCGAGGAAAGTACGGCGCAGCATCGGAAGGCCTCCACAGCGAGTCGGTAAGCGGTTGCCAAATGATCAGAACTGTCGCCGCGGGACTTTGTCCTGTCAATAGCTCGCAGCCAGTCCGCATCCGGTCACTCCGGGAGCGTCCGAACCCTTGCATAAACCGGTTTCTCGTATTAGTTTGACCCGCCAAGGCAAGCGCTTTCCAAGTCCGGAGGTAGTGAGTTATGAGTGCGCTGGGTGAGCTCGGCAGCCTCCGGGGGAAGAAACCGGTCGGTCAGAAGCCTGACCGGGGTGGTGGGGCGGGGAAGGTCTACAAGAAGGACAACCTGGCCGCCTACCTCTTCCTCGCGCCGTGGTTGCTGGGACTGTTCCTGATCACGATCGGGCCGATGCTGGCCTCGCTGTACCTGTCGTTCACCGACTACAACCTGATCCAGGCGCCGCAGTGGATCGGGCTGGAGAACTTCACCCGGATGCTGTCCGACGAGCGGCTGCACAACTCGCTCCGGGTGACCTTCACCTACGTCTTCGTCTCGGTGCCGCTGCAACTCGCGATCGCCTTGCTGCTGGCCGTCGTGCTCGATCGCGGTGTCCGCGGGATGGCCTTCTACCGGTCGGTCTTCTACCTGCCGTCGCTGCTCGGCTCGAGCGTCGCGATCGCGGTCCTCTGGCGTCAGGTGTTCGGCACCGAAGGGCTGTTCAACCAGGTGCTCGGCCTGGTCGGCATCGACGGCAAGGGCTGGATCTCCGACCCGAGTACGGCGCTGGGCACGCTGGTGGTGCTGAACGTCTGGACGTTCGGGTCGCCGATGGTGATCTTCCTGGCCGGCCTGCGGCAGATCCCGACGATGTACTACGAGGCCGCGTCGGTGGACGGCGCCGGCACGCTGCGCCGGTTCTTCAGCATCACGCTGCCGCTGCTCACCCCGATCATCTTCTTCAACCTGGTGCTGCAGATCATCCACGCGTTCCAGTCGTTCACCCAGGCGTTCGTCGTCTCCGGGGGCAGCGGCGGGCCGTCGGACTCGACCATGTTCTTCACGCTCTACCTCTACGACCGGGGCTTCGGCAATTTCGACATGGGCTACGCGTCCGCGATGGCGTGGTTCCTGCTCGTGATCATCGGGGTCTTCACCGCGGCGAACTTCTTCGCCTCGAAGTACTGGGTGTTCTATGACGACTGAAACGCTCCGAGGCACGGTGGCCGCGAGGCGGGCCGCCCCGATCAGCTGGGCCCGGGTCCGGCCGGTCGTGATCCATGTCGCCCTCGCGGCCTCCGCGCTGGTGATGCTCTACCCGGTGATCTGGATGGTGGTCAGTTCGCTGCGGCCGGGCAACGAGATCTTCCGGGACCCGGGGATCCTGGTGAAGGACCTGCGGATCGAGAACTACCGGGTCGGCTGGAACGCACTGACCGAACCGTTCACCCGCTACCTGCTGAACTCCGCGCTCGTCGTGTTCGGCGCGATCCTCGGCAACCTGGTGTCCTGCTCGATGGCGGCGTACGCGTTCGCCCGGCTGGAGTTCACCGCGAAGAAGTTCTGGTTCGCGATCATGCTGCTCAGCATCATGCTGCCGATCCACGTGGTGATCGTGCCGCAGTACATCTTGTTCTCGCACCTGGGCTGGATCAACACCGTCCTGCCGCTGATCGTGCCGAAGCTGCTGGCCACCGACGCGTTCTTCGTCTTCTTGATGGTGCAGTTCATCCGCGGCATCCCGCGCGAGCTGGACGAAGCCGCCCGGATCGACGGCTGCGGCCGGGGCGGGATCTTCCTGCGGGTGATCCTGCCGCTGATGGTGCCGGCCTTGGCCACGACGGCGATCTTCACCTTCATCTGGACCTGGAACGACTTCTTCAGCCAGCTGATCTACCTGACCGACCCGAAGATGTACACGGTGCCGGTCGCCCTGCGGTCGTTCGTCGACGCGACCGCGAGTACGTCGTGGGGGTCGATGTTCGCCATGTCGGTTGTCTCCCTCGTCCCGGTTTTCCTCGCCTTCCTGCTCGGCCAGCGGTTCCTGATCAAGGGCATCGCGACCACCGGCATCAAGTAACCCCTGAAAGGTGCACATCATGAGGCCGCACATCCCACCCACCGCGGGCCGGCGCCTGCGAGGCCTGGCCGCCGTCGCGATCGCCACCACCCTGCTCGCCGCGAGCGCCTGTGGCGGTGACTCCGGCGGCGGTGGCAGCTCGTCCGCCGACGGTCCGGTCACGCTCCGCTTCACCTGGTGGGGATCGGACACCCGGACCAAGCTGACCCAGCAGACGATCGACGCCTACCAGAAGGACCATCCGAACGTCACCATCAAGGGTGAGTTCGGCGAGTGGGCCGGCTACTGGGACAAGCTCGCCACCACGGTCGCCGCGAACGACGCGCCGGACGTCATCCAGATGGACGAGAAGTACCTGCGCGAGTACGCCGACCGCGGCGCGCTGCTCGACCTGAAGAAGGCCAACGGGCTGGACACCGCCAAGTTCGAGCCGGACACGCTGGGCGCCGGTGAGTTCGACGGCGGCCTGTACGGCCTGAACGCGGGGATCAACTCGTTCGCCGTGATCGCGAACCCGGCCGTCTTCAAGGCCGCGGGCGTGGCGATCCCGGACGACACCTCGTGGACCTGGGACGACTTCAACCGGATCGCCGCCGAGATCTCCACGAAGATGAACGGCAAGGCCTGGGGCACCGGTGCACCCGGTACGAACGAGGCAGCGCTCAACCTGTGGGCCCGCCAGCACGGCGAGTCGCTGTGGACCAAGGACGGCAAGCTCGGCGTCTCGCCCGAGAAGACGACCGACTTCTACAACTACGTGCTGAAGCTGCGCGACTCGAAGGCGATCCCGTCGGCCGAGTTCACCGCGCAGGACATGAACGCGCCGCTCGACCAGTCCGCGATGGCGACGGGCAAGCTGGCGATGAGTTTCGTCTGGAGCAACCAGCTCAACGCGTTGAGCAAGGCGTCCGGCCAGCAGCTGAAGCTGCTGCGGATCCCGAGCCCGGACGGCAGCGCGAGTACGAACGGCTCCTACTACAAGGGCTCCATGTTCTGGTCGATCTCGTCCCGGACGAAGCACCAGAAGGAGGCCAGCGAGTTCGTCAACTACCTGGCCAACAGCACCGCCGCCGGGAATATCCTGCTGGCCGAGCGGGGCGTGCCGCCGAACACCGAGATCCGCGCCGAGGTGACGCCGAAGCTGAAGCCGGCCGACGCCGCGTCCGCGAAGTTCATCCAGGACATCGGCAAGGACCTCGGCGAGCCGTCGCCGGCGCCGCCGGTCGGCGGTGGTCAGGTGGAGAAGATCATCCAGCGCTATACGACCGAGGTGCTGTTCGGCCGGCTCGCCCCCGACAAGGCGGCCCAGCAGTTCCTCGACGAGGTCAACGGGGAGCTCAAATAGTGTTGCTATCGGCAACTGATTGTCGATGACGGGGCCTCGCGTGGCCGTGGTGGGAATCCACGGCCACGGGGCCTCCCATGTTCGCAACGTGGCCCGGCTCGCCGCGGCCGGCCAGGCCGAGCTGGTCGCCGTCGCCGATCCGCAGCCGGCCACGGAGCTGCCGCCTGAGGTGCAGGTCTTCGGTGGTCTGGACGAGCTGCTCGCGGCGACCGAGGTCGACGTGGTGATCATCAGTACGCCGATCCAGACGCACGTACCGCTGGCGACGCTGGCGATGCGCGCGGGGGTCGACGTACTGCTGGAGAAGCCGCCGACCGCGTCGCTGGCCGAGTTCGAGCAGTTGTCCGCGGTGGTCGCCGAGACCGGACGGGCCTGCCAGGTCGGCTTCCAGGCGCAGGCGTCCCAGGCCACGCTGACGCTGGCTGGAATGGTTGCCGACGGCCGGCTCGGTGAGATCCGCGGGATCAGTGCCGTCGGCAAGTGGGTCCGGAAGGCGCGGTACTTCCAGCGGGCCCGGTGGGCCGGGCACCGGACGCTCGACGGCGTGGCGGTGGTCGACGGTGCGGTGACGAACCCGCTGGCTCATGCGACCGCGGCCGCGTTGCTGCTGGACGGGTCGACGGGTGCCGACGACGTACGGTCGGTGGAGACCGAGTTGTACCGGGCGAACGCGATCGAGTCCGACGATACGTCCACGGTCCGGATCGTCACCGGCCGCGGTACGACGATCCTGATCGCGGTCACGTTGTGCGCCGCGGAGCATCTCGAGCCGGCCGTGGTCGTGCACGGCTCGGAGGGGCGCGCCGTACTGCGGTATGCGTCCGACACCCTCGAAACCAGCGCGGGGACCACGAAGTACGAGCGGGCTGATCTCTTGGAGAACCTGCTCGCTCATCGTGCGGATCCCGCCGTACCGCTGTACTGCCCGCTGGAGGCGACGGGTGGGTTCACCCGCGTCGTCGAGGCGGTGCGGACGGCGAAGGACCCGGCCGAGATCCCGGCCGGGCTGATCCGGTGGGAGGACGAAGAACTCGAACGGCATCCGGTCGTGCTCAACGTCGAGCAATGGATCGACCGGGCCTCGGACGAGCTGGCGTTGTTCAGCGAACTCGGGGCGCCCTGGAGTATTTCATCGACACGGGAGAATTGATGACGCAGAACCTCGGCTGCAACCACGCTGTCGGACATTCGATCCAGGTAACCGCGGGCGATGGCGAGCTGTTCACCTACGTCTACAACGCGGATGACCCGCAGTACGAGTCGCCGCGACCGTACTTCCACCCGATCCGGACGCTGACCGGCGACCTGGTCAGCGTGTACCGGCCCTGGGACCACCTCTGGCACAAGGGGATGTCCTGGTCGTTACCGCACTTCGGCCACGACAACTTCTGGGGCGGGCCGACGTTCACCAAGGAGAACGGGTACAAGCCGCTCGACAACAACGGTTCGCAGGACCACGACCGGGTCGACGCGCTCGACGTGGCCGATGACGAGGTCCGGTTCGCCCACCAGCTGTCCTGGCACACCCAGGGCGGCAAGCATGTCGTCGACGAGGCGCGCACGATCACCGCGCGGCTCGCGGACGACGGCTGGGTGATGGTCTACGAGACCGCGATGACGAACGTCTCCGGCGAGACCATCCAGATCGGCAGCCCGACCACGGCCGGCCGGCCGAACGCCGGCTACGGCGGTCTGTTCTGGCGTGGTCCGCGCGCGTTCACCAACGGCACGATCCTCGCCCCGCAGGGCCAGGGCCGCGACGAGCTCCGCGGTCAGCGCGCACCGTGGATGGGCTTCACCGCCCGCCAGGACGAAACCGACACCGCCTCGACGATCATCGTCGCCGATGCCACCGACAACATCCGGCACCCACCGGAGTGGTTCGTCCGCTCCGAGGACTTCGCCGCCGTCTGCCCGGCCCCCTTCTTCTCCGAGGAGCTCCCCTTCACCGCGGGCGAGACCCTCAGACTGAAGTACGCCGTACTGGTTGCCGACGGCCTCTCCGACGACCAACGAGCCAGAACCCTCGCAGCCCAAGCCCAAAAGGCGCTGGCGGCCGGCTGACAGCCGTACCGAAGGACGGGTAGTGGTCGGCCCGGGAACCTTCGGCCGAGCGTGAGAGCGGGTGGCGATCCCAGCCGAACCGGGACCACTACCCGTTCTTCGGTACCTAAACCGGCCGGTCCGCTCGGTCAGTCCCACACCGACGAGGTCGCCGGAAACGAGGCGGTATCTACGGGTTCGGTTCGGGTAGTAGGTGTACGACGCCTGACCGCTCGCGTTGGTGGTGAGGTAGCTCAGCCCTTTCCAGGTCGAGGTGCCGATGTTCTGGTACGCGGAACCGGGAAGTTCCCCCGGCCCGCGAGGAGAGTGCCGGTGCAGTCCTGTCACGACTGCCTGACGTCGGCTTTCATCAGAGGGGTAGGGCGAGGGTGAAGTTGGTGTTGCCGGGGGCTGAGGTGAGGGTGAGGGTGCCCTGGTGGGCGTGGGTGATGGAGTGCGCCAGGGACAGACCCAGGCCAGCGCCGCCGGAGTCGCGGGTGCGGGAGGTGTCGGCTCGGGTGAACCGCTGGAAGACGTTCGGCTGGAGGTCGGACGGAATGCCGGGGCCGTTGTCGTGGATGGTGAGCACGGCGGAGTGATCCGCAAGGCCGGCGGCGACGGTGACGGTCGTGCCAGGCGGAGTGTGGCGGCGTGCATTGCTCAGGAGATTGGTGACGACCTGGTGCAGGCGTTGCTCATCGCCGATGACGACAATCGGTTCGGGTGGCAGGCTGAGTTCCCACAGGTGGCTGGGGGCAACGATCCGCGCATCGGCGACCGAGTCGCGGGCTAGGCGAGAGAGGTCGACTGGACGGCGGTCGAGCGGCCGGCCGGCGTCGAGGCGGGCCAGTAGCAGGAGGTCTTCGACCAGGGAGGCCATTCGGGTGGCCTCGACCATGACCTTGCCCATGGCATGGGTGTAGAGCTCGGGGTCGCGTTGGCGGAGGCTCAGCTGGGCGTAGCCGTGGATCGTGGTCAGGGGTGTGCGGAGTTCGTGGGAGGCGTCGGCGACGAACTGGCGGACTTGCTGCTCACTGCGGTGGCGGGCGTCGAGTGCGTGCTCCATGTGGCCCAGCAAGGTGTTGAGTGCGACGGCGACCTGGCCGACCTCGGTCCGCTCGTCGGTGAGTTGGTCCGGCACCCGTGCGGTCATCCCGATCTCGCCGGTGTCGAGTCGTAGACCGGCCACCTCGCGGGCGGTCTGCGCGACCCGGCGCAGTGGCCGCAATTGACGCCGTACGACGAAGACCGCGACGCCACCCGCGGACAGTACGCCGACGCCGCCGAAGAGCACCTCCCAGCCGATCAGGCTGTTGATCGTGTCATCGATGTCCTTCGTCGGCAGCCCGGTGACCACCGTGATCCCGTCGAACTGCGACGCGTGCACTCGGTACTCCCCGAGCCCCGGGAGGTCAACGGTGTCGTTCGTCCCATCAACCGGTACGTCGTCGAGTACGGAGACTGCCGCGTCCGAGAGGTCCGCCACCACGCCGTCCGCGGTGATGACGTTGCCGCTGGCACTCGACGGCGTCAGGTAGGCGGTGACCGTGCCCGCGTCCTGCCCGTGCGGCGCATCCCCCGGCGGGCCACCGCCGCCCTTGGTCAGCACCCCGATCGCCCGGCCCTGCGACGCCTGCACCTTGCTGTCCAACTGCTTGGTCAGGTAGGAGCTGATCGCGGCGGTCGTCAGCACGCTGATCACGACACTCACCACCGCGACCAGCACCACCATCGCCGCCGCGACCCGCACGCTCAACGAGCGCGCCGCGAACCCCCACCTCGACCTCATGCCCCCAAGCATGAGCACCCACCCCTCGGACACCCTCCGATTTCCCTGTGACCTCCCTGTGAAGGTCACAGTTAAATGAATTGGGAGGTGTGAAGGTCGGTGAGAGTGGGGAGGTTCGAGACGTTTTCCGGATTCGTCTCCCCTATCGGGGCCGGAAACCGGTAGCCTCATGCAGCGCCCATTCGGGGGAGAGGTCGCCGTACTACCATTCCCGACGAAACTGCCGGAGAGCCCAAACCGGTCAGGAGACCACGTCTTGCAGGAGAACACCAGCAATCCCAGTACTGGCGAACTGGCGAACGTACCCCTAACCGGTGCGGACAAGGTCGCCTACGCCTTCTACGCCACTGCGGCCGCGGCTGCACTTGTCGGCCAGGTCTGGGCCGGCGTGACCCACATCCCCTGGCCGGACTCCGGCTTCTCGACGTTCCTCAAGATCCTCCTCGTGACGCCCGCGGTCGCCGTGCTCGAGCTCGGTGGTGTCGCCACCGCCGCGCTCGCCGACCTGCGCCGGCGCAAGGGCGAGCAGGCCTACGCCTACCGCGCGATGTCGTTCTTCGCGGCGCTGGTCGCGGTCGTCTTCAACGTGGTCGGCCACTGGCGGCCGGAGGAGCGGTTCCTCGCCTTCGGCTTCGGAGGCCTGTCGGCGTTCGCCTACGTGCTCTGGCTGATCCACAGCTCGGCCCGTCGCCGCGACGCGCTGCGGCGGGCGGGTCAGATGCGCGAGACCGGCCCGGTGTACGGCGTCATCCAGTGGGCCCGCGAGCCCCGGGTCACCTGGCTGGCCCGGTCGCTGGCGATCGAGCACGGCTACGGCCTGTACGAGAGCCTCCGCGCGGCCCACCACCAGATCCGGAACCGGAGCCGCCGCGAGGCCATCGCCGGGACCGTTGCCGAGTACATCCGGTCCGAGCACCAGGACGAGCGGCTGGCGAAGATCGCCGAGACGACGTACGACCCGGACCGGCTGGCCGGGATGCTCGAGGAGCGGATCAACTACGAGGTCATCACCAACAAGCTGACCAAGGCGATCTCGCCGCCCCCCGAGCCGGCGGAGCTCGAGGAGCGCGGTGACCTGCGCGCGGCGGTCTGGGTGCTCGAGGGTGGGCAGCCGAGGCGAGCGGACAGCTCCGGGATGTCTCTCCGCGACGAGGACGCCTGGACCGGCGAGCTGATGGCCATCGTCGACCAGCAGCCCGACAGCGACGAACCGGTCGCCGAGGCGGTCGTCGTGGAGGACGAGAGCGAGCCGCAGCACGTCGTCCAGTCCAACGGCGCCCAGAACGGTGCCGCGAGCAACGGCGCCGCGAGCAACGGCGCCGCGACGAACGGGGCCGAGCGCAACGGGGCTGCCAAGCTCAAGCCGCTGGCCCCGCAGCCGAAGGCCGAGCCGGTCGTGCAGAAGCCGCAGCCGCCGTCGCCGTTCGCGGATGCGACGGACACGCAGCCGCCGGCACTGATCACCGCTCCGGTCGTCAAGCCCGAGCCGACTGCCCAGAAGGCCGAGCCGGCGGACGACCAGCCGGAGCCGACCGCGCTGGAGAAGAAGCGGATGCGCGCGTGGGCCTTGCTGTCCGACTGGCCGGAGGGTCACGAGCGTACGGCGAAGAAGCTGGCCGATGCGATCGCGTCGAGCGAGCCGATGGCCGCGCGCTTCATCGAGCAGTACGAGGCCGAGCACGGCTTGGCCTTCACCTCGCAAAACTGAATCAGTACCTCGCAGACCTGACCGACCTGCCGGTGGATCTCAGCCTTCGAGGCCGAGGTTCACCGGCAGTTCGGCGAGGCCACTCACGAGCACGCGACGCCACTCGAGCTCCTCGGCCGGCTTCGCCAGGCTCATTCGCGGGAACCGCCGTACCAGGGCCGGCAACGACTCCTGCAGCTCGATCCGGGCCAGCTGCGCGCCCAGGCAGAAATGCGGCCCGAAGCCGAACGACAGGTGCTTGTTGTCCGGCCGGTCCAGCCGCAGCTCGTCGGGAGCGTCGTACGCGCGCGGATCCCGGTTCGCCGAGTTGAGCGCGGCCATCACGCCCTCGCCGGCCTTGATCTGTACGCCGTGCAGCTCGAGGTCCTCGACCGCGACGCGCAACTGACCGACCTCGCTGAAGCGGTTGAAGCGCAGCAGCTCCTCGATCGCCGACGGGACCAGCTCGTGGTTGTCGACGAGCTTGGCCCAGTTCTCCGGCCACCGCAGCAACGTCGCGACACAGCTCGAGATCTGGTTCGCCGAGGTCTCGTGGCCGGCGACCAGCAGGTTCACCCCGAACGCGATCAGCTCTTCCTGGCTGAGCCGGTCGCCCTCCTCGCGGGCGCGGACGAGCTCGTCGAGCAGGTCCTCGGCCGGCTTGTCGGCATTCGCGAGCTTCTTGGTGACCAGGTCCTCGATGTACGCCGTCAGACTGGTCATCGCGTCCTCGACCAGATCCTTCTCGGCCATCTTCATGCTGTACCCGAGCTCGGTCCACTCACGGAACTGCTCGCGGTCCTCGTACGGTACGCCGAGCAGCTGGCAGATCACCTGGATCGGCAAGGGCAACGCGACCAGCTGCCGGATGTCGGCGCCATCCCCGGCTCTCGCCACATCCTCGGCAAGCTGTGCGGAGAGGTCCGCCACCCACGGCCGGGTCCGCTCGATCCGCCGGTGCGCGAACGTCGACGACACCAGCTTCCGCAACCGGGTGTGCTCCGGCGGGTCGGTCGTGGTCAGGCTGTTCGGCATCGGCTTGGCCAGCGCGACCCGCGGTGCGCCCTGCTTGACGACGGCCGCTCGCGAGAACCGCGGATCCGCGAGCACCATCCGCACGTCGTCGTACCGCGTCACCAGCCAGACCTCGGCCCCCGCCAACGTCCGCACCCGCGCCACCGGCCGGTTCTCCCGGAGCTCGGCGAACGTCGGCGAAGGATCGAACCGAAACGCATCCTCGAAGGGAATCTGCAACACCGGCTCCGACATACCCCGACCCTAAGCGCCTTAGGTAACCCTTCGTCCGCTTCTCAGCGCGTCGTCCGCGCGGGCCGGGTGGCGAACGCCGGGACGATGAGGGCGGCGGCGATGAGCAGCATCAGGACGGCGCCGACGAGGGAGCCGACGGTGATGCCTTCGACGGCGGGGACGGTTCCGCCCATGCTCAGTTCGGTGGCGACGTTCGGCGATCCGTCGGCGTTCATGATCACCACGGACCAGTCGCCGCTCGTGGCGGTCCAGGTGAGCGTGCTGGGTCCGGTGCCGGTGGCGGAGGCGACCCAGAACGACTGGGATGCGGGTGCGGCGGCAGGCTTGTCGCCGGCGCGGGCCGTGGTGGAGAGCTTGAAGGGATCGACGTCGAAGTCCGTGACCTCGTCGTGGCCGACGCCGTTGAGGTACGCCGCCACATCGGCGGCCGGCCCGATCCCGATGAACACCGGTGCGCCGGAGGTCGAGGCGAAGTCGACCCGGACCTCACCGAGGAAATCGTCGGTGTAGAACGCGTCCGGCCCGTTGCCGCCGAGGTCCAGCGACGGTGAGACCAACGCGGACGTGCTGGTGCTGACCCGCTCCGGTCCCGCGGTGAAGTAGCCGTTGCCGTCGCGTTGCTGCTGGGCCCACAGCCCGAAGCCGCCGATCGCGAGCAGGACGACGCTGACCAGTGCGAACACGGCACCCAGGACGACGGCGAAGGTACGCCAGCCACTCCACGAGCGGTGGATCGCAGGAGCAGGGACTGTGGTGGTCATGAGACTGTCTCCGTGACGTTGGTCTGGTGGCGCGGCTCGATGGCGTCCGCTGGTGCGGGGCTGGTCCAGAAGCGGCGGCTGCCGATCAGCAGGACGACGGCGACCGCGCACCACACGACGACGTACAGCCAGGTCTCCCGCGTCGCGTCCACGCCGGCGGGCCAGAGGTCCTCGGTGTTGATGCTGCCCTCGGTGGCGTGCGCGATGAGGGTGATGAGTGCGCTGCCGGCGGCGTGGTTGAACAGCCACGCGTACCAGAAGGTGACCGCGACCGTGGTCAGCGCCTCGAAGGGCTGCAGGCCGAACGAGGAGATGAAGAACAGGGGCAGGTGCCAGCCGGTGATGGCGGCGGCCATGATCGCGGTCGCGGCGAGCGGAGTGCGGGTCGCCTGCAGCCGGGGCTGTGCGTACCCACGGAAACTCGGCTCCTCACTGAACGGGCCGCCGGTCGGGTTGACGATGTTCATCCCGATCACGATCGCGATGCCGTACCAGGGCGTGAACTGACCGGTGTCCGGTGCGGGCGCGCCTAAGGCCTGGTTCGCCGAGATCGTCACGAAGTGCACGAGCAGCGGTACGGCGATCGCGACGACGTACCAGAACCAGCGGACCCGCCAGCGGATCATGCGGGCTCCGACCGATCGCAGGCCGGCGAGACCTTCGGTCAGGGAGACGACGACGAGCGCGGCGATCAG
Organism: Kribbella sp. NPDC020701; assembly: GCF_055562215.1. Classification (NCBI taxonomy): domain Bacteria; kingdom Bacillati; phylum Actinomycetota; class Actinomycetes; order Propionibacteriales; family Kribbellaceae; genus Kribbella; species Kribbella sp. NPDC020701. Next base: position 327,530 of record NZ_JBVHFT010000003.1, on the reverse strand, counting down.
GGCGCCCGGAGCGAAGAAGCTCCCGAACGGGATGCCTCCCCAGGCCAGGACATAGGCCAGGACGAAGAAGCTGGCCACGGGGTGGTTGCGGATGAACGACATGACGGATCTCCTTGCGGAAGAGTGATTGCGCTTTTCGGCGGGTGCGGGCTGCCTGGCCGGTGGCGGTGTGCCGTCGTCGTCAGGCTGGTTCTGGATGATGCGGGTCTTCACGGTGCCTCCAGGGGTCTACCTCGAGGCTCGCGCCGCCGGGCGCGTTCGGCAGACCGGGTCACCGGTGAAGGAGGGGTTCGGGTTTCTGGTGTCCCGTCAGGCGCGCAGATACAGCAGTACGGCGAGCACCCGGCGGGATTCGCTGCGGGTGGACGGAATGCCGAGCTTGGTGAAGATGCCGGAGACGTACTTCTCCGCGGCCCGCAACGTGACCACCAGGTCGTCCGCGATGCCCTGGTTGGAGGCGCCGGTCGCCATCAGCTCCATGACTTGACGTTCGCGTGGCGTCAGCACGGCCAGCGGGTCGTCGCTGCGCCGTCGTTGCAGCAAGGTGGAGACGATCTTCGGATCGATGGCCGAGCCGCCACCGGCCACCCGCCGTACCGCGCCGGTGAAGTCCTCGACGTCGCTGATCCGGTCCTTCAGCAGGTAGCCGACGCCTTCGGCCGATTCGGACAGCAGTTGCATCGCCAGGCCGAGCTCGAGGTACTGCGACAGCACGAGCACCCCGACGCCGGGATGGTGCTCGCGGATCTGCAACGCCGCGCGCATGCCTTCGTCGTTGTGGGTCGGTGGCAGCCGGATGTCGAGGATCGCGATGTCCGGTGGGAAGCCGCGGACGTAGCGCAGCAGGTCGTCGGCATTGTCGTACGCCGCGACCACCTCGAAGCCGGCGTCACCGAGGATCCTGGTCAGTCCCTCGCGCAGCAGCACGCTGTCCTCGGCGATGGCTACCCGCATGGGATCTCCGCCTCGAGCCGGGTACCGCCGTCGGTGGGACTCCAGATCCGCAGCCGGCCGCCGATCGCCTCGACCCGGTCGGCGAGACCGCGCAGGCCCGACCCGCGTTCGGTGTCCGCGCCGCCGACGCCGTCGTCGCGAACCTCGACGACGAGTTGACCGGCGGACCGCGTGACGCGGACGGACGCCGTACTCGCGTGGGCGTGCTTGGCGATGTTCGTCAGGCTCTCGCTGACCACGTAGTACGCGGCGACCTCGACATGCTCGGGCAGCCGTCCGTCGGCCGCGACCTCCAGCATGACCGGGACGACAGCCTCGGCGGTGAGGGACTCCAGCGCGACCCCCAGACCATGTCCGGTCAGGACTGCGGGATGGATGCCGCGCGCAACGTCCCGGAGCTCGTCCAGCGACGTGGTGACCTGCAGCTTGGCCCGCATCAGGCGTGCCTTGGTGTCGGCGTCGCCGGCGGACCGGCCGGCGATCAGTCCGAGTTCGAGCGCCAGCGCGACCAGACGCTGCTGTGCACCGTCGTGCAGGTTGCGTTCGAGCCGCTTCCGTTCCTGCTGCTCGGCGTCGATGACCCGCGCCCGCGAACCCTGCAGCTCGTGCAGCCTGGCCCGCAGCTCTGCCTGGAGGCGGCTGTTCTCCAAGGCGATGCCGGCCGCTGCCGCGACCGCGTCCAGCAACTCGTGCTCGTCCTCGAGCGACCGGTCGAACTCGAGGGCGACGACGGGTTCGTCATCGCGATAGATGACCCGCGTCGCCCGCCCGTCGGCCACCTCGGGCAGGGTGACCGCATGTCCTTCGGAGTCGGCCCAGCTGCCGTACTTCGGCAACCAGAAGGCAATGGTCAACGAGGGATCGTGCAGGGCTCGCGCCAGCGGCTCGCGCAGGTCGCCGGCCGGGTGTGCGCGCAGGTCCATCAGCAACGTGCCGACATCGGTGCGGGCCAGCCGGGCGTCCAGCAGCCCGAGCAGGAACACGACGGGCGCGAGTCCGAGCGCCGCGAAGGTGACGTGCCGGATGGTCTCGATCTGCGGCCAGCCCCGCAGACCCGCGATGAACAGGATCGCGAGCATGATCAGTGCCAGCCCGAAACTGTCCACGAGCAACGCAACCGGCCGCCGGCGGACCAGACTCGCCGACGGTCGCCGTACCAGCACAACGGCGGCGCCGACGAGCAGCAGCACGCTCATCGTGATCAGCTCGAGCTGCTCGATCCGGCCGGCCAGGACCGGTCGCGTCGTGACGGTGAAGATGCTGTCCGGGTTGATCCCGAGCAGGATCTTCGCGAGCTGCAGGACCAGCGCGGTCGCGTAACCGCAGCCGACGACGAGGCGGCGGAGCCGTCCTGTCACCCGTCCGGTCGGATAGGCGAGGAACACGTGCAGGAACATCGCGGCCGGTAGCAGGTCGAGCAGATGACCGATCGAGAGCAGCACCGGCACGGTCGACCACTGCAGGGCGGTCAAGGCCATCACGAAACCGGTGGCGATCATCAGCGGACCGAGCCGGCTCGCCGGCCGGCGCCACCAGGCGAGGGTCCCGCTGATCAGGTACGGGATGGTGATCCAGTTGAAGAGCAGTGCCTGCAGGCCCGGCCGGACCAGTTCGTCGCCCGCCAGCGCGAGCGCGACCGAGACGACCAGCGTGCCGAAACCCGCCACGACGGTCGCCCACAGCGCCCACGGCCCCGGTCCGCGGGCCGGTTCGATCGTCGGCACCGCCACAACCTGTCACCCACCCTCTACCGCCACCCTGCGCTCGTTACCCCGCGCAGGCAATGCGTGGGCTCCGAACGGCATGAGGTGGCCCCGTCGGTGACGGGACCACCTCTCTGCGCGAGCCGGGGCTACTTGGTGCCGAAGGTGTAGATGGTGGTGGACCTGTAGGTTTCGCCGGGGCGCAGGATCGTGGACGGGAAGTTGGGGTGGTTCGGGGAGTCCGGGAAGTGCTGGGTCTCGAAGGCGAAGGCGTCGCCCTGGCGGTAGGCCTTGTTGCCGATTCCGAGGAACGTGCCGTCGAGGAAGTTGCCGCTGTAGAACTGGGCACCGGGCTGGTCGGTGTGCACGGTGACCGTGCGGCCGTGCTCGGGCTCGGTGAATCGGCCGGCGAAGCGGAGACCGTCGTCGTCCGGCTGACCGCCGAGGGCGAAGTTGTGGTCGTACCCGCGGCCGACGATCAGCTGCGGGTGGTCGTGCCGGATCCGGGCGCCGATCGCGGTCGGCTTGCTGAAGTCGAACGGCGTACCGGCGGTCGGTGCGAGCTCGCCGGTCGGGATCAGTCCGGCGTCGACCGGGGTGTACTTCGGAGCGTTCAGCTCCAGCACGTGGTCGTAGATGGTCCCGTTGCCCTCGCCGAGCAGGTTGAAGTACACGTGGTTGGTCAGGTTGACGATGGTCGCCTTGCCCGCGACGGTCGCGTGGTAGTCGATCCGCAGGTTGTCGCGCTTGTCCAGCGTGTACGTCACCGTGCTGGTGAGCTCACCGGGGAAGCCCATCTCGCCGTCGGGGCTGACGTAGGTGAAGGCGACGCCGACGGCCTTGTCGTTGCGGACGACCACCGCCTTCCATACCTTCTTGTCGAAGCCGATGGTGCCGCCGTGCAACGCGTTCTCGCCGTTGTTGATCGGGATCTGGTACGTCGTCCCGTCCAGCGTGAACCGGCCCTTCGCGATCCGGTTGCCGTAGCGGCCGATGGTGGCACCGAGGTACGGGCTGAGCGCCGCGTAGTCGGGCAGGTTGTCGAAGCCGAGGCTGATGTTCGTGGTCCGGCCGCGCCGGTCCGGGGTCTCGACGCGCTGGATGGTGGCCCCCCAGGTCAGCATCGAGATCGTCACCTGGCCGTTGGTGAACGTGTACACGTCCACCTGCCGGCCGTCCGGTGTGATGCCGAACGGATCCTTGCGAATCTCGAGCTTGCCGTGGTGTTCGCCCATGGCGGCCAACTTAGCGGTCGTACCAGCGGTGGAACTGGCCTGGGTGGTGGCCTCGGCGGTGCTGTTCAAAGCGCCCGCGGCGGCGGCACCCAAGCCCAGTGCGCCGGCGGTCCGGAGGACCTGGCGGCGGGGCAGGTGGTCGGGCATCGCAATCCCCTCAATCGTTGTAGAACGGCTTTTCGGCACGATAAGCACGCCAGACCAGTGTTTGGAACAGTTCGTAACAGTTCGAATTCGTCCGATGTCTCCGGTCCGATCGAGGGGATTGCCCGGTGCTGACCGGATCGGTCCGGTCGCGGCCCCGATCGGGTCTACTACGGGTACGACGTACGCCGCGAGGATGAGCGGTATGAGCCGAACCGCACTGATCGTGATCGACGTCCAGGAATCGTTCCGGGTCCGCCCGAACTGGGTGGCCGTGAACCACCCCGACATCGCCGAGCGGGTCGACCGCTTGGTCCACGCGGCCCGGGACTCCGGTGACCTGGTCGTCTGGGTCCTGCACACCGAGCCGGGCACCGGCGGCGCCTTCGACCCGGCGGAGGGCCACGTCCGGCTGATCGAGGGACTCGCGCCGATGGAGGGCGAGCCGCTGATCACCAAGACGTCCCACAACGCGTTCACCACAACGAATCTGCAGCAGCTCCTGACCCAGCACGGCGTCACCGACCTCGTGATCAGTGGTATCCGCACCGAGCAGTGCTGCGAGACCACCGCCCGGGTCGCGTCGGACCTCGGGTACGAGGTCGTGTTCGTCACCGAGGCGACCGCGACCACCCCGCTGCCGCACTGGACGATGCCCGCGGACGCGACCCTCGACGAGATCCTGGCCGACCCGCGGACGCTCAGCCCCGAGGTCGTCACCGAGCGCACCGAGTACGCCCTGGCCGGCCGGTTCGCCACCATCCGGACGCTCGACGAACTGACCGCCGTAGCCGTGTCATCCTGACTGGATCATGACTACCCAGGTCGTCTTCCTGCTGGTGCCGAAACTGCACCTGCTGGATCTGGCCGGGCCGGCGCAGGTGTTCTCGACCGCGAACGACCTCGGCTACGGCTACCAGCTGAGTTATGTGGCCGAGATCGACGAGATCGTCACCGCCCAAGGGGTGCCGGTGAAGGCGCGGCTGGACTGGCCGGACCTCGGTCCGGACGACCTGATCGTCGTACCGGGGTGGCGGTCGCCGCGGCTGTCGCCGGTGCCGCCGATCGGCCCGGAGACGCGCCAACGGTTGCGGAGTCACCACGCGGCGGGGGGATCGGTGGCGAGTGTGTGTTCGGGTGCCGACGCGCTCGGCGCGGCCGGGTTGCTGGACGGGCATCGGTACACCACCCACCACGACCTGACCGACGAGCTGGCGGCGCGGTACCCGAAGGCGACCATCGTCCGCGATGTCCTGTACGTCGTGGACGACCGCGTGATCACCTCGGCCGGGATCGCCAGCGGGATCGACCTGGCACTGCACCTGGTCGCGGTCGCGCGTGGTGCCGAGGCGGCGGCGCGGATCGCGCGGGAGATGGTCGTGTACGCGCGTCGCAACGGCGACGAACTGCAGGAGAGCGCGATGCTGCGGCACCGCGGTCACCTCAGTGACCTCGCCCATCGCGTGCAGGATCTGATCGACGCCCGGTACGCCGATCGCCTGCTGCTGACCGAACTCGCCCAGCAGATCGGGGTCAGTGAACGAACCCTGACGCGGATCTTCACCACTGCGACCGGCCTGACCCCGCTGCGCTACCAGCAACTCCTCCGCCTCGAGCGCGCCGAACACCTGATCGGCCACGGCACCACGATCGAGGCGGCGGCCCGAGCGGTCGGTTTCGAGGACGCCCGGATGCTCCGCCGGCTCCGCGCCCGCGCCGCCGAACCCGTCGCCGGGTAGAGGTAGGTCTACCTCCGGTGGGGGCGCAGGACTCCTGAGTTCCGCGCGCCGTCCAGCGAGGCTCGTTCTGTGAACAGAACGAGCGTGAGCAGAGGTTCGGTGACTGTACGGGTGGCGCGCTGGAGTGCCACCCATCCATGGCGGGCGATCGGCCTGTGGCTGTTGCTCGTCGTCGTGGCGGTCGGGATGTCGGTGGCGATCCCGAAGCAGCAAACTCAGGACAAGGACACCTGGGTCGGGCAGTCGGGGCAGGCGGCCGAACTGATCCAGCAGGCCGGACTCGCCGGCAAACCGGGTGAGACGGTGTTGCTGACCGATCCGGACGGACCGCTGGACAAGGCCGCCGCGACAGCGGCGATCGGCCGGCTCCGGCAGAAGTTCACCGCCCTCGAGGCGGTCCAAAGCGTTGGCCGGCCGGTCTGGTCGGAGAACGGCAAGGCAGCACTGCTGCCGATCGAGCTGAAAGGTACGGCGGACGACGCGGCCGACTCCATCGACAAGGTCGTCGCCGCCACCAGCGAGGTGCAGCAGGCCAACCCAGGCCTGAGCATCGCGCAGGCCGGGGAGGCCTCCCTCGACGCGGGCATCTGGAAGCAGGTCGGGTCCGATCTCGCGAAGGCGGAGAAGCTCAGCCTGCCGATCACCTTCGGGTTGATGCTGCTCGCCTTCGGCGCCTTGATCGCGGCCGGGATCCCTGTCCTGCTGGCGTTCTCGGCCGTCGGCGCGGCGCTCGGCTTCTACGCGCCGCTGTCCTACCTCTTCCCGGACGGTGGCTCGGTCGCGAACGTCGTACTGCTGATCGGGATGGCCGTCGGCGTCGACTACTCGCTCTTCTACCTCAAGCGTGAACGCGAGGAACGCCGCAAAGGCTGGGACACGTTGCACTCCGTCGAGATCGCCGCGGCTACCTCCGGGCACTCGGTGGTCGTGTCCGGTGTCGCCGTGATCGTCTCGATGGCCGGCCTGTACGTCGCTCAGGACGCGACGTTCGCGTCGATGGCGACGGCCACGATCGTCGTTGTCGCGGTGGCGGTCCTCGGTTCGTTGACCGTCCTCCCCGCCCTGCTCGCGAAGCTGGGGCACCGGGTCGACCGGCCGCGCGTCCCGCTGCTGTGGCGGCTCAACAGGCGCATCGGTCCCGGTGGGATCAGCCGCCGCATCCTGGCGCCTGTACTGCGTCACCCGCGGGCGGCCCTGTCGCTCTCGGCCGTCGTCGTCGTGGCGCTCGCCGTACCAGCACTCGGGATGAAGACCGAGTCGGGCGACCTGAACTCACTGCCGCAGAGCATTCCCGAGGTGCGCACTTTCAAGGCGCTGCAGGAGAACTTCCCGTCGCAGGGCGGCCTCTCGTACGACGTGGTCGCGCGAGGCGACGGTGCTGCCGCGGGGCTGGCTCGGTTGCAGGAGTCCGCCGTACAGAGCGGGAAGTTCGTCGTACCGCCGGCGGATGCGGTTCGGCAGTCTGGTGAAACCGCTGTGCTGACGGTCGTGTCGGTGTTGCCGGAGAGCAGTGGGAACGCCGAGGTTGCGCTGGACCAGTTGCGCGACGAGCTGGCGCCGGCCGCGTTGGGATCGACGACCTGGGCCGTGGGTGGAGAATCGGCCGACTCCGTTGACTATGGCAACAATCAGCGGGACAAGCTGCCGTGGGTGATCGCGTTCGTACTGGCGTTGACCTTGGTGATGATGGCGGTCACGTTCCGGAGCGTGGCGATCGCGCTGGTGACGACTCTGCTCAACCTGGCCTCGGTGGCGGCGTGCTTCGGGGTGCTGTCGCTGGTGTTCCAGCACACGTGGGCCGAAGGGCTGCTCGGGTTCGCCTCGGTCGGGTTCGTGGTGTCGTGGATCCCGCTGTTCCTCTTCGTGATCCTGGTCGGCTTGTCGATGGACTATCACGTGTTCGTGCTCGGCCGGATCCGCGAGGGTGTCGCCGAGGGCCTGACGCCGCGCGAGGCGGTGCGCAAGGGCATCACCGAGTCGGCCGGCGTGGTGACCAGTGCGGCCGCGGTGATGGTCTCGGTGTTCGCCGTCTTCGCGACCCTCGGCATGCTCGAGATGAAGCAGATGGGCGTCGGCCTGGCCGTCGCCGTACTGATCGACGCCACCCTGGTCCGGATCGTCATGCTCCCGTCGATCCTCGTCCTGCTGGGTCGCAAGGCGTGGTGGCCGAACCGGCTGTCCAAGCAGGCCCCGGATCCGGCCGAACGCGAACTGATCTCCGTGTGACCAGCTGAGGGGGTGGGCGATCAGCCCACCCCCAACCGTCAGCTTGCCTTGTAGGCCGCGATCAGCTTGCTGGTCGCGGCGTTCAGGCTTCCGGTCAACAGCAGATGCTCGGCGTCCGAGGTTAGCTTGGACGCCGGCTCGGTGAGGTTCTGGCCGATCTTGTTCTGGGCGATCCAGCGGGCGGCGCCGACGACGGCGTCGTCCTCACCGAACGCGTCCGCCGTGGTGCGCTCCAGATACTTCGCGGACTGGGCGACCGCCGCCAGGGCGATGGTTGCCTGCGGTCCCGACCAATCCTTGACCTGGAGCGCGACACCGGCCGCGATTCCGGCCGCCAGCGCGTACGGATCCTGCGTGCGCAGCAGGGTGTTCCGGGCCTCCGTCAGCTTCTGCCGCGCCGCGGCCTGCGTGGTCAGACCCCAGCCGTAGGGGTACTGCGGATCGTAGGAGGCGTCACCGACGTTCAGTGGCTGCTGGGCCCCGGTCCGCGGCCAGCTGACCGGGAGCCGGCCACTGAACGATCGCTTGCCGAACAGTACGTCGGCCACCCCGGCACCCTCGGTCCCCGGCAACCACGACGCCACCAGCGCATTGATCTTGCCGAGTTGGTCCGCGATCACCTGCGGCCGGCCGGACACGATCAGCACGACGCACTTCATCGCACCGCACACCTTGTCCACCGCGGCCTTGTCGGCATCGGAGAGCAGGAGGTCGTGACCGTTGCCCACGTCACCGATCCCTTCGGCGTACGGGCGTTCGCCGACCACGACCACGCCGACGTCGTGTCCCTCCAGTGGTGCGGAGGCATCCGCGCTGAACGTTGCCGTCGGGACCACCTGCTTGATTCCGTCCAGGATCGTCGTACCAGTGGTCGTCGCTCCGGAACCGCCTTGCCAGGTGATGCTCCAGCCGCCCATCTGGTTGCCCAGGTCATTCGCGTTGCTGCCGGCGACGTACACCTTCGCGGTGGATGCCAAGGGCAACAGGTTGCCGTCGTTCTTCAGCAGCACTTGGGACTTCGCCGCCGCCTCCCGGCCGACCGCGCGGTGGGCGGCTGACCCGATCGAGCTCGCTTGCGACGTGTCGGCATACGGGTGCTCGAACAGGCCCAGCTTGAACTTCTCGGTCAGGATCCGCCGGACCGCGTCGTCGACCCGGGACACCGGCACCCGGCCGGCGGTGACCTCGTCGGTCAGGCCCTGGGTGAAGCCCTGGTAGTTCGTCGGCACCATGATCATGTCGAGGCCGGCGTTGATCGACGTACGGATGTCGCTCGCGTAGTCGCCCGGCAGCTGGTCGATCGCCTGCCAGTCGCTGATCACGAAGCCGTTGAAACCCATCCGCTGCTTCAGCACACCGTTGATCAACTCGCCGTTCCCGTGCATCTTGACCGGAGCCTGGCCGTCGATCGCGACACTCGAGTACGACGGCATCACGGTGCCGACCCCGAGATCCACGGCGGTCTCGAACGGCGCCAGGTGCAGCGTCTCCAACTGCTGGCGAGTGACCTCGGTGATCCCCTGGTCGATCTTGTACGAACCCGTCGTCGACGATCCGTACGTCGTTCCGCCGTCGCCGACGAAGTGTTTCGCGGTCGCCAGTACGTGGTTGTTCTGCGCGAGCTGGCTGCCGTCCGCCTTGCCCTGCAGGCCGGTGATCACGGTCGCCATCGACTGCACGAGCGCCGGATCCTCGCCGTACCCCTCGTACGCGCGGCCCCAGCGGTCGTCGCGGACCACGCAGACGCAGGGCGCGAAGTCCCACGGGATGCCGGTCGCGCGGACCTCGGTGGCGGTCACTTCACCGGTCCGCTTGGCGAGGTCCGGGTCGCGGGTGGCGCCGATGCCGATGTTGTGCGGCAGGATCGTCGCGCCGACCACGTTGTTGTGACCGTGGACGGCGTCCACGCCGTAGATCAGCGGGATCTGCAGCCGGGTCGCTTGCGCGTTCAGCTGGAAGTTGTCGATCATCGCGGCCCACGCGGCCGGGGTGTTCGGCGTCGGCACCGAGCCGCCGCCCGACAACAGCGAGCCGAGTGCGTACGTCGCGATGTCGGTGCGGGACCGCAGTGCGTTGCGCTCGGCCTGGGTCATCTGGCCGACCTTCTCGGCCAGAGTCATCCGGGTGAGCAGGTCGTCGACGCGCTTCTTCAGCGGGAGCTTGGGGTTGAGGTACGGGAGATCGTGGGCGTTGATCACCACGACCGGCTGGGTCGCGGGGGCCTTCGCGCCGGTGACCGTGAGCTCGAGCGGGATGGTCTCCGCGGCCTCGGCGGTGCGGTCCTTGCGGGTCGTGACGGCCACGGTCTGTGCGGTGCCGGACGGCGTACCGGCGGGGAAGGTGAGCGTGCCGGACACGGGGGTGTAGTCGTCGGCGCCCGCGCTGCCGGTGCCGGTCTTGTAGTCGACGGTGACCGGCTCCTCGAGCGGGGTGCCACCGGTCGTCGCGACCGAGACCTTCACCTGCGCGGTGCCGCCCTCCTTGACCGGGTAGACGCCGGCGTCGGTGACGACGCTCGCCTTCAGCGCGGGATCCACCTTGCCGTAGATCTCGACCTGGTCGATCGCGAACTCACCCGGCGAACCGACCGGCATAGTGATCGCGTAACCCCACATCTGGGTCAGGTTGAGCACCTGGTCGATGCCACCGACCGGCTGGTAGTCGGTGCGGTACGCAAGTTCGCTGAAGGGGATCTCGACCAGGTGCCAGCCCTGCCAGTCGTCGGTGAAGCTGGTGTTCCACAGCTCGGAGGCCTCGGCGTTCGCGCCGCCGTCCTTGATCTCGAAGAAGATCCGCTTCCCGGAGCCGGGTGGCAGCGGTGCGGTGTTCTGGCCGTACCACCAGAACCGGATCCCCTTGTACGCCGACCAGTCGCCGGGGTTCACGTCGTACGTCACGTCGTGGCTGAAGCCGCCGTACCCGCTGATGTTGTAGGTGCCGTGCAGCACCTTCTCGCCGGACGGGGCGTCGGCGCGGGTCTGCAGTTCCATCGTCGGCGGGTCGTCGGCATCGCTGCCCCACCCGAAGATGCCCGCGTTCGGCGGGAACGCGAACGGCTCCCCACCTTCGAACGCCGCCAGCACGATCGGCGCCGGATCATCGGCTGACGCCTGGAGTGGCAACAGTCCGGCGACCAGAGCCGCCGCGGCGACCAGAGCTGTCCGACGAAAACCACGCATGGCCGCTCCCCACGTCCGCGCGAGCCTCACACCCACGTCCGGCCCCGACTCTCAGCTCTCCCCGCCCCCAGGTCAAGACCCCACCGGTTCCGGAACTAGAGCGCTCTCACGCCAGGACCGGAGCCATATGAGCCCGCGGTCCAGCGCAGTACCGGAACCGCACAAGCTCCGCCTCCGCAACCGTGACCTCGCCGATCTCGGTCCTCCGATGCGCACCCACCCAGTCGACCAGCTCCTCAGGCTGCGCGACCGCGGTGGTGAAGTGCAGGAGGTTCAGGTACCAGATGTCGCGACGACCATGCGGACGTTCGAACCACCCATCCGGCCCGAGCTCGGTGGCGAGCCGATCCATGAACTCATCGGCACTCGCGTCGAGGGGGACAGCGCAGGCCATCACGCTGCCGGGGGTGAGGGTGAGGCCGGTGACGCGGAAGCGGGTCGGGCCGTGGACGGCCCGGGCTAGCGCGGATCGGTAGCGCTTGATCGCGGCGTCGTCGGGTGGGATGACTTCGCGGTAGCCCTCGAGGGCGCGGACGGTGAGGTGGGCCGATCCACGCTGGCCTGTTTGCCAGTGGCCGGGACCGGCGAGGGCCGCGGCGTCGGTGGTGAGGGTGTCCAGGTGGCGACTGAGAGGACTGTCCAGGGGTGGGCGGAGGACGGCGCTGACGGGCCAGCGGCCGCCTTCTTGGGGGAGCGCGTCGCGCTGGTGGTGGCCGGTGGTGATGAGGGGGACGGCGGTGGCGAAGAGCTCGTCGAACTTGGGCACATGATCTCCCTTGACGTTGGTCGGGTAGGACGCCGGGGGCATGTCATCGGTTGGTGGGATCTGGACAGTGGGGCGTTGGTGCGTGAGTGTGTTGGCGGGGCTGCGGGGTCGGGTGGAGCTCTTGGGGGCTGGCTTTCGTGGTGTCTGCGTTCTCCGAGGTGTGTGAGGCGAGGAGGAACTGTGAGAAAGCTGGCCTGTCTACTGAGTGGTGTGGCGTTGATCGTCCCGATGGCGATCGTCGCCGCTGTCCAACCCGCCACGGCGGCTCCGGCTGCCGCTGCGGCCGAGCCGTCCAAGATCCCGACCTTGCTGCGGCAGACTGCCGAGCTGGCCAAGGCCTCCGCGGCGGCCAAGGCAGGTGCAGTCGATCCAGAAGCCCGCTCGCTGGGCGTCGGCGCCAGTGGCCGGATCGGCGTCCAGGTGTACGCCGCGGCACCGGTGACCGCGGCGCAGGAGGCGGACCTGTCCAGGCTCGGCGTGTCCGTCCTGACGAACTCGGCCGACTTCAAGGCGGTCCCCGGTGCGGCCCTGCCGAGCACCGGCCTGGTGTCCGCCTCGGTCCCGTACGACAAGCTCGACGCGGTTGCCGCACTTGGTTGGGTGGCTGCCTTGCGGCCGTCGCTGCGGCCGGCCGTCGACGTCGGCCCGATCACGGCCGAGGGCGTCCAGGTGCACAAGGCCGACAAGGCGCAGGCCCGCGGCCTGACCGGTCGTGGTCAGAAGGTCGGCGCGATCTCCGGCGACGTCGACCACCTGGCCGACTCGATCGCCCAGGGTGAGCTGCCCAAGAACGTCCAGGTCCTGAGCCAAGCCGACTACGAGGATGACGAAGGCACCGCGATGCTGGAGATCATCCACGACATGGCACCGGGCGCGAAGCTCGCGTACGCCAGTACGCGCGACACCCTCGCGCAGTACGTCGAGGCCTTCCACGACCTGGCCGCCGCCGGCGTCACGATGATCGCCGAGGACATCGCGTTCGACGACGAGCCGGCGTTCCAGCAAGGCATCGGTGCCGCCACGGCCGAGGGTCTGGCCAAGCACGGCATCTGGGTCAGCTCGTCGGCCGGGAACCTCGGTGGCAGGCACGCGCCACGCGTGACCGCGACCGGAACCGGCAGCGGGCCGGACGGTGTCGTCGGGCCCTTCACCGGTTGCCCGAACGCGCCCGACAACGTGGTGAAGCTGCGCGGCGCGGACACGACGTACGACCTGAACCTGCTGCCCGGCGCGGCGATCCTGCCGACCCTGCAGTGGAGCGAGCCGCGGGCGATCTACCCGACCGCGGGACAGGGCGGCTTCACCGACCTCAACCTGTATCTGATGGACGCAGCCGGTACGACGTGCCTCGCGGCCAGCAACGGAGTTCAGGCCAACGGGGTCGGCGACACCATCGAGCAGTTCATCTACGAGAACACGACCACCGTGGCGCAGCCCGTCAAGCTGGTCGTCGACGTCCAGGGCACCTCGACGGCTCGCAAGGCGCCGATTCTGGATCTGCGCTGGCGTGCGCTGTCGGCCGGCGTACAGACCATCGACCCGCCGGAGCGGGCCGGTTCGATGAACCCGGACTCGAACTACCTGGGCTTCGCGACCAGTGCCGGTGCCGTCAACGCCAGTCTGTCGGTGGACCCGAAGACCATCGCGCTGGAACCGTTCAGCGCGGCCGGTCCGACCCAGATCATCACCACCACGCGCTGCCCGGGCGGAAAGCCGGGCCCGTGCAAGGGGATCTCCGGTGGGTCGTCAAGGAGCTTCCCAGCGCCGTACTGGGCCGCCGCCGACGGCGTCTCCGTGAGTGGAGCCGGCGGGTTCGGGTCCGGCGTCTGTCCGACGACGGTCCAGGGTGAGTGCCGCTTCTTCGGTACGTCGGCCTCCGCGCCGACCGCCGCCGGTGTGGCAGCGCTGACCAGACAGGAGTTCGGTGGCCGGTTGGCGCCGGTGGCGCTGAACGCGATTCTCGCGCTCCGTGCCGTCGACCGATCGGGACCCGGCTTCGGCGCGGGCGTCCTGAGCGCTCGGGGACGTAGCGCCCCGTAAGCCAAACACGTGTGGCCCCTGGGTGCATCCGGCGTACGGGTGCACCCAGGGCGCATTAAGAAGTTCTAGTGGTCCGATTGAGAACGAATTCAGTAGTCAGAGTGATAGACCCCGACCGGCGTCGCCGGAAAGGATGTCAGCATGACTACACGTTTCGGGATTTTCGTCCCGCAGGGCTGGAAGATGGATCTGGCGCAGATCGCCGATCCGATAGAGCAGTGGGAAGCGATGACGGACGTCGCCAAGCGGGCCGACGACCAGTCCTGGGACTCGATCTGGCTCTTCGACCACTTCCACACGGTGCCGGAGCCGACTGACAACACCACCTTCGAGTGCTGGAGCGCGACGGCCGCGCTGGCGCGCGACACCACGCGGGTGAACATCGGCCAGATGGTCGGCTGCAACGGTTACCGCAACCCGGCGCTGTACGCGAAGATCGCGTCCACCGTCGACGTCGCCAGCCACGGCCGCCTGTACGCCGGGATCGGCGCGGGCTGGTACGAGCACGAGTGGAAGGCCTACGGCTACGAGTGGACCGACATCCCGCCGCGGATGGCCGCCTTCCGTGAGGCCACCGAGATCATCTACAAGATGTGGACCGAGGACAAGCCGGTCTACAACGGCAAGCACTACTCGATCGACGCGCCGATCAACGAGCCGAAGGGTGTCCGCAAGCCGCACCCGAGCTTCTGGATCGGCGGCGGTGGCCCGAAGGTCACGCTGAAGCTGGTCGCACAGTACGGCGACGCCGCGAACATCGGCGGGGGCAACCCCGAGGTGATCCGGGAGAAGGCCGCGATCCTGCGCGGGCACTGCGAGAAGGTCGGCCGCGACTACGACGAGATCATCAAGTCGACGTCGTTCAACGTGTTCCCGATCGACAAGGGTGACGACCCGACGCGGGCGACCGAGAAGGCCCTCGGCCCGATGGACCGGGAGAAGTTCGACAAGGACAACCTGATCGGCACCGAGGACGAGATCGCCGCCAAGGTCGAGGCCTCCCTCGAAGCCGGCGCCGACTACATCATCTTCTACGTGCCCGGCGTGGCCTACGACCTGGACCTGGTCGACCGGGTGGAGCAGGTAGCCAAGCGCTTCGCCTGAGGAAAGAAGTGTGAGTGAGAGACCGGGTCGAGCAGGTGGCCAAGCGGTTCGCGTGATGGCTGGTATCGGTCATGGCGGGTGTTTGACAACTCCAGTGGTGGACCGGGGCTAAGGGCAACTGTCAGGCTCCCGGCGATGGCCTCGCGTGGGTCGGGGCATCGGGAGGTGTCCGCCTGTGTTTGCCCGATCGTCCCGGCTCGCGAGGAGCCTGCTCGCCGCGGTGGTCGTCAGTTCCCTGCTGCTGACGACCACCGCGAATGCCGACGGCCCCGACGGCACAGTCGCCAAGCCGACCCCAGGCGCGAGTACGCGGCTGATCACCCTGGTCACCGGTGACGTCGCCGAGCTGACCACGAGTTCGAACGGGCAGGTCTCCGCCCGGCTGACCAGCGACGAGCCGTACTACTTCGGCAGCTTCGACGGCGAGCTCAGCCTGGTTCCCGCCAAGGCCTACCCGCTGCTCACCGAGGGCCGCCTGGACAAGCGGCTCTTCAACCTCACCGAGCTCGTCGCGCAGGGGTACGACGACGCGAGCAGCGACCGGCTGCCCCTCCTCCTCACCGCGCCGGCGACCCTGCGCAGCGCGCCTTCCACCCCAGCGGCCGCGACACTGCGCCGTACCCTCCCCAGTGTCGACAGCAGCGCGGTCACCGTGCAGAAGTCCGACGCCAAGTCCTTCTGGGACAGCATCAGCGGCCCCACCACTCTCAAGACCGGCCAGGTCACCAAGATCTGGCTCGACGGCCGCACCCACGCCACTCTCGACCAGTCCACGGAACAGATCGGTGCCCCGACTGCGTGGAAGGCCGGGTACGACGGCCATGGCGTCAAGGTGGCCGTCCTCGACACCGGGTACGACGCCGGCCACCCCGACCTCGCCAAGCAGGTCGTCGCGTCCGAGAGCTTCGTCCCCGACCAGGCGGTCCAGGACCTGCACGGCCACGGCACCCACACCGCGTCGATCGTCGCGGGCCTCGGTACGGCGTCCGACGGCCAGCGCAAGGGTGTCGCACCGGGCGCGGAACTGCTGATCGGCAAGGTGCTCGACAACAGTGGCGGTGGCTACGACTCCGAGGCGATCGCCGGCATGGAGTGGGCCGTCCAGCAGGGCGCGAAGGTCATCAGCATGAGCCTCGGCGGCTGGCCGACCGACGGCACCGACCCGATGAGCCAGGCCGTCGACGAGCTGTCGAAGTCCAGCGGTGCCCTGTTCGTCGTCGCCGCCGGCAACGCCGGCGACGAGGAAACCGTTGGTTCTCCCGGTACGGCGTCCGAGGCGCTGACCGTGGGCGCGGTGGATCGCGACGACAAGCTGGCGAACTTCTCCAGCCGCGGCCCGCGCCTCGGCGACGGCGCGATGAAGCCCGAGGTGACGGCGCCCGGCGTGGAGATCGCGGCCGCCCGGGCCGCCGGCACTGAGCAGGGTCACGTGCTCGGCCAGTACTACACCGCGATGAGCGGCACCTCGATGGCTACTCCGCATGTTGCCGGCGCCGCTGCGATCCTGGCCCAGCGTCACCCGGACTGGACCGGCCCGCAGTTGAAGGCCGCCCTGGCCGCGACGGCGGTTCCGTCCAAGGACGCGCGAGCGGACCAGCAAGGCCTCGGCCGGGTCGACATCCCGAGCGCACTCGACCCGAAGGTGCTACCGGACACCGCGAACCTGTTCTTCGGTGACCTCTCCTGGACCGGACCGACCGCGCCCGCCCCGGTCACCCGCACAGTTGCCTACCGCAACAACTCGAACCGGCCGATGACCCTCGACCTGACCGTCGGCGCCCAGTCACCCGCGAAGGTGAAGGCCGCTCTCACCGTCAAGCCCGCACGCCTGACCATCCCGGCCAACGGTACGGCGTCCGCCACGGTCACTCTCGATCTCGCCGAGACCCAGCCGGCCAAGTACTCCGGCATCCTCACCGCGCGGACCGGAAACCAGTCGTTCCGGACCGGGCTCGGGTTCGCGGCCGGCGGCCGGCTGAACCAGGTGACCGTGAAGGCGATCGGCCGGGACGGTCAGCCGGCCACTGCGGCGGCCGGCGCGAGCGGCGTGCAGTTGTGGAACCAGGACACCGGTGCCGTGGACGGGATTGCGTTCGACGACACCGGCAGCCGGACTCTCGACGTACCGACCGGGCGCTACAGCGTGATGGCGTACGCGATGGGCGGCGACGAGGCCGGCTGGGGGAACTCGGTCACCTTGCTCGGGGACCCGGACGAGTGGATCGACAGCGATCGGACGTACACCTTCGACGCTCGTAAGGCGCACAAGGTGACGGTGAAGACGCCACGGCGGGCCGACCTGCAGAGCATCGGGATCGCCTGGCACCGCAAGGTCGGCGACCGGGACGCGGTCTCCGGCTGGGGATTCGACGAGCGGGTCAGCGACAACGTCTACGTGCAGGACTTCGGAAAGGTTGCCAACGGCACCTTCCAGGTCGTGCAGCGCTGGGACCTGGCGGAGCCGATGCTGACTGTCGACGTCAGTGGCGTGGGCAGCAGCTTCCGCCTGCCGACCCCCGCCCAGGGCGACTTCCGGAAGGTGTACGTCGGGACCGAGAAGCTCCCGCTCTACAACGGCGGCGACGGGACGGCGGGCGAGCTGGCCGGCGCCAAGGACAAGGTCGCGCTGATCCGGTTCCGCTCGAACGACGACACGCAGGCGCAGGTCAAGTCGGCCAAGGACGCCGGCGCCAAGGCGGCCTTCATGTACAACGAGGCGTCCGGCTTCTGGTCGAGCATGGTCAGCGAAGACTTCCCGTTCTACATGCTGCGGGCGGAGCAGGGGAGGCAGCTGCTCGACCTGCTGGCGAAGGGCCCGGTTTCCCTGCAACTGAACGGTTTGCTCGACAGCACCTACCGGTACGACCTGGTCGTCGGGCCATCGACGGTGAAGGGTCCGTTGACGTACGACTTCGCGAAGCTGCGGCCGGCCGTGGTGACCACGGACTTCCAGCGCAACGACGCCTGGTACCTGCACACCGACCAGCGGGTCGCCCACCTGCCGGGAATCCTCGTCGGGCTGACGTCGACGCGGTCCGTGACCGGACCGGTCACCCGCACCGACTACCTGGCCACGGATCTCAACGGCGTCACCTGGGACGAGAAGACGCGCGCGGGGGAGTGGAACGAGTCCGGCTTCGAGAACACGCTCCCTCGCGGCTACCGCCCGAACGAGAAGGTCACCCGCGACTGGTGGGCGCCCTTGATGCGCCCAGCGGTGCCGGAAGCGTCGGGTGACGAAGCGCAGGGCTGGCCGCCGGCTCGCTTCGAGAACGCGCTGCGGATCGCGATCCCGCAGTACGTGAACGGCGACCGGACCATCTACGGCTGGGGCGACCGGGGTGACGTGACCAGTCTCAAGCTCAGCAGCAACGGGGTCGAGGTCGGCAGCAAGGACTGGTCGGTCGCGCAGTTCGCGGTGCCGGCGAAGGCGGCCTGGTACGACCTCACGCTCGACCAGAAGCGTGGTCCGAACAGTTGGGCGACCACGTCGACCGCGACGCACACCGAGTGGCACTTCCTGTCCAAGCCGGCGAAGAGTCGGGCCGTGCTGCCATTGGTCCAGGTTGACTACAGGCACTCCGACGGTTGGCTCGAGCTGACGCCGGCGTACCAGCCCGGGGTCCATGGGCTCGCGATCTTCCGGACCACCGCGGAGATCTCGTACGACGGGAAGACCTGGCAGCGACTCGCGTTGCGGGGACTCGGCGGGACCGTCCGCGCGCAACTGCCGGCGGCTCCGGGCGATGCGTCGTACGCGAGCATCCGGGTGACGGCGACGGACCTGATCGGCAACAAGGTCAGCCAGCGCATCGAGCGGGCCTGGCCGGTGAACTGAACGTTAAAAGGCGACGCCACGAAGCCGGGGGGGTGTGCTCCGTGGCGTCGCCGGAGGCGCGCCCAGGGAGGGGTGGGGGCAGGCGCGCCGGTCTTGGAAGGGTCAGTTCCCGAGGATGCCTCCACCGAGAACGCCCAGCAGTCCGAGCAGGGACAACAGGTTGCGGATGACCTGGTCGACGGCCTTCGCGCCGCCGGTCTGGTAGGCCGTCACGCACTTCTGCAGCTGGTCCTGGGTCGGCTTGGTGATCGTCACCTTCGTCAGCTCGGACTGGCAGTACTGCGTCGCCGTGGTCAGCTCGCCCACCGTGCTGCCGACGGTGCCGACGATCAGGCCGGCCGCCGTCTCCAGGGTCGCGAGACCCGGCGCGGGCGGCTTCGTCGTGACCGGCGGGGTGGTCGGGACCGTGGTCGGCGGCTTGGTGGTCGGCGGCTTGGTGGTCTGGTCGTCCGTCGGCTTACTCGTGGTCGGCGGCCGCTTGGTCGGGTCAGTCGTCGGCTTGCCGCCCTGTTCGTCCGTGGTCGTCGGCTGGACCGTCGGATACGTCTCCTGGTCGGTCGCCTGCGGCAGGTTGTCGTCCGCCGGGGCGTCGATGTCCGGGTCGCCGACCTGGTCACCGGCCCGGTCGACACCCTGCTCGTCGTCCTCGGTCCCGTTGCCGACCGCGATCCAGCTGCCACCGGCATACGCCTTGGCGATGCTCACCACGAGGTCGACGTACTGCTGGGAGTGGTTGTAGCGCAGGACGGCCGAGTTCAGATCGGTCGCCTTGGAGAGGTCGGTCTTGCCGGAGCACAGGTAGACCGCGGTGGACATGGCCGCATCGTCGATGTCCTGCGGGTTCCGCACGCCGTCGCCGTCACCGTCGACGCCCATGGTCCGCCAGGTGCCCGGGATGAACTGCATCGGGCCGACCGCGCGGTCGAACGCCCCGTCACCGTCGAACGCACCCGCGTCGGTGTCGGAGATCTTGGCCGTGTTCACGCCGTCCAGCCGCGGGCCGTAGATGCCCGGTACGGCGACGCCCTGTGAGTTCAGCGCGTTGCCGCCGAAGCGGCCGTGGTTCGACTCGACGCGCCCGATCGCGGCCACCAGGGTCCAGGGCAGGTGACAGGCCGGGTCCACCTGGGCCAGCACCTGTTGGGCTCGTGAGTATGCCTTCAGGGCTGCGTTCGGGATCCCGTTGCGCGACAGGCCGGAGACGACCTGGGTCGGCCGCTCACCCGGATCGACACCGTGGCCGAGGACACCCGGCACCGGCACGTTGGCCGGCTCGGCGATCGGCTGCTTGGGCACGACGACCGGACTCTTCCCGGACAGACCCTGCTCCAGCGACGCCGTGGCGACGGCCGGATCGTCCGTGGCACTGACGGTGAACGCGCTCGCGAACAACGCCAACGGGATGAGCGGCGCCACCTGACGCCACCCGCCACTCGTGGCGCGGCGCTTGCCCTTCGCCATCGATGATCCCTCCGTGACTCATCGACCTGCCCAGCCCCACGCTGTGGACACGTCAGTTCGCCCGCTAGGGGCTGCTGTCTCGGTTGCCGTCGTTACTGGTCTAACGTCCGCCCCGTGCGTGGGTTACGCGCCGAACTCAGACGGTATACGTGCGGTGACCGGGTACCCATACTGGCGCGTAACAACACCCCTTGTGAACCCCCGGCGGCGCAATTGTGCCTGCCCGCCCACCTGACCGGCGGGCCGGTCGGGGAGAATGGCGGCCGTGCCCGACCACACAGAACAGTCCGCCGCGCTCTTCGCCAGGGCGTCCGCAGTCACCCCGGGCGGGGTCAACTCTCCCGTCCGCGCGTTCCGCGCCGTCGGCGGCGTGCCGCGCTTCATGGCATCGGGTGACCGATGTCACATCACCGACGTCGACGGCAATCGCTACCTCGACCTGGTCTGCTCCTGGGGCCCGATGCTGCTCGGCCACGCCCACCCCGAGGTGATCGCCGCCGTCCAGGCCGCGGTCGCCCGCGGTACGTCGTACGGGACGCCGACCGAGACCGAAGTACTGCTCGGTGAGGAGATCGTCGCCCGCACGCCGGTGGACAAGGTCCGGCTGGTCTCGTCCGGCACCGAGGCGACCATGTCCGCGCTCCGGCTGGCCCGCGGCTTCACCGGCCGGGCCAAGATCATCAAGTTCGCGGGCTGCTACCACGGACATGTGGACGCACTGCTGGCCCAGGCCGGTTCCGGCGTGATCACCCTCGGCATCCCCGGTACGCCGGGGGTCACCGAGGCGACCACCGCCGACACGATCGTGCTGCCGTACAACGACCAGGCCGCCGTGTCCGCCGCCTTCGCCGAGTACGGCGACCAGATCGCGGCCGTCATCACCGAGGCCTCGCCGGGCAACATGGGCGTCGTACCGCCGCGCGACAACTTCAACGCCTTCCTGGCCCGGATCTGCACCGAGAACGGCGCTTTGTTCATCTCCGACGAGGTGATGACCGGCTTCCGGATCACCCGCTCCGGTTGGTACGGCGTCGACGGCGTCCAGCCGGATCTGATGACGTTCGGCAAGGTGATGGGCGGCGGCTTCCCGGCCGCGGCGTTCGGCGGCCGGGCCGACATCATGGCCCACCTCGCGCCCGAGGGCTCGGTGTACCAAGCCGGGACTCTGTCCGGGAACCCGATCGCCACGACGGCCGGCCTGACCACGTTGCGGCTGGCAACCGACGAGGTCTACGCCCGGCTGGACGAGACCTCGGCCACCATCCAGCGCCTCGTCGGCACCGCGCTGGACAAGGAAGGTGTGCCGCACGTCATCCAGACGGCCGGGAACCTCTTCAGTGTCTTCTTCGTGGAGTCCTCGGAGGGACCTGCCGAAATCCGGGACTTCAGCGGAGCCAACGCCCAGGTGCTGCCCCGGTTCGCCGCGTTCTTCCATGCAATGCTGGACGCTGGCGTCTACCTGCCGCCGAGTGCGTTCGAAGCCTGGTTCGTCAGCAGCGCCATCGACGATGACGCGCTGGCCGAGTTGGAGTCCGCCCTCGCCCCGGCCGCCCGGGCGGCAGCCGCAGTACAGATCTGAAGGGCTGAGTAGAACAGATGAGAGGGCAGCGGTGACCGAAACGACGGTCGTGCACCTGATGCGTCACGGCGAGGTGCACAACCCGACCGGTGTGCTCTACGGCCGGATTCCCGACTTCCATCTGTCCGAGCTCGGCCGCGCGATGGCCGAACGGGTCGCGGAGCACGTCAAGGGCCGCGACATCGTGCACCTGGTCAGCTCGCCGCTCGAGCGGGCCCAGGAGACGATGGAGCCGATCGCCAAGGTGTTCGGGCTGACCCCGGACATCGACGAGCGGGTGATCGAGGCGGCGAACCTGTTCGAGGGCAAGAAGTTCGGTGTCGGCGACGGCGCACTGCGTAATCCGAGCGCCTGGTGGCTGCTGCGCAACCCGCTCAAGCCGTCCTGGGGTGAGCCGTACCAGCAGCTCGTCCGGCGGATGCGGGACGCGATCGAGACCGCCCGGCAGAAGGCCGCCGGGCACGAGGCGCTGATCGTGTCGCACCAGCTGCCGATCTGGATCGTCCGGTCCGCGATCGAGGGCCGCCGGCTGCCGCACGACCCGCGCAGGCGGCAGTGCAGCCTGGCCAGCCTGACCTCGTTCACCTTCCACGGCGATCAGATCGTTTCGGTCGGCTACTCGGAGCCCGCAAAAGACATGCTGCCGGTCAAGAACCCGAAGAAGTTCGTGGGTGGCGCGTGATGCGTCGTACAGCTGTCCTGGTAGGCGGACTGATGCTCGCGGTGACCGCGTGTTCGTCCGGTCAGCAGGCAGCGCAGAACCGGCAGGGCCAGGCGGGATTCGTGAGCGGCACCGGCAACGTGTCGGTGTTCGCCCCCGCCGATCGCAAACCGGCGCCCGCGCTGACCGGTACGACGCTGGACGGCAAGGCCTGGACGCTGTCCGACCAGGTCGGCAAGGTCGTCGTACTGAATGTGTGGGGTTCGTGGTGCCCGCCGTGCCGTAAGGAAGCGCCGGACCTCGTTGCCGCGGCCAAGGAGCTCGGTCCGTCGGTCCAGTTCATCGGCCTGAACACGCGTGACCTCGACCCTGCTCCGGCGAAGAAGTTCGTCCAGGAGTTCGGCGTGCAGTATCCGAGCATCTACGACCCGAACGGCAAGGCATTGCTGCGGTTCCGCGGTCAGATCTCGCCGAAGGCGATCCCGACGACGCTGGTGATCGACAAGACCGGCAAGGTCGCGTCCCGGGTGGTCGGCGAGGTTTCCCAGGAGACCTTGCTCGGCATGGTGAAGGATGCCGGTTGAGCTGATGGGTCAGTGGTTCGCCGACTCGATGACGGGGTCGATGCTGGTGGCGTTGCCGATCGCGGTTCTGGCCGGCGCGATCTCGTTCTTCTCGCCGTGCGTCGTTCCGTTGCTGCCCGGCTACCTGTCGTACGTCACCGGGCTGTCCGCGGCCGAGCTCGACTCGGCCAAGCGCGGCCGGATGCTGGCCGGGACGGCCTTGTTCGTCGCCGGGTTCTCCGCCGTGTTCATCCTGACCGGGGTGGTGTTCGGCAAGGCCGGTGACCTGCTGATCGATCACCAGACCGCGATCACGCGGGTGCTCGGCGCGCTGACCGTCGTACTCGGGCTGGTCTTCCTCGGCGGGTTCGGGTTCCTGCAGAAGGACGTGCGGGTGCATCGGGTGCCGGCCGTCGGGATCGCGGCGGCCCCGCTGCTCGGCGTACTGTTCGGATTCGGGTGGACTCCGTGTATCGGTCCGACGCTCGGGACCGTGATGACGCTGGCCACGACCGAGGGCAGCACCGCGCGGGGTGCGACGCTGGCGCTGGTGTTCAGCCTCGGGCTGGGCATTCCGTTCATCGTGGCGGCGCTGGCGTTCCGGCGGATGCTGGCCGCGGTGGCGTGGGTCCGGCGGCACCAGTTGCTGGTGATCCGGATCGGCGGCGTACTGATGATCGCGGTGGGGCTACTGCTGCTGACGGGAGTGTGGGATGCGATGACCGCGGACCTGCGGCAGTGGGTCGCCAACTTCGGGTCGGCGGTGTGAGATGACCGAGCTCAAGGACCGCATCGGCGCCGCCTCCGGCCCCGGCGAACCGTCCGAACCGCCGGCGATGGGCCTGGTCGGCTGGCTGCGCTGGACCTGGCGGCAGCTCACCTCGATGAAGACCGCGCTGGTGCTGCTGTTCCTGCTCGCGCTCGGCGCGGTGCCGGGTTCGCTGGTCCCGCAGACGCCGATCGACCCGATCAAGGTGTCCGACTTCCTCGAGGCGCACAAGAGGCTCGGGCCGATCTACGACAAGCTCGGCCTGTTCGACGTCTACAAGTCGGCCTGGTTCTCGGCCATCTACCTACTGCTGTTCATCTCGCTGATCGGCTGCGTCGTCCCGCGGCTCAGCGTGTACTTCAAAGCCGTCCGGGCCCGGCCGCCGAAGCCGCCGCGCAACCTCAACCGGTTGCCCGGGTACGCGCGCTTCACCGTCGACGAGCCCGGTGACGTGCTGGCGGTGGCGACGCGCGAGCTCAAGCGCCGGCGCTTCCGCGTCCAGACGTACGACGGTGCCGTCGGGGCGGAGCGTGGTTACCTGCGCGAGGCGGGCAACCTGTTGTTCCACTTCTCGCTGATCCTGGCGCTGATCGGGGTCGCGTGGGGTTCGCTGTTCGGCTACCGCGGCACCGTACTGGTTGTCGTGGGCAACGGGTTCGCCAACTCGGTGGCGCAGTACGACGACTTCACGCCGGGGCGGGCGTTCAGCGGTGACGAGGACCTGCCGCCGTTCTCGCTGACGGTGAAGGACTTCCAGGTGAAGTTCCAGGAGGACGGTCCGCAGCGGGGTGCGGCGCGCGAGTTCAAGGCGCAGCTGGCCTACCAGGAGACGCCGGACGCGCCGGAGAAGTCGTACGAGCTGCAGGTCAACCACCCGCTCAAGCTCGACGGCAGCAGCGTCTACCTGCTCGGCCACGGCTACGCGCCGCGAGTGACGGTGAAGGACGGCCAGGGGAACGTGGCGTTCTCCGGGCCGGCGCCGTTCCTGCCGCAGGACGGCAATTTCTCGTCGTTCGGCGTGATCAAGGCACCGGACGCGCGGCCGATGACACTCGGCTTCGAGGGCTTCTTCCTGCCGACCGCGGTGATCGACCAGCGCGGTCCGGTCTCGGTGTTCCCCGACGACCTGAACCCGATGCTCGTGATGACCGGGTACTACGGCCGGCCGCAGCCGGAGACCGGGAAGCCGGAGTCGGTGTACCAGCTGGACAAGTCGAAGCTGACCCAGTTCCAGAAGAACGGTGACAAGCTGCGGTTCCAGCTCGCGCCGGGACAGAGCATGGCGCTGCCGGACAAGGCCGGGTCGATCACCTTCGACGGTTACAGCCGCTGGGTGAAGCTGCAGGTCAGCCACACACCGGGTACGAACCTCGCGCTGGCGGGCATCCTGCTGGCGATCCTCGGGCTGATGGGCTCGCTGTTCATCCATCCGCGCCGTACCTGGGTGCGGGTCCGGACCGAGGACGGGCGTACCGTGGTCGAGGTCGCGGGTCTGGACCGCGGACCCGAGCGCGGCCTCGGCGACGAGATCCAGGCCATCACCAAGAGTTTGCAACCCGCTCGATCGAAAACCCAGGAGCAGCCATGAGCCCGGAGACCTACGCGCAAGTCTCCAACCTGCTGATCCCGACCGCGACCGTGATCTACGCCTTGGCGATGGTCTCCCACGCCATGGAATGGGCCGTCGGCCGCGCGGTGGTGGCGAAGACTGAGGACGTCAAGGAAGAGGCGCAAGCCGAACTCCTGGTCGCCTCCGGCGCCTCGACCGTCGGAGACGGCGTCGCCTCGACCGGCTCCGACTCCAGCTCCAGCGGCTCGGCCGCCCCCTCCACTTCCGGCGCCGAAGGCGCCGCCTCGGAGCGGATGGAGGCTGCTAGCCGCATTGGGCTGTTGCTGACCTGGTTGGCATTCGTGCTGCACCTGGGTGGTGTGGTGACCCGCGGGCTGGCCGCGGGGCGGGTGCCGTGGGGCAACATGTACGAGTTCTCGATCACCGCCTCGCTGGCGGTTGCGATCGTCTACCTGATCTTCGTGCAGCGGTACAAGCTGCAGTGGCTGGGTCTCGGTGTGACGCTGGTGGTCGCCGCCGTACTCGGCCTTGCGACGCTGGCGCTCTACACCCCGGCCGGGCCGCTCGTGCCGGCGCTGCACTCGT
Source organism: Kribbella sp. NPDC020701 (assembly GCF_055562215.1). Lineage (NCBI taxonomy): Bacteria > Bacillati > Actinomycetota > Actinomycetes > Propionibacteriales > Kribbellaceae > Kribbella > Kribbella sp. NPDC020701. The sequence continues at coordinate 301,414 of NZ_JBVHFT010000003.1, read as the reverse complement.
ACTGGCTCGTCATCCACGTGTCCTCGGCCGCGATCTCCGGTGGTGCGTTCACCGTTGGCGGCCTGGTGTCGGTGCTGTACCTGGTCAAGGCCCGCGCCGAGCGCAAGGTTCTCGCGGGTGGCTCGATGTCGGCGTCACTGCGCCGGCTGCCGAGTGCGGAGGCGATGGACGGTACGGCGTACAAGGTGCTGGCGTTCGCGTTCCCGCTGTGGACGTTCGGGGTGCTGGTGGCCGGTCCGATCTGGGCCGAGTATGCCTGGGGCCGGTACTGGGGCTGGGACCCCAAGGAGGTCTGGTCGCTGGTGACCTGGGTGGTGTATGCCGCCTACCTGCACGCGCGGGCGACCGCGGGCTGGCGGGGCCGCCGGGCCGCGACGATCGCGATCGTCGGCTGGTTCGTGTTCATCTTCAATTTCGTCGGAGTAAACCTGTTGGTCTCCGGTCTGCACTCCTACGCTGGGGTGTGAGATGAAGGAATTCGCCATCTACACCGGCTTGCGGGCGGGGTTGTTCGCCGTCTGCCTGGCCGTGCTGTGGGTCGCCCTGCACACCTGGCTGAATCTGTTCCCGTTGTTGCTGCTGGCCCTGATCCTCTCCTCGATCCTGTCCATCTTCGTGCTCCGCGCCGCCCGCGACCGCCTGGCCGGCAAGATCGAGCACCGCGCCGAGAAGATCTCGCACCGGATCGAGCAGGCCCGCACCGCCGAAGACGACGACTGACGGGCAGTCGCCCGGTCCGTCCGCTCGCCCGATCGGGCACCCACGCCTGAGAACGCCGTACCAGTGGTTCACTGGTACGGAGAGTGACCTATGCCACTCCGGAATTCCCGGCAAAATCGTTTGTGCACCTCTTCACGTGAGTCGTAGAGTGATGGATGAAACGAAACGGTTTCGTTCTATCGTGACTTGATACTTACGCAGGGTGATGATGGTGGTGGACACAGCCGGGGTGCGGCAGCGGCCGCGGGTCGAGGGTGGTCGCGAAGAGGAGATCCTCGATGCGACCGTCGCGGTAGTGGCCGAGCTGGGCTATGACCGGCTGACCATGGACGCGGTGGCGACGGCGGCGAAGGCCAGCAAGGCGACGCTGTACCGGCGCTGGACCACCAAGGCCGAGCTGGTCGTCGACGCGATCAGCCGGGCCAAGGGCTGCCCGATCCCGGAGGACGTTGACACCGGCAGCCTGCGGGGCGACCTGATCTCGATGTCGTGTGGTGACGGCGGCTTCACCGACGAACTGCCGATGTCGGTGATCGCCGGTCTGCTCACCGCCCTGCACCGCGACCCGGAGCTGCAGAAGGCGTTCCAGGAGCGCTTCGTCGCGCCCCGGCAGCACGTGGTCGCCACGGTCTACGCCCGGGCCGTCGAGCGCGGCGAGATCGCGCCGGACGTCGACGTCGAGCTGCTCTCGGTGACGCTGCCCGCGGTCATCATCCACCACGCCTACATCCTCGGCGTCGAGCCGACGGACGACCTGATCCTCCGAGTGATCGACAACGTGATCCTGCCTGCGGCGCGGGGGTCGCAGGTGAGCTGACCGGTGAGGGGCCGGTCCGCGACGAAGCAAGACAGTCTGCCCAAGAGGGGAAGTTTTCTTATGTCCGAAGAAGTCATCAAGGCCGATCCGCCAGACGATCGGCCGGCCGACTCGGTGACCGAGGCCGAGAACGGCCATGGCCACCGCAATCTAGGTATCGCGCTCGCGCTGATCTGCATGGCGCAGCTGATGGTGGTGCTGGACGGCACCATCGTCAACATCGCCCTGCCGCACATCAAGGACGACCTGGGCTTCAGCAACGCGTCGCTTCCGTGGGTGGTCAACGCCTACGCGCTGGCGTTCGGCGGCCTGCTGCTGCTCGGCGGCCGGATCGGGGACATCCTCGGCCGCCGCAAGGTGTTCGTCTTCGGCGTCGTGCTGTTCGGCGTGGCGTCGTTCGTCGGCGGTATCGCCCAGAGCGAGGAAGTCCTGCTGGTCAGCCGGATCCTGCAGGGCGTCGCGGCCGCGGCGGCTGCGCCGAACGCGCTCGCGCTGATCACCACCACCTTTCCGGCCGGCAAGGAGCGCAACCGCGCGATGGGCGTGTACGCCGCCATGTCCGGTGCCGGCGCGGCCGTCGGCCTGATCCTCGGTGGCGCGCTGACCGAGGCGTCCTGGCGCTGGACCTTCTTCATCAACACGCCGATCGGCCTGATCGTGGCGGTACTGGCGTTCCGGTATCTGGGCGAGTCGGCCCGGCAGACCGGCAAGTTCGACCTGCCCGGTGCGATCACCGGCACGCTGGGTCTGACCTCGCTGGTCTACGGCCTGACCCACGCGGCCTCGAACGGCTGGGGTGACGCGGCCACGCTGACCTACATCCTCGGCGGTCTGGCCCTGATCGGGATCTTCCTCGGCATCGAGGCCCGGTCGCGGCACGCACTGCTGCCGTTCCGGATCCTCGCGAACCGGACCCGTGGGGTCAGCTTCTTCGTGATGCTGATCGTCGGTGCGGCGATGTTCTCGATGTTCTACTTCCTGGGCATCTTCGTGCAGAGCATCATGGGCTACAGCGCGATCAAGACCGGCCTTGCGTTCCTGCCGTTCAGCGTCGGCATCGTGGCCGCGGCCCAGGTCGCGTCCACGCTGGTGGCCCGGATCGATCCGCGCTGGATCGCCGGTGCCGGTGGTGTGCTGGTGGCGGGCGGCATGTTCGGGTTCAGCCAGCTCGAGGTCGACTCGACGTACTGGACCCACCTGCTGCCGTACATCCTGGTGCTGTCGTTCGGCATGGGCCTGATCTTCGTGCCGATGACGCTGACCGCGGTCAGCGGAGTCGCGAACGAGGACTCCGGTGTCGGATCCGCCGTACTGAACACGGTCCAGCAGATCGGTGGTGCGATCGGCCTGGCGCTGCTCGGCACGATCTCCACCAACGCGATCACTGACAAGTTCAACGAGCTGGCTCCGGGTCTGCAGAAGGCCGCCGAGGCCGGGCAGTCGCCGGACCAGATCAAGCAGTTGCAGGGTCAGTTCACGGCGCTGGCGACGACGCACGGCTTCACCCGGGCGTTCACCTGGTCTGCCTTCCTGGCGCTGGGCGCGGCAGTGATCACCTTGATCGGCCTGTCGATCAAGCACAAGGATCTGGCCGCGGACAACGCGGACGGACCCGTCCACGTGGGCTGATGCTCCGAATGCCCGAAGGGCCCGCTTCCCGGGAGGGGGGAAGCGGGCCCTTCGTCTGTCCGCTCAGAGCTGCTTGCGCATCACGAGTTCACGCCGTACGCCGTCCGGCATCAGGTCACCGAGTTCGTCGGTGTCGGTGAAACCGTTGCGGAGATAGAGGTTGTGGGCGGGGTCGTTGCCATCCGCAACCGAAAGCTTCAGGATCGTCGCGCCGGTGCCACGGGCCCAGGTCTCGACCGAGGTCATCAAGGCGTTGCCGATGCCCCGGCCGCGGCCCGCCGGAGCGATCCACATCGAGACGAGTTCGGTGACTCCCGGCTCGTCGGCACACAGTCCGCCGGCCATGCCGACCGGCGTACCGTCCAGCGACGCGATCACCTGGTAGGCGCCGGGCACGCTGAGCCGCTCGCGCCAGCGCTCCTCGGGGGCGTCCACCCAGTCCACCAGCTGCGAGCCGAACGCGTACGGCGCTTCCTCGAGCGCGGCCAGCCGCAGCTCCCGCCACACCTTCCAGTGGTTCGGCCCGACGTCGAGCAGATCGATCATCTCGGCGGGAACTTGGACGAGACCCAGTCGCGGACGCCGCCCAGGCCGTCGCTGAGGTCGCGGAGGAACTTTGCCAGCGGGTCCTGCGAGCGGGCGAAGGCGTCGGAGTACGACTTGGCGGCGTTCTTCGCCTCCTGCGACATGGACGCGGTGGCGTCGTCCTGGCGCTTGGGGTAGTCGCCGGAGACGATCGTCGTGTACTCGCCGTCGTTGATCCAGCGCCGCAGCTCGTGCGCGCGGATCACGGCCATCGGGTGCGTCTGCGCCTCGAGCAGCAGCAGCTTCAGCACGCTGTCACGTAGGTCGCCGGCGCTCTCGTACTCCGTTCCCTGGGCGAGGAAGGCCGTGGTGTCGAGCTCGGCGAGCTGACCGCCGCTGGCCAGCTTCATCTGCACGCGGAGCGCGACCGCCGGGTCCTGGACCGCGAGCAGGCCGGCCCGATCGCCGGACAGCTCGGCCTTGCGGGACCACTCGTGCAGCGCGGCGATGATCGCGCGGATGCCCAGCGCGCCGACCGGCATCCAGTTGATCGCGCCGGTCAGCCGCATCAGCCACAGCAGCAGCGACTGGTAGAGCGCGTGTCCACTCTGCGCGTGGCCGAGCTCGTGGCCGAGGATGAACCGCAGCTCCTCCTCGTCCAGGCCCTGCAGCAGGGCGCTGTTCACCACGATGAACGGCCTGTCCATGCCGATCGTGACTGCGTTCCAGATCGGGCTGTTGCTCACGTACAACTCGGGGAGCTGCCGGACGTCGAGCGTCGTACCGGCTTCGGTGAAGAGGCGGTGCACGGTGGGGAACTGCCGCTCGTCGACCCGGATCGCCCCGCCGAGGAACTGCAGCCGGAAGGCTCGCTCGTTGATCATCCCGGACATCTTCCGCAGGACGTAGTCGAACCCCTTCAGCTGCCGCAGGGCGACCAGCGCACCGCGGTCCGCCGGGTGCTCCCACGCCCGCGAACTGATGTCGGTCAGCGTGACCCGCTGGCGCGTCGGCCGGTCGTCGTTCTCGCTCATCGCTCCCCCTGCCCAGTCGTCATGTCCTCCCAACCTAGCTCGCGCCCGGGTCGCCGGACTTTGGGATTGAGCATCCAGGCGAGCAGGAGGGAAAGCGGCCAGCTGAGCGGGACCGACCACCACCGCAGATGCAGGTAGAGGAAGGCCGCCACACTCCCCAGCGTGAGCCCGGTGCCCCACAGCCGGTACCAGAATGCGTTCCAGCCGGGGTGCTGCACGCCGCGCCGGTGCCCGACCGCCGCGAGCGCGGCGGTGGCGGGGAGAGCGGTCAGTACGCCGAAGCCGACGACGAGCACGACGATCAGCACGATCTCACCGGTGGAGAAGTGCGGCACGAACCCCAGGGGAACCATGCGTCTCATCCTCGCGGTCCGGCTGGCCGCTCACCGAGCGTAGGAATACTCAAATCGCGCTATACGCCCTAGCCTGGCCCGCATGAGTGAGGTTGACGGGGTGTGTCGTGAGGTGGATCGGCGGGACGACAAGGCGCGCGCCTGGGTGTCCGAGGCGATCCGGATCGTCGACGCCGACGCGAACCGGAGCGCGGACACGCACCTGCACGTGTTCCCGATGCCGGCCGGCACCGGTGTGGATCTGTACCTGAAGGACGAGTCCGTGCACCCGACCGGCTCGCTCAAACACCGGCTGGCCCGGTCACTGTTCCTCTATGCGCTGTGCAATGGCTGGATCACCGAAGGCACCACGGTGATCGAGGCGTCCAGCGGCTCGACCGCGGTCAGCGAGGCGTACTTCGCCCGCCTGCTCGGCCTCCCGTTCATCGCAGTGATGCCGCGCTCGACCAGCCCGGAGAAGGTCGAGCTGATCGAGTTCTACGGCGGCCGCTGCCACTTCGTCGAGCGCTCCGGACAGATCTACGGCGAGGCCAAGCGGCTGGCCGAAGAGACCGGCGGCCACTACATGGACCAGTTCACGTACGCCGAGCGGGCGACTGACTGGCGTGGCAACAACAACATCGCCGAGTCGATCTTCGGCCAGCTTTCGTTGGAGGAGCATCCGATCCCGACCTGGATCGTGGTCGGCGCCGGCACCGGCGGTACGTCGGCCACCATCGGACGCTACGTCCGCTACCAGCGCTTCGACACCTCGGTCGCGGTCGTCGACCCGGAGAACTCGGCCTTCTTCCCGGCCTTCGAAGCCGGTGACGACAACTTCTCCACCGGCCGCCCGTCCCTGATCGAAGGCATCGGCCGGCCGCGCGTCGAGCCGTCGTTCGTCCTCGGCGTCGTCGACCGGATGATCTCCGTCCCCGACGCCGCCTCGATCGCCGCGATGCGCTTCTGTTCCCGCGTCACCGGCCGCCTGGTCGGCGGCTCCACCGGCACGAACCTGTGGGGCGCCCTCCGCCTGGCCGCCGAAATGCGCCGCACCAACGTCCGCGGCAGCATCGTCACGTTGTTGTGCGACAGCGGCGAACGCTACGGCAACACCTACTACGACGACGCCTGGCTCCGAACCAACGGCATAGACATCACCCCGTACACGGTGACCCTCGAAACCTTCGCAACCACAGGCCGTTGGGTCGAACCCGTCAGGTGACCGTCAGTTCTCGCCGCCGAGGTAGTAGTCCGCCTCGCGTCGCGCTCGGGCACGGGCGAGGTAGGTAGCCAACTCCACTCGCCCGCCGTCGTGGTCGTCCTTGCTCTCCAGAATGCCTTGCAGATAGATGCGATTCGCCATGCCCTCGAGAACAGCCTCCCTGACCTCTTCGGGCTGATTGGCGATGAATCCATGGACGGTGCGCAGTCGAAGATCGGCTCGCTTGGACCTTCGGGACTCGCGATGATTGACGGCCCCGCGCGCGAAGCAGAGGCAGCCGAGCCCGATTGCCGTGAACGCGATCCCGAGCCTTGTCAAGGTGATCGCCGGCGTCGCCAGGATGCTTGAATCCGAGCTGAAGTAGTGGGTCAGGAGGATGACCAGCGGAACGCCGCCGACCGTCAGTCCCATCAAGTCCCAGGTCCAACCGGCGAGCGCCTTGTTGCGCGCATTCTTTCCGTAGCTGTCGGCAACGGCCTGTTGAGTCAGCGCAGCCAAGACATTCGCACCCTGGGATCGCATCTCCTCCAAGCTGGCTAAGTCTCGACTTGCCCCGAGCGCGGCCGTCATGAGCGTTTCCTCGAGCTCATTGAGGTGCGCTCGATAATTCTGCATGGCATCCGAGACCTGCTTCTCCAGCGAATCCTTGATCTCCTTCTCGAGTTCCCTCTTGTACGCCGTGATCGTGACCGACTGAGCTTGACCGATGCCTTTCGGACTGAGTGCCGGCCAGGTTCCCAGTTGCTCGAGCACAGCGTCGATCCCATCAGCGGCAGCCCGCAGGTCACGTGCGCAGCCGTCGCGATCGCGTGCATAGTGGGCGAGATGGGCCTGCACGTTTGCCGCGATATGAATGTGGACATTGTCGAGCATGCGCGTCGAGTACCGTCGCGGATCTTCCTGACGGTGATCCTGAATTGTCTCGACCAGCCACTGCAGGCGGGACAGTGAATCCGCCTCGTCCACATCATCGGGCAGAACGAGGCGCTCGAGTTCGCCAGTGATCTGATTGATCAGTGCCCATAGCGGATGATTATTGAATCTGGTTTCCCAAATCGATCCCATACGTCCCCCACTGACTTGAGGACAGGATGCGCGCCGGACCCGAACGCGTCAACGCGTCTGCGGGCCGGATATCCACAAAGCGTATGCAATCGTTACCCACCGTAGGAATCGAACCGGTCGGTCTCGCAAGAATGCGCGGCCCGAAGCCCACGCAGGGGGAAGCTAGCCGCCGAGGGCGAGGCCGATCGCCAGGCCGACGGCGTACAGGAGTTCTGTCTGGCCGGTGCCCTTGAGGACTGGGATGAGGGCTGGGCCTACGGCGTCGCTGAGGACTACTCGGGTGGACTTGATGGCCAAGGGCAGGGCTACCAAGGCGAGCAGGGTCCAGGGGGTGGCGATGACCGAGACGGCTGCCAGGACGAAGGCAACTGCGATGAGGGCGGCGTAGAACTTGCGGGAGCGGGAGGCACCCAGGACTACGGCCAGGGTGCGTTTGCCGGTGACCGTGTCGGTGGGGATGTCGCGGAGGTTGTTGGCGACCAAGAGGGCGCAGGCGATGGAGCCTACGGAGACTGCGCCGGCGACGGCGGTCCAGTTCAGGGTCTCGGCCTGGACGTAGGTGGTGCCCAGTACGGCGACCAGCCCGAAGAAGAGGAACACGCTGACCTCACCGAGGGCCCGGTACCCGTACGGCCTCTTGCCGCCCGTGTAGAACCATGCACCGATCAGGGAGGCCGCACCGGCGACCAGCAGCCACCAGTTGGAGGTGGCGCACAGGATTACGCCGAGTACGGCGCCCACACCGAAGCAGGTGAAGGCTGCGGTCTTCACCTGTCCCGGAGTGGCGACCTTGGAGCCGACCAGCCGCAGTGGGCCGACGCGGTTCTCGTCGGTACCGCGGATGCCGTCGCTGTAGTCGTTGGCGTAGTTGACCCCGATCTGGAGCGCCAGGGCCACGCCAAGCGCGAGCAGTGCCTTCCACCAGACGAAGCCGTCCAGGTACGCCGCCGCACCGGTACCGACGAGGACAGGGGAGATCGCAGCGGGCAGCGTGCGCGGGCGGGCGCCTTCGATCCACTGGGCAGGGGTGGCCATGACCGTCGATTCTGTCAGCCACTCGGCTGGTGCCCGCAACGAGGGCCGTACGCTCGGACTGACATGTCTACCTTGCGCCTGGTCCCCGGTACGCCGGAAGCCGTGCTGTCCGCGCTCACCGGCGTACTGGACGGCAGCGGTACGCCGTTCGCTCCGGTGCCCGCCGATCCGGCAGCGGCCGCCCGTGTCCGGCAGGCGGCTGCACCGGATGAGCCACTGGAGGACGACTGCGCGGTGGTGCTGACCACCTCCGGGTCATCCGGCGAGCCAAAGGGGGTACTGCTTTCCCGCGAGGCCCTACTGGCGTCCGCGGTCGCTACCCACGATCGCCTCGGCGGACCGGGCCAATGGCTGCTCCCGATGAAGCCGTACTTCATTGGCGGCCTGCAGATCCTCACCCGCTCGGTAGTTGCCGGTCTGGCGCCGGTGATCTCCGGAGAGAGCTTCACCGAGAGCGCTCAGGCGATGTCCGGGTCCCGGCGGTACACCGCGATGGTGCCGACCCAGTTGGCGCGCTATCTGGAGACAGACCTGGACGCATTGCGATCGTTCGACGCGATCATCATCGGTGGTGCCTCCACGCCGGCGCCTTTGAAGGCCCGCGCGGCTGAGGCCGGCGTTACGGCGATTCCGGCGTACGGGATGACGGAGACGGGCAGCGGTTGTGTGTACGCCGGTGTGCCGCTGGACGGGACGTCGATCGACTTGGACGGCGGGCGGATCCTGATCAAGGGGAGCACGTTGTTCTCCGGGTACCGGCTGCGACCGGAGTTGACGGCGGAGGTGCTGCGGGACGGGTGGTTTCGGACCCAGGACCGTGGTGAGTTTGTGGACGGACGGCTGCGAGTGGTCGGCCGGGTCGACGACGTGGTGATCTCCGGTGGGGTGAACGTCACGCTGACCACGGTGCAGGCGCGGCTGCTCGAGCATCCGAAGGTGAAGGACGCCGCCGTACTGGGTGTGCCTGATGCGGAGTGGGGTACGCGCGTGGTCGCGTTCGTGGTGGGCGAGCCCGGTCGCGATGAGGTGCGGGACTTTGTGTCCGAGGTGTTGCCGCGGGCGTGGGCGCCTCAGGATGTCATCCGGCTGGGCGCGTTGCCGATGCTTGCCTCGGGCAAGGTTGATCGCCAGGCGCTGCTGGAGGGCGCGCGGTGATCACGTACTCGATCGGCCTGAAGAACAAGTTCCGTGGGATCACCGTGCGCGAAGGCATGCTCTTCGAGGGACCGGCGGGCTGGGCGGAGTGGAGCCCGTTCCTGGACTACGACGAAGCGACCTGCGTGTCCTGGCTGCGGGCTGCCCGTGAAGCTGCCGAGGTTGGTTGGCCGGCGCCTCTCAGGGACGTCGTACCCGTCAACTGCACAGTGCCCGCGGTCGGTCCCGAGAAGGCAGCGGAGCTCGTCAGAGCGTCAGGGTGCGGTACGGCGAAGGTGAAGGTGGCTGAGCCCGGCCAGACGCTGGCGGAGGACGTCGCGCGGGTGGAGGCGGTCAGGGATGCGATCGGTCCTGGTCGGGTGCGCATCGACGCCAATGGTGCGTGGACAGTCGATCAGGCTGTGAAGAGTGTGAAGGCGTTGCGCCGGTTCGAGTTGGAGTACGTCGAGCAGCCGACAGCAACTGTTGAGGAGTTGGCCGAGGTACGCCGGCGCATCGACGTACCAGTAGCTGCCGACGAGTCGATTCGGCGGGCCGAGGATCCATACCTGGTCAAGAAGCTCGAGGCCGCGGACATCGCCGTACTAAAGGTGCAGCCGATCGGTGGAGTCCGAGCGTGCCTGGAGATCGCAGAGCGAATCGGACTGCCCGTCGTGGTGTCGTCTGCGCTGGAGACCTCCGTGGGCATCGCTGCCGGAGTCGCCCTAGCCGCCGCCCTGCCGGAGCTGCCGTACGCCTGCGGTCTGGCCACGGTGTCGATGTTCACGCAAGAGGTCGTCGCGGAACCGCTGCTTCCCGTCGACGGCTTCCTGCCAGTGCGGCGCGTGGAGCCGGATCCCAAGTTGCTGGACGCGGCTCGGGCGGACGAGACCAGGACTGCGGTGTGGGAAGACCGTATGGCGCGAGTACAGAAGAGGAGTGCCGGATGAACCCGTCCACGGCGTTCGCGACGGTAGTGGTCGACGAACTGATCCGGTGCGGTGTCCGCGAGGCCGTAGTGGCCCCGGGCTCCCGCAGCGCACCACTGGCGCTGGCACTCGCCGCGGCGGACCGAGACGGCCGGCTGCGGCTGCACGTCCGGATCGACGAGCGTACGGCAGGATTCCTGGCGATCGGATTGATCCGGGGAACCGGACTGCCGGTGCCGGTGGTGACTACCTCCGGTACGGCGGTGGCCAACCTGCACCCGGCTGTCTTGGAGGCGTCGCACAGCGGACTGCCGTTGATCGTCCTCAGTGCCGACCGACCGCCGGCGTTGCGGGGCAGTGGTGCCAACCAGACCACGGACCAGATCAAGGTATTCGGCTCCGCGGTCCGGCTGTTCCACGAGATGGGTACGCCGGTGCGCGAGTTCGGCCAGGTTGCGTACTGGCGCTCACAGGTCGCACGGGCCGTGGCCAACGCCACGGGTGCACGGTCTGCCGATCCGGGACCGGTGCAACTCAACTGCCCGTTGTCGGAGCCGCTCGTACCTACCGACGGTCCTGAGTGGCCAGAGCCACTAGGTGGACGCAGTACTGGGCCGTGGACCGCCGTGCACGCGGCAGCAGGGCAGCCGTCGGCTGTGGCACCGGGACCCAGGACCGTGGTGGTCGCTGGTGATGGCGCGTCGCAGGCCGCGCGGCTGGTGGCCGAGGCCGGCCAATGGCCGTTGTTCGCGGAGCCGTCCAGTCGGGCCCGGACCGGTCCGTCGGTGATCTCGGCGTACCGGCTGTTGCTGCAGGCAAGTTCTTTGGCGGACGAGATCGAGCGAGTGCTGGTGTTCGGGCACCCGACGTTGTCGCGGCCGATCTCCAAGCTGCTGGCGCGGCCGGACGTCGAGGTGATCGTGGTCTCGCCGACCGGGCTGTGGCCGGATCCGGCGCGCCGGGCGGCCTCCGTGGTGACCGGTCTCGAGGTCACCGACGCCGATGCAACCAACTGGCTGGACAGGTGGCAGCAGGCGGACCAGTCGGCCCGGCCGGCGATCGACAAGGTCCTCGCCGACAGCCTGAGCGGACCGCGCGTCGCGGCGATCGTCGGCGAGGCGGCCGGCGCCGACGGCATGCTCGTGGTCGCGTCCTCGAACCCGGTCCGCGACCTCGACCTCGCCCCGGTCGTCCCGATCCGGACCATCGCCAACCGCGGCCTGGCCGGGATCGACGGCACCATCTCGACCGCGGTCGGCGCGGCGCTGGCGAACGCCGGCCCGACCTACGCGCTGATCGGCGACCTGGCCTTCCTGCACGACGCCAACGGCCTCGTGATCGGTCCGGACGAGGCGCGGCCCGACCTGCGCATCATCGTCGTCAACGACAACGGCGGCGGCATCTTCTCCACCCTCGAGCAGGGCGACCCGACCCACGCCACGCACTTCGAGCGCGTCTTCGGTACGCCGCACAACGTGGACCTCGCCGCACTCTGCGCCGCCACGAATACGCCGTACCAGCTGGTGGAAACGCCGGATGCTCTCCGGGCTGCGTTGGCGCCGATCGTCGCCGGACTGGACGTGGTGGAGGCTCGCGTCTCCCGCACTGATCACCGGCCGCTGAACGAGGCGCTGCTGGCCGGCCTCAGCCAGTCGTAACCGGCACAGCTGCCTTTCGTGCTGGGTGCAAGGTGCGCAGGTGGTTGAGCAGCGGCAGGACCGAAGCGATGACCAGTGCGGTCGTTGTGAGGATCGGAATCGTCGCACCGCGCAGTGACGAGTTGAGTGGCGCTGCGATGGTGAAGATGAGGCTCACTGCCGTGATCGTGGTGATCAGTCGCCGGCCGGGTCGAGCGACGGCAAGGAACGGCAGACACCACAGGAAGTACCAGTCGTGCGCGGTCGGCCCGAGGAGGACCACAGCCAGCAAGGCGATGCCGACCGCCCGCGCCGCATGGTGGATCGACGACCGCAGACTCAGCACTGCGATCAAACTGACAGCGATGACCATCCCGACCAGCCGGACGATCTGTAGCGCCTGCTGGGCGGCGGTGTCCTCGCCCAACCACCCGAGTAAGCCCGACGCCGCCATGCCGATCAGGTTCGCGATCGAGAACGGCGAACGGACCAGTCCGGGTACGTCGAGGGCACTCAGCCATCCGGAACCCACGCCGGTCAGTTCGCCGATGGTGACCAGGGTGAGCACCGAGACCGCACCAGCGATGACCAGACTGGCGAACCGCAACGCCCGTCCGGCGAGTGGGCTCATCACTGCGGCGATGGCGATCACCACGAGTCCACCAGGCAGCTTCACCGCAGCCGCAGCACCTGCGACGACTGCCGCCGTACCCCATCGGCCGGTGAGGGCCAGGGCGAACGCGCTGCAGGCCAGTCCGAGCATCAGTACGTCGTTGTGCGCCGCGCCGATGCCATGCGTGATCAGCATCGGGTTCAGCACCACCAGCCAGGTCGCGAAGACCGGATCCACCCGGCAGGCGGTCGCGAGCCGCGGTACGGCCCAGGCGATCAGCACGATGCCCAGTACGGCGAGCAGTCGGTGGGCCAGCATCAGGACGTACGGGTCCATGGTGAGGTGTGCGACCAGACCGCCGTACGCGAGTGGCAGTGGACCGTACGGCGCAGGTGTCTGCATCCACATCGGGTCGACCGCTTCGACGATGTGGCCAGACAGTACGCCGGGGCCGACGTCGTACGGGTTGTAGCCCTCGGCCACGAGTGCGCCCTGCGCCGCGTAGCTCCATGCGTCGCGGCTGAACAGTGGTGGGATCAGGAGCAGCGGTGCGCTCCAGTACGCCGCCATCCGCAGCAGGGGAGGCCGGAGTCCGGCCATCACCTGGCGGCCCACGGTCAGCCAGGCCCAGGCCATCAGCCCGAGCCCGGCCACCATGAACGTGAGCCCGACCATCCGGCCGGGCAGGGAGTGCCGCAGCGCACCGGTGAACGGCAGTGTGGCGACCCATGAGGACGGCGGCACCACTGATGTCACCAGGCTCGCCACGGCAACTACGACGGAGCCGACAACCCCACGGACCATCGGCGAACGCACAGCAGGACGCTAGGCCTGCTGTGCGACCTCCCGATGAACAACGGCTTGCGTCAGGCGGATTCCTTGCGGAAGGTGCGGGCGCCGACCGCCAGGCCGATGACCGTCAGCAGAACCACCCAGAACAGCCCCCACAGCGACGCACTGCTGCCGATGTCGCCGCGGAACAGCGCTCGTACGCCGTTGACGACGTGCTTGAGCGGACTGATGTCGGACAGGCGCTGCAGCCAGGTCGGGCCGATCTGCATCGGCAGCAGGATGCCGGACAGCAGCAGCAACGGCATGGCGATCCCGTTCAGCAGTGGGGCCAGTGCGTCCTCGCTCTTGGTGATGAGCGCGACGGAGTACGACAGCGAGGCGAACGTGGCGCCGAGCAAGGCGACGATCACCAGCGACAGCAGTACGCCGCCCCATGGGGCGCGCAGTCCCAGCGGGAGCGCGGCGAGCAGCAGCAGGATCGACTGGACCACGAGTACGACGACATCGCGCAGTACTCGCCCTGCCATCAGAGCGATCCGGGACGCCGGGGTGACCCGGTCGGCCTCGATCACGCCGGCCCGGTACTCGGCGATCAGGCCGAAGCCGACGAACATCGCGCCGAACATGCCGAGCTGGACGATCAGGCCGGGGATGAACACCTGGTAGGCGTTCGTGGTCGCGCCCTGGCTGATCTGTGCGGTGATCGGCTTCAGCAGCGGGCCGAACAGGAACAGGTACAGCAGTGGCTGGCTGAGCATCAGGATCGACCACATCGGGTTGCGCAGCGACAGCCGCATCGCCCGGTGGAACACGATCCAGGTCTCCCGGAACACGTTACCGGGGTAATGGAGTCGGGTCAGGGTCTGCGCGGTCATGCCACGGCCTCCTTCTCGGCTTCCTCGTCGGCTGCGGGTGTGGTGGCGTCCTCGTCGCGCAGGGACCGGCCGGTCATGGTCAGGAACACGTCGTCCAGGGTCGGGCGGTGCACCTCGACTCCGTGCAGCTCGATGCCCTGGGCATCGATCGAGCGGAGCAGACCGGGCAGCACCGAACCACCCTTCGGGATGCGGAAGCCGACCACGTCACCATCGGTCTCGACCTCGACCGCGCCGGGGAGCTCAGCCGCGATCTTGCTCACCGCGGGAGCCTCGGTGCCGTCGGCCAGGCTGAGCCGGACCGCGTCGCCGGAGACCTGCTGCTTCAGGGTCTCCGGGGTGCCGGAGGCAACGATCTTGCCGTGGTCGATGACCAGGATCCGGTCGCAGAGCGCGTCCGCCTCGTCCAGGTAGTGGGTGGTGAGGAAGATCGTCGCGCCGCGGTCGCGGAGGCCGCGGATGTGCTCCCACAGGTTCGCCCGCGCCTGCGGGTCGAGGCCGGTGGTCGGCTCGTCCAGGAAGATCAGCTTCGGGTCGTGGATCAGGCCCATCACGATGTCGAGACGGCGCCGCTGGCCGCCGGACAGGGTCTTGCATTGCCGCTTCCACAGGCCGGGCAGATCGAGTTCCTCGAACAGGCGCTGCCCGTCCGCGGCCGCCTTGGCCTTCGGTACGCCGTACAGCCGGGCGTGGTCGACGACCTCGTCACCGGCGACGGCCTCCGGCAGGGTCGACCCGCTCTGCGGCACGTAGCCGATGCCGCGCCGGACGCCGACCGGATCCTTGGCCAGGTCGCACCCGGCCACTGTCGCGGTGCCGCTGGTCGGCGTGATCAGGGTCGCCAGCATCCGCAGCGTGGTGGTCTTGCCGGCCCCGTTCGGCCCGAGAAAGCCGACGATCTCCCCGTCGGCGACATCAAGGTCAACCCCCTGCACGGCCTGCACCGGCCCGCGCTTGGTCTTGAAGGTGCGGACAAGCCCGCGAGCTTCGATCATCATCCGGCCAGTGTCATAAATCAACCTTGAATAGTCAATGTTGATTAAATCCGGTACCAGGAGCCTTCCCGCGCGTGCTACGCAGGCACTCTTTCGTCGCACCTGCTACGCGCGCTCCCGCCCACCGTCCGGCTCGTCGCCGGTGCATCCTTGCCGAGCTACCGCCGGCGCTTGCGGGCCGACGCCCGCGATCTGCGAGGGCTGCCGCCCCGCGTGTGGCTCACTGACGCTCAGCGCTCTGCGGCCCCATCACCCACGGTTTGCGGCTCATCGCCCGCAGGCTGCGCGCTCCCACGTCGCGCGATCGACTACGTCGCTGCCGTCCGCCCGCTGGACAAACCCCTGTCCGGGGTAACCGAGCTGAGCCTGCCGACGTTGATTCGTGGATGGTGGTTCCCGACACGCCGTCGATTGGCAACCCGATCCACGACTCGACGACCGGCCTCCAACGGCGGAGGGACCTGGATGCACGACTCGACGATTGGCAGGCGCGCGTAGCACGCATGGGGCCACCCGGTTGACGTCACGGGCGCCCCGCCCGAGGTGAACGCCGACCCAGCCGTCGACCGGCGGCGACAGCCGCACACCGCGGCGGCAGCCCGCAAGGTACGTCGGGTGGGCGGGCAGCGCGCGTGGCCGGCGCGACGAAGACATCCCAGCGTTTGGGTGTCAAGCGGCCGTGGTCACCAGCTCAACGTGAGTCGCCCGAGCTGTGAACTCGCGATGGACTGGGGAGGGTTTTCTCCCGATTCGGGGGTAAAAACCTCCCAAGTCCGTGGGGAGCTGACGGTTGGCGTGACGGCGGTCGTCTCGCGGGCGTGCGGCGGTCTGGGGTGGTTGATCGCGCGCGGCAGCACGCGTGGGCTCAACCCAGCACGCGTCAGCACATCGCCTGACCCACCACGGTCCGCGGGGTACTCGACCGCGGTAGCACGCGTGGGGAGGAATCAGTCGGTGGGTGGTTTAGGGGTTTCGTCCCAGTGGGTGATCAGGCCGGGGGTGGGGGTCCAGTCGTCGGGTTCGCCGGCGAAGGCGTAGGCGCCGTCTTGGATCCGCTGGTGGAAGGAGCGGGTCCAGTCGAGTTCGCCGTTGTCGCGGGCGGTGGTGATGCGGAACATCTCGATCACGTGGTTCGGCGTACCGGGGTCTTCCAGGATCTGACGCTCGCTGAACGGCTCGGCCTTCTGGCGTTGCTCGAGTTGGACGATGCGCGCCTCGAGCGCCGCGAGCACCTCGTCGCGCCGCAGCGACCACATGAAGGCCAGCGCGGCCCCCATTCGGTCGGGGTGGAAGCCGTCCACGGTCCACAGGATCTCCCGCAGCAGCGAGAAATACTCCGTCTCGCCGTCGGCCGTCAGCTTGTACGACGTGCGCCCGGGCCGGTGCGGGCCGTCCTGCTCGATCTCCTGCAGGTACCCGTGCTTGGCCAGCGTCCGCAGCCCGGTGTAGATCGAGCCGGGGTTGATGTTCGCCCAGTCCTGCACGTTCCAGGTGATCAGCTCACGACGCAACTGGTACCCGTACGCCGGCTGGAAGATCCGCACGACCCCGAGCAGCAGCAACCGCGTGGTGGACATGCTCGCAGTGTAAATCCGGGCGACTCGGTGAGCGTGGAGGCGTACTCTCCGGAGCCATGGATGTGCGTGTGACGAGCGACCCGAGAGCCTTCGAGCAGACGGTGTTTCCTTTCCTGCAACAGGATCCGGTGCTGCACACGATCATCATGAGTAACGTCCACGAGCGTGCGAACGGGACCGCCCGCGCCGAGGACGAGCCGTCGTACTTCGTCTCCGTCCATGACGGCGGCGTGGTCGGGGTGGCCATGCGGACTCCGGGGCGCGGTGTCTACCTCGGTGCGCTGCGGCCCGAGCTCGCGGAGCCGGTGGCCGATGCGTACGCCGACGTACTGCCGGAGCTCACCGGTGTCGCGGGTGATCAGCCCGCTGCCAAGGCCTTCGCAGAGCGGTGGTGTGAGCGGCGCGGCGGCCAGGCGACGGAGACCAAGGGCACCCGGCTGCACAAGCTCGGCACGCTCACGTCGCTCCCGGCGGACGCGGGCGGGCCACGGCCGATGAACGCGGATGAGGTCGACCTGGTCAGCACCTGGGGCCACGACGGATTCGCGGAGGAGCTGCGGACCGGCTACCGGGAGTGGGCCGAGCGGCACTTGCGGCAGCAGACCATGTGGATCTGGGAGGTCGACGGCGAGCCGGTGAGCATGGTCGGCTACCACCTCCCGATCTTCGGCGTCTGCCGGGTCGGCCCGGTCTACACGCCACCCGAGCGGCGCCGGCATGGGTACGCCGGCGCCCTGACCAGCCACGTATCCGCCGAGATCCTTGCGCAAGGCAACCAAGCCTGCCTCTGCACCGACCTCGCCAACCCGACCTCGAACAAGATCTACCACCAGGCCGGCTACCGCCCCGTCGCCGACTTCGTCGACGTCGAGTTCACCGCATGAGTCCGTGGCGTGAAGTGATGCCGAGCTTGGTGTAGATGTTGCCGAGGTGGTACTCGACGGTGCGTGGGCTGAGGAACAGCCTGCTCCCGATCTCGGGGTTGGAGCATCCGTCGCCGGCCAGGCGGGCGATCTGGCTCTCGCGGGCGGTGAGTTGGTTGGTGGTGGCGGGAGTGCGTTTGCGGGCGGTTTCGCCGGTGGCGAGGAGTTCCCGGCGGGCGCGTTCGGCGAAGGCTTCGGCTCCCATCTCGGTGAACAGGTCGTGGGCGGTGTGGAGTTGTTCGCGGGCGTCGTGGCGGCGGCGTCGCCTCCGGAGCCATTCGCCGTACAGAAGGACGGCACGGGCGAGGTCCGTGCGGACCCGGGTCTTGGCGAGCCGGTCGATCGCTTCGCGGTAAAGGGGTTCGGCCGTCCGGTCGTCGCTGACCAGCGCGCGTGAGCGGGCCTCGATCCCGAGTGCCCAGTCGGTACCGCTCGCGCTGGTCATCGCGGTGATCCAGCCCAGGGTTTCCCTCGACGCCGCGCTCTTCCCGCTGCGTACGGCCGCCTCGACGAACTCGGTCGCGGCCCAGTTCACCGCGCCCGGGGTCCGCACCTCGGGAGCGTTCACCCGGCCGAGTGCGCGGTGCGCGGCGGCCATCGCCTCGTGGTAGCGGCCGAGGCCGTTGTTGAGCACCGCGTTCGCCCGTTCGGCGACGACGACCCCGATGCCCTCGCCCCGGTGGGTCGCGTCCGCGATGGTGGCTTCGATCCGGGTGGACGCCTCGGCGCGCTCACCGCGCAGAGCGGCAACGGCGAGCGCGGCGTACGGCGCCGGATTGCTTCCGGTCGCCTCGGTCACGGTCTGGACCTCGTCGACGAGAGCTCCAGCGGCGCCGAGATCGCCGGCGAACAGCAGCAGATAGGCGCGCATGCTCAGCGCGAGCGGTAGCTCACTCAAGGCGCCGGTCGTGCGGGCGAGCTCGAGGTAGCGGGCGGACAGATCGTCCCAGCACTCGTCTGCCCACAGATGCAAGGCCGCGACGCAGGCCAGCCACGACCAGCGCAGCTCCTCCGCGGCGGACATGCCCTCGCCGAACGAGGTCACTGCTCGCCGCAACAGCGGGACACCGGCTGCGTAGCCCTCGGTGAAGTTGGCGGCCAGGCCGGCCAGGAGGAGATCCGGCGAGGTGGGCTCTTGCGGCCGGGGCGTCGCACTGGCGGCGCGCGCCACGGCCAGCGAGTTCCCCTCCGGATCGGCCAGCCGGTCCGCGAACATGGCAGCCGTCAGTGCGTCCAGGTACGTCTCCCGGGACAGCGCGGTGTCGATCGGCGCGAGGCGCTTCGCGGCGTTGTGCAGCAGCGGCGCGGCATCCCGGCCCCGGTTGGTGGCGAAGGCGACCTGCGCGCGCAGGAGGTCGACGCGAGCCTGTTGCAGTTCGCTGAGTGGTCCGGCCTCCGCCATCACCAATAGGTTCAGCGCCGCATCGAACGCCCCGGCCTGGCTCTTGGTTCGCGCCGCCGCCAGCGCCCGGGTCGCCCGCTGCGCCGGATCCAGGGTCAGCTGTGCGGAGCGTTCGAGGAACGCGGCGGCCGCGGCCAAGCCGCCGCGGGCTTGGGCGCGGCCGGCGGACTGTTCCAGTTCCGCGGCCACGGCGTCGTCGGGGCCACTCGCCGCGTGGGCGAGGTGCCAGACGCGGCGGTCGGCGTCGCGCGCCGGATCGGTGACGTCTGCCAGCGCGCGGTGCGCCTCCCAGCGTTCCTCCGGCGTCGCCTCCCGATGGATCGCCGAGCGCACCAGCGGATGCCGGAAGGTGACCCGCTCGTGGAACCGCACCAGACCGGCGAACTGCGCTGGATCGACCGTGTCGACGGCGATGCCCAGTTGTTGCGCGGCACGACGTACCAGGGCCGCGTCGCCGGCCGGTTCGACCGCGGCGACGAGGAGCAGCCGGCGGGTGTCGGACGGCAACGGCGCGAGTCGGCGCTGGAACGTGTCCTCGATCCGATGGGTGAGTTGCTGTGCGTCGGGCAGGCCGAAGCCACCGGCGAGTTCGGCGTAGCTGAGGTCCTGGGGTAGCTCCAGCAGTGCGAGTGGGTTTCCGCGAGTCTCGGCGAGGATGCGGTCGCGGACCCGTTCGTCGATGGGTCCGGGGATCGCCGCGCTGAGGAGCTCTCGTGCGTGTTCTGGCGGGAGGCCGCCGACGTCGAGCCGGGGCATGCCGGAGAAGGGCTCGTCGTCGGCCGAGTCGCGGAGGGCGAAGACGATGGCGACGGATTCGGCCATCAGCCGGCGGGCCACGAACGTGAGAGTTCGTGCGGAGGTGTCGTCGAGCCATTGCGCGTCGTCGACAGTGCAGAGCAGTGGTTCCTCGGCAGCGGCATCGGCCACCAGGCTGAGGACGGCCAGGCCGACCAGGAAGCGGTCCGGTGGGGGACCGGTCCGAAGGCCGAAGGCGGTGCCGAGCGCGTCACCTTGTGGGGACGGAATGTGGTCGAGCCGGTCGCCCACGTTCACCCGCGGCCCGGGCGAGTCGCTCGGCGTGTTCACCCTCGAGACGGCGATGGACGAGCTCGCCTACCAGTTGGCCATCGATCCGGTCGAGCTGAGGCTGCGCAACCACACGCCGGTCGACCCGTTCGGCAATCCTTGGTCCAGCGACGGGCTGGTGGAGTGTCTTCGCCTCGGCGCCGAGCGGTTCGGGTGGTCCGGACGGAACCCCGCGCCACGGACGACCCGCGACGGCGAGTGGCTGGTCGGCACCGGGGTGTCGGCCGCGGCGTACCCGATCGCGTTCTTCATGCCACCGCAGCGGGCGCGGGCCCGGATCTTCGCCGACGGCAGCGCGATCGTGCAGACCTCGACGCAGGAGTTCGGCACCGGCGTACTGACCATGGCCACCCAGGTCGGCGCCGATGCCCTCGGCGTCGCCCTGCGCGACATGGAGTTCCAGGCCGGCGACAGCGACCTGCCGAACAGTACGGCGGCCGTCGGCTCGGCCGGTGCCGGCATGGTCAGCTCCGCCGTCCACGCAGCGGGTACGGCGCTGCGCGAGCAGCTGATCGCCTTGGCGGTCGGCGATGAACAGTCGCCCCTGCACGGAGCCGGACCAGGCTCGGTGAAAGTGGCGGACGGCCACCTGACGTCGGCCGAACGCCCGGGCGCGGTCGACACGTACCGTGAGCTGCTGTCGCGCAATCACCTGTCCGACGCAGAGGCGCTCGGCGCGTGGCGGCCGCCACCCCTGGACACGCCGCACGGGCTGCTCACGTTCGGCGCGCAGTTCGCCGAAGTAGCGGTCGATCCCGAGCTCGGCCTGGTCCGCGTGCGCCGGCTGAACGGCGCGTTCGCACCCGGGCGAGTGCTCAACCCGCTGCTGGCCCACAGCCAGCTGATGGGCGGCATGCTGTGGGGGATGAGCCAGGCGCTCCTCGAGGGCAACCACATGGATCCTCGCTACGGCCGGTGGGCAGAGACGAACCTGGCGGAGTACCTCGTGCCGGTCAACGCCGACGCCCCCGAGGTTCGCGTCGACTTCGTGGACGTGGACGACGAACTGGTCGGCCCGCTCGGCGCCAAGGGCGTGGGCGAGATCGGTCAGGTCGGTGTCGCGGCCGATGTCGCGAACGCGGTCTTCCACGCGACCGGCCGACGGATCCGCAGCCTGCCGATGGCGCCGGAGCTCGTGATGGATCCGGCCGACGCCGGGAGATGAACACTGTCGGGCCGGCGGGTTCCCCCTCGCCCGCCGGCCGCTCCCGGCTCCCGGAACGACCGCCGCTCTCGCAACCACGCAGTACCGGCTCGCGATCGTCCCGGCAGCCTGCACTCGGGTTGCTCGGCCTGCTGCTCGTCGTCCCGGTCGCGGTGGCGCTGGCGATCGGTGCCGGCGGCGAAGGGTCGATCCGCGTCCTCGCACCGCTCGTGACGTTCTCGCTGCCGCTCGTCGTGATGATCGCGTTCTGGTGGGAGGACTGGCCGGGCACCCGGCTGCGAAGTAGCTGGTCGGGCTGGGCTGACACCGTACTGATCATTGCGGGCGCGATCGTCCTGACCGCTGCCGGTCAGGCCCTGGCTGGTCGTCTCGATCCCGCGGCCCTGTTCGATCCGGCACCCGGTCCGGGCCACGTACCGACGTTTCCCGCGACCATGCCGCTCGCCGGGCTGGCGTTCGTCGTCACGCTTCAGATCACGCTCGTCGGTGAGGGGTGGCCGCTGCGACGCCTCGACACGCTGGCCGTTCGCGACTGTCGCGAGTCGAGCGGCTCGCCTCACCATCGCCCACGTCACGGTGATCGGCGGCGGGATCGTCAGCTACCTCGTCCTGCGTGAACTGCTGGGATTTGACTCCTGCGCGCATCACCGCGCTCAGTGGCTGCTTCATCGCCGCCGGCCTGTTGTTCGGCATGCTGTTCGAGGGCTGGCTCGGCAATCTCGGCCCCACCGTCGAACGTGTCGCCCTCCTGTTGGCCACGCTCGCCTTGGCGGCCCTGTTGGCGATCGCCTTGCAGGAAATCGCGAACAGGGCCATGCACCTGACGCCCAGGGCCGCCGACGACTGGGTCGGCCACGCCGCCCTCAACGCCCTCGCCACCGCGACCATCCTCCATGTCGCGATCGGACGCCGCTGGCCTTTCCCGAACCCTGCCGAGTAGCGGCTGTTCAGGGTCAGTTGATGTCTAGGGTGTCGCCGGGGGCGAGGGCCTTGTAGGGGCGGTCGTCGGAGTTGAGGAAGCGGGGCATCATGCTGAGGCCGATCGGGCTGAGCAGGCCGTCGTGGATGCCGACGAGCTGCTCGGCCTTGACCGCGCGGGCGTAGTCGACGGCCGGCGGCAGCGCGAACCACGGGCCGGAGATCGGCACCAGATTGGTGTGCACGGCCCGGTCCGGCTGGGTGAACGAGTCGCCCGGGTGGTAGACGGCGTCGTCGATCAGGAAGCCGATGTTCTCGCAGGGCACGCCCCACTCCGGCAGGATCACCGCGTGGTCCTTGCCATAGGCACTGACCGAGAACCCGGCCGCCTCGAAGGACTGGCCACCGGCCACCACGTGCACCTTGTCGCCCAGTGCGGTCAGCTGCGCCGCGACGCCGGCGTTCGTGTAGACGGGTACGTCGAGCGCGGCGACCCGCTCGATGTCGAGATGGTCCTGGTGCTCGTGCGTCACCAGGATCGCGTCGGCCTTCTCGAACGCCGCGTCCTCACTGAACGATCCCGGGTCGACGAGCAGCGTCTTCCCGTCCTTCTCCAAGCGGACACAAGCGTGTGCGAACTTCGTCAGCTTCACAGTCAGTCTCCCAGAGCGTCTCTCATCGGAACCAGTTTGGCGTTCGTCTCGGCCAGTTCGGCGACCGGATCGGACCCGGCCACGATGCCCGCGCCGGCGAACAACCGCATCCGGCGTGGGTCGTCCGGGTCGGCCTGGCCACAGCGCAGCGCGATGCACCACTCGCCGTCGCCGGCCGCGTCCATCCATCCGACCGGTCCGCTGAAGCGGCCGCGCCGCATCCCCTCGATCTCACCGATCAACGCCCGCGCCACGTCGGTCGGCGTACCGCAGATCGCCGCTGACGGGTGCAGTGCGGCGGCCAGGCCGAGGGCGGAGGCGCCGTTGTTGGCGACGCCGGCGACATCGGTGGCCAGATGCATCACGTTCGGCAGGTGCAGCACGAACGGCGTCTCGGGGACGTTCATCGACGTGCAGTGTGGCGTCAGCGCTTCCGCTACCGAGCGGACCGCGTACTCGTGCTCCTCCAGGTCCTTGCTCGATCGCGCCAGCGACGCCGCCAGGGCCAGGTCGTGCGCGTCGTCACCCGTACGGCGGATGGTCCCGGCCAGCACGCGTGACGTGATCAGGCCCTTCTCCCGCCGGACCAGCAGTTCGGGAGTGGCGCCGATCAGTCCGTCGACGGAGAACGTCCAGCAATTCGCGTACGCCGCTGCGAGCCGGCGCAACGGCCAGCGCAAGTCGATCGGCTGCTCGGCGATCGCGATCAGGTCGCGCGCGAGCACCACTTTGTCGAGTTCGCCGGCGGTGATCCGCTGGACCGCGTCAGCGACGATGCTCGACCAGTCCGTGCCGGAGCGCGCGCCGTCGGCGAACGCGACGTCGTACACCGGGGAGGGCTCGTGCGTGACCAGCTCGGGCGATGTGGCGATCGAGCTCGCCGGCGAGATCGTGGTCACCCAGGTGGTGCCGCCGCGGCGGCCGACGATCACCTCGGGGACGACCAGCTGGCTCGGGTCCTGGTCGGTGAAACCGAACGATCCGAAGCAGACCAGCCCCGATCCCGGTACGCCGACTTCGTCGCGGACCACCGCGGCCGCGGTCAGCTCCTGCCACCAGGAGACCGCCTCCTGGAAGCGGTTGCCACCGGCAACGTCGAGACGGGCGGCGACACCCCAGCCGACCTGACCGTCGCCCCGCCGGACCCAGGCCAGGCCGCCCTCGGCCGGCAGATGGTCCATCAGCTGCGCCGACACTCCGTCGACAGGCTGGCTGCGGATGACCAGATGTGGGGCGGGCTCATGACCGGATCGGACCGGGTCAGACAAGCTCACGACACCCCTCCTCGCTCGCGCTCCGGCCCCGGGTCACGATGGCCGGCCGACTCCCTGGAGATGCACTCACGAGATGCAAGCGTATGCCTGCCCGATGTCCAGCGAATTTCGGCGCCCGTCGGAGCCGTGATCAACTAGACAGGTGACCCGCGCAGACCTGAGCAAAGAACCGCATGCCGTGGCGGCCATGTTCGACAACGTGGCCGAGGGGTACGACCGGACCAACGCGGTGGCGACGATGGGTCTGGAGAAGCTGCACTGGCGGCCGGCGACGCTGGCCGAGATCGCGCCGCGGAAGGGGATGAAGATCCTCGACCTGGCGGCCGGGACCGGTGCGTCGAGCATCAAGCTGCGCGAGGCCGGCGCCGAGGTGGTGTCGTGCGACTTCTCGGTCGGCATGCTCCGGGTCGGCAAGCGCCGCTATCCCGACCTCGACCTGATCGCCGGGGACGCGCTGAAGCTCCCGTTCGCCGACGACACGTTCGACGTGGTGACGATCTCGTGGGCCCTGCGGAACGTGAACGACGTCGGCCTCGCGCTGCGCGAGATGCTCCGGGTGACCCGGCCCGGCGGGCGCCTCGTCGTACTGGAGAACTCGCACCCGACCTGGAAGCCGTTCCGCGTCGCGTACCTGGAGTACATGATGCGTGCCGTTCCCGTAGTCGCGAAGGCGGTCTCCACCAACCCCGAGGCGTACGAGTACCTGGCGGAGTCCGTTCGCGCCTGGCCCGCCCAGGAACCCCTGGCCCGGACCATCGAGTCCACCGGCTGGACCCGGGTCCAATGGCGCAACCTCACCGGCGGCCTGGTGGCCATCCACCGGGCCGTCAAGCCCGGACAGTAGACCAGCGGGATCACTGGTCCACAGTGCGGCGGACACAGATTTACGCAAGGTGAATCGTGCGTAAATCTGTGTCCAGCAAGGGGATCAGGGCCGGTTTCGTGTCCGAGTCAGGCAGTCCTAGACTGTCGGATGACCAGGCCTCGTGAATCCCTTCACGAGTGAACAAAGCCCCAGACTTCCAGGCCGGGATGAGATGAGCCAGAGCGTGCCGAGCGGGCAGCAGGCGGAGACCGCCGATGTGATCGTCGTCGGCGCCGGACCCGCAGGCTCGGCGGCGGCGTACCACCTGGCCACTGCGGGCCTCGACGTGCTGCTGCTGGAGAAGACCGCGTTCCCGCGGGAGAAGGTCTGCGGCGACGGGCTCACCCCGCGCGGGACCAAGCAGCTCATCAACATGGGCATCGACATCTCCGAAGAGGCCGGCTGGATCCGCAACTACGGTCTGCGCATCCAGGGCGCGGGGCACGTGCTGCAGCTCGACTGGCCGGATCTGGCCAGCCACCCGAACTACGGCCTGACACGCAACCGGATGGACTTCGACGACATGCTCGCCCGGCAGGCCGTGAAGGCCGGGGCGCGGCTGCGCGAGCGGACCAACGTGTCGGGACCGATCCTGGACGACAAGGGCTTCATCGTCGGCGTCACCGCGAAGCCGGTCGACGACAACGGCCGCCGCGCCGGTGCCGACCTCGAGTTCCGCGCCCCGCTGGTGATGGCCGCCGACGGCAACTCGTCGCGGCTCAGCATCGCGATGGGCCTGCACAAGCGCGACGACCGCCCGATGGGTGTCGCCGTACGGACGTACTTCACCAGCCCCCGCCACGACGACGACTACCTCGAGTCGTGGCTGGAGCTGTGGGCCGACGACCCGAAGCAAGCGGGCCAGAAGGTGCTGCTGCCCGGGTACGGCTGGATCTTCGGGATGGGCGACGGCACCGTCAACGTCGGCCTCGGCATCCTGAACACCTCCGACGCCTTCGGCAAGGTCGACTACGCCGACCTGCTCAAGCAGTGGCTGAAGAACACGCCGGAGGAGTGGCAGTTCCGCGACGAGTTCCAGACCATCCCGATCCGTGGTGCCGCCTTGCCGATGGGCTTCAACCGGCAGCCGCACTACACCCGTGGACTCATGCTGCTGGGTGATGCGGGCGGCATGGTCAACCCGTTCAATGGCGAGGGCATCCCGTACGCGATGGAGTCCGGGGCGTTCGCCGCCGAAGTCGCCGCCCAGGCACTGCGCCGGCAGCTGAACCAGCGGGAGCGCGCGTTGACGGCGTACCCGAAGGCGCTCAAGCAGGAGTACGGCGGTTATTACACGCTCGGCCGGATCTTCGTGAAGCTGATCGGAAATCCGGAGGTGATGCGGCTGTGCACCAAGTACGGTCTGCCGCGCACCACGCTGATGAAGTTCACCTTGAAGTTGCTGGCCAACCTCACCGACCCGCGTGACGGGGACGTGATGGACAAGATCATCAACGGTCTCACCAAGCTCGCACCGGCGGCCTGACCGGCGGGGCGAGTGAGCTGAGCCACAGCGGTACTGATAACACAGTGCTGTTCCGAAACAGACAGAAACAGACAGACCACCGGCTGAAGGAGAGGGAGCACGAGACCGATGCACCCTTACGTACCGATCCTCGTTCTCGGTGTGCTCGCGGCGATCTTCGTGGCGGGCACCCTGGTGACGAGCGCGCTGGTCGGACCCAAGCGCTACAACCGGGCCAAGCTCGACTCCTACGAGTGCGGGATCGAACCGACCCCGCAGCCGGTCGGTGGCGGGCGCTTCCCGGTGAAGTACTACATCACCGCGATGCTCTTCATCGTGTTCGACATCGAGATCATCTTCCTCTACCCGTGGGCGGTCGCCTTCGACCAGATGGCGCTGTTCGGGTTGATCGAGATGGTCATCTTCATCGTCACCGTCTTCATCGCGTACGCCTACGTCTGGCGCCGCGGCGGTTTGGAATGGGACTGAGCAATGGGTGTTGAGGAACAGCTTCCGGCCGGCGTCCTGCTGACCACGATCGAGGGGCTTTCCGGCTACATGCGGAAGGCGTCGTTGTGGCCGGCAACCTTCGGCCTCGCGTGCTGCGCGATCGAGATGATGACCACCGGTGCGCCGCGCTACGACGCCGCCCGGTTCGGCATGGAGGTCTTCCGGGCATCTCCGCGGCAGGCCGACCTGATGATCGTGGCCGGCCGGGTGAGCCAGAAGATGGCCCCGGTGCTGCGCCAGATCTACGACCAGATGCCGAACCCGAAGTGGGTGCTGGCGATGGGTGTCTGCGCATCGTCGGGCGGCATGTTCAACAACTACGCGATCGTGCAGGGCGTGGACCACGTCGTACCGGTCGACATGTACCTGCCCGGCTGCCCGCCGCGGCCGGAGATGCTGCTGGACGCGTTCCTGAAGCTGCACGACCACATCCAGCACAGCAAGCTCGGCGCGAACAAGCGGGCGGAGCTGCAGGAGCGTGAGGTAGCCGCGCTGGCCGCCGCCCCGACGATCGAGATGAAGGGGCTGCTCAGGTGACCGAGCGAAGCGAGGGCACAAATCAGCAGAGCAGCGTCTCGCTCATCTGTGGACGAGCGAAGCGAGGGAGCAGATGAGCGACACGCAACCCGAGAACCTGCCGGCGACGTCGGCGGCCGGTGACGCTCAGACCCCGGCGGCCGAGGTGGTGGACCAGCGGGAGGGCATGTTCGGTGTCCGCGGCACCGGTGACACCTCCGGCTTCGGCGGCCTGCGCCGCCAGGTCGCCCTGCCCGGTGGTACGCCGAAGCCGTACGGCTCCTGGTACGACGGCGCGACCGACCGGCTGGAAGGCCTGGTCGGGGACGGCGCGATCGAGAAGGTCGTGGTCGACCGCAACGAGCTGACCCTGCACATCGCCCGCGAGCACCTGGTCGAGATCTGCCGGCACCTGCGCGACGACGAGGCACTGCGGTTCGAGTTCTGCTCCGGCGTCAGCGGGGTGCACTACCCCAACGAGACCGGCCGCGAACTGCACGCCGTCTACCACCTGCTGTCGATCACGCACAACCGGCGGATCCGGCTCGAGGTGTCGGCGCCGGACTCCGACCCGCACATCCCGTCGATCGTCTCGATCTACCCGGCCAACGACTGGCACGAGCGGGAGACCTGGGACTTCTTCGGCATCGTCTTCGACGGTCACCCGGCGCTGACCCGGATCCAGATGCCGGACGACTGGCCGGGTCACCCCCAGCGCAAGGACTACCCGCTCGGCGGCATCGACGTCGAGTACAAGGGCGCCGTCATCCCGCCGCCCGACACGCGGAGGTCGTACAACTGATGACTGAGACACAGGACCCCTACGCTGCATTTGCCACAACTCGCGACACCACCGAGGGCAAGGTCTTCACCGTCACCGGTCAGGACTGGGACTCGGTCGTGGCCGGCCTCGGTGACGAGCCCGAAGAGCGCATCGTCGTCAACATGGGCCCGCAGCACCCGTCCACGCACGGCGTGCTCCGGCTGATCCTCGAGATCGAGGGTGAGACGGTCACCGAGGCCCGCTGCGGCATCGGCTACCTGCACACCGGTATCGAGAAGAACATGGAGTTCCGCTCCTGGGTGCAGGGCGTCACGTTCTGCACCCGGATGGACTACCTGTCGCCGTTCTACAACGAGGCGGCGTACAGCCTCGCGGTCGAGCGGCTGCTCGGGATCGAGGACCAGATCCCCGAGAAGGCGAACGTGATGCGGGTGCTCCTGATGGAGCTCAACCGGATCAGCAGCCACCTGGTCTGCATCGCCACCGGTGGCATGGAGATCGGTGCGCTGACCGTGATGACGATCGGCTTCCGTGAGCGGGAGATGACGCTCGACCTGTTCGAGCTGATCACGGGCCTGCGGATGAACCACGCGTTCATCCGGCCGGGTGGCGTCGCGCAGGACCTGCCCCCGGGTGCTCTGGACAAGATCCGCGAGTACATCACCTGGATGAACAAGCACCTGCCGGAGTACGCCGAGCTCTGCAACGCGAACCCGATCTTCAAGGCCCGGCTGCAGAACGTCGGCTACCTGGATCTGGCCGGCTGCATGGCGCTGGGCATCTCCGGCCCGCCGCTGCGCTCGACCGGCTACGCGATGGACCTGCGCAAGACCCAGCCGTACTGCGGGTACGAGACGTACGACTTCGACGTACCGACCTGGGACTCCGCGGACTCCTACGGGCGGTTCCGGGTCCGGCTGCAGGAGATGCACGAGTCGCTGAAGATCGTCGAGCAGTGCGCCGACCGGCTGGCGAAGATGGACGGCGACCCGGTGATGGTGGCCGACAAGAAGATCGGCTGGCCGAGCCAGCTGGCCGTCGGCTCCGACGGGATGGGCAACTCCCTCGACCACATCAAGCACATCATGGGCGAGTCGATGGAAGCGCTGATCCATCACTTCAAGCTGGTCACCGAGGGCTTCCGGGTACCGGCCGGCCAGGCCTACGTGGCGCTGGAGTCGCCGCGCGGCGAGCTCGGCTGCCACCTGGTCTCCGACGGCGGCACCAAGCCGTACCGGGCGCACTTCCGTGACCCGTCCTTCGCAAACCTGCAGGCGATGCCGATCATGTGCGAGGGCGCACAGGTCGCCGACGTGATCGTCGCCGTCGCCAGCCTTGACCCGGTGATGGGTGGAGTGGACCGATAGATGGCCGAGAATCACGCGACTGCGACCGACAAGCCGGTGCCGTACAGCACCGGTGACTCGAAGATCACCGACACCACGATCGCGGAGATGCGCGAGCTGGCCGCCCGGTACCCGGTCGGCCGGTCCGCGCTGCTGCCGATGCTGCACCTGGTGCAGTCGGTCGAGGGCCGGGTCACCCCGGAGGGCATCGAGGCGTGTGCCGACGTGCTCGGGCTGACCGGCGCCGAGGTGTCCGCGGTGGCGACCTTCTACACGATGTACAAGCGCCGCCCGGTCGGCGACTACCACGTCGGGGTCTGCACCAACACGCTGTGCGCCGTGATGGGCGGTGACCTGATCTTCGAGCGGCTGAAGGATCACCTCGACGTCGGCAACGACGAGACCACCGAGGACGGCAAGATCACCCTCGAGCACGTGGAGTGCAACGCGGCCTGCGACTACGCGCCGGTGATGATGGTGAACTGGGAGTTCTTCGACGACATGACGCCGGAGTCGGCGACCCAGCTGGTCGACGACCTGCGCGAGGGCACCGAGGTGAAGTCGCCGCGCGGTGCGACGATCTGCACCTGGCGCGAGGCCGAGCGCGTGCTCGCCGGCTTCCCGGACGGCCGCGCCGACGAGGGCCCGACCGGCGGCAAGGCGACGCTGGCCGGTCTCCGGCTGGCCCGCGAGCGCAACTGGACCGCCCCGGGGCAGCCGTCCCGGCCCGACCGGACCCAGAAGGAGGACTGACCATGCTGACCCCGGTGCTGTCCGACAACTGGGACCAGATCCGTTCCTGGCAGCTCTCGTCGTACCAGCGGTCCGGCGGGTACGACGCGCTGCGTACGGCGCTGCAGATGCAGCCGGCCGACGTGGTCACCGCCGTCAAGGACTCCGGTCTGCGCGGCCGTGGCGGCGCGGGCTTCCCGACCGGGATGAAGTGGTCGTTCATCCCGCAGGACAACCCGAAGCCGAAGTACCTGGTGGTGAACGCGGACGAGTCCGAGCCCGGCACCTGCAAGGACATCCCGCTGATGCTCGCCTCGCCGCACACGCTGGTCGAGGGCGTCATCATCGCGTCCTACGCGATCCGCGCGAGTGTCGCGTTCATCTATGTCCGCGGTGAGGTCCTGCACGTGGTCCGCCGGCTGCAGCAGGCGGTCGCCGAGGCCAAGGAAGCCGGCTTCATCGGCCAGAACATCCTCGGCAGCGGCTACGACCTGGACGTCATCGTGCACGCCGGCGCCGGCGCCTACATCTGCGGCGAGGAGACGGCGCTGCTGGACTCGCTGGAAGGACGTCGCGGTCAACCTCGGCTGCGTCCTCCGTTCCCGGCGGTGGCGGGTCTGTACGGCTCGCCCACTGTTATCAACAACGTCGAGTCGATCGCGTCGGTTCCCGTCATCATCAAGAACGGCGCCGACTGGTTCTCCTCGATGGGCACCGAGAAGTCCAAGGGCATGACGCTGTACTCGCTGTCCGGGCACGTCACCCGCCCGGGTCAGTACGAGGCGCCGATGGGCATCACGCTGCGGGAGCTGATCGACCTGGCCGGCGGCGTCCGTGCGGGTCATGAGCTGAAGTTCTGGACGCCGGGTGGCTCGTCCACGCCGTTGCTGACCGCGGAGCACCTCGACGTACCGCTCGACTACGAGGGCGTCGGATCGGTCGGCTCGATGCTGGGCACCAAGGCACTGCAGATCTTCGACGACACCACCTGCGTGGTCCGCGCCGTCCTGCGGTGGACCGAGTTCTACAAGCACGAGTCCTGTGGCAAGTGCACCCCGTGCCGTGAGGGCACGTGGTGGCTGGTGCAGATCCTCGAGCGGCTGGAACACGGCAAGGGCACCGAGGAAGACCTGGTCACCCTGCTCGACCTGTGCGAGAACATCACCGGCCGTTCGTTCTGCGCGCTGGCCGACGGCGCGACCGCGCCGATCACCAGCTCGATCCAGTACTTCAAGGACGAGTACCTGGCGCACTTCGAGAACGGCGGCTGCCCGTTCGACCCGATGGCAAGCACTGTCTTCGCTACCGCTGGAGCAAGCGCATGACGATCGCTAACAACACAGTGAACCCGTCGTCTGCCGAGGTGGAGCGGACCGACCTGATCACCGTGACCATCGACGACATCGAGGTCAAGGTTCCGAAGAACACGCTGCTGATCCGGGCCGCGGAGCAGATCGGGATCCAGATCCCGCGATTCTGCGACCACCCGCTGCTCGACCCGGTCGGCGCCTGCCGGCAGTGCCTGGTCGAGATCACCGACGCCGGGAACGGCCGGGGCATGCCGAAGCCGCAGGCCTCCTGCACGATCACCGTCGCCGACGGCATGGTGGTCCGGACCCAGGTGTCCTCGCCGGTGGCGGACAAGGCCCAGCACGGGAACATGGAGTTCCTGCTGATCAACCACCCGCTGGACTGCCCGGTCTGCGACAAGGGTGGCGAGTGCCCGCTGCAGAACCAGGCGATGAGCAACGGCCGCGGTGAGAGCCGCTTCCACGAGATCAAGCGGACCTACCCCAAGCCGATCAACATCTCGGCCGAGGTGCTGCTGGACCGCGAGCGCTGCATCCTCTGCGCCCGCTGCACCCGGTTCTCCGAGCAGATCGCCGGTGACCCGTTCATCGCGCTGATCGAGCGCGGTGCGCTGCAGCAGGTCGGCATCTACGAGAAGGAGCCGTTCGAGAGCTACTTCTCCGGCAACACGATCCAGATCTGCCCGGTCGGTGCGCTGACGAGTGCGGCGTACCGGTTCCGGTCCCGGCCGTTCGACCTGGTCTCGGTTCCGTCGGTGGCGGAGCACGACTCCTCCGGCGCGGCGATCCGGGTCGACTACCGGCGCGGCAAGGTGATGCGCCGGCTCGCCGGTGACGACCCGCAGGTCAACGAGGAGTGGATCTCCGACAAGGACCGGTTCGCGTTCAACTACGCGACCACCGGCGACCGGCTGACCCACCCGATGATCCGCGAGGACGGCGAGCTCCGGCCGGCGTCCTGGCCGGAGGCGCTGACCTTCGCGGCGGAGAAGCTGACGGAGGCCCGCGGCAACGCGGCAGTGCTGACCGGTGGCCGGCTGACCATCGAGGACGCCTACGCGTACTCGAAGTTCGCCCGGGTCGCCCTCGGCACCAACGACATCGACTTCCGGGCCCGGCCGCACTCCGCGGAGGAGGCGGACTTCCTCGCCGCCGCGGTGGCCGGTACCGGTCTCGGTACGACGTTCGCCGACCTGGAGCGGGCCGGATCCGTGCTGTTCGTCGGGTTCGAGCCGGAAGAGGAAGCGCCGTCGGTGTTCCTGCGGCTCCGCAAGGCCGTCAAGGCTCGCGGGACCAAGGTCTTCACGGTCGCGGCGTACGGCTCCCGCGGAGTCGAGAAGCTCAACGGTGTCGTCGTCCACGCATCGCCTGGCACGGAGGCCGCCGTACTGGCCGACCTCGGCAGCGCCGGTGAGGCCGGAGCGGCTGCCCGCGCGGCGCTCGGTGCGGACTCGATCATCATCGTGGGCGAGCGGCTGGCCAATGCACCGGGCGGCTACTCGACCGCACTGCGGCTGGCGCTCGACACCGGTGCGCAGCTGGCCTGGATCCCGCGGCGTGCGGGTGACCGCGGTGCCCTCGAGGCCGGATGCCTGCCGGGGCTGCTGCCCGGTGGCCGGCTGGTGACCGACCCGCAGGCGCGGGTCGACATGCAGGCCGCCTGGGGTGTGGAGAAGCTGCCGTCGAACGTCGGCAAGGACCTCACCGAGATCATCGCCAACGCCGGATCGCTGCAGGCGCTGGTGGTCGCGGGCGTCGAGATCGACGACCTGCCCGACCCGGCCGCCGCACTGGCCGCGCTCGAGGCCGCGCCGTTCGTGGTCAGCTTCGAGGTCCGCAGCTCGCAGGTGACCGAACACGCCGACGTGATCTTCCCGGTGGTTCCGCCGGCGGAGAAGGACGGCACCTTCGTCAACTGGGAGGGTCGCGAGCGGCCGTTCCCGGTGGTGCTGAAGGTCCCGACCGCGATGCCCGATGTCCGGGCACTGGCCGCGCTGGCGCAGGAGATGGACCGCTCGCTCGGGTTCGGTACTCCGGCCGGGGCGAAGAAGGAGCTCGACGAGCTCGGCCGCTGGGACGGCGACCGCGCGCAGGAGCCGACGTACCACGCCGGTCCGTCGCTCGGGGCGTTCGACTCCACCCGGCTGGCGACCTGGCGGATGCTGATCGACGACAGCCGTGCGAACGACGGTGAGCCGCACCTGACCGCGACCGCGCGCAAGCCGGTAGCCCGGGTGTCGCTGACCACGGCGCGCCGGGTCGGTGTCGCCGACGGCGACGAGCTGGTGGTGAGCACCGACGCCGGTTCGATCCGGCTGCCGGTCGTGATCACCCCGATGACCGAGAACGTGGTCTGGCTGCCGGCCAACTCGGCCGACTCCCACGTCCGACGGTCTCTGCACGCAGACCATGGCTCGATCGTCACGATCGCCGGAGGGAACGCATGAACGAGCGAAGCGAGTTCATCATCAAGCACAGCCCGTGCCGTGCCTCATCGGCGCCCGGAGCGAAGCGAGGACGTCGATGAGCTCCATCCCGCTTGCGGTGCCGGATGCCGGCGTCGGGAACGACGAGTGGTGGGTCGTCGGCCTCAAGGTGCTGCTGGTCTTCGTCTTCCTGATCGTGCTGACGCTGTTCAACATCTGGTGGGAGCGCCGGGTCGTGGCCCGGATGCAGCACCGGATCGGCCCGAACGTGCACGGCCCGCAGGGCCTGCTGCAGTCGCTCGCGGACGGCATGAAGCTGATGTTCAAGGAAGACCTGATGCCGAAGGGCGTGGACAAGCTCGTCTACGTCCTGGCGCCGGTGGTCGTGTCGATCCCGGCCTTCCTGACCTTCGCGGTGATCCCGTTCGGGCCGACGGTGAAGATCCCGTTCACCGACACCTACACCCGGCTGCAGATCACCGACCTGCCGGTCTCGGTGCTGTACGTGATGGCGGTCGCCTCGATCGGCATCTACGGCATCGTGCTCGGCGGCTGGTCGTCCAACTCGACGTACTCGCTGCTCGGCGGCCTGCGGTCCAGCGCGCAGATGATCTCGTACGAGGTCGCGATGGGCCTGGCGCTGGTGACCGTGTTCCTGTTCGCCGGCTCGATGTCCACCTCGGAGATCGTCGCGGCGCAGTCGCACCAGACCGTGCACCTGTTCGGTACGGCGATCTCGCTGCCCGGGTGGTACGCGTTCCTGCTGTTCCCGTCGTTCGTGATCTACGTGATCTCGATGGTCGGCGAGACGAACCGGGCGCCGTTCGACCTGCCGGAGGCCGAGGGCGAGCTGGTGGCCGGCTTCCTGACCGAGTACTCGTCGATGAAGTACGCGATGTTCTTCCTGGCCGAGTACATCAACATGGCGACCGTGTCGGCGCTGGCCACCACGCTGTTCCTGGGCGGCTGGCGGGCGCCGTGGCCGATCTCGATCTGGGACGGCGCGAACTCCGGCTTCTGGCCGGTGCTGTGGTTCGTCGGCAAGATGATGTGCTTCATCTTCTTCTACATCTGGCTGCGCGGAACGCTGCCGCGACTGCGCTACGACCAGTTCATGCGGCTCGGCTGGAAGATCCTGATCCCGATCTCGCTGGCGTGGATCCTGCTGGTCGCCACCGTTCGCGCGGTCGGCCGGGAGACCACCTTCAGCCGCACCACGCTGCTGGTCGCCGCCGGCATCGTGCTGGTGTTCGCGGTGATCAGCCTGTTCGTGCCGGGCAAGCCCAAGGAAGAGCAGCGTTCAACCGATCCGGCCGAGGTCGACGACGGCGAGGAGTTCGACGCCTTCGCCGGCGGCTTCCCGGTGCCACCACCGCTCGTCAAGACTCCGAGCCGAAGCGAGGAAGCACGTCGTGGCTAGTGTCAAAGAGTCCCTCTGGGACCCGGTAGCGGGCTTCGGGGTCACCTTCCGGACGATGTTCCGCAAGGTGTTCACCGAGGAGTACCCGTTCGAGAAGAAGCCGACCGCTCCCCGCTTCCACGGCCGGCACCAGCTGAACCGCTGGCCGGACGGCCTGGAGAAGTGCATCGGCTGCGAGCTGTGTGCCTGGGCGTGCCCCGCGGACGCGATCTACGTCGAGGGCGCGTCCAACGTCGACGACGCCGACGGCGCCTCCGGCCGGTTCTCCCCTGGTGAGCGGTACGGGCGCGTCTACCAGATCAACTATCTGCGCTGCATCCTCTGCGGTCTGTGCATCGAGGCCTGCCCGACCCGGGCGCTCACGATGACCAACGAGTACGAGCTCGCCGACAGCACCCGCGCGTCCCTCATCTACGAGAAGAAGGACCTGCTGGCCCCGATGCTTCCCGGGATGCAGGAGCCGCCGCACGACATGCAGCTCGGCACCACCGAGAAGGACTACTACCTCGGTCTGACCGGTGCCGCCGTACCGGCTGAGAGTGGTGAGGCCAAATGATGGTCCCCCTGGTCACCGGTGGGCAGTTCGCCTTCTGGCTACTGGCGCCGGTGATGATCCTGGCCGCGATCGCGATGGTCCTGGTCCGCAAGGCGGTGCACTCGGCGCTGCTGCTCGCGACGGTGATGATCTGCCTCGCGGTGCAGTACGCCGCTCAGGACGCGCCGTTCCTGTTCGCCGTACAGATCATCGTCTACACCGGCGCGATCCTGATGCTGTTCCTGTTCGTGCTGATGCTGGTCGGTGTGGACGCGTCCGACTCCCTGGTGGAGACGATTCGCGGCCAGCGGCTGCTGGCCGCGCTGGCTTTCCTGGGCTTCGGGATCCTGCTGGTCGCTGCCGTCGGCAACGCGATCTACGGCAACCCGGTCGGGCTGGCCGAAGCGCAGCCGGAAGGGAACCCGAGGGGCATCGCGCAACTGCTGTTCGGTAAGTACGTGTTCGCCTTCGAGGTGACGTCCGCGCTGCTGATCACCGCGGCGCTGGGCGCGATGATGCTGGCCCACCGTGAGCGGCTGACCAAGAAGCGGACGCAGCGCGACCACTCCGAGGAGCGGATCCGCAAGTACGCCGAGCAGGGGATCCACCCGGGTCCGCTGCCGACTCCCGGCGTACTGGCGCGGCACAACGCCGTCGACACCCCGGCGCTGCTGCCGGACGGGTCGATCGCACCGACCTCGGTTTCGCGCGTGCTCCAGGCACGTGGCACGGTGTTCCCCGAGGCCGACGAGCGCTCGGACATCGAAGAGGTGCGCAAGCTCGAAGCGGGCGAGGACTACCCGTCCGAGGCCGAGAGCACCGACCTTTCCGGATTTGGCGAGGAGGACAAGCTGTGACCACAGAGCCGTACATCATCCTCGCGGCGATCCTGTTCAGCATCGGCGCGCTCGGCGTGCTGGTGCGCCGCAACGCCATCGTCGTCTTCATGTGTGTCGAACTGATGCTGAACGCGACCAACCTCGCGTTCGTCAGCTTCGCCCGCCAGCACGGCAACCTCGACGGTCAGATCGCCGCCTTCTTCGTGATGGTGGTGGCCGCGGCCGAGGTCGTGATCGGGCTGGCGATCATCATGGCCATCTTCCGCACCCGTCGCTCGGCCTCGGTCGACGACGCCAACCTGCTCAAGTACTGAGGTAAGCACCGATGAGTCATGAGCTGACGTGGCTGCTGGTCGCGGTCCCGGCCGTGTCCGCGGCGATCCTGCTGCTGGGTGGCAAGGCCACCAACGCGTGGGGTCACCTGCTGGGCACGCTGGCACCGCTGATCTCCTTCGCCTTCGGCGTCGTCCTGTTCTTCCAGATGCAGGCCAAGGCCGGCGACCAGCGGTCCGAGACGATCAACCTGTTCGAGTGGTTCTCGGTCGGCAACATCAAGGTGGAGTTCAGCCTGCTGATCGATCCGCTGTCGATCCTGTTCGTGCTGCTGATCACCGGTGTGGGTTCGCTGATCCACATCTACTCGATCGGCTACATGGAGCACGATGCGCGGCGGCGCCGGTTCTTCGGCTACCTGAACCTGTTCATCGCCTCGATGCTGCTGCTGGTCCTCGCGGCCGACTACCTGCTGGTGTTCGTCGGCTGGGAGGGTGTCGGCCTGGCGTCGTACCTGCTGATCGGGTTCTGGCAGCACAAGAACTCCGCCGCGGTCGCCGCGAAGAAGGCATTCGTGGTGAACCGGGTCGGTGACATCGGGCTGTCGCTCGCGGTGATGAGCATGTGGGCGCTGTTCGGCTCCTCGGCCTTCGCCACGGTGGACGCCGGCGCCGAGCACCTCTCGAGCACCTGGGCCACGCTGCTCGGCCTGATGCTGCTGCTGGCCGCCTGCGGAAAGTCCGCGCAGGTGCCGCTGCAGTCCTGGCTGCTGGACGCGATGGAGGGCCCGACCCCGGTGTCGGCGCTGATCCACGCGGCGACCATGGTCACCGCGGGCGTCTACCTGGTGGTCCGCTCGAACGCGATCTACGAGGTCACTGACGCCGCGTCCACCGCGGTGGTGATCGTCGGTACGGTGACCGCGCTGGCCGGTGCGATCATCGGTTGCGCCAAGGACGACATCAAGAAGGCGCTGGCCGGTTCGACGATGAGCCAGATCGGCTACATGATGATCGCCGCGGGTCTCGGCCCGGTGGGCTACGCCTTCGCGATCTTCCACCTGCTCACGCACGGCTTCTTCAAGGCCAACATGTTCCTCGGTGCCGGCTCGGTGATGCACGGCATGAACGACGACGTGAACATGCGGCGCTACGGCGGCCTGGCGAAGTACATGAAGGTCACCTTCGTGACGTTCGCCTTCGGCTACCTGGCGATCCTCGGCATCCCGCCGTTCTCCGGCTTCTTCAGCAAGGACCACATCATCGAGGTCGCTTTCGCGGAGAACACCGTGGTCGGTCTGTGCGCGCTGCTCGGCGCCGGGATCACCGCGTTCTACATGACGCGGCTGATGATGATGACCTTCTTCGGCGAGAAGCGCTGGGAGAAGGACGTGCACCCGCACGAGTCTCCGAACGTGATGACGGGTCCGCTGATCATCCTGGCGATCCTGTCGCTGGTCGGCGGCGCGCTCTACTTCGTCAACCACTGGATCGTCACCTGGCTGGAGCCGGTCACCGGTTTCGAGGAGGCCGAGCCACCGATCGGCGCGCTGCCGATGACGCTCATCATCCTCGCGGTGGTGGTCGTCGGCGCCGCGATCGGAGTCGTGCTGTTCCGCCGGGACATCCCGCGCGAGGCGCCCGTCCGGGTCTCGCCGGTCACCACCTTCGCCCGCCGTGACCTGTACGGCGACGCACTCAACGAGTCGGTCTTCATGCGCCCGGGCCAGTACCTCACCCGGACGCTGGTCTGGTTCGACAACCGCGGTGTGGACGGCCTCGTGAACGGGCTGGCCGCACTGTTCGGTGGACTGTCCGGCCGGCTCCGCCGGTTCCAGACGGGCTTCGTCCGTTCCTACGCACTCAGCATGGTCTTCGGCGCCGCACTCGTGGTCGTCGCCCTCCTCGCGGTGAGGTTGTCGTGAACATCGGTTGGCTGACCCTGTTACTGCTCCTGCCGTTCGTGGGGGCGATAGCGACGATGCTGGTCCCCGGGGCGAAGGCCCTGCTGGCCAAGCAGGTCGCGCTCGGCTTCTCGCTCGTCACGCTGGTGCTGACCGCGATCGTCGCGATCGGCTACCAGCGCAACGGCGCCGAGGACTACGCCGAGACCTACACCTGGATCAAGGCCTTCGGCGCGCACTACGCGCTCGGCCTGGACGGTGTCGGTGTCGTCCTGCTGGTGCTGACCGCGCTGCTGACCCCGGTCGTGCTGATCGCTTCCTGGAACGACGCGCAGAAGGGCCGCTGGTCGGAGAAGTCCTTCTTCGCCTGGATCCTCGGCCTGGAGGCCCTGTCGATCGGCGTGTTCAGCGCCACCGACGTGTTCCTCTTCTACGTCCTGTTCGAGGCCACGCTGATCCCGATGTACTTCCTGATCGGCGGCTTCGGCGGTCCGCAGCGCTCGTACGCCGCGGTGAAGTTCCTGCTCTACTCGCTGCTCGGCGGTCTGCTGATGCTGGCGTCGGTGGTCGGCCTGTACGTCGTGTCGGCCAAGCAGGGCGAGCCGTCGTACCTGCTGAGCGACATGATGAAGCTCGACATGAGCCAGAACACCGAGCGCTGGCTGTTCCTCGGCTTCATGATCGCCTTCGCGGTGAAGGCGCCGATGGTGCCGTTCCACACCTGGCTGCCGGACGCCGCCGGCGAGGCGACGCCGGGGACGTCGGTCCTGCTGGTCGGCATCCTGGACAAGATCGGCACCTTCGGGATGATCCGGTACTGCCTGGGCCTGTTCCCGAACGCGTCCGAGTGGGCCACCCCGGTCGTCCTGGTCCTCGCGCTGATCTCGGTCCTGTACGGCGCACTGCTGGCGATCGGGCAGACCGACATCAAGCGCCTGATCGCGTACACCTCGATCTCGCACTTCGGCTTCATCGTGATGGGCATCTTCGCGCTGACGTCGCAGGGCCTGACCGGATCGACGCTGTACATGTTCAACCACGGTCTCTCCACGGCGGCGCTGTTCCTCGTCGCCGGGTACCTGATCTCCCGGCGCGGGTCCGCGCGGATCGCCGACTACGGCGGGGTGGAGAAGGTGGCGCCGGTGCTGGCCGGAACGTTCCTGTTCGCCGGCCTGTCCAGCCTGGCGCTGCCGGGTATGTCGCCGTTCATCTCCGAGTTCATGGTGCTGGCCGGAACGTTCAGCCGGCACAAGGTGATCGCGGTGATCGCGGTCGTCGGTATCGTGCTGGCCGCGCTGTACATCCTGCTGATGTACCAACGCACGATGACCGGACCGGTCCGGGACGGGATCGAGAAGCTCAAGGACCTGAATGTGCGTGAGATCCTCGCGATCGCACCGCTGATGGTCCTGATCGTCGGCCTCGGCATCTACCCGAAGCCGGTGGTCGACATCATCAAGCCCGCGGTCGAGTCGACCATGCAGCGGGTGGGCGTCACCGACAAGGCTCCGCAGATCCCCGTGACGGAGGGACAGAAGTGATCGCGCACATCCTGCCGCTGGCGGATTTCACGGCGCCCAAGATCGAGTACAACGAGCTGGCTCCGCTGCTCGTGGTCTTCGGTGCGGCGTGTGTCGGCGTACTGGTCGAGGCGTTCCTGCCCCGGCAGTTGCGGCACCTGGTGCAGCTGGCGATCGCCGTGGTGGCCCTGGTCGCCGCGGGCGTGCTCAGCGGCATCCTGCTGGCCGACGGGAAGGAGCTGATCGCGGCCCAGGGCGAGATCTCGGTCGACGGCCCGGCGCTGTTCACCTGGCTCCTGCTGCTGGCGCTGACGCTGATCAGCCTGCTGCTGTTCGCCGAACGGTCGGTCGACGGTGGCCTGTCCGCGTTCGCCGGCCAGGCGGCCGCCGTACCGGGGTCCGAGGCCGAGCGGGAGGGCACGGCGGCCAAGGTCGAGCACACCGAGATCTTCCCGCTGACCCTGTTCGCGGTCTTCGGCATGATGCTGTTCGCCGCGTCGAACGACCTGCTGGTGCTGTTCGTCGCGCTCGAGGTGTTCTCGCTGCCGCTGTACCTGCTCTGCGGCCTGGCGCGTCGTCGCCGGCTGATCTCGCAGGAAGCCGCGATGAAGTACTTCCTGCTCGGCGCGTTCTCCTCGGCGTTCCTGCTGTTCGGCATCGCGCTGCTCTACGGGTACGCCGGCACCATGTCGCTGGGCGGGATCTCGGACGCGCTGTCGACCCAGGTCGGTGGCGACACCATCCTGCTGGCCGGCACGGGTCTGGTGGCGGTCGGCCTGTTGTTCAAGGTCGGCGCCGTACCGTTCCACTCGTGGACCCCGGACGTGTACCAGGGTGCACCGACGCCGGTCACCGGGTTCATGGCGGCCTGCACCAAGATCGCCGCGTTCATCGGCCTGATGCGGGTCTTCTACGTCGCACTCGGCGGGACCCGCTGGGACTGGGCGCCGATGATGTGGATCGTCGCGATCCTGACCATGGTGGTCGGCTCGGTCGTCGCGATCACCCAGAGCGACGTGAAGCGGATGCTCGCCTACTCGTCGATCGCACACGCGGGCTTCCTGCTGACCGCGTTCATCGGGCTGGCGCAGGCCGGTAACGGGGTCACCACCGGCATCACCTCGACCCAGGCGGTGCTGTTCTACCTGGTCACCTACGGCTTCCCGACCATCGGTGCGTTCGCCGTCGTCACGCTGGTGCGGGATGCCGGCGGCGAGGCGACCCACCTGTCGCGGTGGGCCGGACTGGGCAAGA
The DNA here is from genome assembly GCF_055562215.1 of Kribbella sp. NPDC020701. Classification (NCBI taxonomy): domain Bacteria; kingdom Bacillati; phylum Actinomycetota; class Actinomycetes; order Propionibacteriales; family Kribbellaceae; genus Kribbella; species Kribbella sp. NPDC020701. The sequence continues at coordinate 259,361 of NZ_JBVHFT010000003.1, read as the reverse complement.
AGTCGCCGCTGCTCGCCGGCATCTTCGCGTTCTTCCTGCTCTCCTTCGCCGGCATCCCGCTGACCGCGGGCTTCACCGGCAAGTGGGCCGTGTTCAGCGCGGCGTGGACCGGCGGCGCGTGGCCGCTGGTGGTGGTCGCCGTCCTGTGCAGCCTGGTCGCCGCGTTCTTCTACGTCCGCGTGATCGTGCTGATGTTCTTCTCCGACCTCCCGGCCGACGCGCCGGACGTGGCGCTGCCCGGCTGGCAGACCACGACCGCCGTCGCCCTCGGTCTCGCCGCCACCGTGGTTCTCGGCCTGGTCCCCGGACCGGTGCTCGACCTGGCGGCCCGCGCAGGTGAGTTCATCCGTTGAGCCCGACCCCGCTGCCGGCCGAGAGCCTGGGATTCGCGTTCGCCGACGAGGCGCTCGAATCCCGGGTTCGTGCTGGGCTGGAGACCGTCGAGCAGGCGCTGCGCGACGCGACCCAGTCGGAGGCGCCGTTCGTCACCGCGGCGGCGCAGCACGTCATGGTTGCCGGCGGCAAGCGGTTCCGGCCGCTGCTGGTCCTGCTGGCGTCCGAGTTCGGGCCGGACGCCGGGGCTGAGGACGTGGTGAAGGCGGCCGTCGTGGTCGAGCTCACCCACGTCGCGACCCTGCACCACGACGACGTGATGGACGAGGCCGCGCTCCGGCGGGGCTCGTCCACCGCGAACGCCCGCTGGGACAACTCGGTCGCCATCCTGTCCGGCGACTGGCTGTTCGCGCGGGCCTCCGACCTGGTCGCCGACCTCGGACCGGAGGCGGTCCGGATCCAGGCCCGTACGTTCGGCCGCCTGGTCGAGGGCCAGATCCGCGAGACCCTGGGTGTCGGCGAAGGCCAGGATCCGCTGAAGCATTACCTGTCGGTCGTCGCCGACAAGACCGGCTCGCTGATCGCGACGTCGGCCCTCTTCGGTGCCCGGTACGCCGGTGCGTCCGAGGAGATCCAGGAGTCGTTGCGGGCCTTCGGTGAGGAGATCGGTGTGGCCTTCCAGCTCGCCGACGACATCCTCGACATAGCCTCGGAGTCCGACCAGTCCGGCAAGACTCCCGGCACCGACCTGCGCGAGGGTGTCCCCACCCTCCCGGTCCTGATCTTCCGTGCCCAGGCCGACCCGTCGGACTCGACGGACGCGCGCCTGCTCGAGCTGCTCGACTCGGACCTGTCCGACGACGCTCGCCTGGCCGAGACCCTTGACCTGCTCCGCGCCCACCCGGCGTTCCGTCAGGCCGAGGACGACGTACGCCGTCGTGCGACGGACGCCCGCAAACTCCTCGCCACCCTTCCCCAAGGCCCCGCCCGAGAAGCCCTCGACTCCCTCTGCGACCTGGTAGCCACCCGCTCGGTCTAGAGTCGCCGCCTGCTTGGGCTAGAAGCGGTTGCGGCGTCGTAGTGAGCGGGGGCGGCCGTCGGGGTCGTAGACGTGGTTGGCGAGCCAGCGGGACCAGATGGCTTGGACGCCGGTGACGGGGGCGGGACGGTGGGGACGGATCCGGCCCGCGGGTCGTGGCCCAGAGCAACCAGTTGCGTGCCAGTCGTCGAGTTCATCGGCACTGTCCCGCCACTGGTCGAAACCGGCGACCGGGTCGAGTTCCGGGTCGTCGATCCCCAGATGCTCCGACCACAGCTCCGACCGCAGTGCCCGCGCCAGCTCGGGTGACTCCACCGCGCAGGTCAACTCACTGTCGTTCGTCCAGGACCTGCGGTTGAAGTTGTCCGAGCCGCAGGTGAACCACTCGTCGTCGATGATGCAGACCTTCGCGTGGACATAGATCGGTACGCCGGCCTCGTTCTCCAGGTCGTAGACCGCCACGCGATCCGACTCGAGCAACCGCAACGCCTCCAGCTGCGCGTACCGAGCCGGCGGCCCGCTGACCCGGCCATCCTGATCCGGATACCGCGGTACGACGGCGATCACGCGCAACTCGGGTGATCGCACCAGCGCCTCGCGGAGACCCCGCGTCACCGCAGCGGACCACAGATACTGATCCTCCACGTAGATGAGCGATCGAGCCCGAGCGAACGCCTTCAAGTACCCACGCGCGACACTGTGCTCCCCGCGCGGCGCGAACGGGAATCCCGGGTGCTTGTGCGCATAAGTCCGCAGTACCTGAACGGCGTGCGGACCGGCCGGAGCGGGATCCGGAAACGCCTCGGGCAGGTTCGAGGGATGCCGTGGCATCCGGGCCAGCCGCTGGATCAACATCCGGTACGGCGTCCGCCGGTCGAGCGGATGTGGATCGTTCCAGCGCTCGACGAAGCAGCGCAGCAGATCTCCCACTGCCGGGCCGCGGATCTCGAGCGTGAGATCGTGCCAGGGAGCACGAGGCCCGTAGCGCCGATCCATCGGTACCTGCTGCGGATCGCCCAGATGGGCCGCGTCGTCGCGCCGGCCGCGGCACAGATCGATCCCGCCCACGAACGCGACGTCGGCGGCCGGATCGTCACGATGCCGGATGACGAACAGCTTCTGATGGTGCGAGGCCAGTCTGCGGACCCGTTGGTCGAGCAACACCTCCGCACCCGCCTCGTTCAGTTCGGTGCCGAGGCGCTGGTTCTCCTGGGCGTTGAAACTCAGGTGATCTGAGTGCGACCGCCACAGCAGAGCCCGGATCTCCACACCGGAGCGGGCGAGATCACACAGCACCGTACCGATGCTCGGACCGTCGCCGACCAGCGCCTCGTCCGGATCACCGCGCCAGTCCGTGAAGTAGATCCGATCACCGGATCGCAGTGCGCACAGTTCGTCGTACAGGCGCCGGAAGTACGTCGTACCGTGCACCAACGGCCGGACCAGATTGCCCTCGGTCCAGGAGCCATCGGCGTCGATGTCCGTCGCGGGGTTACCGCGTTCCTCGGCAGTCAGGAACCATTCGCGCTTCACCTACCCACGGTGCCCACGATTCCCGAACACATGAGCCGGTGAAAGCGAAGTGAAAGGCCGGCGTGCTCAGCTGTGCTCACCAGTCGGCGGCGCGGGAGGTGCTGGATGAGCACAGTGGAACCGGTCAAATCCAGCGAACGACCCTGGACCGCGCGGCGCTGGCTCGCGATCGCCGGCGTCGCCATGGCCGCCTTCGCGGCCTACGGCATCGACACCGGCGCCGAGGTCGCACCGATCGTGACGGCCTCCGCCTTTGTGTATCTGGGATCAGCGGCGCTGCAACGACGTACCGCTGCCTGGCCGGTGTTCGCCGTCAGCTGTGTGGTGGTCGGGGTTGGGGCGAACGTCGACGGGGTCAACGCGACCTGGGTGATGGTGACGCTCGCCGCCGTACTCGCGGTGTGCGGGGCGCTCCGGCCGTCATGGGGGCTGCCCTTGCAGGCGGGTGCCTTGGTGGTGCTGGCCGCGGCTGCGCTGGTGGCGGTCGAGGCGAAGTAGACCCTGGCCGGAGTGCTCGTGGCCGTAAGTCTGCTCGCCCACGCCGCCTGGGACACCTACCACCACCACGCCAACCGAGTAGTCGTCCGCTCCATGGCCGAGTTCTGCGCCGTCCTGGACACCCTCCTCGCCGCCGCAGTCCTAGTTGTCACCTTTACCTAACCCCACAACACCGAGCCCAGCGGCGACCCCGACAGCACCGAGTCCCGCGGCGAGCCCCGACGTCGCCGAGTCCCGCGGCGAGCCCCGACGTCGCCGAGTCCCGCGGCGAGCCCCGACGTCGCCGAGTCCCGCGGCGAGCCCCGACGTCGCCGAGTCCCGCG